>DASWHR010000047.1:0-33202 GCA_036398095.1 Actinomycetota bacterium
CCAGACGGCCCGCGGCTTCGCGGGATCCGGGCAAGGGAAGCGCTCGGCCACGTTGCGAGGCCGGGACAGCAGGCTTGGACGCATGATCTTGATCATCGGCTCTTCTCCGTTGTCGCCATAAACGAGCGTTTGCCGGATTCGTTTCGGTTCGGCCCGATCGTGGTCATGCGCCCACGGCGAGCGGTTGCTCGTTGGTCGGGATGCCCGACGGCGGGACGACCGAGATCCAGCCGGTCTTGGCCGTCGGCGGCACGAGGAACCTCACCTCGGACGGAGTCCACGACACGATGTGGGCGCCGCCGATCGTCGTGACCTGGCCGCCGCCCTTGAGCACCAGCGTCCCCTTCTCGTCTCCCAAGCGCACGCCGGAGATCGTCACGACGGTTCCCGGCACCGCCTTGGCCGGCGAAGCGCCGGAGATCCCGAAGCCGAACCAATACATGCGGCAATCCATCATCGGGTCGAAGACCGAACCGGCGCGTCCCCAGTCCATCCCGTAGAAGCCCGGCTCGTCGGCCGGCAGCTTGATCGTCTTTCGCCACTGGTACTGCCACACGCCGTCGGCGATTGTGCGGACGGTCGGCGGATCGAACTCGCCGCGCGTGCCGTACTCGTGGGCGTGTCCCCAGCCGGGCTCGTAGCCGCCGCCGTCGCTGGGATCGTGATGCTCGAGAACCCACGGCAGCGGGTCCGTGTGGAAGGGAGCGGGGAAGGTGCGCGACAGCGCGCTGACTTCGACCTTGGGATATGCCTTGCGCGACGAGTCGTGGATGAAGTTCTTCTGGTAGCCGCTGAACGCGTTGATCCGGTAGGCGGGGGAGAGCGTTACTGCGGCGGTCGAGCATTGTTTGGCCGGGCCGCGGGTGTTCGCGTGAAAAGCGTTGGCCTGCCCGACGATCTGATAGCAGCGATCCGGAGTGGACATCGGCAAGGCGAACGCGAATCGCCCGTCCGCGTTCGTCGTCGTGGTTTCGTTGTATCCGTCCGAGCGCTGCGCGATCACGGTGTAGTCAGGGACCGGTTCGCCGTGCGGCGCGACGACGGCTCCGTTGATGGCGATGCACGCCACCGGTGGGCACGGCTCGAGCGCCCCGGCCGGGCCGGCGGTCACGACGGCCGCGGCGATCAGCGCCGCGACGGCAAGTTTCGAGATTCTCCTGTGCATGAAGTGGCCTCCCCTTCTGTTCTCGTTGGGTCAGAACGAAAGACTCCTGCCCGAATTCGAGACCAAAACGAAGATGGCCCGTCGTGACTAGTCCGTTCCCGTTTGTCGATCGCGTCCGATTCTTGCCAGCATGAGATGGTCCCTCAGATCGCGCGCGCAAGAGTTCGTGGCCGAGTAGCGCAACGCGAGGGCCGGTCGTTGAGGGTGTGTGATGAAATTCCTTCGTGCTGGCTGGCTCCAGGGACGAACGAATGCTATGCCCATTTCTACGCCACCGAATGGACTCGCTTCGGTGTTCAATACTGGCCTGACTTTACGGGCCGGCTAACACTTGATCTCGGTTCCGGCCTGGAAGGCTTTCGTTCCGCCCATGTCGATAGGCCATGCATTTGTTGCCCTTGATGGCACGAGAACATCCTCCAATGAGATCATTGAACGCCGAGTTGGTTCGCACGATACTTCCTCGACCCAGCAGTCGATCCGGAGGCTTATCGTGAAGAGCGCTGCGCTCACGAGCCTGCCCGGCGGAGGGATCTACCTGTGGCGGATCTTAGACCTGATCAGTCGCGCTCAAACAGACGATTCTCACGGTCAGCTTGGCATCGGCGCCTTGCGCTGGTGGTTGCGTTGGCGGTGTTCGCGACGCTGCTGCCCGGGACCATGGCTGCCGCCTCATCGCCGGGTGCGTCGGGTCGCGCAGGCTCATGGTGGTCGTCGATCAGTCGGGCTGCCTCTACAGTGGGGCGGGCGTTGGCTGTGCCGGCGGGGGCTGTTGGCGAGTGGCTGGCGGATCTGTTCGAGCCGACAGAGCGGTCGGCGGCGGCTGCTTCAGGCACGTCTGACCTAGTCGAGCGGCGGACGGAGTCGTCGCGCACGTTCCGGAACGCGGATGGGACCTATACGACGGAGTCGTTTAGCGGTCCGATTCATTTTCGCGACAGCGATGGGGTGTGGCAGCAGGTCGATAACCGGCTTATCCCGTCGGAGCGCCTGGGTTATGCGTGGCGGAATGCTGCGAACCGTTTCGATGCGCATTTTCGCGCTCGGTCTGGTGAGGATGATCTGGCGATCGTTGTTGGCATGAACAACTACACGTTCACGCTGCAAGCTGCGGGGTCGGAGCGCGCTCGCTCGTCGGCGGGCTCAACGTCTGGGTCGCGGACTCGTTACGCGAGTGTTGGGCCTTCGACTGATTTGGAGTATGAGGTCACCAACGTCGGCGTGAAGGAGGCGTTGACGCTTCGCGGTCCGGACGCGCCGTCGTCGTTTACGTATTTGGTTCGGGGCCCGATCAGCGCTGCGGAACGGCAGCCGGATGGTTCGGTTCAGGTCCGAGACGTGGCCGGTGATGTTGCTTTTGTGATCGCGGCGCCGTGGGCTGCGGAGGCTCGATCTGGCCGCGAGCGGGAGGCGCTGCGTGAGGGTGCTTCGCATGCGTCGCAGTCTGTTGCGCTCACGGCCGGCGGGTTTGAGTTGAGCGTGACTGTTGACGATGCGTGGCTGTCGGCACCGGGGCGGCGTTTCCCGGTTGTGGTTGATCCGACGATCAATGTCACCTCCAATACGCGTGAGACGTATGTGACGACCGCCTCGGTGGACTCACCGACGGGCTGCTGTCCAACCTCGCTGACAGTCGGGACGGATTCGCGCGTGATCCGTACCTTGCTGCGCTTTGATCAGTCGCAGATTCCGCTCTCTTCGACAGTTTCGAGCGCGAGTTTGAGTTTGCAGTACGAGTTCTGCGTGGCTGCTCCTTGCACCGATGATCCTGCCCAGACGATTCAGATGCATCGGATACTGCAAGGGCCGTGGTCGTCGTGGGATTCGGGTCCGAATATCAAGCCGACCTGGAACTGGTCAAACGTGAGCTACGATGCGACGGTGGTCGCAAGCGTGAACCGGCCCGCGGGTCAGAACGCCGGTATCGGCTCGCCGACTACGCACACGTGGTCGGGCGCGGCGTTGACGAGCCTGGTTCAGCAGTGGGCGAAGGCGGAGATTCCCAACGATGGTGTCTTGCTTCGGCTCGCCAGCGAAACGCTCAATCAGGGTGGTCCGGCGTATCGGTCGGCTGCCTGGGGTGGGGCGACGATGCCGAAGCTGATCGTCACATACACGGCTAACGGTTCAGGCAATGGGCATCCGGCCGATGCGATCAATCCGCTGCCCGTCGCGATCGAGACGGTGACATCTTCGACTTCGCTGGCGATGATCCCCAAGGGGCCGTTCCATTCGCTGCTGCAATCTTCCGCGGGTGACCTCTTGTCGTTTGAAGGGCTTGAGAGCGATACGATTCCCGGCTGTCACCGCATCAACATGCGGACGGCACCGCCGCCGTATTCGTCGTCGTCGTGGTCGACGGCTGTTGATCTGGATACGGGGAGTGCCTGCACGGGTGCGGTGACGATGGGCAGCAACGACAACGTCTACGTGGTGACCAATGAGGGGGTCGCCGGCGGGGTTCTGGAGCGGTGGAGCAAGTCGGGTTCCATCTGGACGGGCGGACAAGTCAACACGGTCAGCCCGATCGATTCGACCTTCTCGATCGGTTACTCGGCGCGCCGAACTTCCAACGCCCGGATCTGGGTTGCGTACCGGCGCCTCGATCTAGGTGTGAACAAGCTCGCGATCAACTACTCCGACGACAACGGTGCAACCTTCAATCCCCTAAATGTCTTCACGTTCAGCAACGATACACCCGGTCAATTGGTTGAGATTCCCGGATCCGCCGCGGGCCTGTTGCGTCTGGACGGTACAAGCCTCAAGTTCTCGACATCCTCGAGTTGGGGATCGTCGACCACGATCGCCACGAGTGTCGCCGCCGGCTCAGCGTTCCAGTCAGTCTCGGATTCGTCTGGCAACGTGCACGTGCTCTATAAGGATTCATCGGCGGGGATCAAGTACCTGAAACGAGACACGGGAGGTTCCTGGTCGTCTGCCTCGACGCTTCCCTCCACGTCGACCGGTGAGAGCGACGTCAGCCTGTCGCTGAACGAGCAGGCCGGATCGCCTGTGCAGCTGATCATGGCGGCTACGTCGTCGGCAGGGCAGTTTTGGACGCGCAGCTTTGACGGATCGACGTGGTCATCGCCGACCACCCTTGCCGTTCCGGTGGTGCGATCCAAGCAGCGGATCAGCTTGCCGCAGGCGATCCGCAAACCGGGCGTGACGCCGTATGTGTGGTGGGAGGAGAGCGGGACAACCAAGGCAGTTCAGTTCGATTACCAAGACGCAGTGGCCCCGACAGGCCAGCAAGTCTCGCCGACGGCGCACGAGGTTGTGGACGGAACCTTTACGCTGGAGGCAACCGGCTCCGATGGCATCGGTGTAGCACGGATCGACTTTTTCGTCGATCGAGGTTCCGGACTGCTGTCGTTCCTCGGGAGCGACACTACGCCCGACGGGACCGGCAAGTACACCTACGATTGGAACACGACAGAGTTGGATGGCGGCTCCCGCAAGTGGCCTGACGGCGCATATCGAGTGTTCGCCCGCATCTGGGACTACAAGCGGAATCGAGCCACGTCGAACCGGCCGCTCGCCTACATTCAACTCAGCGACTTCGGTGTTCGCCCGTACCGTCCCAGCCTGCCGTTCGAAGTCGGCGCGGGCATTTCGGGTCAGATTGATCTTTGGAACGGCAATCTAACCGTCAGTCATGCGCTGGTTGCCGAGCCGACCGTTCTCGGACCGATTGCCATCACACGCAATTACAACTCTCATGATCCCGCCAACGGCGCGGCTGGCCGCGGCTGGAGTCTGGGTGTCGAACTCGAAGCAGCGATCAATTTTGCCAAGCTGATCGATCATTCTGCCGACGCCAATCCGCTGAATGTCGTCGAGATCGTCGAGACAGACGGGACACCGCACTACTATCTGGAATCCGGCGGGGGCGGCTACGCATCGTTCGTTGACGACTTTTCTGTGCTGAGTAGGAACAGCAACTCCACTTGGACGCTTCTTCTCGCCGACGGAGGTCGCTACACGTTTTCGAGCGCTGGAGATCCGGTCGATTACCGCCCGGCGCCCACCTCGGCGAACCAGATCGCCTACGTTTACACGTCCGGTCGGCTCACGTCGGTGACCGATCCGCTTAGTCGTGGATTCAACTTCACTTATGACGGAAACAATCGCCTCGCCACCGTCGTCGCCACCCAATCGATACCGGCTCGCACGTGGACGTTCGGCTACTCCACAGGAGGCGAGCTGACAAGCGTCCAGAATCCGATCGGCGGTACGACAACATACGCGTATGATCCGACGACGAAGAGGATGACCTCGATCCAAACACCGGCCGGGGTTCGTTACCAGTTCGCATATGACACCGCAACGCCGCCGGGCGTTACGGATCTAAAGCAGCTCAACAACAGTTCGACCTACACCACCAAGGTCGAGTATTTGAGCAATCCGGCGGTGGATTGCCCGAGCCTCCCGGGTTCCCCGAAGGCGTGCCGGCGTGTCGTGAGCCCGAAGGGAACGCTCGCGACCTGCTGGTCTGTGCCTGCATGCAAGCTCGCTTACGCGACTACGTACGGGCTCGATGGACGTCACCGGACGACCTCGGTGATGATCCGCACGCAACCCGACGGGATCGACCGGACTCGGACGCTGGCATGGAATGGCGATAACCTCCTCACCTCGAGCAGCGACTTCAAAGGCAAGATCACAAGCCACACCTATGACGGCGCCGGCAATCTGCTCACCACGACCGGACCCGACCCCGACGACGGCGGACCGCTCGGGCAGCCGACGGTCCAGCATCGCTTTGATGAGCCCTATCAAGGCCTGCAAGCCTTCTACTTCAACAACACGACTCTGACCCCGCCCGCGACGACGCGACGCCTGGATAGTCAAGTCGACTTTGGCTGGGGTGGCGGAGGCCCCGCTCCGGGGGTGAGCGCCGATAATTTTTCGGTCCGTTGGATCGGCTACATCAAGATCGATACCGCCGGCGCCTACACGTTCTACACCGAATCTGACGACGGCAACAGGCTCTACGTCGATGGGGAGCTCCTGGGCGACAACTGGAACCCCGCGACACCACCTTATTCAGGTGAAAAGACTTGGGGACCGATCACGCTTGCGACCGGCCTGCACCCCGTCGTCGTGGAGATGTATGACGGCTGCTGCAACGCCGAGATCCACCTCCGCTACTCGGCCAGCACCACACCGCCGGTAAGCAAGCAGACCGTTCCCGCATCGAAGCTTGTTCCCGGCTTCAACCTGGAAACGACCCGCATCGACGAAGCGGGAATCACCACGACCTTGATCTACGAGGACGAGACGCCACCGAACTACAGCAACGACGACGACGCGTTCATCGGCAACCTGATCCAAGAAGAGACCACCAACACGCCAATCGGCGGCACCGCACAGACCTTCAAGACTCGCTACAGCTACAACACGTACGGTCAGCGCACGTCGAAGACGTTGCCGAAGGGCATGACCGGCGGCAGCCCAGACCCCGCCTACACCACCACCTACACTTACTTCGGCGACGAGAACGCAACCAACAACTGCACCGCCGTCTCCTATCCACAGAAGGGTCTGCTCAAAAGCGTTGCGCAGCCCGGTCTCGCGACTGTCACGTTCGTGCACGACGGACAAGGAGCCACCGTCAAGCAGAACGACGGCAAAGGCGATACCTGCTCAACCTTCGACGCGCTTGGCCGCGTCACCGGCGTCCAACCCCCCGGCTTAGGGACGACCAGCTACGGATATGACGCCGATGGCCGCACCACCTCGATCAACGATCCCGCGATCACCGGGACCGCGACCTACACCTACGATGATCTGGGTCGTTTGCTCACCGCCCGCGACGAACGCGGCAACGAGCTAAGCGAAACCGCAGGGAGCTACACCTACGACGAGAACTCCAACAACTTGACCCGCGTCGATAAGACCGGGACGACGACCTACACCTACGATCAACTCGACCGGCTCATCCAAGTCAAAGACCCCGCCAACAACACCTACAACACCAGCTACGATCAAAACAGCCAGATCACCAAGCAAACCTATCCCAACGGCACCGAAACCCAGCGCACCTACGACAACCTCCAACGCCTCGACATCCACAAGACCCTCACCGCCGCCACGGGTGCGATGCTCGCGCAGAACGATTATGAGCGCGACATTCGCGGACTGATCAAACGCGACGACGCACCGGAAGGCCTCTGGGTCTACACCTACGATGCGCTCGGCCGGGTCGAGCAGGCGCACGACCCGACCATCGGCCGCACCCGCCGCTATAGCTACGACCTGAACTCAAACCGAACCAGCGTCAAGCTCAACAGCGGCTGGAACACGACCAAAGAATCCAACACCTACGGATCAGCCATCACCGACGGCGTTCCCATCCCCGGCTTCAACGGCGACAATGCCTGCTCCGAGCAGCTCTTGACCTTCAACTTCCCCTTCGCCGGATCAAGCTACGATCGCGTGCTCATCTCGACGAACGGCTACGTCAAGCTCGGAAGCGCAACCTGCGATTCGGCGACGAGCATTGACCTGACGACCACCGCGAACAGGATCATCGCTCCCTACAATCGCGACCTCAACTTTCCAGCCACCAATCCCACCCGCGCCATCTACACCGAGATCTCCACCACCGGCCCGAAAAACTTCCGGATCCGCTGGAAAGGCGAAGTCACCGGAAACCCATCCCATACCGCCAACTTCGACCTGCTCCTGTTCGAATCCGGGCTCATCCGATTCCGCTACGGCACCATGCCCTCAACTGGAACCGGACGCGTGGGAACCACACCCGGCAACCAGCTCGACTTCGTCGCCGTCGCCGGCTACGACCGACTCGTACTGCCCACAAGCAACGCCGACAACGTCACACTCACGCCAGCAGCCGAAACCACCACCGAAACCTACGGCTACAACGCGCGCGACCAGCTCACCGCAACCGGATCGCTCATTGCCGGTGTTGCCTACAACAGCGACGGGGACCAAACCTCCATCAGCGGACCCAGTCCACGCGGCACCGTCAACCTCACCTTCGACGGTAGACATCTCGTCACAGGCCAGAGCACCGCCGGACTCACAACGAGCTGGGTGCTCGACGGCGAGGCCAGAGTGACCCGCCAGACCAAATCCCTGCTTGGGACTACCGTCTACCGCTACAACGCACCCGGCGACAATCCCGCCTGGGAAGAAGACACCTCCGGTACGATCACCACGAGCTTCGTCACCGGACCCCTCGGAATCCTCGCAACCTACAGCAGCGGAACCCCAACCTACCTCGTCACCAACGGCCACGGCGACATCATCCAGACCCGCAACGGCGCTGGTGCGCTCATCGAGGACTATACATATAACGATTCCGGAGATGTCACCTCGAGCGCGAAGCCAACTCGCTATGGCTATGTTGGCTCGTGGCAGAAGGATCGGGAAGAAGACTCATCGCTGATCCGGATGGGCGTACGGATGTACGATCCGCTCGTCACGCGGTTCGTTTCGTGGGATCCGGTTGACGGCGGTGACTACAACGCTTACAGCTATGCGGGTCAGAATCCCTGTAGCAACTACGACCTCGACGGGCGAAAGGCGACCGAGACTTCAAGTAGCGATTGTGATGCATTGCTCACAAAGATTAGGAAATTTGCCGGGAACATCGCGAGGCGTATGACTCAGTTACTTGCAAACAAGCGAAATTTGCCCCTGTCCGGATCGATGTCCATTCAGGGCCACGCGCAGACGATACGCGAGAGGAAGGGCAAGTTGCGGAAAATGCTAAGGCGATGGAATCGGGAATGTGGGGACGCGAGAAGACTGTCCGAGCATATTCTCAGGCAGGCGGACATTACGACCGTTGCGGTCTATCGCGACGGCGTGAAGGTTTGGCAAGCAGACTTATGACGGATCTAAGTCCAACAGTTTGCTGTTGCGGAGGATCATGACGTGGCAGACCCAATCGAGATAGCACGTGCTTTCCTTGATGCTTATCGTACGCGAGAAGCGCATGCCGGTCTCACGGATGTATCCCCCGCCGCTGATTGGAGCGAGCACGAGGGGAAGATCGAGATTGGGATCGAACGTTCGGTCCCATTTGAAATCGGTGAAGGTCAAGTCGCAGATGATCCAAACGAGTGGGCAGAAGATGCGGTTTTCGATGCGATCGAGAGTTCGGCGAGCGCGGGGCTGGAATTGCTCATCCAGTTGGCCCAGTTGGCGGAAAATGACAACGAGCGAGCGTATATTGCAGCAAGCGTGCTCGAAGACCTCCTGGCATTCCAAGGCAAACAAGTCCTGGAGCGTCTAGAGCAAAGCCCCGAACAGACGGTGACCATTAAGAGTCTGTTTCCATATGTTTGGCCATCGCGTTTATCTCCCGCGACTCGCGCACGCTTTCGCCGAATAATGTCGGACGAAGCATGAGGAGGATGAGCCGGCCGTGTCGTGCATGCATCCATCGAGCCGCGCTTCGCCGAGGTCGAAGACTGATTTGATGAGGAGTCCCACTGCGGACGCGAGCGCCCGTCTACATCGCGACTTATCTTCGGGAGGCTCATCGCAGAAGGGACGCTCAGCGGGGACTGTTCCCGGCTTCGTTGACTCCTGGTGTGTGAGGATTACGGTCCGCTGGCGCGCGAGGCGGAGTTCGAGCGTGAGATCGCGACGTTGGAGCAGCAGTTGGGCCGGATGACGTCGATCGCGGATCTGCGGGGAAAATTCTTGCGGCGACTCCCGTGAGAGCACGCGCCAGCATGGCGATGCTGCGCCGAGCCGGCTACAACGTGAACGCAAACGCGTGCATCGGCTGATGAAAGCCTGGGGGTTCCTTCGCTTCGCCAAGAAGCGGCATCCGAAGCGCCGGGGTCGCCCGTTCGAGGTGAGCGCGTCGTCCGTTCCCCCGCCCCTCTGTCGATCGCGTCCGATTCTTGCCAGCATGAGATGGTCCCGATGGCGTAGAACGTGTCCTATGGAGTTGGACGGGGACCGCTGCTACCGGGCGCTGCTGTCGCGCGACCGGCGATTCGACGGCCGCTTCTTCACCGGCGTGACCACGACCGGCATCTACTGCCGGCCGGTCTGCCCGGCGCCGACGCCTAAGCGCGCGAACGTGCGCTTCTATCCGACGGCCGCGGCGGCGCAGGCCGCCGGTTTTCGTCCGTGCCTGCGCTGCAAGCCCGAGCATTCCGCCGGGACGCCGGCGTGGCCCGCGGTTCCCGAGCCGGTTTCGCGCGCGCTGGCGCTGATCGGGTCGGGCGCGCTGGACGACGGCAGCGTGAACGATCTGGCGGCGCGGGTGGGCGTGGGCGGCCGGCAGTTGCGGCGCCTGTTCGACGCGCATGTGGGCGCCGCGCCGCTGGCCGTGGGGCGCGCGCGACGCGTGCACTTCGCCAAGCGCATGCTCGACGAGACGGACCGGCCGGTGACCGAGATCGCGTTCGCCGCCGGCTACGGCAGCGTGCGCTCGTTCAACCACGATTTCGCGGCGACGTTCAAGCGGCCGCCGAGCGAGGTGCGCCGCACGGGACGCCGCGGCCCGGCCGGCGCGATCGCGATGCGGCTGGCGTACCGGCCGCCGCTGGACTGGTCTTCGCTCGCATCGTTCGTGGCGGTGCGCGCAACGCGGGGGGTCGAGGTGGTGACGGCCGATGCGTACCGGCGCACGATCGTCGCCGACGACGCGCCCGGCTCGATCGAGATCCGCTTCGTTCCCGGTGAGGCGCATCTGATGTTGACGGTCACGACCGCGTCGCCGGCTCGTCTGCTGGGCATCGTCGAGCGCGCGCGGCGGATCGCCGACTTGGGCGCCGACCCGATGTCGATCGCCGATTCGCTTTCCGGCGATGCTTTCATGGCCGGCTTGGTGCGCGCGCGGCCGGGCTTGCGCGTGCCCGGCGCGTGGGACGGCTTCGAAGTCGCGGTGCGCGCAATCGTGGGCCAGCAAGTGTCGGTCGCCGGCGCGACGACCGTCGCATCGCGTCTGGTCGAGTTGTTCGGCAAGCCGGTCGAGACGGATCTGGGTCCCGGGCTGACGCACCTGTTTCCGTCGGCCGCGACGCTCGCCTCGGCCGAGGTCGAAGCGGCGGGGCTCCGCGGCGCGCAGGCGGACGCGATCCGCGCGCTGGCTCGCGCGATCTGCGACGGGACGCTTTCGATCGACGCCTCGGCGGGATTGGACGATCTCGTGTCGCGCATGACGCGGCTGCCGGGCGTGGGCGATTGGACGGCTCACTACGTCGCGATGCGCGCGTGCGGCGAGCCCGACGCGTTTCCCGCCTCGGACTTGGGGTTGCGCAAAGCCGCCGGGGACGCGGCCCCGGCGACGGCGCGAGCGTTGACGGCGCGCGCGCAGGCGTGGCGGCCGTGGCGCTCGTATGCCGCGATGCATCTGTGGCGATCGCTTTCGGACAAGGAGACGGCATGATGATCGTGGAAGAGCTGGAAACGCCGATCGGGACGCTGACGCTGGCGCGGTTGCGCGACGCGTTGGTGCACGTTGCCTTCGACGGGGAGTGGCCGCGCGCCGAAGCGACGCTGGGCGCCGTGTACGGCGCGGGGTCGCCGGCCCCGGCCGAATCCGAGACGCTCAAGCGCGTCCGCGCCTACTTCGACGGCGACTTGGCTGCGATCGATGCGATCGCGGTGGCGCCGCGCGGGACGCCGTTCCGCCTGGCCGTCTGGGACGCGATGCGCGTGATCCCGCCGGGCGAGCCGATCAGCTACGCGGAGCTGGCGCGCCGCGCGGGACGGCCGGCGGCCGTGCGCGCGGCGGGGACCGCGTGCGGCGCGAACCCGATCCCGATCGTGCTGCCGTGCCACCGGATCCTTCGGACCGGCGGCGGCATCGGCGGCTACGGCGGCGGGCGTGCGGTCAAGCGATGGCTGCTCGCCCATGAGGCCGCGCACGCGCCGGCGCGCGGATAGACTGCGCGGCACTATGCCGCGAATCGCGATCGTCGGATCGTTTTCGACCGGGAAAACCACGCTCGCCGAAGAGGCCGCGCAGCAGCTCGAGCTGCCGCTGCTGCCCGAAGTCGCGCGCGAAGTCGCTGCGATGGGCTTCAAGCTGGATAAGGACGCCACGCCCGAAACCGAGGCGCTGATCTTTCTGAAGCAGTATCGCAACGAGATGACCCATCCCGATTTCGTCGGCGACCGGTCGTTGATCGACGTGATGACCTACGCCGGGTGGGTGCTGGACAATCAGCCGCGCCGTAAGGAGTTCGCGCTGTGGGACGAGTGCCGCGAGATCGCGCGGTATCACCTGCGCAGCCAGTACTCGCACGTGTTCTACCTGCCGATCGAGTTCCCGATAGTGCCCGACGGCCTGCGGCCGCTGGACCCCGACTTCCAGCGCGAGATCGACGAGCGCATGGTGCGCATACTCCACGACAACGCCGTCGACTACGAGCCGCTGCGCGGCTCAGTCGACGAGCGCATGGAAGCATTGGCCAAGAACCTCGACTGAGGCTCTCGATGCGCATCGTCGATCCCGACGCGCCGCACGTCGAAGCGATCCGCGCATTGGCTGCCGGCCGCGACGAGCGTCCCCTGTTGATCGCGCTCGATGGTCGCAGCGGCGTGGGAAAGTCCACGCTGGCGCTCAAGATGGCGGTTGCGCTTCGCGGCGAGATCGTCGATTCGGACAGTTTCTATTCGGGTGGGACGCTTGCGGATTGGCACCGAAGCAGCGCCACCGAGAAGGCCGAACGGGCCATCGACTGGCGGCGGTTGCGGGTCGACGCTCTCGAGCCTCTCGCCGCCGGCCGCACGGCCCGGTGGCACCCGTTCGACTGGGACGCCGGTGAAGGGCTCTCGCCGCGCGAGGTCATCGTCGCGCCGGCGCCCGTCGTGATCGTGGACGGGGTGTATTCGGGACGGCCGGAACTGGCCGACTTGATCGGCGTTGCGGTGCTCGTCGGCCTCGAGGATTCCGTTCGACGGGCACGGCTGCATGCCCGCGACGCCGAATGGTTCGACGAGCGATGGCATGCGGTTTGGGACGAAGCAGAGCAGCACTACTTCGCGAAAGTCGCTCCTTTGGAGCGTTTCGATGTGGTCGTCGAGCGAGATTGAGCGTGTCGCTACGATCCGCGGGGCGGCCCGAGCGGTGGCGGGCTTTCGTAGCGGCGGCGGCGGTGGGTGAATGTGATGCTGCCGCCTGGGTTGATGGTGATCTTCCAGCTGCGGTTGTGGATGCGTCGGTGGCAGCGGCGGCAGAGGCTGAGGAGGTTTTCGGGTGCGGATCGGCCGCCGTTGATGCGGTGGATTATGTGGTGCAAGTCTGTCCAGTTGAGGGGCCGGTGGCAGCCGGGGAAGCGGCAGCCCTGGTCGCGAGCTTGGACGGCGCGGCGGATGCGGCGGGGGATGGGTGATGTTGGGTCGCCGATGGCGATTGGCTGGCCGTTGCGGAACACGATCGTTTGGATGTCGCTGTCGCAGAGCATTGTTTGGGTCCCGATCGGGGAGAGGAGCGGCGCGCGGCCGGTGAGGGCCCAGAGGAGTCGTGCTGCGGCGTCGTTGTTGGTGAGGTCGGCGATGTCGATGATGGCGGCGATGACCGGCCGGGATCTGCTCTGGCGGTGGCCGCCGGCTCGGCTGGTGAGTGCGATGAGTGCGTCGTAGCGCATCTGGGCGCGTGTGCGGGGATCGTCTGCGGTGGTGGGGTCGGGTGGGCCGGCTTCGCGGTCGAGTGCGTTGATGAGGCCGGCGATGGAGCTGGTGTCGCCTTCGCCGTAGAAGCTTGCGCGGCCGTCGAGGTGGGGTTGGAAGGCGATGAAGCTGCGCTCGACGGCGTTTGTTTCGCGTTGCTGGGTGAGGTCGCGGCGTCGGCGTGTGGCTTCGTCTTCGACGAGGCCGACGAGTTGGTCGGGGTCGGCGTTGATCGCGGTGGGGATCTGCTCGCCGATGAGCCGGTCGATTTCAATTCGATCCTGGGTGCGGCACGGTTTGACGGCATGGGCGATGCTGCGGGTCTGTGACCAGGAGAGCACGCCTGATTGGGCGGCGGCCATGGTGCGCGGCATCGAGGATGCGATGGCGGCGATGCGGGTGATCGCGCGGGACTCGTAGCTGGTTTGGCGCGCATCCAATTGCAGCATGATTTCGGCGGGAAGGCCGGCGCCGGTTTCGAAGCCGCCGCGCGCGACGACCGCGGCCGCGGTTGCGGTCAGCCGATCCGCGGCACGCACCGCGTCGACGGCCAGCTCGGGCGCTTCGGCCGCCAGACGCTGCACCCGATCGACGGCACGCGACAACTCCGCACGCGCATCGGCGATGGTGGAACGTTCCATCGAAAGCATGCGACAACCATAGACGAGGGGTACGACAACAACGATTGATCGGCTAGAGCAGGGCGGCTACGATTGCGCGAGCGATTGCGTCGATGGCCGCGTCGTCGATGTCGAGCGGCGGCGCGATGATCAGCGTGTTGCCGGCGGCGGTGGCGTGCGGGATGCGGGCCGCGAACGGCGCGGCATCAAGCGGCTCCTTCGACTCTTTGTCTTCGACCAGCTCGATGCCGGCAAGCAGGCCGCGCACGCGCACGTCGCCGACGCGCGGATGGCCGGCGAGCGTGGTGAGCGCATCGGTCAGGTTCGACGCTTTGCGTCGCGCCTCGCCGAGGAAGGTCCCGTGCGTCACTCGACGCAGGTGCGACAGCGCGTCCGTGACCGCGGCGTCGCCGGCCGATCCACCGGGAATGGCCCCCTTCGAAAGGGTTGCGCCGATGCCGGGCGCGATGCCCCGGCCGGCGACGAGCACATCCGGCGCGATGCCGTCGCGCGTGACCGCCCAGAGAAAACCGCTGCGGCCGCCGCCCGTGGTGCGCTCGTCGGCGATCAGGCTCGCGCCGGCCGCATCGCACAGCTCGCGCACGCGGCGCAGATGACCGGGGGGCGCCGTGATCATGCCGCCGGCGATCTCGGCGGCGGGCTCGACGACGACGGCGGCCCCGGAATGATCCCGCAGGATCGTCGCGAGCGAGTCCAGACACGCGATCTCGCACGACGGATAGGTCAGGCCGATCGGGCATCGATAGCAGTAGGGGGACAGGGCCCGGAGCGCTCCATCGATTGGTGTCGCGGGATGCTGCATCGTCACGACGGCGGACGCGGCGGCGGACGCGATCGCAGCCGCCAGCGCCGCGTCACCGGAGGCGTGAAGCGAGACCTCAATGAGCCCCGGCGGAGCCTGGGCCGCGAGCAGCGCGATCAGATCGTCGGCGGCGGACATCGGCCGCCATGATAGGCGGGCCGCTAGGCGTCGATGCTTGTGCCGGCGCGTGCGTCGATCATCTCGCCGGCCATCCGCACGGCCGTGGGCGTATAGAGCGCCGAGGCCGTCTCGCGAAGCTCGTCTTCGTTCGTTGCAACGGATTCGGCGATCCGAGCGAGCAAGCAGACGTCGTGCAGCAGTTGCTCGGCGTGCGTTTCGGGCTCGGCGGCATCCGCGCCCAGGCGCGTGCCGCCGTGGCGGCGGATCGCGGTCGCGACGGCGCCGGAGAAATCCCCGTCGGCGCCGACGGCGTCGAGCATCTCGGCGGCGAGCGCAGCGGAGGCGTCGGGTGAGGCGGCCGGCCGGGTCTTCGCCGCGGCCGCATCGTGAAGGATCGCCGCCGTTCGAAGCAGCGAGTATTCGAGCGTGTTGAGGCTTTCGCCTTCGGAGAGATCCTCGACCAGCATGGTGACGCGATACATGTGGTCCTCCAGCGCGGCGAGGGTCGCGGCGCCGGCGCCGCAGGCTCGGTGGCGGCGGCGGACGGCGTCGGCGAGCGCGGAGACGTCCTGCGGGCTGATGGGATTCATACGGGTCATCCCTCCGGTGGCAAAAGTGCCTTGGTCAGTAGGGGAAGCGACGAGTCGTATCGGTACGGGATGCTCATGTGGCCGGCGTCGAACTCCTCGTGCACGACCTCGATACCAAGCGAACGGATTTTCGACACCGCCCAGCGGGCTCCCACGTCCAGGAACCACTCGTCCCGCTTTCCGCAGTCGATGAAGATCAGTCGCTGGGACCGGAGCGCTTCGGCTTTCGCGCCGATCATGCGGACCGGATCGTGGGCCAGCCACCGGTCCCACACGGCCGGGACGATCTGTCCGGTGGTCGTGTCGAAGGGCAGATCGAAGCCGATTTCGGCATCGGGGTTGGGCGAGTAGCACGACGCCATCGCGAGGTCGTTGAGCGTCGCGAAGTAGCCGTCGCCGCGGTCGCGGCGCTCGCGGAAGGTCTCAAGGAACCGCGCGGGCGTCAGATCGTTGTGCCAGAGGTAGCGCAGCGTCTTGGGGAATTCGCTCATGTAGCAGTACTCGAAGGCCATGTCACCCGAATGGCACGCGAACGCGCCGAGCACCTCGGGAAAGTCCATCGCCAGCCGGATGGCGCCGTATCCGCCGGAGGACTTGCCGAAGATCCCGCGCCCATCGCGGTGGGGGATCGTGCGGAAGGTCGTGTCGGCCCACGGGACGATCTCTTCGATCACGTAGCGCGCGTACGGGCCGGTCGCCGCCGAGTCGATGAACTGCGAGCCGCCGTAGCGGGTGATCGCATCCACCATCACCACGATCGCCTCGCCCATCGAACCGGCCTCGATCAGCCGATCGATTCGAACGTCGAGCGAGTCGTCGAGAAAGTTTTCGTTGAGGTGCATCCGGCCGGTGCCGGTGAATCCCGTGATCGCGAGAATCAGCGGATAGCGACGGCCGGGTTCCTCGTCGTAGGAGGGAGGCAGGTAGACCGGGGTTATCCGGTCGGCCGGGTCGCCGAGGGGATTGCCGCGCAGGAGCGCGGATTCCACGACCGGACGGACCACGGAGCCCCGTTTCATCGGACGGCGAGCCTACCACGCCATCCCGAATCGCCCCCGGCCGGGTTTTCCACAGGCCTTCTATCTTGGGATTTACCCAGCCGTAACAGGAGCGAAAAGCCCGCGAAACAACGCAGGTCTACGCTCGCGAGCATCGCGGAGGCGGCCGGCCTCCACGACGCGGATGTGCTCGTCCGCCGACCCAGGGGAGGTGGGGATGCCGGCAGAGATCAGTGGCGCCGACACAGCATGGATTTTGGTGTCGAGTGCATTGGTGATGTTCATGACGCCCGGATTGGCGCTCTTTTATGGAGGCCTGGTGCGCACCAAGAACGTGCTCGCGACGATCATGCAGTCCTTCGTCGCGCTGGGCGTGATCTCGATCATCTGGGCCGTGGTCGGCTATTCGCTCGGCTTCGCCGAGGGCAACAAGCTGTTCGGGTACTTCGACTTCTTCGGGTTGCAGAACGTCGGAGCCGGTCCGGCCGTGATCGCCGGGACCGAGTTGTCGATTCCCGGCACAACCTACATGGTGTTCCAGCTCATGTTCGCGGTGATCACGCCGGCGCTGATCAGCGGCGCCTTCGCCGAGCGGATGAAGTTCAGCGGCTACGTGATGTTCATCTCGCTGTGGTCGATCTTCGTGTATGCGCCGATCGCGCACTGGGTGTGGGGCGGCGGCTGGCTCGGTCTGGGTGACGGGAACGTGCAAGCACTCGACTTCGCCGGCGGCACCGTGGTTCACATCAACGCCGGCATCGCGGCGCTCGCCTGCATCCTCTACATGGGCAAGCGCAAGGGCTACGGCAAGGAAGCGATGCATCCGCACAACGTGCCGATGGTCATCACGGGCGCGGCCATCCTGTGGTTCGGCTGGTTCGGCTTCAACGCCGGCTCGGCGCTCGCCGCGAACGGTTTGGCGTCGGCGGCGTTCGTCAACACCCAACTGGGTGCGGCCGGGGCGCTGGTCGGCTGGCTGATCGCGGAATGGGGACGCAACAAGGTGCCCACCACGGTGGGCGCCGCGACCGGCGCCGTCGCGGGGCTCGTCGCGATCACGCCGGCGGCCGGGTTCGTCGAGCCGTGGGCGGCGATCGTGATCGGATTGATCGCCGGCGCGCTCTGCTACGCCGTGGTCGCGTTGAAGCCGAAGCTCGGCTACGACGATTCGCTCGACGTCGTCGGCGTGCACTTCGTCGGCGGGTTGGTCGGCGCGTTGCTGACCGGCGTGTTCGCGACGGAATCGATCGGCGGGTTCGACGGATTGCTGTACGGAAACGCGGCGCAGCTCGGCCGGCAGGCCATTGCGGTCGTCGCGACCATCGTCTACTCGTTCGTGGTCACGATGGTGATCCTGAAGGTCGTGGATGTCACGACCGGATTGCGTGTCGAAGAAGAGGAAGAGCTGACCGGCTTGGATGTGTCGCAGCACGCTGAGTCTGCGTACACGCTGATCGACGTCGGAACGCACAAAAGCTAAGGAGGGCAAGGACATATGAAGCTGGTGACGGCAGTAATCAAGCCCTTCAAGCTTGAAGAGGTGAAGGAGTCGCTTCGTCCCGTCGGGATCCAAGGGATGACGGTCATCGAGTCCCGCGGATTCGGCCGGCAGCGAGGCCACACCGAGGTCTACCGCGGCGCCGAGTATCAGGTGGACTTCGTGCCGAAGGTGCGGATCGAGATCCTGTGCGACGAAGGTCAGGTCGAACAGGTCGTCGGCGCGATCCTGGATTCGGGCAAGACCGGATCGATCGGTGACGGCAAGATCTGGGTGACGCCGGTCGAAAACGTCTGGCGGATCCGCACCGGCGAGAAGGGCAAGGACGCCATCTGACCCATCCCGCGATCGACGCGCTGCTGGCGGAGCGAGACGCGCTCCGCCGGCAGCGTCTTTCCGGGCTTGCATACGTCCACGGATCGTCCGATGCGATGGATGCTGCGCTGTCGGCCTTGTGGCGCGAGGCGGGCGGCGAGGACGGCGTCGCGCTGGTGGCGCTCGGCGGGTACGGCCGCGGCGAGCTGTCGCCGCGATCGGACGTGGACTTGGTCTTCCTGTATCGCGGCCGCAAGAAGCCGGTGGCATTGACCAAGCGGGTTCTGTACGCGCTGTGGGATGCCGGCTTCGAGGTCGGTCACGCGACCCGGACCGTCAAAGACTCGATCAGGCTGGCGGCCGAGAACCACGAGGCGCATACGTCGTTTCTGTCGGCCCGGCTGGTTGCCGGCGACGCCTCGCTCCACGCGGACTTCGTGGACGCGGTCGGCGCCTTTACGCGAAAGCGCGCGGCAGCGTTCGCGCGGGACGTGGCCGAATACACCGCGGAACGTCACCGCGCGGCCGGCCGCGTTCCGTTCCTGCTCGAACCGAACGTCAAAGACGGCGCCGGGGGATTGCGCGACCTGCACGTCGCGACCTGGCTGGCCGCGTACTTCAACGTCTGCAACCCCGAGTCGATCGCCGGCAACGCCGAGATCCTTCACCGCGTCCGCAACTGGCTCCACGATGCCACCGAACGTCGAAGCGATGTCTTCTTGCTGCCCCTCCAAGATCCGGCCGCGGCGGATCTTGGGTATCCGGGCGATCGGCCGGGCGATGCGTTGATGCGCGACTTCTACGGCGCAGCGCGTGCGATCTGGTGGCACTCGCAGACCTGCCTGTCGGCGTCGGCGCCGTCGGTCGCCGGCACGCACCCGCAGCCCGACCTCGCCCCGTTCGCCGCCGGCCTCTGGACGCCCGACGCAAGGAACGCGTTCGTCGAGGCGCTGCGAACCGGGTCGGCGCGCGCGCTGGAAGAGCTGGATCAGGCCGGCGTTCTCACGCGAATGCTGCCCGAGTGGGATCGCATCAGCAGCTTGCCGCAGCGCAATATCTACCACCGCTACACCGTGGACATGCATTGCTTCGAAACCGTCGCGCAGGCGGTTGCGCTCGGCGGCCCGGATGCCAAGGACGATCTCGCCTCGCAAGTGTGGGCGGATCTTGCCGACCGCGACCGGATGCTGCTCGCCGCGCTGTTTCACGACGCCGGCAAAGGAGCCGACGAAGATCATTCCGAGCGAGGCGAGCGCCTTGCGCTTGACTGGACCCGGCGGATCGGCTTCGGCGAGGACGCCGCCGGCGAGGTGGCCTGGCTCGTGCGGCATCATCTGCTTCTGGCCGAGACCGCGACGCGGCGAGACATCGGCGACCAGCGGCTGGTCGAGTCGCTCGCGGCGCAGATCGGCCTCGTCGAACGGCTCAAGATGCTCTACGTGCTGACGGTCGCGGACGCGCGGGCGACCGGGCCCGAGGCGTGGACGCCGTGGAAGGCGGCGCTCGTCGCCGAGCTGTTCGGGCACACGCTGCATGTGCTGGAGCGCGGCGAGGTGGTCGGCGCCGATGTCGACCAGGTCATCAAGCGGCGGACCGGCGAGGTGCGCGACGCGCTTTCGTCGCACGAGCCGGGCGAGGTCGACGCGCACCTGCTGGGCATGACGCGCGCCTACGTGCTCGCGTTCCCGACGCCGGACCTGGCGCGCCATTTTGCGCTCGCGCAGCCGCCGCCCGGCGAAGGCGATCTTCGCGTTCACGCGGCGCAAGCCGGCGAGCCGGGCGTCTGGGACGTGACCATGATCGCGCGCGACCGGCCGGGCCTGTTCGCGATCCTGTCGGGCGCGCTGGCCGTGTCCGGGATCAACATCATCGGCGCGCAAGCGTTCACGCGGCTGGACGGGATCGCGATCGAGGTGTTTCAGGTCGTGGGCGCGCTCGACCGGGTCTTCGACGACGAGCGATGGGCCAAGGTCGAGTCGACCTGCCGGGACGCGCTCGCCGGCACGATCGATCTGGACGCCGAGCTGGCCGAGCGCCGGCGCGCCTACGCGCGCGAGTCGAAAGGCAAGCGCGAGCCGACGCGTGTCGAGATCGACAACGAAACGAGTGACTTTGCGACCGTCATCGAGGTGCACGCCACCGACCGAGTCGGGCTGCTCTACGACATCACGAAGGCGCTCGCCGATTTCGGGCTGGACATTCAGGTCGCCCGGATCGCGACCTACGGCCACGATGTCGTGGACGCGTTCTATGTTCGCGATCTGCTCGGCCAGCGCCTGGACGAGCCCGCCCGCATCGGCCGGGTCAAGGAAGAGCTGCTCGCCAGGATCGGCCGCGGGCCGCGCGCGCGGGGATAGAGTGGGATTCGATGTCCGTCGAGTCCACGACGCTGCGCACCGTGATGGGACGGTTCACCACGGGCGTCGCCGTCGTCGCCTCGACCCGGGACGGCGAGCCGGTCGCGATGACCGCGAACGCGCTCGCGAGCGTATCGCTGGAGCCGCCGCTGGTGCTGCTGTGCCCCGACAAGGAATCCAAGACGCTGCGCGGGATCATCGACAGCGGCGTGTTCGCGATCAACGTGCTCCACGACGGACAGGAAGACCTGGCGCGCCGCTTCGCCGCCAGCGGCCCGAAGAACTTCGACGGGATCG
The DNA here is from genome assembly GCA_036398095.1 of Actinomycetota bacterium. Lineage (GTDB taxonomy): Bacteria > Actinomycetota > AC-67 > AC-67 > AC-67 > DASWHR01. The sequence goes on from DASWHR010000047.1 coordinate 21,396, forward strand.
CGTGGCGGCCCGCGCATACCGGCGCGCCGATCCTGAAAGACTGCCTCGCGTGGCTCGACTGCACCATCTGGGCCCAGTACGAGGGCGGCGATCACCTGATCCTGGTCGGCCTGGTGAAAGCCGCCGAGATCAACGCCGACCGCCCGCCGCTCGTGTTCTACCGCAGCGGCTACCACACGATCGCGCCCTAGCGTCGGTCATCTAAAAAAGTTGATAGGGAAATGCCATTTCACGATAATCCCGTGGGACACGCTGGGAGCCATCAATTACGCGATTACCGCCGCGCGAGAGCCGCCTCGTCCGGCTACCGTTGATGCAATGCTCCAGGTCTGCGAGATGACCCTGGCCGCTCGCCTATGCTGGATTGCATCCCGACTGGGCCGACACCGAGGGGCTGAGCGCAGTGACACCGCCATTGGTGAATCGGAAGACGCCTAGCTTAGACCCGGCACAGTAGTAATGGTCCAGTGACGCCTCGACACCGACCCACCCGCGGAAGGCGTTGTTATCGTCGATTATCTGCAGCATCGGCTTGATGTGGCCCCACTGAGTGCAACCCGAACTGCTTAATAATGATTTGTCGTATCTATGATGAGGTCGATGATGAAAGGCCGACTTTTCACGCTATCTGCCGGTCGCGGATGGTTCGTGGTGGTTCTTGCTGCCGTCCTAGTGACGATTGCTCTGTCTCTGCTGTTCGGAACGGTCGAGGCAGCTCAGCGGAACTTTTACGATGAAGGCGTCTATCGGACGCTGACGCGTAACCTGCTGGATCACGGATTCTATGGCTACGCTGAGGGCGAGCTCGTCGCGTACCGTGCGCCCGGGTACCCGTTCTTCAACGCAGGCATCAGGATGGTCAACGACAGCTACCTGTCGATCAGAATCGCGCAGGCGCTGCTGGCCGGAGGCATCGTGCTCGTGACGGCACTCTTCACTCGTCGCCTCGCGAGGCCCGGCGCTGCTGCTGCGGCTGCAGTCGCTCTGACGCTGGTTGGAGCTGTGGCCGCCTACTCCTCAGTAGAGTTGACGGAGACGCTCGCCACGTTCACGTTCGCGTCGGCGCTTCTCCTTGCCTGTGTTGCGTGGCAACACAACAAGTTGCTGCTGGCTGGTGTAGCGGGCCTCGTTCTTGGGATCTCCATCTTGACTCGGCCACAAGCCCTCCTAGCCATACCCGTCGTCGCAGTGTTCTTCATTGTAATGCTTCCAGGCCGCCAGGGGCGGTTCATGGCGGCGGCCTTCTTGGGAGTTGTCGTTCTCGTCCTAGCGCCGTGGACCGTCCGAAACTATGTTCGTCTCGACGCCTTCGTCCCTGTCAGTACTGAGGGGGGAGTGAACTTCTGGCTCGCGAACAACCCCGACACCACCGGCCGCTTCCAGGAAATCGACGAGGTAAATCCCGAACTGTATTCGCGTATTTCAATGTTGGATGAAGTTGCCCAAGACCGCGAATGGATTAGGCTTGGGTTTCAATACATATTCGAGAATCCGGTCGATGCTCTCGGAAATTGGCTGCGAAATTCGGTCGTCTTTTTAGGGTCTCGCGATCCGTGGGTTCATCAGCAATCGAACGTACGCGGAGTCCGCATGCCGTTTCTCGATGATCGCGCATTGCTTCCATTGGTGGCGATCGGTCTCGTCATGCAGTGGCGATCGCGTAATGGTAGGGCTCGATTCGAAACCCTGCTTCCGCTGTTCGTCATTGCATACACGGTCGGCTTCTTCATGATTACGATCCCGCACGCACGGTTCCGTCACGAGATGCTTCCTTTCGTTGCCTTCTACGCGGGCATTGGTGCCGTCGGCCTCTTCGGATTGGCCCAACGCGCCCTGGCGAGACGTCGATCGAACACGACCGTTCCACAGCCGCATAAGCTTCAGTAATCGTATTCAGGCCACGAAACAGACACAGCATCTCAGGCCGTCCGGCGATGGGTGACGTAGTCGCGGAGGACGTCGACGCCTAAGTCGTCGCTGTGGACGGCGAAGACGCGGCCGCTGACGACTTTGGCGAGCGAGTCGATGAAGCGGAACAGGTTGTCGGTGTCTTCGATCATGAAGATGTTCATGGTCACGCCGGCCTTCGCCAGGCGCAGCGCTTCCTTGTAGGTCTTTTCGAGCGTCTCGCGCACGGGGGGCCAGTGGAAGAACACCTGATCGGTGCCGTCGATGATGTGCGCGGTCGGCTCGCCGTCGGTCACCAGCAGCACCTGCTTGTTCGAGCCGGGATACTTCGACAACAGCCGGCCGGCCAGGTTGAAGGCGTGCTCCATGTTGGTGCCGTAGACGTGTTCCCATCCGACGTTGGCCAGATCCTCGGGTGACATGACGCGCGCGTAGTCGCTGAAGCCGACGATGTCGAGCCGGTCGTCGGGATACTGGCTGCTGATCAGCGCGTGCAGCGCCAGCGCCATGCGCTTCGCGCCGGCCCAGTTGCCGCGCATCGGCATCGAGAACGACATGTCCAGCAGCAGCACGGTCGCGTTGCGGGTGCGGGTCTCCATCTCGGCGATCTCGAAGTCTTTCGCCGTGATGTTGACGCGGCCCGTGGTGGCGCCTTCGCGAAGGACGGCGTTCTGGACGGTGCGGCGCACATCGATCTGGAAATGGTCGCCGAAGCGCCAGGTGCGGCTCGCGCCGGTCGGCTCCCCGCCGGCCCCGGTTTGCGGCGCCTCGTGCTTGCCCGCCCGATCCGATTGCAGCCGCGAGAACACGTGTGAGAGCGCGCGCTGGCCGAGTGCGCGAATCCCCCGGGGAGTCAGCGTCCAGGCGCCGTCGCGCCGCGCGACGACGCCGGCTTCCTCCAGCGCGCGCTCGACGCGACGCAGCTTTTCCAAGTCGCGCGCCGCGTCTTCGCCGAGCGCGCGTCGCACCCGGTCAAGGTCCACGTCCTCCAGCGACGCGCCGGGATAGTCGCCGCGCAAGGTTCGGTCCAATTCCTCGAAGTCGCCGAGGCGTTCGATGGCATCCAGCGCCTCGCCGAGTCCGAGCGGCCGGTCGCCGCTCATCCGCGCCTGCTGATCCCACCCCAGATCGGGAAACATCTCGTGGAGCGCGTTCGACAGTTGGTTCACTTGCATGTCCAAGTCCAGATCCGACAGCAGTTGCTGCGAGAGCGCTTCCAGTTCGGCGCGCTGCTCGGGCGTGAGCGAGGCCATCAAACGGCCGAGCGCGGCGGCGCGTTGCGCGAGCGCGGCCAGCAACTCGTCGAGCGTGCGGGGGTGTTCGGGGAAGAAGCGGCCGTGGCGGCGCATGAACTCGTTGAACTCGTCTTGGGTGGGACCGACGTCGCGACGCTTCTGGTCGATCATCCGATTCAGGTCGGCGAGCATGTCGCGCATCGCGGCGATGTCTTCGGGCGTCATCTGCTGCATCGCTCCGGTCATCGACCGCACGTATGCGCCGAGCATCTCTTGCCGCAGCCGCTCCAGAAGCTGCTTGAAGCGCTCCGCCGCGACGGGCGAGACGAAGTCGTAGTCCTTCAGCTCGCCGATCCGGCCGGCCGGATCGGGCGGCAGCGACTCCAGGAAGCCTTCGCGCATGCGCGCCTCGTCGTCGTCGCGGAAGGAAAGCTCGGTGCGCTCGTTCTCCAGGATCGCATCCAGCTCTTCGCGGGCTTGCTCGAGCACCCCGTCGAGGCGGCCTTGCTGCTGCGCGCCGCGCCGCGCGTCGCGGAGGCGCTTGCGGATCGCATCCAGGCCGCCGAAGCGGCCGGGCAGGCCTTGGCGCATGAGCCGGTCGATTGCCTCGGCCGGGTCGCCGCCCTCGAGCAGCTCGTCGGAGAGGGCGTCCACGATTCCGGGAACGTCCAGTTCGGGTCCGAGCGGATCCTGCTGGGTTCCGTCCCATCGCGAGTACCGATAGCCGGGCATGGCGCTCTTATCGTAGAGTCTTGGTGCGCCTTTGCGCAGGGGGGTTCAAAATGCGCCGGACCAATCGAGTTCTGTCGCTGGTTCTGGGAACCGTGCTGGGGTTCGGGCTGTTTCCGCCGGCGATCGCCGAGGACGTCATGCCGCTGCACGTCACGCTGGAGGGCGCGCCCTACGTCGTCGAGCCGGGGACGAGCGTCGGCGCGCTGATGACGCAGGCCGGCGTCGACACCAGGCGAGCGAATCTGCTGTCGGTTCGCGGACGCATCCTGAGGCAGGGGACCGTCGAAGGGCGAATTGTGGTCGAGGGCGCGTCGTCTTCGCGCGATCGGATCCTGGAAGACGGCGACGACATCGTGTTGGAGGCGGCGGCGGACCGAAAGGAAGCCGCGACGCGCTCGACCGCGCCGATGGCCGCCATCCAGGGAAACCCGGTGCGCGGGATCCCCGCGAACTACGGCGTGTCGGTGATCACGTTCCGCGGGATTCTGTCGGGCGAGACGGTGCGGGTGGTGAACCCGCGGGGTGCCGACCGAAAGTCCGCGGTCGCTCTCACCTTCGACGACGGACCGGATCCGACCTATACACCGCAGATCCTTTCGATCCTCGCGCGCTACAAGGTCAAAGCGACGTTCTTTTGGACGGGTCGCAACATCGCGCGGTATCCGGCGGTGGTCGCGGCGGTGCGCGCGGCCGGACACTCGATCCAGAACCACACCTGGAATCACGAGAACCTGGGCCGGTCGAGCTTCGCCGCGCAGGATCGCGCGATGCTCTCACAGATTCGCGAGATGAGAAAGCTGGGGTTGCCCCTCCCGAAGTGGATGCGGCCGCCGTACGGGTCGTTCGGGCCGTCCACGCTGTCGATCGCAGCCAAGTACGGGATGCGCGCGATCCTATGGACGGTCGATCCGACCGACTATCGCCGGCCGCCTGCGATGACGCTCGCCAAGCGGGTGCTGGGTGCGGTGCGACCCGGAGCGGTGATCTTGATGCACGACGGCGGCGGGCCGCGCGCCTCGACCGTGGGTGCGTTGCCGATCATCCTCGACGCGCTCCTGCGGCGCGGCTACCGCCCGGTCACGCTCGCCTAAGCGGCACTTCCGGTCAGTCGCCGGCGTAGCGGACGCGGCCATCGCCGGCCGCCGCCTTGTTGAGCCGCTTCGACAGGTGCATGCCTTCCAGCAGGAACTCCACGGCCGAGGCGGCGAGCGCGGGCGACTCTTCTTCGATGCCGAGCCGCTGCATCGCCTTTCCCAGGCCGGGTACCTCGCCGATCTGATCCAGCACGCGCGTGGCAGAGACCAGCTCGCCGGTTTCGATCGACAGTCCTTCGTCGAAGCGCTGCTGCAACGCGCCGACGTCGACGCCGGCCAGCCGGCGGCGGAAGGTGTCCAGCGTCGCCTGTCGGAGCATCCGGCCGAGGATGTCGGACTCGCGTCCCTCCTCGAACGCTTCGAACTCGACCCGCCCGGTCGAGGACTGCTGCGCCGCCGGAAGGTCGCAGATGCGCGGCACCGCTTCCGGTTCGCCGGTGCGAACGGCGCGGCGCACCGCCGATGCGACGACGGTTTCGGTGTTGCCGATCGAGAAGCGGACGCTGACGCCGCTTCGCTGGTTCACATGCGGCGAGCGGCGCGCGAGCCGCGTGAACTCGACCAGGATCTCGCGGATGAACGCAGGGATGCGGACGGGCACCGGTGCGTGCGGATGCATCTCTTGCTCGACGATGGCGATCTCGTCGGCGGCGTGCAGCGGATAGTGCGTACGGATCTCGCTGCCGAACCGGTCCTTGAGCGGCGTGATGATCCGGCCGCGATTGGTGTAGTCCTCGGGGTTGGCCGTCGCGATCAGCAACACGTCCAGGTCGAGCCGCAACGAGTAGCCGCGGATCTGCACGTCGCGCTCCTCCAAAATGTTGAGCAGGCCCACCTGGATCCGCTCGGGCAGGTCGGGAAGCTCGTTGATCGCGAAGATGCCGCGGTTCGTGCGCGGCACCAGCCCGTAGTGGATCGTGCGCTCGTCGGCGAGATAACGTCCTTCGGCGACGCGGATCGGATCGATGTCGCCGATCAGGTCGGCGACGGCGATGTCGGGCGTGGCGAGCTTCTCGGCGTAGCGCTTCGCGCGCGGCACCCACGTGACCGGAGTGTCGTCGCCGCGGGCGGCGACCAGATCGCGGCATGTCGCGCAGGCGGGCGCGAGCGGATCGTCGTTGATTTCGCAGCCTTCGATCGCGGGGATGTGCTCGTCGAGCAGCGCGACCATCGAGCGGATCAGCCTGGTCTTGGCCTGGCCTCGCTCGCCCAGCAGGATCATGTCGTGGCCGGCCAACAATGCGCGTTCGATCGCGGGAATGACCGTTTCTTCAAAGCCGAGGATCCCCGGGAACGGGTTCCGGCCCTCGCGCAGCGCCGCAATCAGATTGTCGCGCACCTCGTCTTTGACGCTGCGCGATGACCAGCCGGATGCGCGCAACGCTCCCAGCGTCGCGGGACCCGCCTGACTTGTGCCGGCCGACATGCCGCCTATGCTAACGCTCGCGCGCCGTCGTCGCCGGGGACGCTCCGGCCGGCGCGCATCCGACGCCAATGCCGACGTTTCAGCACGGATCGCTCACGCTCAGCTACGACATCTTCGGTGGGCCCGAGGATCGCACCGTCGTGTTCATGCACGGCCTGCTTCTGTCGGCCGACATGATGGCCCCGCTCGCGCGCGCCTACGCCGAGCGGTTTCGGGTCGTGAACTTCGAGTTGCACGGCCACGGCAAGTCGTCCAAGCCTCGTGACCCCGCGAGCTACACGATGGGCGCGTTCGCCGACGACGTGGTGGCGCTGGCCGATCATCTGGGGTGCGAGACCATCGGGCTTTTCGGCACGTCGCTGGGTGCCGACGTCGCGCTGGAGACGATGCTGAACGCGCCGCACCGGGTTGCCGGCGCCGTGCTGGAGATGCCCGTGCTGGACACCGGCGCGCGAACCGCGATCCGGGTCTTCGCGCGGCTCGCGAAGGCGCTGAAAAGCAAGCGCGCGCCGCGTGTGATGCGCACCATCGCGAACCGGATGCCGTCCTGGCCGCCCGGCTTTCCCGAGGCGGCCGAGATGCTCGCCGCCGATCCGGCCGCCGGCGCCGCCGTCATCGAAGGGCTGCTGCACGAGGCCGAGCGCGACCGATGGGCGGCGGTGCGGACCTGTTTGGTGCCGGCTCTGGTGATCGGGCACCGGCTCGACCCGCTCCACGCCTACAAGGACGCGCTGCATCTGGCGCAGCGGCTTCCGAACGGCTCTCTGCTGCGCGCCCGCAGTGTCCTGGAGTTGCGCTTGCGGCCGGGCCGCATCTTGGAGCGCACGATCGACTTCATGGACGGCGTCTTCGAAGGCATGCACTCGCCGCTGGACGGCGGTTAGGGAAGGTACGGCCGCGGGTTGCGGTGCTGGCCGTTGACGCGGATCTCGAAGTGCAGGTGGCTGCCGGTCGAGTTTCCGGTGGATCCGCAGGCGCCGATCTTCTGACCGCGCTCCACCTGCTGGCCCTCGCGCGCGTAGAGGCGCGAGTGATGCGCGTACAGGCTCGAGACGCCGTTTCCGTGGTCGACGATGATCATGTTGCCGTATCCGCCGCCTCGTTCCGAGGCGATCACCTTGCCGGCCTTGGCGGCATAGGTGCCTTCGCCGGTTTCGCAATCGATATCCATGCCGGTGTGCATGCCACCGCCGCGCCGCCCGTACTTGCTGGTGATGCGACGGCCTTTGACCGGCCACTGGAAGCCCTTCAGGCTGACCGCCCCGACCGAATAGGAGCCGCGCCGCGCGATCAGCGACTGGATCCGGTTCTGCTCGGCCTCGAGCGCGCGAACCTCGCGCGCGTTCTCCGCGATCTGCGCGTCCAGCGCCGCCTTCGCCTGATTGTGCGTCGACAGCGCGTCCCACACCAGCGAGACACGCTCGCTGACGCGGCGACGCCACACCTGCGCCTGTTCGGCTTCCTTGTGGAGCGCGACTTGGGCCTTGCGTTCCCGATCCCGCAGCGTCGCCAGTTCCTCCATCTGCAGCTTGTCGGAGCGAACGACGAAGTCGAGCGCGTTGGATCGGTCGACGAAGGCGGAGAAGTCGCCGGCGGTCATGAGCGCGTCGGCTTGAAGGCCCGGTCCCATCATGTAGAGCGCGGCGATCCGCTTGTCCATCATTGCGTCGCGCTTCGTGCGAAGCTCCGACAGCTTCAGGATCTGCCGCTCGTGCGAATGGATCCGCGCGTCGATCTCGGCGAGCGTTCGCTGCGCCTGGTTCAGCAAGCCCTTGGCCGAATCAAGGTTCCGCTGCACACCTCGCATCGTGGACAGCAACTGGGATTCGGAGCGCCTGAGCTGGGCGAGCTGGCTGCGGGCGGCCTTGAGCTGCGTTCTGGTCTTCTGAAGCTTCTTGGAGTCGGCGTCGGCGGCGGCGGCGTGGGAGGCCGGCGCGAACATGGTCGCCAAGACGACGGTCAGGAGAAGGATCGAAACCAAACGGCGACGCGCGTGAATCAACCTCCAACTCCCTCCCCACACAGCAGCGGTTCCCTCGGTGCCTCCGAGAGCAGCGGAAAAGGAAGATTCCGGCTCCTGGGCCCGCACGTGTCTACCAAACCTAGGGGGCCGAGGCAAAGACGCCCTCGCGCCCGAGCCTGCGACCTGCAAGAATGCTCGCGTGACCGGACAGGAACGGCCGCCCGGCGAGGCCTCAATGCCCGCCGCTGCGGACGGCAAGCAAGGCAAGGACGAGGCGCTGGCCGCCGTCCTGGGGGGCATCGCCTACGCGCTGCTTCGCGTCTTTCGGCTCTCGGCCGAGGGGATCGGGTACGCGCCGACGTTCTCGCTGGCCGAGCGTCAGGCCGCCTTCGCGGTCGAAGAGCACGAGCGTTTCCGGATCCTTCGCAAGCGGCTCGGCGGGATCGTGCCCGACGCCGAAGCGGCCGTCGCCCGGTTCCGGCCGGCGCTGGACGCCTTCTACGATGGCGTGCCGGTGGACGGGTGGCTGGAGGCGCAAGTCTTTCACTATGTCGGCGACACGATCACAGCCGACTTCGCCGACATCTTCGCCGGCTCGGTGGATCAGCGCACCGCCGCCGCCGTGCGCGAGGCGCTGACCGGACGCGGCGCGCACGAGGCATTCGCGTTGGAGCAGATCGACCGGGCCCGCGCGGTCGAGCCCGACGCCGAAGATCGGATCGTGGCCGTCGCCGGCAAGATCGTCGGGGAGGCGCTCAACCGTGTCCGCGATGCGATGTTCGCCTCGGACTCGCTGGAGGTCGTGCTTGGCGGTCCCGACGCGGTCAAAGAGGCCGTGCTGGAGATCCTCGGCCGCCATCGAGAGCGGCTCGAACGGCTGGGTCTGGATCGTCTCGATTAGTTAGTGCGTGTGGGCCGCGGACTTTTCGGTCTCGCGGATGCGCTTGCAGAGTCCCGTCAGCAGCTTGCGCGCGATCGTCGGCGTGTGGTCGATGAGCGTGAGGAAGTTCCACGACGCGACCGTGACGGTATGCACCTCGGTCTCGGCCGACACCGTCGCCGATCGCGGCCCGCGATCGATGAGCGAGATCTCGCCGAAGTAGTCGCCCGGCCCCAGCTTCGCCTTCGTGCGGCCCTTGACCGACACCCGCGCGGTTCCCTCGATGATCAGATGGAACGCCACGCCGGTCGTTCCCTCTTCGACGATCGTGCGGCCCGGCGCGAACGAAACCTCTTTCGACGAGTCCAGAATCGTCTTGAGATCCTTCTTGGAGAGCTCTTCGAACAGCGGCACCGCCGCAAGGGCGGCGGTCGGGTCGGCGCGCTTTGCCATCTGCAGGTCCTTTCGAAAGTCGCTGGGCGGGAATGATACTCAGTCGAGCCAGACGCGATCGGGGTTTTCGGGATCGTCGATCGGCGAGGAGATGAACAGCACGCGGCACTCGTCGCCGAATTCGCCGCCGTGCGGGGTGTTCATGGGGATCACCCAGACGTCGCCGGGCTTGACCGGCCGGGTGACGTCGCCGACGGTGACGCTGCCGGTGCCGGCCAGCACGTAGCCGATCTCGTCGTGCGTGACGTGGATGTGCTTCTTGAACGGGCCGGGGTGGCCTTGGAAGACGAAGACGCTGGATTGCCGGCCGTGACCCAGGTAGGTGCGCTTGAAGGGATCGTCTTTGGTGAGCGCGTCTTTCGTGACCGCGTCGTCGACGTCGATCACGTCGACTTTGGTCATCGGCTCTTGCTGCTGGCAGCACGGGCAGGTGTACATGGCGTCGTCCTCCTCTATCGGCGCATCCAGGTGGCTTCGAACAGGAAGTGGTACACCTCGGTGTGGCGCTTTGCCTCCCACACGTCGGCGCCCCAGATGTAGGCGCCGTGGTCGCGAACCAAGATCGCGTGGGCCCTCTCGAACCGGGGGTCTCTCAGCGCGTGCTCGACGGCGCCGGTCAGTTCGGGTTCGCGAGGCGTGTTGTCGATCACGGGGACGGCGTGGTCGTCGGTGTTGCCGACGCCGGTGATGCCTTTGAGCATTTCGAGGCGTCGGACCGAGAGCAGGTCGCCGGGCGCCAGGTCGGCGACCAGGACCGCGTCGAGCGCGTGCGAGTGCACGACCGATCCGGCGCCGCGTTCGCGCACGATCGCGGCGAAGATCGGGCTGCACTCGCTGGGCTTGAGATCGGCGTTCGCGGCCGCGTCGATGACGCCGCAGGTGACCGGGTCGATCGCGAACAGGTCCTGCGGCTCGACCAGCTCCTTGTGGACGCCGGTGGGAGCGACCAGCAGCCGGCCCGGTGCAGCCAGCGCGCAGATGCCGCCGCCCGTGCCCGACACCCAGTCCTTCGCATAGAAGAGCCGGAGCATCGTCACCAGCGTCTCGCGGAGCGCGTGCTCGTTCATGTCGGGCGAGATGCTATTGGCCGCGGTGCGTGCGCGTCGAAGTGGCCTGGTCGCGCGGGCGGACGACGACCTGGTCGATGTCGACGTGGCTGGGACGGGTGAGGACGAAGGCGACGATGTCTGCGATGTCGGCGGCGGTGAGCGGGGTGAGGCCGGCGTAGACCTTCGCCGCCCGCGCTTCGTCGCCGTCGAATCGGACGCGGCTGAAGTCGGTTTCGACCATGCCGGGATCGATCTCGCTGACGCGCACCGGCGTGCCGAGCAATTCCAGTCGCAGCGTTTGCGTGATCGCGCGGACGCCGTGCTTGACGCTGGTGTAGCCGGCCCCGCCCTCGTAGGCCTCCAGGCCGGCGGTCGAGCCGATGTTGACGATGTGGCCGTCGCCGGATGCGATCAGCGCCGGCAGGAACGCTTTGGTGACGCGCATCAGGCCGAGGACGTTCGTCTCCCACATCCACCGCCAGCGGTCTTCGTCGGCGTCGGCGATCGGATCGAGTCCTTTCGCGCCGCCCGCATTGTTGACGAGCACGTGCACGTTCTTCGTTTGCTCGACGAACGCGGCGACACTGCCGGGGTCGGTGACGTCGAGCGCGATCGCGGTGCCGCCGCATTCCTTCGCGATTCGCTCCAGCGCGTCGAGCCGTCGCGCGCCGAGCACGACGTCGAAGCCGGCTTCGCTCAACGTCTTCGCGGTCGCGGCGCCGATCCCGCCGGACGCGCCGGTGACGACCGCGCGTTTCGCGCTCATCGTGTTAGAGGAACGCGCGCAGGTTGTCGAGCGCGAGGTCGGCGAGCGGCCCGTCCGCCTTGAGCGTCGCGGCGTCGGCGCGCTTCAAGCGCTGTACGCCGAGCATGCAGAATTCGGCTGCGTCGCCGGTGACCACATCGGTCGCGTCGCTCGGTCCCACCATCCAGGTGTCGCCGCCGGGGGCGGACAGCTCGACGCGAAGCGTCCGGCCGTCGGGCGGCGTCTTCTGCGCGACGGTCAAGGCATAGGGGAGCGCGTTCGTGACGAGCCAGGCGACATTGCGAAGTCGCGGCGTGATGTT
>DASWHR010000048.1:0-8948 GCA_036398095.1 Actinomycetota bacterium
GAATGAGCGTGCCGGTTCCGATGTTGTACACGCGGACCGGGACGGTCGTTTGCCCGCCCGGCTCGGTCGCGGGGAACCACAGCGACGAGGGCACGAACGAGATCCGCGGCTCGCCGCCGGGCGGAATGCCGCTTCCCGACACCATGACGTCGCTTTGCCCGCCGGGCGCGTTGTGGGTGAAGCGGACCGCGGCGGTGCGCACCCCCGAGTCGGCCGGCACGAACGACACGCTCATCGAACAGATCTCGCCCGGCGCGAGCGCGGCGCCGGTGCATCCGTCCGAGTCGATCGCGAACTCGGCGGCATGCGTGCCGGCGAGCGCGACGGCGCCGATCGAAAGGATCGCGGCGTCGCCGTTGGTGACCGTGAACGAGCGGGCCGGCGCCGGCTGGCCGACGACGACATTGCCGAAGCCGACCGCGGACGGCGTGGCTTTGAACGACGGTGTCGGCGGCACACCGGTTCCCAGCAGCGCGACGATGTCCGGACCGCTCGGGTCGGTGCTGGCGATCTGCAGGCTCGCACTGCGCGGCCCGTCGGCGGCGGGCGTAAACCGGATCGTCAGCGGACAGGTTCCGTGCACGGCGAGCGTCTGGCCGCTGCAGCCGTTGCCGGCGACCGTGAATTCGCTCACGTTCGTGCCGGCGAGCGTGACGGCGCCGACGGTCACGGGTTGCTGTCCGTCGCTCAGGACGGTGATCGTCTTGAGCGCCGACGGTGTCGCGGTGCGCTGCTCGCCGAAGTCCAGCGGCGAGGCCGCATACAGCGACGGCGCCGGCGCGGGATGCACCTGCGTCCACCACGTTCCCCACCGGTTGCCGGTCGCGGCGTGTTGCTGCAGCGTCCACAAATCGGTCGCGTTGGCAGGATCGGCCTGCGTCGCCGACCAGGCGCCCCACGCGTTCGCGCCGTCGTCGTAGACATCGTCGCCGTCTCTCGCGGTCGCGGCCGCGCGAATCGTGTTCGGCGGATCACTCGCGTAGCGGAACGCGAACGCGGCCGACGGATGCGTGCCGGCCGAGAACCGCGAGAAGCCCAGCAGCGCGTCGCCGCCGGCGTTGACGGCGATCGTGGGGTAGGCGTACTGCTCGCCGGCGGCCGCACCGTCGGCGCGGCCCATCTGGCGGACCGCCGCCGTGCCGGCGTCCAGTTGCCACCATTGCGCGACGGCACGCGTCGGTGCGGCGGCAGGAACGAAGGCGGTCTGCGCCGCCCACAGCGATCCGCCGCGCCGCACGACGCTCAGCAGCCGCGCGTCGCCGGCTTGGATCTTCGCGGTCGTGCCGGCTTGCGGCAGCACCGCGCCCGGCCAGGTGTCGGCCCACGACACGGAGGCGGGGATGGTTCCGTAGTCGGTGAGCATCGGCGCGTCCACGGCGCCGTCGATGCGCAGCAGCCGCAGCCGGCCGGTGCCGCCGTCGTTTCCCTTCCAGTTTTGCAGCAGATCTTGCGTCGGCACGTTCGCGTCCAAGGTCACGGCCGGCGTCTGCGACGCGCCGAATCCGAACAGGTCGCCGTAGCGGATCCGGTTCGTCCCGCCCTCGTAGGTGTCGGCCAGATCCCACAAGAACACGCGCGAGAAATGTCCCGTGGTTCCGATCTCGAACATACCGGCTTGCAGCGTGATCCACTTGTCGTTGAAGCCCAGGCTGGGAGCGTCGGCCCAATACTCGTCGCGGGTGCCGTCGGCCTCGAAGCGATAGCGATACCAGGTGCCGGTCGGATCGCCGGTCGCGGTGACGGCCATCAGGACGCTGGACGCCGCCGAGTTCGGGTTCGCCAGCGACGAGACGATGAAGCGGCCGCGCAGCGGATCGTAGACGGCGCGCGGGTCGAACGCGTCGGGCGAGCCAAGCGACGACCAGAACGCGTCGAGCCCGACGGCCGACAGCGTCACGCCGGCCCGCGTCTGGACCTGCACCTGTTGCTCGGTGACGGTCAGGACGTGCGCCGGACCGACCGCGCCCGACGGCGAGGCGGGGGCGGCGCTGCCGTCGCCGACGGTCGCGGCGAACGACGCGGGTTGCTGCGGCGGGTTCGAGTCGTATGCAGCGCCGGCACGCACGTCCGGTTCGAGCGCGGGGATCGTTTGCGCGTCGCGCACCGTCACCGGCAGCGAACCGTCGACGGCGATCACGCGACGCGGGATGTCGGCCGGCGCACCTGCCTGCGCACCGGGGGGCGCCCACACAGCTGCGAGCACGGCAGCCAAGGCGAACGCGATCCGCCCGCCGGCCGCTCGTCTGCCGCCCGCCACGCGATCACAATTCCACGCAACGCGCACGCTCTCCTATGGACCCGGCAGGAACGAAAGAAACGAAACGGAACCGGCTACGCGCCGAGTCGTTGCTTGACGAGCGAGGAGACCTCGGTGCCGTCGGCACGGCCGCGCACCTTCGGCATCAGCGCCTTCATCACGGCGCCCATCTCTTTCGGGCCGGTCGCGCCGGTCTCGGCGATCGCTTCGTCCACGAGCGCGGCCAGCGCCTCGCCGGTGATCTGCTCGGGCAAGTAGACCGCGAGGACGGCAAGCTCGGCTTCCTCTTTGGCGACCAAGTCGTCGCGTCCGCCCGATCGGAATGCGTCGATCGATTCCTTGCGGCGCTTGGCTTCGCGCGCGGCGACGTCGATCACCTCGTCGTCGTCCAGCTCGCGCTTCTTTTCGATCTGCACGTTCTTGACGGCGGCGATGAGCATGCGCAAGGTCGCGACCCGCACCTGGTCGCGGGCTTTCATCGCTTCTTTGAGTTCTTCGCCGATCCGGTCGCGCAACATGCCCCGTACAATACCGCCCCGATGTGGTGGATCGTCGCGGCTTTCTTTGGAGCCGGGATCGCCGGGCTCGCCTACGCGCGATTCGAGGCCTCTTGGTTCGTGCTGCGTCGCCATCGCATCGCCTGCCTGCCGCCCGGCTCGCCGCCGATGACGATCCTGCACATCTCCGACACGCATTTCCGCTCGAATCTGCGCCGGATGCGACGCTTCTTCGAACGCAGGCTCGCGCCGTTGCAGCCGGATCTGGTGGTGGGCACGGGCGACTTTCTCGGCGACACCGTTTCGGCGCAGGACTGCGCGGCGATGCTGTCGTCGGTGCCGGCGCGGCTTGGACGCGTGTTCGTGCTCGGCTCGAACGACTATTACGCGCCGGTGCCGAAGAACCCCCTCGGCTACTTCAAGGCCGCGCGGTCGTCCGGATACGTGCACGGCCCGACCAACAACACCTGGACGGATCTGGTTGCGGCGTTGGAAGAGCGCGGCTGGCAGTTTCTTCGCAACGATCGCACGCGCATCGACGGGATCGACATCAGCGGTCTGGATGATCCGCATATCGGCCGTGCGGATCTGACGGCCGCGCCGCCGCGCGCCGCCGACGGATTCCGGCTCGCCGTCGTCCACTCGCCGCAGGTCGCCCGCAAGCTCGCATCCAACGGATTCGATCTGATCGTGTGCGGCCACACGCACGGCGGGCAGGTGCGCGTGCCGTTCTACGGCGCGCTGGTGACGAACTCGCCCGGCTTGCCGCGCCGGATGGCGCGCGGCGCGCACCGGATGGGCGACGCCTGGCTGCACGTGACCGCCGGGCTCGGCACCAGCAAGTACGCGCCGATCCGGTTCGCCTGCCGGCCCGAAGCCTGCCTGCTCGAACTGATCGCGCGAGGCTAGGTCGCGAGGTCTCGGCGCTCGAAGGTCACGATTGCGAACGCCAACGCGGCCGCCGCGATCGATGCCAGCACCGCTAGGTCGCCCCAGTGCGCGCCGCGCACGATCGGATTGTGCCCCAAGTAGAAGAAGTACGGAGACGCGACGCGCAGCGGCTCCAGCACCGCGATCGACGGTGCGACCGTGTAGAGCACGAAGGACAGCACCGCTAGCCCGCCGGTGACTCCGACCGCGGCTCCGCGACGTCCGGTCGCCGCGCCGGCCGCCAGCGCAACCATGCCGAACGCAAGCGCGAACAGCAGCAGGTGCGTCGTCATCGCGATCAGATTCGACACGTCCAGGTTCAGGCCGAACACCGGACCCAACGCGATCACGGTGATCGCCATGGTCCCCGTCAAGAGGGTCAGCACCGCCAGCATCGCGCCGGCTTTGTGGATCAGGACGCTGCGGCGACGCACCGGTCCGGACAGCAGCAAGTCCAGCGTGCCGCCGCGCTCGTCGGCGGCGGTCGCACGCGCCCCGGCGCCGATCGCGGCGACGACGAGAAGGATCGGACCCAAGAACGCAAAGAGCTCGGCCCGCAGATATCCGGCCGGTGTGGTGAAGTCGTCACCGACGAGGTTGCGGAAGACGTCGGGCATCCGGCGGAACATATCGTCGAAGCTGGCCGCGTTCTCGCGCATCGTCGGCCAGACCGCCAGGTACATCAACGGCACGGCGATCACACCGAGAATCCACCAGCGCAACGCGCGCCGCTGATCGCGAATCGTCTTGGCGAAGACGCGACCGGTCCACGCGACCTTGCGGATCGGCGCGGCCGGCGCGGCGACGGCCTCGGCCGGCACGGTGCGCTCACGCAACATCGTGTTCCCCTTCCCCGTAGTAGGCCAGGAAGATGTCTTCGAGCGACGGTTCACTGCTGATCCAGTCCACGACCTGGTAGCGAGCCGCGACCTTGACGAGCGCATCGACCGTTCCGGTGACCGAGCAGCGCAGCGTGGTCGTGTCGGCCCGCACGTTGGTCACGCCGGGGATGCGCGCGAACACCGCAGCGTCGACGCGCTCGGCGAAGCGGACCTCGACCGTGCGGATCGCGCGGGCCTTCAGCGCGCTGATCGGTTCGACGGCGGCCAGATGACCCTCGCGCAGAATCGCGACGCGATGACACAACTCCTCGACCTCAGGCAGGACGTGGGACGACAGCAACACCGTCTGGCCCTCTTCGCGAATGTCCTCGATCATCTCGTGCACCTCGCGTTGCACGAGCGGATCCAGCCCTTGCGTCGGCTCGTCGAGCAGCACCAGATCCGGCCGATGCATGAACGCCTGAAGCAGCACGATCTTCTGTCGATTGCCGTGTGAGAGCGAACCGATCTCTCGATCGACGTCGCACTGCAACCGCCGGGCGAGGCGTGCCGCGTACGACAAGTCCACGCCGCCGCGCAGCGCCGCGAGGTGGCAAAGCAACTCGGCGCCGGTTCCCCGATCGTCCAAGCGGACCTCGCCGGGAACGTATCCGACGCGATGGCGCAAAAGAACGCCGTCGCGTCGCGAATCCATCCCGAACAGCCGCGCCGTTCCGCTCGTCGGGCGGATGAGGTCGAGCATGATCCGGATCAGCGTGGTCTTGCCCGCGCCGTTCGGCCCGAGCACACCGAAGACCTCACCCGCTTCGACGCGCAAGGTCACATCCTCGACTCCCCGGGCCGAGCCGTAGCGTTTTGTCAGATTGTCCAGTTCGATCACCGGCATGGGATCCTCCACGATCGCCTCCACCTCGAACCGTAGCCGCGGCCGGCGGCCGCGCAACGTGACGAACGGACCTGCTCCGGCGGGACTTTCCCGAGCCGGTCATAATGAGCCCGTTTCCCGAACGGTCAGGGGGTACGCGATGTCGCGCGACACGAAGATCGAGTTGCTCAAGACGGTTCCGCTCTTCCACGACTGCTCGAAGCACGAACTCGAACAGATCGCGGCGCTCCTGGATCAGGCCACCTATGCGAAGGGGAGCGTCGCGATCCGCGAGGGAGCGCCGCTCGGCTTGGAGTGCCTGATCATCCTCGCCGGGGAGATGACGGTCTCGCGCGGCGGCGACACGATCGCCGCGCTCGGACCGGGTGACATCGCCGGCGAGATGTCTCTGCTCGAGTCACTCCCGCGATCGGCAACGGTGACGGCCGTCACCGAAGTCTCGGCTCTGGTCATGGATCCGCGCGCGTTCAACAGCCTGATGATGGACGTTCCGCGCGTCGCGGATGCGATCATCGCCGTCGTTCACGCCCGGCACGCTTAGCGCGCCCGGAGCCGCTCGAAGATTTGCTCGTAGCCGGCGACCATCGTCGCGGCGCCGAAATTCTTCTCGACGTGCGCGCGGCACGCGGCGGGATCGATGCGGTCGAGCCGCTCGATGCAGGCGACCATCTCGTCGATAGTCTCCGGCAGGTAGCCGGTCACGCCGTCGACGATCACTTCGGGCGCGGCGCCGTTCGGGAAGGCGAGCACCGGCGTCCCGCAGGCCATCGACTCGGTCATGACCAGTCCGAACGGCTCGGGCCACTGGATCGGAAACAGCGTCGCGCGCGCGCCGGCCAGCAATGCGGCTTTCTCTTCGACGCTGACCTCGCCGAGGATCTCTTCGTTGCCGGTCAGCCGCGGCTCGATGACCTCGCGCCAGTATTCCTGTTCGAACGGCTCGCTCATCTTCACGGCCATCTTCAGCTTCATGCCGGCGCGGGCGGCGATCTCGACCGCGATCTCGGGGCCCTTCTCGCGGTTGATGCGGCCGAGGAAAAACAGGTAATCCTCTTTGTCCACGCGCATCGGATACTGCGCCAGGTCGATGCCGTTGTGGACGGTGCCGGCATAGTTCAGGTCGGGACAGAACGCGCGCTGCGCTTCGCTGATCGCGACCAGATGCAGCGGCGGCGAGGTCAGCCGGTAGTAGCGCTTCGCTTGCTCGGTGAACGGGCCGTGGAGCGTGTGCACGATCGGCGGTCCGTCGATGTTCGCGCCGATCGACGGTCCGATGATTCCGCAATGGTCGTGGACGACGTCGAAGGAGTCTTTGTGCTTGTAGGCGGAGACGGCCTGCACGGCCTCGAACCACATCTGTCCGAGCATCGCGCCGCCGGGCGGAGTCTCGAACTCCGACACCAGCGTCGCCTTCGTCGTCGAGCCGCCGCTTGCGAACAGCGTCACGTCGTGACCGCGCTCGGCCAAACCGTCGGCCAGCAGCGCGACGACCCACTCGATCCCGCCGTATCCCGTCGGCGGAACCGAAAACCACGGCGGGCAGATCTGAGCGATGCGCATAGGACGGTCAGCATAGCCTTTCGTCGCAAGCAACCACTTAGCCGGACACGGGGCTGAGGCCGGCGTGGACGGCGTCGCGATAGACGCTTGCGAGGCGGCTCGCGTAGCCGGCGCCGGCGCGCACCACGCGCACGCGCGATACGGCGGCCGCGGCTCGCGCGGCCGCCCGTTCAGCGGATGCGCGCGAGGCGACCACGATCCGGTCCGCGTCGCGCATCAGCCACGCCTGCGCGTCGGGATCGCCGCGGCCGGGTGTGAGCGAGACGATCAGCGGCACGTCGAAGGATCGCCGCAGCGACACGGCAGCGTGGGCAACGGCCCCTCCGAACGCGTGCACGACATCGAACGACGCGCCGTCCAGCTCGATGGCCGCCCGTTCGAACAGCGCGATGTTGAGCTGTAGCAGCCACGCCGTCTCGTCGAAGCCGGCAAGCATCGGCGGATACTCGGCCGCGAAGACCGTGCGCGCCGGAGGAGGCGCCACGCCCTGCCCGTCGCGCGTCACCACCACGACATCCTGTCCGTGTTGAGTGAGCGCGTCGCATGCCTCGCCTGCGGACGGGGCCTTGAACCCCGAGCCGGGATAGTCGCGGGCGACGATCAAGATTTTCATGAGACACGAACTCTAACTGCAGATGATCGGCTAACGCGTGGGGAGCTTGTGGCGCCGCGCCGCGGCGGCTTGGCGCGCGTCTCGGCTGAGTAGTAGACGGCTGTCCCCGCCGTGGGCTATCCTGTTGCTGTACCCATCCTGCTGCTTCGGTGGCAGGACGCGAGGCCGCCTTCGGGCGGTCTCTGCTTTTCCGGGTTCACCACGTCGCCGGCTTGGTGATAGTGCCAACCGGGTCTTGGAGCATCGCCGGGAACTGACTTGCGCCAAGGACCCCGGGCCGGATCCGTCGGTAGAAGTCCGCGGGTAACGCGCTCTTCATGTTTTTCTGGCCACGATCAGGCACGAGAACTCCCGCTTGTTTGCGGAGTTCTCGCCGAACCGCCTCGATGGGTTCCTTTAGGTCGGAGTCGTTCGAAACCACGATCGCGACGTCGTAGTCGTTCTTGAAGCCGTCGACGAGCAAGTAGGTGGCAAGGTTCACGTCCGACCCTTTCTCCTCAGTTCGGAGCACCTCCACGGTTCGAGGTTGACCAGTACGCGGATGCGCTACGGGCAAACGGACCGGGTTAGTGAGGAAACTGCCGTAGTGGACCGACAGATTTGGCACAGTCTGCAGCGCGCGGATGTACGTCAGCTGCCTCTGTGGCTGCTGAGGGTCTCCGGGACGCGCTTGCACGATTGCAGTGAAGTAGCGGATTCGCTGGATCGTGTGACGAGGCAGCAACAGCGAACACATCTTGTCGAGATCCAGCCACTTGAACGACGTTCCCTTGATGCAGCGGTAATAGAGATTGAATCCATCAACGTACACGTTGGTTCTCATGCGACGACGATAACATCGCACTCACGTCTACTTATCGCCTTGGCGGATTCGAGATCCTCGTCTGGGTTGCGCGAAGAGCTTCATCGAAGCGCGCGACGGATTGCGCACGTCGATCGTGACATTCCTCGGATGCTCGGTTGAGTTCGCGCTCAATCTCGGACACCCGGCCCCCCGCACCGGGCGCGTTCAGAGCCATCCTCGCCGGACGACTCGAGGATTGCCCCTTTACGGACGAAGCACGCAGACCGTATTCTGGAGGTTCCGATTCAGGGGGAGAAGGATGCGGGGGAGATTTCTGATTGTCGCGGCCGCGATGACGGCTGTGAGTGTCACGGCCGGAGGTGCGAGTGCCGCGCCCGTTGCCGTGATCGCCGGGGGGCCGATGCGTCCGCCGGGAGGCTTCTCTCAGACCGGCATGCATCCCGTCTTCACGAGCTGCTCCCTCGCCGATTTCTCAACGCTAACGTCGACCACCATCGCCACGTTCATCATCCGCCCCAACACCAACGAGGCCTACTTCCAGATCACCAACAGCTGCGG
>DASWHR010000049.1:0-109287 GCA_036398095.1 Actinomycetota bacterium
GACCTGGAAGCCTTTCTGGAAGCGTCGCGCGCCGCCCACGGTTCCGCGGGAAACCTGGAAGGGTCCCTGACGACGATCTTGGATCTGGCGCTCGGTCTCGTCGGCGGCGAGGAAGGCTCGATCATGCTGATGGACGAGACCAATGCGGCCATGCGCATTGCCGCGGCCCGCGGGCTGCCGGCGCAGATCCGCCGCGAAACACGAATCGCGATCGGCCGGGGCATCGCCGGGACGGTCGTGCAATCGGGTCGCGCGCTGCTGCTGCCGACGCCGCTCGACGTGTCGCGTTTCGAAGGTTACGTCGAAAAAACGCGCCCGATCCACTCGGCGCTGTCGGTTCCGTTGCGGGCCCGCGACCGGATCATCGGCGTGCTCAACCTGAACTTGATGAACCCCGGCCAATTTGACGACGAAGACTTGCAGGTCGCGACGCTCTTCGCCGAGCACGCGGCCCTGGCGGTGTCCGGCGCGGCGGCGCTCGCCGGGTCGCAGCGAACCGCCGGCGAGCTGGAGTCGCTGCGCGCGGCGGGCACCAGGCTCGGGCGGACGCTGGATCTGGACACGGTCGCCGACGGGGCGCTGACCGAGGCGCTGGCGATCGCCGGCACGCCGGCCGGCTTGCTCGTCTTGGGCGACGGAACCCGCGTGCACCTGGCGCGCTACCGCGGGATGTCACGTGACGCGGTGCGCGATGTGCTGCGGAACCCCGGTTTCGCGGCGCGGCTTGCCGCGTCCGAACCGTTGATCGTGCGCGCCGTCGCCACCGATCAAGTCTTCGCGCCGCTGGCCGCCGACATCGGCGGGCATGCGCTCATCGTCGCGCCGCTCGTCGGACGCGACGGAGAGGCGGGGGGTGTCATGGTCGTCGCGCTTCGCGACGCCGACGATGCGACCGCGGCGCGGCTGCTTGCCGCGTACTCGGCCGAAGCCGGCCTGGCCATCGCGAACGCGGTCCTGCACGAACAAGTACGCGTGAAAGAGGAAGAGCTCGAAACGATCGTCGAGGCGATGGCAAGCCCGATCGTGCTGGTGGATCAGCGCGGAACGATCCGGGCGATGAACCCTGCCGCGGCGCAGACTTTTCACCTGACTCCCGAGTTCGAAGTCGGCCAGAGCGCGCGGGGCAAGCTCGGCGATCAGATCGAAGAGTTGATGCTCGGCCAAGCCGAAGGCACGCGAGAGATCGTGCTGCCGGTCGGAGGCGATCCGCACGTGTGGCGCGCAACCGTCACGACCACCCGATCGGGTCCCGTCCCGGGCGGGCGGCTGCTGGTCCTCGACGACGTGACCCTCCAACGCGAACTCGAACAGCGCAAAGCCGATTTCCTGGCCGTCATCGGCCACGAACTGCGCACGCCGCTGACGATCATTCGCGGATTCGCGACGACGCTCGCGCGGCGAGACCTGGAACTGGACGAACAGACGCGCGGCACCGCAGTCGGCACGATCATGGAACAGTCGGAACGGCTCAGCCGGCTCATCGAAGACCTGCTCTACGTCTCTCGCATCGAGAACCGGACGCCGCCGCTGCATCTGGAATGGAGCGACGTCGTCCAGGTCGCGGGCACTGTCATCACCGGCGTCCGCGAACGCGAGCCCCAGCGGCCGCTGTCGCTGCGCAACACCGCCTCCGCGGTCCATCTGCTCTTCGACCGCGTGAAGGTCGAACAGGTGATTCGCCATCTGCTGGACAACGCCGTGAAGTATTCCGAGCCCGGCACGCCGATCACCGTGAAGGTGGACGACGACGGCGACGACGTGCGCATCACGGTCGAGGACAAGGGAGCGGGAATCTTCTCGGGCGACATCCCGCGACTGTTCCGCGTCTTCGGCCAGCTCGACTCGTCCTCGACCCGCCGCCACGGCGGGACCGGCGTCGGGCTGTCGGTGTGCCGCACGCTGGTCGAGGCGATGGGCGGCCGTATCTGGGCCGAGAGCATGCTCGGGAAAGGCTCCGAGTTCTCGTTCACCGTCCCGAAGACGCCACCGGCGAGCGAACGCGCCTAATCCTTGTAGCGAGCAAGCGCGGCAGTCGCGAGTTCACGCACTTCGGCCGTCAGCGTTTCCGGCTCCACGACGCGAATCTGGTCTCCTAACTGCAGCAGGAGCCGGACGAGCCATGCCGTGTGGCTCGCGCGAAGCGTCAACCGCATCCAGCCGCCCTTGATCGGCTTCGCCTCGTCGTGGGGGGTCAGCTCCGCGACCCAGGCCGCGGCCGGCGCGAGTTCGAGCACGACGCTGGTGTCGCCGGCCGAGGGGCGATACAGCGGCCGGTCCGCTTCCAGCGACGGGTCGAATCCGGCCGGCCGCTCGAAGGTGACGCCTGCCGGCACGGCGCTTCGAATGCGGTCGACCCGAAACGTGCGACGCTCCCCCGACTTATGGTCGTCGGCGATGACGTACCAGGGACCGGTCCCGAACACGAGCAACGGATCGATTTCCCGCTCGGTCAACTCGTCGCGACCGAACGAGTAGTACTCGATCCGGATTCGCTGGAGCGTCTCGATCGCGTCGCGCAGGATTCCGAGGATCTCGGGCGAAGCGGGCTGCAACTCGATCGCGACGCGTTCGGCGAGCGTCTCCGCCGCGTCGGCCTCGTCGGGCGCGATCGCCTCGGCGAGCTTCGCCAGCGCCGAATCCAATGCCTGCGCTTCGGCGAGCGCCGGCATCGCGGCGAGCGCACGGCCGGCCGCGAGCAGCCCGAGCGCCTCCCACCGGCTCATGCGCAGCGGCCGATCGAGATAGTCGGCCACGTTGATCACCACCCGGCCCTCGTCAACCCAGGCTTCGATCATGTCGCCCGGCGAGAACGGCGGAAGACCGCACACCACCAGCAAGCTCAAGTCGTCGAGCAGTTGATCTTCCGAGATCCCAAAACGGCGGCAGACTTCGTCCACCGTCGCCTCGTCGGCGTGAGTGATCACCCAGGGAACCAGCACGAGGATCCGGCTGAGCCGCGGGAGCGAAGCGATCGGCGGCATCAGACGCGCTCCGCCGCGGCGCGAAGCCGCTCGATCGTCTTTTCGCGAAGCCCTGCGGGCTCGATAACTTCGGCGTCGCCACCGAAGCCGAGCACCCAGCGAACGAAGCGCTCGGCATCGGGAACCGGCACGATGACGTCCACGCGCCCGTCGGCGCGCTTGCGGCCGCGGCCGGTGTCACGGTGAGCGCCGGCGCGCTGCTCGACCAGGAACGCGATCTGCGGCGTGAACGCCACGCGCGCTTGCACGTCGGCTTCGGCGTCGGCCGGCCAGGCGACCGGGGCCGGCGGCGCACGCTCGAAATCGGGTTTCGCTCCGGCGGCGATGCGTGCCGCTCCTTCGATCCGATCCAGCTTGAACAACCGCTGCTCGCCCCGGCCGACGTCCAGACCGCTCAGATACCACGCCGAGCGGAAGCGAAGCGCGTGCGGTTCGACCGTTCGGTCCTCGGGCGCGGCGGCCCCCGACGAGCGGTAGCGAAACGTGACGCGTTTCCGGCGCAGAATCGCGTCGAAAAGCGCCGCGAGCTGTGGCGAGCGCAGATCGACGTGCGGCAAGATCCAGGGCGACGGCAGATCGGCCCCGCCGGCCGCCGACAGCTTCATGCCGGCGATGCGCGGACTGACCGGGCCGAGCGTCCCTTCGCCCCACGCCTGAGAGGCGAGCATCAGCGCCGCATGTTCGGCCGGGGTCAGATCCAAGGAGGGCAGGGTCACTTCGTCGCGATGGATCGCGTATCCCTCGTCCCACGCGCCGATCGGCTCGATCTCAATCCGGATCCCCAACGCGCGAAGATCGTCCTTGTCGCGCTCGAACATCCGCTTGAACGACTCGGCCGAAGTCGCGTCGGCGTACAGCGCGTCGCGGATTCGCGTCCCGAGGACCGGACGCTCCGACGACATCAAGAGCCCGATGAGATTGATCTGACGCTCGGTCTTGTCCATGCGGCTCAAAGGGTACCGTCCCGGCCCCGTCGCGCGGGGTAGGCTTTGCGGCCGTGATCCGGATCCGGCGAGGCATCGCCCGGGACGTGCAGCAGCGACGTCCCGGGCTGCTCGATGTCGCCGTCGAGATGGACGGCGGGCAGACTCAGCCGGCCGTGGCCTATCCCGATCTGTGCGGACCCATCGCACCCGGCGACCGCCTGGTGCTCAACACCACCGCCGTTGCGATGGGTCTGGGGACCGGAGGAATGCATTTCGTGATCGCCGTGGAAGGCGGATCCGACACCGAGGCGGGCGACGCCACTCACGCGATGAAGCTTCGATACACGCCGTTGCAGGTCGCCGTCGGCGCGTTCGAAGAGAGCGGGGCCGCGCTGCCCGAGGATCTGGACGGCATGCCGGTCGTGGCCGCGGGCTTGCACAGCGCGATCGCTCCGGTGGCGATCGGGGCGAACGCGCGGCGGCCCGGGATCCGCGTCGCTCTCGTCATGACGGACGCGGCGGCGCTCCCGATCGCGTTCAGCGACACGATCCCCGGTCTACGCGACGCCGGCATGATCGCGACGACGGTGACCTGCGGCCAGGCGTTCGGCGGTGATCTGGAAGCGGTGAACAAGTTCTCGGGAATGCTCGCCGGGCGCGCCGCCGGCGCCGATCTGCTGATCGTCGCAATGGGTCCCGGCAACCTGGGGACCGGGTCTCGCTACGGGTTCGCCGCGATGGAGGTCGCCGAGATCGTCAACGCGACGGCCGTGCTGGGGGGCACGCCGATCGCCGTGCCGCGCGTCGGGTTCGGCGACGCGCGCGACCGCCATCGCCTCGTGTCGCACCACTCCACGACCGCACTCGGCGAGGCCACCTTCGCAGCGGCCTTGATCGCGATGCCGTTGCTGCCGGCGGAGCGAACCGGCCCGGTCCGGGAGGCACTGGCGCCGCTGGCGAAGCGGCATCGCATCGTCGAGGTGGACCTCGGAGCCGCCGAACATGCCCTCCGCGACGCGCCGGTGCCGCTGCGCACCATGGGTCGCTCATTCGGCGACGAGCCCGACTACTTTCGGATCGCGGCCGCCGCCGGCGTGCTGGCGGCCGATCGTGCCGGACCGTAGTGTCCCGGAAGCGAAGTCTCTTGACATCTGGTCGCCCCTGCACGCGGATTGCCGCGTTCACTTACGGAACACTAATCGTTCGCGTCGGCGAGCGCGCGAGTCCGCGCAATCAGGTCCTGGCTGGAGAAGGGTTTTGCGATAACGGCGTCGGCGCCGTCGACGCCGTCCGGTCGCGCCGAGACGACGATGATCGGGATTGCCGCGAGGCCTTCGGTCGAACGGATCTGCCGGATCAGTTCGCCGCCGTCCATTCGCGGCATCATCAGATCGGTGATCACCACGTCGATGCGGACTTCGGCGCAGATTGCCATCGCCTCGAAGCCGTCGGCGGCGGTGCGCACATCGAACCCGTCCGATTCGAGGATGATCTTTAGAAGCAGGAGGACATCCGGCTCGTCGTCAACGACCAAGACGGTCGCCACTACATCGACGCAATCAGCTTCTCGACCCGCTCGTCGTGGGCTTTGAAGGGGTCCTTGCACAGCACGGTGCGCTGCGCCTGGTCGTTGAGCTTGAGATGGACCCAGTCGACGGTGAAGTCGCGGCGACGTTCTTTGGCCGTCTTGATGAACTCGCCGCGCAGGCGGGCCCGCGTCGTCTGCGGCGGTTCTTTCATCGCCTCCCCTATCGTCGCCTCGTCCACGACTCGTACCATCCTTCCTTTCCGCTCGAGCAGATAATACAAACCACGTTCCCGATTCACGTCATGGTACGCGAGGTCCAGCAACGCAACCCGCGGGTGTGCGAGCGAGATGTCGTGCTTTGCGCGATACGCCTCGACGAGGCGCTGTTTGGTCACCCAGTCGAGCTTGCCGTCCAGCGACGTGGGATCGCCGGTCTTGAGCGCCGTCAGGCACTCCTCCCACATGCCGAGGATCCTGGTCGCGAATCCGTCGATGCCGCGGCGGTCGACGAACTTCTTCGCCCGGTCGAAGTATTCGAACTGGATCTCCAGCGCGGTCATCTCGCGGCCGCTGGCCAGCTTCACCCGGCGAGTGCAGCCGATGTCGTGGGAGATCTCGCGGATGGCTCGGATCGGATTCTCCAGCGTCAGGTCGCGCATGACTGTTCCCTCTTCGACCATGCGCAGAACCAGATCGGTCGTGCCGACCTTCATCAGCGTCGCGTACTCGCTCATGTTGGAATCGCCGACGATGACGTGAAGCCGCCGGTATCGTTCCGCATCGGCGTGCGGCTCGTCGCGGGTGTTGATGATCGGCCGCGACCGGGTCGTCGCGCTGGAGACCCCTTCCCAGATGTGCTCCGCGCGTTGCGCGAGGCAGAACAGCGGGCCTCGGGGCGTCTGAAGCACTTTGCCGGCGCCGGCGAAGACCTGTCGCGTCACCAGGAACGGAATCAGGACGTCGGCGAGCTTCTGGAATTCGCCGTAGCGCGAGACCAAGAAGTTTTCATGGCATCCGTAGGAGTTTCCGGCCGAGTCCGTGTTGTTCTTGAACAAGTAGATGTCGCCGGAGATCCCCTCGTCGTGGAGACGCCGCTCGGCCGCGGCCAGCAGCCCTTCCAGAATCCGCTCCCCCGCCTTGTCGTGCGCCACAAGCTCGACGATGTCATCGCACTCCGGCGTCGCGTATTCGGGATGCGACCCGACGTCCAGATACAGGCGCGCCCCGTTTTCGAGGAACACGTTCGAGGACCGGCCCCAGGACACGACGCGGCGGAACAAATACCGCGCGACCTCGTCGGGCGAGAGCCGGCGTTGCCCGCGAAAGGTGCACGTGACGCCGTACTCGTTCTCGAGTCCGTAGATTCGGCGATCCATAGGGGCGCCACTCTAGCGCGCGCGGGACCCTCGCCGGGTACGATCGTCGCGATGGAAACTCCTCGCGAGGACAAACGCACCTCGGGCGGACTCCGGCCGATCACGCGGATCGTGCTTGCGCTGGGAGCGCTGATGCTCGTCTTCGGCGCGGTTCTGGCCGTCGAGCTCGTCACGAGCGAACGAACGCCACAGCCGGGCGCCGAGCTGCTCGACGCACCGGATCCGCTCATTCCGGAATCGGTCGCCGGATACACGATTCGTGACGAACCGTCCCTCGCCTCGGCGTTGACACAGGAATACCGAGCACGATCGGTTGCGGTCGAGCGGGTCGAGGCGGCTTCGCTTCCGCTTCGGGCTTCGGCGTCGTCGCTGCTGGCGGCGACCATGAAACCCGAGGCCGATCTGGGCTCGTCCCAGTTCCGCGCCGGCGTCCTGACCGGCGCCGCGAACGGATTCAGCATCGACCCGGCCGAGCATCCGTTCCGATACCACACCGCCGGCGGGATCGTGGTCTATTCGACGACCGCGCCCGAAGGCGATCTGTTCGTATGGTTCTTCCGAGACGCGTTCATGCAACTGTTCGTTCCGACCGACCTCGCCCCCGAGGCGAGTGAAATCCAGCGCGTCGTGCTCGAAGCGCAGCTCGTGCAACTCGACGCCGCGCGCCGGTAGGATGCCGCCCATGCTCGAAAGCACCCTGGCCGTGATCCAATTCCACGCGTATCCGCGGATCGGCGGCATCTCGCCGCACGGGATCGGCATCGCCGTCGGCTACCTGCTCGGCGGGATGTTGATGGTTCGGTACGCGACCAAGCGCGGCATCTCATCCGACGAGGTTTGGAACATGCTGATGCGGGCCGTCGTCGGCGTGATCGTCGGGGCGCGGCTGTTCTACGTCGTCGGCCACTTCGGCGAGTATTTCGGCGCCGGCCGCAATCCGCTCGACATCTTCAAGATCTGGGAGGGCGGCATCGTCTTCTACGGCGGCGCCGTCGGCGGCATCGTCGCGGCGATCCCCACGATGCGCAAGCACGGCTACCCGATCCGAACGGTGCTCGACATGGCGGCGCCGGCGTTTCCGCTCGGCCTGATCTTCGGCCGGATCGGCGACATCATCGTCGGCGACCACTTGGGCGGCGCGTCGACGATGCCGTTCGCGTTTCGCTTCTTCCCGTACCAGATCCCGCCGAACCCGGGCTCATACGTTGCTCACTCATTTCAGAGCGAGGGAGATCTGTCCGCCTGCTTCCTGAGCGGCTGTCATCAGACCGCGTTCTATGATCTGGTCAACGTCTTCATCCTGTTTCCGGTCGTGTTGCTGCTCGCGCGAAAAGCGCGCCCGCGAGGCTGGCTGATCGCGTTCACCGCGACGTGGTACGGAGGCGCCCGGCTGATCACCGATTTCGCGCGCGACGCGCAGTTCTACGGACTCGGACCGCTCCGCCTGCACGGAACGCAGTGGTTTTCGATCCTGTTGATCGTCGTCGGCGCGGTCTACCTCATCCGGCTGGCCCGCGGCGGGGAACCCGACACTTGGACGGCCGCCGCGCCCGAGCCGGCGCCCGAGCCGGACGAAGAACTCCTCTAGGAGGGTGCTGAAAAAGACCGACCCGTGCTGGTCGGACTTCAATCAGCCCAGGTCGAAGAGTTAGCGTCGGGAGGGCTTGCATGCAGACACTCACTTTTTCAGCACCCTCCTCTAGAACGCGCGGCGGGCCGCGGCCACCGAGGCACGGTCGGGCCCCACCAGCAGCATCACGCGCGTCCCGTCGCGAAGCACTTCGGCGGCGCCCGACGGCGCCTGCCATCCGGACGCGGCGCCATCGCGGTAGCCGCTGCCTTCGCCCCCGAACCGCGGCCGCAACCAGTCGGTGAGCGACTCGGCCGCCTGCCGCGCCTCGTCGGCCGAGTCCCAGATCGTCGACACGGCAACCAGCGTCCCCTTGGACGACTCGTAGGTCTCGTAGCGTCCGCCGTCCCAGCCGGCGGCCGCTTCGCGCGCATCGGATTCGGGGAGATACTCGTCGGCGATAAGCAGCACGTCGAATTCCCCGATGCCGCCGCCGTCGATCCGTCGCCAGCCCTGCCCGAGCGAGGCGGCCACATCGGGCAACACCACCGGCTGCGGATCGTCGCGCGTGAAGAATCGAGCGGGATGCATGATCTGCTCGGTGGATGACGGCGGCGTTCGATAGGCCTTGTCGATCTCGGCCGTGCCGCCGCGCTGATACAGCGCGTTGACGAACTGGGCGCCGCGCTCGTACGGAAACAGGAGCGACTCGCGAACGATGGGCGGGGCCGCGTCGAGTTTCGGCGATGTCAGCCTGCTCGCCTCTTCGTCCACCTTGCTGCGTTCGGCGGTCGTGAGGAACTGTTCCCGGTACAGAAACATCATCAACGTCGCGTCGCCCTCGACCAGGGAGAGGTAGGCGGTGGCTTCATCGTCCTTTCGCTCGTCCTGCAGAGTGCCGAGCGCATCGAGACCGAAGTGCTGATCGGTCACGGCATGCACCAATTCGTGTGCAAGAAGGATCCGATCGTAGGGAGTGAGCGCAGCGACCGAGCCGGCGATGACAAGGGATTCCTCTTCGTCGTCGTAGTACCCGCCGATCTGCTCGGCGCCGACGTCGCGCAGGATCGCGTGCAAGCTGGCGGATGGCGCGAGCAGGCCGAGGGCCGTCAAGGTCTTGCCAGCGGCATCGACCTCGGCGCGCGACTGATCCTCTTCATAGCTCTTTTCGATCCGCGCGCGAAGCTGTTCGACGGTGAGGATCTCGGGAGCGATCCCGCGCGAGAACTTGAGCCCCCGAAGCTGCTCGACGGCGCGCGCGATCCGTTCGATGACGCTGCTTCCGAACGAGCCGGGGCCCGCCGAGCCCGACGGCTGGGGCGTGGCCGCCCGGTCGCTGAGACGGTCGATCTGGTTCTGCAGTTCGATGATCCGGTCGCGATCGTCTTCCGCGCGCCGCTCGGCGTCGCCGATGCGCACGGCGAGCGTGACGCTGGCCAGAATCGATACCGCCAGCAGCACGAGCAACACCGCGAACGGACCGGGAAGCTTCGACGACGGCTCGGGAAGCGGCGGCGGCGGAAAAGCAGGCGGCGGCGGAGCCGCGTTCTCGCCCGGCACTACGAGCCCGGGGAGAGCAGCGCGGCCACTTCGTCGTCGGTGTAGCGCCGGAAGGTGCGCCGCGGCCGGTCGCGCTCGAGCATCGCGACCTCGAGGTTCGACGGCGTCAGGGTTCGTCCCGAGTCGGCGGCGCCGAGCGTCTTCGTCGCAAGCGTGAACGCATCGCCGACCCCGATGTCCGGTCGATAGCCTTCCTGAAGGCTCGTTTGAAGCGCGTCGGACTGGCCGCCCATCGCCATGAACCCCTGCACGTCACTGACGCTTCCGTCGTACTGGACGCGGTACATCTCGTCGGACTCCTGCGACGCGCCGACTTGCGCGACGAGCAACTCGACTTCGTAGGGCTTCATCTGCTCGGTGAAGATCGAGCCGAGAGACTGCGCGTAGGCGTTCGCGATCGCGCGTCCGTTGACATCCTCACGGCCGTAGGCGAAGCCGCGCAGGTCGGCCAGCCGGACGCCGGCGATGCGGAAGTTCTCGAACTCGTTGTACTTTCCGACGGCGGCGAAGGCGATCCGGTCGTAGAGTTCTGAGACTTTGTGCAGGGTCGCGCTTGGATTCTCGGCGACGATCAGGATCCCTTCGACGCACTCGACGGCGATGATGGACTTGCCGCGCGCGATCCCTTTGCGAGCGTAGTCGGCCCGATCCTTCATCAACTGCTCGGGCGAAACGTAGTAGGGCATCGGACTCATCGATTGCGCTCCTCGCGCTCGCGGCGGTCGGCGATCGCGCCTTCGACCGCGGAGCCCACGAACGAGTCGTCGATGCGTTCGTAGCCGGTCGCGGTGACGGTGGCGACCACCGGGAAGATGTTGCGAATCATATCGGGGCCGCCGGTCGCGACGTCCTCTTCGGCGGCGTCGAACAGCGCCTCGATCGCCGCCAGGATCGCGTCTTCGCGATTCGCGCCGCGCCGCCAGCGTCCTTTCAGCGAGCCGCGCGCGTGCATGCCGCCCGAACCGTCCGCGTGATAGTCGCTTTCTTCGTAGCGGCCGCCGATGCCGTCGTAGCGGAAGATGCGCCCGGCTTGCCGGCGAAGGTCGTAGCCGGCGAACAGCGGCACGACCAGAAAACCCTGCATCGCGAAGGGCAGGTTCGCGCGGATCATGGATGCGAGCTTGTTCGCCTTGCCTTCCAGCGAGAGCCGCTCGCCTTCGACCTTTTCGTAGTGTTCCAGCTCGGTCCGAAACAACTTCACCATGTCGATCGCCGGGCCGGCCGCTCCGGCGATCGCGACGGCCGAGAACTCGTCGGCCGGAAAGACTTTTTCAATCTTTCGATCCGCGATCTGGTAGCCGGACGTCGCCCGCCGGTCGCCGGCGATCACGACCCCGTCGGCGTAGGTCATGGCGAGGATCGTGGTGCCCACGGGCTGCTCCGGAAAGCCGGCGCCGCCGGGGCGCTCGGCCGGCAGGAGCACCGGGTCTGTGCGCCGCACGAAATCGCTGAACGACGGGTTCGCGTCGAATCCGAACGCCGCGCGGGTCCAATCAGTCGGATGATCGCTCATAGGAAACGGAAGGCTACCGCAGCAGAAGGAAAACCGTCGGGCATGTCGCGACCGCCGCGCCCGAACCGGACAAACCGGTCACTGACCGCCTTTTTGCACGTATGACCGGATGAATTCCTCGGCGTTGGTTTCGAGGACCTCGTCGATCTCGTCGAGGAGCTCGTCGATCTCGTCCTTGAGCTCTTCGCCCTTTGCGATGACTTCGGCAGAGGCCTGTCCCGCGTCGTCGCCGCCGTCTTTCTTTTGGGTGCCCTTCTTCTTCTGCTCGGATCCGCCGCTCGGCTTGTTCGCCACGTTGCTCACCTCCTTTCCAGAACCGTAGTCTGCCCGGGCGACGCTATCCCTGCAGCCGTTCGACGAGCTCCTCCGCCGTCCGGCACGCATCCAGCAACGCCTTCGTGTGCGCTTCCGTCCCTCGCATCGGCTCCATCATCGGGACCCGCTGCAACGTCTCGCCCCCGACGTCGAAGATCACCGAATCCCACGACGCCGCCGAGATCTTCCCTTGGAACTGCGCAAGACAGCGCCCGCGGAAATAGGCGCGCGTGTCGCGGGGCGGCATCGTCATCGCCCGGTCGATCTCTTCGTCGGTGGTAAGCCGCTCGAGCTTGCCCGACCGGTACAGCACCATCGCAAGGCCCTTGTCGGGACGCACGTCGTGATACTGCAGGTCGAGCATCTTGAGCTTCTGGTCGCTCCACTCCAGTCCGTGCCGGTTGCGGTACGAGTCGATGAGCTTGTATTTGGCGACCCAGTCCACTTCCTTGTCCAGCGTCATCGGGTCCGAATCGATCGCCGTCAGGACGTGCTCCCAGCGCGCCATGACGCCGGCCGTCCAGTCGTCGGGCTCGTGGCGCGCGAAGTATTTCTGCGCCATCTCGAAATAGCCCCACTGGATGTCGGCGGCGCGCACGCTACGCCCGTCTTTGAGCGTGACGGTCCGCGTACAAGAGATGTCGTGGCTGATCGAGCGGACGGCCTGCACCGGGTTGTCGAGCAAGAACTCGGTCGAGACGGACTCGTCTTCGATCATTCGCAGCACGATCGCCGCCGTGCCGGTCTTGAGGTAGGTCGCGACCTCCGCCATGTTCGCGTCGCCGATGATTACGTGAAGCCGGCGATACTTTTGCGGGTCGGCGTGCGGCTCGTCGCGGGTGTTGATGATCGGCCGCTTCAAGGTCGTTTCAAGCCCGACTTCCACTTCGAAGAAATCGGATCGCTGCGCCAGTTGGAACGGCACCGCGAGCGAGGATGCGCCGCCGCCGAGCATGCCCGCCCCGGCGAAGATCTGGCGGGTCACCAGAAACGGCGTGAAATCGCGCACGATTCGCGAGAACGGACAGGCCCGGTCCACGAGGAAGTTCTCGTGCGTGCCGTACGACGCGCCCTTGCCGTCGGTGTTGTTTTTGTAGACGAGGATCCGCTGCCCGGCCGCCAGCGCGCCCGCCGCCCGGCCAATCGACTCGGCCAGAACCCGCTCCCCCGCCCGGTCGTGAACCACCAGCTCGCGCGGATTGGTGCATTCGGGCGTCGAATACTCGGGATGCGCGTGGTCCACGTAGTACCGCGCACCGTTGGTCAGGATTACGTTCGCCAGGCCGAGCTCTTCGTCGCCCGCCGGCTCCACGTTTGGCGCAACTTCGACCGCGGACTCAAACCCGCGGGCGTCGCGCAGCGGGGACTCTTCTTCGTAGTCCCAGCGCACGCGTCGCGAGGCGGAGGCAGCGTAGGAGTTGATCAGGATGGACGAAGCCAGCACCGGGTTGAACTCCGGCGCCTCCGGCACCGTGATGCCGTACTCGGTCTCGATCCCCATCACCTTCGGGATCGACACGTGGCCCCCTTCCGAGGCGGACGGCGCCGCCACAACGGATCCGGGTCGGCCGACCCGACCGGCCCGGACATCCTACGCTTTCACCGCTCCAGGGAGCCGCTACAGATATTGGCCCGGCTGGATGTTCTCGATGTGCCGGCCGGGTCCTTCGTCCTGACCGAGCAACGTGCGGACGTAGACGATGCGCTCACCCTTCTTGCCCGAGATCCGCGCCCAGTCGTCCGGGTTCGTGGTGTTCGGCAGGTCTTCGTTCTCCTTGAACTCGTTGCGAATCGACTCGTAGAGGTCGTCCATCTTGATGCCCTTGACGCCGGTGCCCAGGAAGCGCTTGATCGCTTCCTTCTTCGCGCGAGCGACCACGTTTTCGATCATCGCGCCCGAGTTGAAGTCCTTGAAGTACAGGATCTCCTTGTCGCCGTTGGCATAGGTGACTTCCAGGAATCGGTTGACGTCGGTGTCGGCGTACATCGCGTGGACGGTCTTGCCGATCATCGACTCCACGGCGGCCTGACCCGATCCGTGAGCCGAGATCTCGTCGGGATGGATCGGAAGGTTGGCCGTCAGGTAGATCTTGAAGATCTCGGCCGCCGAATCCTCGTCGGGCCGCTCGATCTTGATTTTCACGTCCAGGCGGCCGGGCCGAAGGATCGCGGGGTCGATCATGTCTTCGCGGTTCGACGCGCCGATCACGATGACGTTCGACAGCGTCTCGACCCCGTCGATCTCGCTGAGCAACTGGGGAACGATGGTGTTCTCGACGTCGCTCGACACGCCCGATCCGCGCGTGCGGAAGATCGAGTCCATCTCGTCGAAGAACACGATCACCGGGAAGCCCTCTTCGGACTTCTCCTTGGCGCGCTGGAAGATCAACCGGATCTGGCGCTCGGTCTCGCCGACGTACTTGTTCAGCAGCTCCGGCCCTTTGATGTTCAAAAAGAAGCTGCGCGCGTCGGGGCGCCCGTAGCGTTCGGCGACCTTCTTGGCCAGCGAATTCGCGACGGCTTTGGCGATCAGCGTCTTGCCGCAGCCGGGCGGGCCGTACAGCAGCACGCCCTTGGGCGGCTTGAGTTCGTGCTCGTTGAACAGCTCGGAATGCAGGAACGGCAGTTCGACGGCGTCGTAGATCGCTTCGATCTGCTGCTTGAGGCCGCCGATGTGCTCGTAGGTGACGTCCGGCACCTCTTCCAAGACCAACTCTTCGACTTCCGGCTTGGGCAGTCGCTCGTAGGCGTAGCCCGACCGCGGATCCACCAGCAGCGAATCCCCGGCGCGCAGGCGTTGTGACGAAAGCGGATCCGACAGCAAGACGACTTTTTCGTCGTCGGTGTGGCCGACCACCAGCGCGCGCGTCGCGTCGATGATCTCTTTCAGCGTCACGACCTCCCCTTGCTGTTCGAAGGTTCGCACGCCGATCACGTTCATCGCTTCGTTGAGCATCAGCTCTTGGCCGCGCTGCAGGCTCTTGGGATCGATGTCGGGGTGGACCGCGACCCGAATCTTGCGGCCGCTGGAGGAGATGTCGATCGTGCCGTCATCGTTGATCCCCAGGAACACGCCGAACCCCGACGGCGGCGCCGTCAGCTTTTCGACCTCTTCCCGTAGCGCGACGATCTGATCGCGCGCTTCCTTGAGCGCCGATGTCATCCGCTCGTTCTGAGCGAGCGCCTGCGCCAGTTGCGTCCGCGCCTCGCCGAGCTTCTCCTCAAGTAGCTTGACCTGACCCGGCGAGTCCGACA
Source organism: Actinomycetota bacterium (assembly GCA_036398095.1). GTDB lineage: Bacteria > Actinomycetota > AC-67 > AC-67 > AC-67 > DASWHR01. Next base: position 15,025 of record DASWHR010000049.1, read on the forward strand.
GACGTCGCCGGAGCAGAGCCGTTTCCTCCTCGAGGAACTTCAGCTGCGATCGGAGGGTCGAGACTTCCTTCTCGCGTTCCCGATCCGCACCGGCCATGTCGAAACCTCCGTTGATCGATGCGTCCGGCCACTCGCCGGCCGCTCGGTTCAGACGCTCATTATCACCAGTCGCCGAGCGCCTCACTCGCATTATCGGCTTACGAAACCACCGTCATTTACTAAAACGCCTCAGAAGCGGTTTCGGCATGACGACTTCTGATGATTTCAGTAACTACTTCCCTGACTCACCGTTGCACCCTGCCCACCGACGCCGGCAGAATACGACAGACTGTCGCATCAGTCGTTAACAGGACGAACATGGGTTAACTGGGTCATCAAGCAAGCCCGAAGAGCCGGCCGGTCACGAGAAACCCGGTGTGGCCGACCATCCGGTGCTCCGGACGGACCGAGGCGCCTTCGATGTGCCAGGCGCGCAGCATGGTCTCGAACGGGCGGATCTCTTCGAACCCCGCTTCGCGCATCGCGCCGACGGTCTGAGCGATCTGGGTGATCGTGGGCAGGTAGCAGCACAGGATGCCGCCTCGGCGCAGCAGACGCGGCGCCACGGCAACCGCGCGCCACGGCTCGGGCAGGTCGAGCACCACCCGGTCGGCGGGCTCGCCCTCATAGGTCACGACATCGCCGATCCGAAGGTCGAGCGTGCTCGGGATCTTCCCCAGAAAGGACTCCAGATTGGCCCGCGCCTTCGCGGAGTGATCCTCGCGGAGGTCGTAGGAGATCACGCGGCCCGCGTCGCCGACCGCGCGCACGATCGCAAGAGTCAGCGCGCCGGACCCGGTTCCGGCCTCCAGAATGGTCGCGCCCGGATAGACGTCGGCTTCGATCAGGATCGGGCCGATGTCCTTCGGATAGATCACCTGGGCGCCCCGCGGCATCTTCAAGATGAAGTCGGCGATGCCGGGACGGTAGGCGATCATGGTCGCGCCGCCGGTCGAGGCGACGCGGGCCCCTTCGGGCTTGCCGATCAGCTCGTCGTGGGCGACCAGGCCGTGATGCGCGTGGAACTCGCCGCCGGCCTTGAGCGTGAGCAGATACCGCCGCCCTTTGCGATCGACGAGCAGGACGCGCTCGCCGGCCTCCAGCGGGGCGCTCAACGCGTCCCGCCGGCCGCGCGGCGTTCCCGCGTGCGCGCGACCTGGTCGCGCAGGCGGCAGAACGCGCACAGATCGCCGGTCGTGGGTTGCCGGCATTCACGACACGCGCGCAGCGAGGGCCGGTCGGTCGCGGCGAACAAGACCGCCGCCTTGTCGAGGAATCCGAACAGGAACTGCTGCTTCGTGCCGGGCGAGCGTCGCTCCAGATCGTTCAGGACGTCCTTGTAGCGAAGCTGCGTGTTGCCGGCGACGAGCGGACATTCCTCGATGACGTAGTCGATTCCGCGGATCACGCAGTAGGCGGCGGTTTCGCGCTCGGAGACGCGCACGAGCGGTTTGACCTTGCGCACGAACCCCCCTTCCGCCGAGGCGGGAAGGGCCGGCGCCTGGCGCGCGATGTATTCGGTGTTCCAGTGAAGGGTGTTGCCCATCAGCGTCGCCGCCTCATCGTCGAGGTTGTGACCGGTGACGAGCGCGTCGAACCCGTTTTCGGCCGCGGTGAGGTTCGTCAGGTAGCGCTTCGCAAGGCCGCACGCGGAGCACGGCACCCGGCGCGAATCCTTGGAGATCTCTTCGATCGTGAACCCTTCGTCTTCGGCGAGGTCGGTCACGATCAGCTTCAGGCCGCGCGCGTCGGCGAACTGCTCGCACATGCGACGCGACTCGTCGGTGTATTCCTTGCCGGTGCCGAGCGAGATGTAGTAGCCGGTCGTGTCGTATCCCATCTCGGTCAGGATGTCCCACAACGCGAGCGAGTCCTTCCCGCCGGAGACGCAGACCATCAGCCGGTCGGCCTTGGAGAACATCTCGTAGTCCTCGACCGCGCGCATGACCTGCCCGTTGACATAGCGCAGGAAGCACTCGTTGCAGAAGGCGGCGTTGGCGCGGGGCACTTCGACGCGAGCGCGGTCGCCGCACCGCTTGCACTTGGCGACGTTGCGCTGCCCGCCCGAGATCACCGGCCGAATCTCGACCTCATCGAGAGCCGTCAGCTCCTCTTCGCGGGTGAGCAGGTCTGCGCCGCGAATCACGAGCACGGTCTCGGGATTCAGCTCCAGCTTTTGCAGCAGTTGCCGGACGCTTCGCACGCCCTCGACGTCGAGCACTCGCTTCGGATTTCGCAGCGTCACCTTCATCGGTCTTCGTGGCTTTCCTGGTCCGTTGGGGGGATGGTGCGGCCGTCTTCTTCGCGGCCTTCCGGGCCGGCTTCGCGCCGGCCGCCTTCTTTGCCGGCTTTCGCTTCGGCTTTCGCTCAGGCGGCTTTCGCTCCGGCTTTTTCGCCGAACGGGCGACCGGTCCAGCCAGCGTAGTCGGCGCCGCCTTCGATGTCACTCGCCGCTTCGCCGCTCGCGGGACGATGTCGCGCGCCGGCGGAGCCGGCGGTGCGGCCGCCATGGCGTCGCGGCGAGCCTGCTCGCGGACCATCTCGCGGTGAACGTCCTCGCTGCCCGCGAACGAGGCGTGAGAATACAGGAACCAGCCGAGCGCGATGTACAGAACGCCGGGGAAGAAGTCTCCGACGCCTTGCGTCTGCCAGAGCAGATAGGCCACGCCGCCGGCCACGAAGCCTCCGGCGACGATCCGGCCGCCGTTGGCCGCCATCCGCGTCGCCCGGATCCGGTCGCCGGTGACCGCCCAGATCGTCGCGCGCAGCACGCGGCCGCCGTCCAGCGGAAAGCCGGGGATCAAGTTGAACATCGCCAGCAGCAGGTTGACGGCCGCGAGCGTCGCCCACACGTCCCCCGCGGCGGCGGCGTCGGTGAAGCTTCCGCCGCTCGCGACGGCCAGCATCGACAGAATCCCGGCGATTACGAGACTGGCGAGCGGGCCGGCGAGCGCGACGAGGTACTCCTGCTTCGGCCCTTCCGCGTCGCGTCCGATCTGAGACACGCCGCCGAGCATGAACAGCAGGATGCGCCGCGGCTGCAGGCCGAACGCCTGCGCGACGAACGTATGCGCCGCCTCGTGGATGAGCACGAACGAGTAGAACAACATCGTGAGACCGACCGCCATCGCGGCGCCGGCGACGCGGCCGATATCGACCGGGATCAGCTCGGACTGACGAAAGATCAGCGAGAGCACCACGACGGTGGCGAGCCACGACGGCGTGAACGCGATTTCGATGCCGCGCACGCGAAACAGCACGATGACGCGACCGATGAGTGGGTTCGCCGATGACATGGGCCCTCATGCTACCGGGACCCTCGGATGGCCGAACGGGCCGACACCCTACAGCCGGACGACCGTCCCGGTCCCCGAGTAGCAGGCCGACCCGGGGATGCAGAACGACACGGTGACCGTGGTAGGCACGCCGGTCGCCGGCACTGCACCGACGCACACGATGCCGGTGGTGCCGGTCAGGCACCCGCCGTCGGCCGGGTTCCACGCACCCGAGGCGACCGGAACCCCGGCGACGCCGCAGATCGAGGTCGCGGCCCCCGCGAACGCGACGGTGAAGGACCACGACGACGCTGCGACGGAGACGCCGGTCAACTGGAACGGCCCGGAGCAGCCGGCGCCCGTCGCGGTTCCGGCGCCGGCCAGTTGGCCGTAGCCCGCCGGAGCGGCGGATGCGGGCCAGGCCGAAGCGGCGGCTGCGATGAGCGCCGCTGCAAGAAAACGTCGTGTCGATGTCATGTCCGTGGTTCCCTGATCCCACGGCCGGGCCGCACTACCGGCCCGTCCTGCCGCGGAACGCCCCCCTGAGAGTTCTGGGCGTTCCGCTCCGATCCCTGTCTGTTTCCTAGCCTTTCGCCTGTGTTGTCTTTTTCCCGGGCGCCGTCGCCCTCTCATCGGCGACCTCATCGGCGGCGATGCGCGGCATCGGACACGATCCGCACGGATACGCGGCGCGCACGGCTTTCACGTCGCCGAGCGCGAGCGTGGCACCCGACGCGTCGCCGGCACGCGGCCGGACGAACATCGACTGCTCGGCCGCTGCGCCGTCGTGAAGGTGGTCCAGCCCGAGCCAGTGTCCGATCTCGTGCACGAGCACGGCTTCGATGTCGTAGCGGTTGATCGCGCCGCCATGCGTGGTCGCCCACGGCTGCGTGACGGTCAGCACGATGTCGGCCTCGACGACGCGATCCCCGACCCGCAGAAGATTGGCCTGCGCGAGCGAGTTGGCGCCGCCCGGGTTTCCCCAGCCGATCTGGTTGATGCCGTCCCCCAGCGTCGGCAGCGACGAGGTCGTGCCGCGATAGTCCACGCGCACGTTCGGGTTTGCCGACGACCAGGTGCGAGCCGCCGACACGGCTGCGGCCACGGCCTCGGACGGCGAAACCCACGGCTGCACCGGATTGACGACGAACGACAACGTCGCAACGCCGCCGCTGATGCTCCACCGGTGCCGGTCGAGCGCGTAGATGCCGCACGTCGATGCCGACGGGCAGCCCGCCACCTGCGACGCGCTCGGTGCCGGCTCGTCACGGGAGCCGTGTTCTTGAATCGATTCGGCCACGGCGCAGACCGTCCGGCCGGCGTTTGCGGGATCCGGCACGAGCGTCCCGAGACACGACGGGGTTGCGCCGCGGCTCCCGGGCGATTTTCCGTCGCCGGGCTCTTCGCCGCCCGGAACGCTCGGGTCGTCGGGAGCGACGGGCGGCGACCCCGGAATCGGGGCGACGCCGGTCGTTTGGCCGAGTGCATCCGGTTCGGCGGGTGCGGCGGGACCCTCTGCCGCGACGCCGTCGAGCACGGCGACGCCGGGCGCGACGGTCTCGGCCGCCGCGCCAAGCGCGATCGCGACGCGAAGCGACATCTCGTCGGCGGTCGCGATCGCATCGATGACGGACGGCGTCACGTCGGCCGACGCCGCGTCCAGCAGACGCGCGAGGCTGCCGGTTCCGAACCTGATCTGCGCGGCGAGACGGGCGAGCGCCGCCGGATCGGTCGTTGCCGACAGAATCAGTTGCGTTCCTGTCTGGATCGCATCGTCGTAGCGACGCAACGTGGACGGGACGAGCCGGTCCCGTCCGGTTGCGATGAGTTGCTCGGCTTCGCCGAGGCGCCGCTGGGCGTGACGCAAATACACGAATCCGTCGGCCACCGGGCCGCGGGCCATGGCCAGCTCGATCTGTTCCTTCGCCATCTTGACCCCGTACAGGGGCGATCCGGGAAGGGCGCTGCCGGCCGAAACGACCGGCAACGCGAACAGCATCGCCGCCGCGACGAATCCGACGACGGCCTTGCGGACGACGAAGCGGCCGCGCGGAAGCGCGACCACCTCGGCGATGGGTGTTTCGATGGATGCTGCGGTCGAACGACGGGGCGAGACGTGGGCTTTCGGCGGCGGGGAAGTTGCCGGTATGCGGCGCACCGAAAGCTCGTCGAGTCCTTCCGTCAGCAATCGCGCTTCCAGCCGGGCCGCGAAGTCTGGATCGACCTCCGGGTCGGGGACCGCCTGAAGCACTCGAGCAAGACGGACGAGGCCGCGAATCTCGCCGGACGGGGTTAGGGCAGCATCGTCCAACGCGTGCGCGAGGGCAAGCTGCACTTCGGCGATCGTATGGCGCATCTCTCTCCTCCTCCAAGAAGGAAAACGACGCCCCACCCCGCGTGTTCTACTTTTTTCGACCCCGAAGGGAAGTTTCTGCGAATACGCCGGTTGTCCGGGGGTTTTCGGCGCCACGCACACGACGAAGCGGACCTCGAAAGGTCCGCTTCGTCATTGTTGCCACCGATTGTTCGAGGGCGGGTCCGTCCCGATGAGCCGCGCCAGGTCCGGTCCTCATCCGTGGTTCGAACCCGCCCTCGAACGCCCGGTCAGGGATCCCCGCTCGACACCAGCATCACCGCTTGCAACCCGGCGATATCACCCCAACCAAGAACCCGTTGTGTTGCATTGTTCGGGTAGTACTGCTGATACATCACCAGGTTGTAGTCGGGCGCGTCGGCTGCGTCGGACGGCCACAGCGCCGGCGAACCGGGATTGACGTGGAGCAATCCGAGCGCATGCCCGAACTCGTGCGTCAGGATCGCCTGGATGTCGTAGCGCATCGGGCACGCGAACTGCGGACACAGGGGCGCGACCGGACCGAGCGCGACCCCCGACGCCAGCGCCGCATCGCCCCAATACCAGTTCAGCGAGCTGTTCAGCACGATATCGACGTCTGCGATGCGCTGCCCGGACTGGAGAAATACGGCATAGCCGGGGGCGGCCGTCGCCCCGAGGCTCTGCCACACGATCGTGTTGACGCCGTCGGTGGGGTTCACGCCGCCGGTGTAGGCCGCGGATTCGAGGCATACGACCGCCGTCGTCTGATCGCAGCGGTTCGGCCGCGGGCCGCTTCCCCGGACGGGAGATGCGACGTTCCACGCGAGCGCGGCGAGATCGGCCGCCAAGACGAAGTCGGATGCGATCGCCGGCGGCGCGCCGCTCTGGTTGACGCGGAACCGCACCGGAAGCTTGGACAGGCGCCAATGGTCCCCGCAATAGGTGAAGCCGTGGCCGCCGAGGCCGGTCAGCGGGGCCGAGCAGACCGCGGCGCCGGAAACCTCGTCTTTGGGAGCGCCGGTTTCATGCGACGTGGGAGCCGAACGGGCGGGCAGCACAGCGCAGACGGCAACCAACGCCGCCCCGAGCACCGTGCGTCTGCTTCGCGTGGGACTCAACCCCTCCGCCGTCTCACCCCGATGAAATCAACGTCCCCAATGCCGCGAGGGCCTTCGAGCGAACCCGTTCGATCCGCGCGAGCGCCTCGACCATCTTGAGGTCGATTTCCTGATGCGTTTCCGATCCGTCCAACGAGTCGCGGTGCGGGCGCGTTGCGGGAATCGGGTTCTGGATGTCCTTCCTCGGCTGCATGATGCTCGATCCTCCCTCGATGCGCCCTGGCGCGGCGTTCGCGGCGATGTGCTCCCTCTCGTCTGGTAAGAACGAACTAGTCCCGGCTTCGTTCCAGGACGAATACCGCAAATGCGGGTTGCGCGAGGGGATCAATGGGACGGAGCGGCGAGGCCGCCGTCAGGTCGAGGTGTAGCGGAACGAGCCGTTCACGCCCAGAACCAGCGATACGACGGCCCATTTCGCGCCGGCCGGAATGGGTCCGGCCTTGTTGCAGAACGGATCCTGGCTGGGGCACGCGTTGTAGATGGGGTTCAGCGAATTGCCCGGCTTTCCGCCAACTTCGTCGTAGAAGAAGATGTCGAACGATTCCAAGCCGGTGGGCGTGCTCGTCTTCACCAGCGAGAAGCTCGTCTTGGCCGCCAGCCGAAAGACATAGCCCACCATGCCGGTCGTTCCGGTTTCGCTGTAGAGCAGCCGGCCGATCGAGGGCGAGCCGAAATCGGGAAGCATGATGGTGCCGTTGACGGTCTCGGCGCGCGCGGGCATGCCGGACAGCAACAAGGCAACGAGCAATGCGGCCGCCGAAGTTCGGTGCATCCCTGTGATCCCTCCCGAGCCATCGGGAACGTCGTCGAGGGGAAGATTCGTCCCGGAGTCCCGGCTCTCCTGCTATGCGGGGTCCTCGGGGGCTGCCGAACCTAGAAAAAAGCGGGAACCCCGAAGGGTTCCCGCCTGATTTGCTCGCGTTCGTTACTCGGTGCCCGGATCGAGGTTGCGGACGGTGCACACGACCTTCGACGGCGCGGCCAGCAGATCGTTGGCCTGCTCCTGCGCGATCATCTCGCATGCCGTCCGGTCGTAGTAGTCCCAGTACTCGCGGCGGGTTGGGTCGGCCTTCACCGTGGGCGTCCCGGGATCCGACTTGGACGGTCCCTGCCTCGTCGGCTCGGCCTGGGTTCCGCTTCGGCCGGACGGGCTCGCGGTCGAATCGCCGGCGATCGTCTGGGCGATCGCGGGAATCTCTACCGTCGCGCTTTCGGTGCGAAGGCTGCCCACCAGCGAGCGAGTCAGGCTGGTCGCCGTCGCGATGGCATCGTGAACGGCCGGACGGGCCGACTCCGACGTGCGCGACAGCATCTCGCGAAGCCGCGTGGCGTCTTCGGCGAACATGCCGGCCATCGTCGCGATCTGCCGCTTGGAGCCGAAGCGGGCGATCAGCCCGGCGGCCTGCGTCTGCAGTTCGCCGGCGCGGAACAAGACCGCTTCGATGTCGGACGGATCGAAGTTCAGCACGGCCATTTGCGCGCCGTAGCCGATCCACTTCTGTGCGACCCGCTCGGACGTGAACGCCTTCTCGGCGCCGTGCGCGGACGAGATCGCGTGATTCTGACGCCACCGCTCGATCCCGAAGAACGGGCTGCCGGGCAGCGAGGAGGCGGCGGCCACGACCGGCAAAGCCGACAGCATCGCGGCCGCGACCAGTCCGGCGACTGCGCGGCGGATGACGAGGCGGCGCTGCGGCATCGCGACCACGTTCGGTGCGGTCCGCTTCTGGATGGTGGGCCGGGCCACCGGTTCGGGCTTGACGATGCGCAGCGGCGCGGGCGCGCCGAACTTCGCGTCGTATTCCGCCATCAGCGTCGCTTCCAGTCGTGCGGCGAATCGTGCGTCGATGTCGGGGTTCGGCAGCGCGTCGACCATGCCGGCGATGCCCGAGAGGCGCTTGATCTCTTCGGTTGCCGGCGTGGCCGCGCCGTCCAGCGCGAGCGCCAGAGCGAGAGTCGTGTCGGTCGTCGGCTTCATCGGGCTCCGTCCTTGTCTCCGAATCGAGCGGCTTCGGCTTCGGTACGGTCGCCGGTGCGACCGTTGGATTCCGCTCGGACGCCTTCTGGGCGCACTTTCAGAGCGGCCGGCGCATCCACGATGCCCCTAGCCACCAGGATCTTTTCGAGGGCCTTGAGTCCGCGGAACTGCAGCGTACGGACCGTGCCCTCTTTCTTGTCCATCAGCTTGGCGACTTCGCCGACGCCCAAGCCGTGCAGGAAGCGAAGGGTGATCACTTCCTGCTGATCGGGACGCAGCTTCTTGATCGCCTTGTAGACCTCGACGTTGGTGAAGTTCTCCATCGCGGCGCTCTCGGCGGCTTTGCTGTCGCCGGTGCGCTCCTCGGGCATCTCGTCGCTGACCACTTCCAGCCGGGCCCGGGACGACTTCGCTTCGTCGAGCACCAGGTTGCGCGCGATGCGCATCAGCCAGGCGCCGAAGTCGGCGCCGGTCCAGGTGAAGGTCTCGATCTTGCGCAGCGCGCGAAGGAAGACCTCGGCGGTCATGTCCTCGGCTTGCGCTTTCGTGCCCACGCGGTAGTACAGGAACTTGTAGACGTTGGGCAGGTACATCCGGTAGAGCTGAGCGAACGCGCCTCGATCGCCTTCCTTGGCGCGTGCGACGAGCTGCTCGGCTTCCGGCGACGCCGGCGTCACCTGAACGGTGACCGACGATGCGGAAACGCTGACGGACAAGTCGCTTGCTTGCGGCGACTCCGTCTGCTGTGCGGTTAGAGCGTCGTTTTGACTCATCCTCGGCCCCAGCCGTCTCTCCCTCAAGAGACAGCCCCTCCGTTGAGGAATCGTTCGCCGGGTAGACCCGGCTCACCTTCAACAACGACAGAGTTTGCAACCCGTTTCGGGGGGGCCGGAAAATTTCTTTTCGCGGCGAAAGAAAACGGTTCGTCCTGCTTATTTGCCCTGGTCTGAGCGCTTTTTCACGACGGCGAGTCCCAAAAATATTTCTCTGGACAATTGTGCTGCGACGATCGGAGACCGACCCGACGGGTCCCACGCCGGGCTGACTTCAACCAGGTCGACCCCGACGACGCGGAGCCCTTGCAGCGACAACAGCGACGCGCGCAGCTCCTTGTAGGAGCAGCCGCCCGGCTCGGGCGTCCCGGTTCCCGGAAGCTGGCCGGGGTCGAGCACGTCGAGGTCGCACGAGACGTAGACCGGCCGGCCCTGAAGCAGCGAGCGCACGGAAGGCGTGACCTCGACGTCGGCGGACCAGTGCGCCAGCATCTTGTCGGCGTCGGTGAACTCTTCTCGCGCGCCCGATCGGATGCCGAGCGCGACGGTGGTTCCGGCCATCGCCATGTGACGCGTGCCGCACGCGTGCGACAAGTCGGTGCCGTCGTAGGAGGCTCGCATGTCCATGTGCGCGTCGTAGACCAGATGCACCAGGTCCGGATAGACGCGTCGCGCGCCGCGAGTCGTGCCGATCGAGACGCTGTGGTCGCCGCCGATCGAGACCGCGAACTTGCCGGCGCGCAGATGCTTTTCCGTCGCGTCCGCGATGTCGTCGATCGCATCGGCGGGGTCCTTGCCGGCGAGTGGCAGGTCGCCGGCGTCGTGAATGCGGACGTCTTCGAGGTCGGCGCGCAGGATCGGCGAGTAGGTCTCGATCGAGTCGGCGGCGATGCGAACCGCCGCGGGCGCGTCGCTCGCGCCCGCGCGCCAGGACACGCTGCCGTCCCAGGGGAGACCTTGGATCACCGCGACGGCCTCGTCCCACGAGGCGTCGGCAGCCAGGAACCGCATGCCGTCCGGCGCGCTCATCGGATCAAGCCTCCGGCAGGGGCACCGGGGGAAACACCGGCGACCCGGCCGCGACGGCGCCGAGGAACGCGGGGACGGCGAACGCGCCCGCCTGGATCTCGGGGGTCCAATAGCGAGGCTGCAGGCCGCGTTCGGCGGCGCGCTTTGCCGCGGTGTCGGCGTCGAGGTCGAGCCGCTCGCCCGCCACCATGTAGCCCCATAGGGTGCCCGGATAGGTCGGAACGGCGCCCAAATAAGGCTCCACCTGGGGGAACGCCTTCGCGGCGTTGCCGAGCGCCATCGCGATCTCGTCCGGGAAGTAGAGGGGCGAGCCGATCTGCGCCGACAGGGTGCCGCCCGGGTTCAGCCGCGCCCGGCACTGCGCGTAGAACTCCTCGGAAAACAGGACCACGCCGGGCCCGACGGGGTCCGAGGAGTCGACCACGATCGCGTCGAACGGCTCGGTGCCGTTCCGAACATACGCGGCGCCGTCGTCAAACAGCACCGTCGCCCGCGGATCGTCGAACGCGTCGCCGGCGATCGAGGGCAGGTGCCGGCGGCTCACGGCCGTGACCCGCTCGTCGATCTCGACCATGACGGCGTCGGTCACGGTGGGATGCTCGAGCACGCGGCGCAGCGTTCCGCCGTCGCCGCCGCCGATGATCAGCACCCGCCGCGGCTCGGCGCAGGCGATCATCGGGACGTGGACGAGCATCTCGTGATAGCAGAATTCGTCACGAGTCGTGGTCTGAACCAGGCCGTCGAGGACGAGCATCCGGCCGAACGTCGGATGCTCGTAAACGTCGATCTTCTGATACGCGGATTCTTCGGCGTGGAGCAGCGAGCCCTCGTAGGCCTGCTCCAGTCCGGGGGCAGGCGTTTCGTGGAAGCGCGTCACGCCGTCAGCCCGCGCTTGACTTCGACGACCTGGATCCGGCCCGGCGAGAAGTACTTGCGCAGCACGTCGAAGCCCGCGTCGGCGTCCATGTCGTGGTTGCAGGTGAACATGTCCACGGCCGCGTAGCCGAATTCCGGCCAGGTGTGGATGGACAAGTGAGATTCGGCGATGATCGCGATGCCCGAGCACGCTCCGTTGGGAAACGGAACGATCTTGATATCCAGAAGCGTGCCTCCGGAGACGCGCACCGCCTCGTTCAGAGCCTCTTCGATCACTGCCGGCTGGTCAAGATTGCTGGCTTCCCACAACTCGACGAGAAAATGCCGCCCGAGAGCGTTCATCGCCATTCACCCCCTCCAAAGAACCGCGGCCGCAACCGCGCTACCGATACGATCGACTCGATGCTCGGCCGTCGCGAAATGGAGCTCGTAGTCGCCGAAGCCGCGAACGGCCATGCCCTCGGCGACCATTTTGGTGACACGATCTTCGATCTGACCCGCCGTCCAGGGGCCGTGGGCCTCCATCAGGACGCCGCCGCGATCGGTCAGTCCGACGCCGATGCACGAGGCGATCGCCTCCCCGGGCGTTTCGGACACCATCTTGGCGTAGACGGTGGGCGTCAGCGTTCCCGTCGGAATGTCGGGAAGCGGCGACAGCGCGGCACCTTCGGGAAAGATGCTCGTCACTGCCATGAGGTTCAGGTGGCCGATACCGGCCTTGAGAAGCGCGTTGTCGAACGCCGTTAGCTCGGAGTCGCCTTCGGCGGCTCCCCAGACGAGACAGACCTTGGTGGGGCGCTCGTACAATCCACCTTCCCCTTGAAATCACCCCGCTGGAACGGGCCGTGACAGAGTAGTAGCGCGGCCCCTCGTGCGCCGCGCTGCAAGAAGCCTTTATACGGCACGCACCCCCCCGGCGCAACTGGCTTGCCTCTGGTCCGAAATGACCGTTCCGTCCACCGCAGAAGCGGGGGCTCTCGGCGGCCGTAGGGCTATTCGGACAGATGACCCGCAGGAACTATCGTGAAAGCCCGGTCTTGCTCCGAGAATATCGGTACGGAATAGGAATGGAGAGGACCATTTTGCCCGCCTCAGCTCCGGTGGCCGCCCTTCGGCGGGCCGCCGACGCGAAGACGCTCGCCATGGAGCGAAGCGTCTCGATCTTGCGCGCCGCGGTGGTCGGGGTGAACGTGGCGGTCTACCTGATGTTCATGCGAGGCCACACACCGCGGCCGGCGCTCGCCTGGACGATCATCGGAGTGGCGGTCCCCTACGCGATCTGGTCGTTCTTCTTCCGGCCCTACGAGCGCTATCCCCTGCTCCGCTTCGGCGCAGCGACGATCGTGAGCGACACCGTGCTGATCACGCTCTGGATCTTGGGAACCGGCGGTCCGGCCAGCGAGTTCTGGATCGTCTTCGCCGTTTCGGCGGTTTCGGTCGGCATGCGCTACGACTTGGGCAAGACCATAGCCGTCGGAGCAGGCCAATCGGCCGTCTATCTATCGGTCATGCTCTGGGACGGCGGATTGCCGGGCTCCAGCGCGATTCTTCGGCCCTCCTACATCCTGATCGCCGCGATGGCCGCGGGATTCGTGGCCCGGCAGGAGCGCGCAACCCGCGAGGAACGCGTCCTCTTCGAGCAGATCGCGGGAGAGCACGCCGCGATGCTGGCCCGGGAGCGTCGCACCGTCGACGCGCTCCGCGAAGCTGATCAGATGAAGACGACGTTCATCTCGGCGGTGTCGCACGAAGTGCGCACGCCGCTGACGGCCGTGCTCGGCTTCGCCAAGACGCTGATGATCCGACGGGAATCGCTCGGACCGGACGAACAGGCCGAGATCATCCACCGGATCGTGGCGAGCGGCGAGCGTCTGGAGCGCATCCTGGTGGACCTGCTGGACCTGAACGCATTCAGCAACGGCATCGCGCAGCTTCATCGCGGGCCGACTCGCCTCACCGACGTGGTCGGCCGCGTCCTGGACGAGATCGAAACCCAGGGGCGGCCGATCATCGTGGATGTGCCGGCCCGGCTCTCCCCATCGCTGGACGCGCCCAAGGTCGAGCGGATCGTGTCGAATCTGATTCGCAACGCGATCAAGTACACACCGGAGGGCACGCCCATTCATGTCCGCGCCCGCCGGATGGCGACCGCGACGCTGATCAGCGTCGAGGACCGCGGCGAGGGCATCCCCGACGCCTACAAAACCTCGATCTTCGACGTGTTTCAGCAAGGTCCCAGGCGCGTTGCGCACTCGCCGGGAACCGGCATCGGCTTGGCCTTGGTCGGCCGCCTCGCCGAGCTGCACGGCGGCCGCGCCTGGGTCGAGGACCGTCCCGGCGGCGGATCCGTCTTCTCTGTGATCCTGCCCGACGCGCCGCCGGCCGCGTCCCCGGAGCCCCAGCCCGACGCGGCCTCGTTCTAGAGCGCTGCGGCGTCGTCGACGACGCGCTCCTGGTCGTGAACGCTCGGTTCGGTTCCCGCGGCGATCTGGTCGAGCATCGCGTGCAGGCGGTCGTGACCGATGCGGATCACTCGCTGCGTCGCGCTGGCTTCACTGCCGTGGCCCGCGAACGGGCTCCCCTGTGTCGCATAGCCGCTGATCGTCGTGCCGTTCTCACCGTCTCCTTTGCGGCCCACGGTGGTCATGTCGGCCGCGACGCCGTGCGCGCGCAGCAAGGCGACGATCTCACGTGACTGGTTGTAGGGAACGAGTCCGTCCTCGACGCCGTGCACGAGCACGACGCCCTTGATGCCGGAGGCTTCGATGTCGGCGACGCGCGTCACGATCGCACGGCGCAGATACTCGGCGGGAACGTCGGCGATCGTGCCGCCGGTCTCGGCTTCGATGTCGTCACGCGCGTTGCGCGCGAACTCGTTCACGTCGGCGAGCGCACTCGCGCCGGCGTAGGTCTCGATCACGTTGACGGCTCCTTCGATGTCGAACCAGACGTCAAAGAGCGGCGCGCCGTCGCGCATCGGCTTGTCGGCCACGGCCAGGCCGCTGGTGTTGGCGCCCATCGACACGCCGAACAGGATCGTCTCGCGGATCGTCGAGCCGCACAGGTCCAGGAAGTAATTCGCGGCCGCGATCATGTCGCGTGCGCCGGCGGTAACGTGCCAGCCGCGCCGGTGCGTCGAATACGAGTAGTCGGGCGTAACCGCGATCGCGCCGCGGGAGGCCGCATCCACCATGTGCTGCTCCCAACTCGGCGACTCGTGCGAGTAGCCGTGCGCGAACACGACCAGCGCGGTGGGTGCGGCGGCCGGGCGGACGTAGCCGCCGGTGCCGGCCCCGGCCTCGGCCGGGATCGCGGTCATGGTCCCGGTCGCATCGGTGCAGTCGGTTGCGGCGGCCGCCGGCGCGAGCCCGGCAGCGGGAAGGGCGGCCAGCGCAAGCGCGGCCGCGACAAAGCGAAGCTTCATAGCGAAATCCTCCCTGGATGACGGTGACACGGAACAATTCGCCGCCGCGGGGCCGCGCCCCTGCCCTGACGGCTCACATCGCGTGGTGTACGACGCCCGTCGCGTTCGTTCCCCAGGCGGCGTAGAGGAACATGGTGCCGGCTCCACCGGCGATCTGATGCGACGAGAGCGCGTTGACCAGGACATCCACCGCCGAGGTCGATTCGAAGGTCCATAGCCGTCTTGTCCGGGCCCGGAACGTCGGGTCCTCGCCCGTCAGGTCGAACTTGAAGTGGCCCATCTTCGGAAGGACGGCCTCGAACGCAATCGTGAAGCGGTTGCCGTCGCGAGTCAACGTCAGCGCGTCCCCGGCGTTCAGGATCGCGTACTCCGTCTCGAAGACGGGGGCCTCCGGGTACCCCCAGCTGCTGACGAGCACGTGAACGTCGTCACCAGCAACTGGGTCTTTCCAAGCCAATATGTCGTAGTCGTAGCCGCCGGCGTGCGTGACGATTTCCAGGAACTCGGTGTCCAGCAGCACCGCACCTCCGGGAGCGGCCGCGGAGCCGGGAGCCGGCACGGCGAGCGCCAGCACCGCGACCAGCACGGAAACAAAGCGAAGGAATCGCATGCCCATTCAATTCGCTGCCCGGCCGAAACGCGCCTTCACCGGGCAAAGCCCGGAATTCGGTCGATTGAGGGGAACCGGCGGCGGGGAAAGCAGAATTGACCATGTGCGGCACATGTGCCATGCTCTGCACATGTCCAAGATGATTCAGGTGCGCAACGTTCCCGACCGGCTGCACCGCGAACTCACCAAGCGGGCCAAAGCACGTGGCCAAGCCTTGACCGACTACATCCAAGACCTTCTCGAGCGCGAGGTGGCCAGACCGCCGGCGTCCGAGGTCTTCGATCGGATCGAGGCACGCACGCCGGTGAAACTGGATCGTCCGTCGTCAGAACTCATCCGCGAGGAGCGGCGGAAGCGGGAGGCCTCCTGAGGCTCGTCGTCTCCGACGCATCGGCACTGCTCGACTACCTGCTGGGAACCGGCGCAGCAAGCCGCGTTCGCGCAACCGTTCGGATTCCCGATGTCGATCTTCACGTTCCGGCGCTGTGCGATGTCGAGCTTGCCTCAGGGCTGCGCAGAGCGACGATCGGTCGAGCGCTCTCGGACCAGCGCGCGGGTGAGGCGCTCGAGGACTACCTGGATCTGCCTTTGACCAGGCACGGCCACACGTCGCTGATGGCGCGAATCTTCGAACTCCGGGACAACTTCTCGTCGTATGACGCGACATATGTCGCGCTGGCGGAATCGATCGGCGCCGAACTGCTGACCTCCGATGGCCGCCTAGCCCGAGCCGTCAAGACCCACACGACCGTCTCGATCATCGGGTGATCACGCAGCGAATGTGAAGGGCAGACGGATCTCAACGCCGAAACGCTCCCGGACCTTAGTCACGTGCTCCTCAAAGAGCAGTTATCAAACCCCCATTCAGGGGTGAACCGGCTGCTCGAAGCACTTGATGAACCGAAGCGACCCAAGCGGTAAACCCCGCTATGACGAACAGTTGTTCGATTATTAGACCAGGGACTGGTCTATAGAAAGGGACTGGTCTATAGAAGAGGTGCCCTTAGCGTTAGAAGCATCCGAACGGGACTGCGACGTCGAAGAAGACCTGCCGCTGACCAGCCGCAGCTTGCAGACCCCACGGCTGAACACATGTCTGCGCGGCTAGGCCGAAAACCTCCTGGAATCCATGGTCGAGTACCTGCGGTTCGCCTGACGTTGACTCCTACGGGCTGGTAAGGGCCCCCCTGAAGGCGGCCGCGAAATGTTGATTGGAAAAGCAGGAAGAAACAGTACGGAGCCGAATTCTGGAAGCGAGGAGTGCCTGCGGCAGGGCGCACGGCCCCCCTGATGTTGCCGGCGGTGCCTGACGCCGCCGGAACCGGACGGTCCCGACAAGCCGTCGGCGAAAGGGGCGTGTCATGAATCGCCGGAAGGCCGCCGTGGTCCTCGTTCTGGGGGGCCTGTTTGCATCGATTCTTGCTGCAGTCCAGCCTGCTCTTGCTCTGCAGTGCATCGAGGATTGCGTACCTGACCCACCTCCGCCGCCGGAGCCGCCGCCGAGTTGCACCTTTCCCGTCGGCTCGGCCGTCGTTTCGGTCTGGGGGACCGTTCGTGATGCGCGAGGTGCTCCTATCGTCGGGGCGAAGGTGTATGGATCATGCACGAAGGTGACCACCGGGCAGACGGGAGCTTACGCAATCACGCTCTTGAGAAACGAGCCCGGTCAGGTGCTTACAGCCACCCATTCGCTGTATCAGCATCAAACGACCGCCGAGTTCGCGGTGCCGCTTCCGGACACCAGCACACAGGACTTCACTCTCCGAAATCTGACAAAGGCGTCGGCGTCGCCGGAGGCCTTCAACACGCTGGATGAATGGGTCACGTTCTACATCAATACGACGGTTTCCTATGCTGGCTCGATGGTCCAGGTCGAGTTGTTCGACGGCACGCTGCTGCCGGCTTCGTACGTACTCGACTACACGGTTCCCGACGGCTGGTCCCGCTGGATGGTGGTCTGGCAGCCTCCCTCGGATCTTCCCGAGAAGCTCCACACGTTTCACGCCTGCGCAGTCGATATCGCGGCACCTCGTCCCTGCACGGGAACCCAGACGTCGGCGCTGCTCTCCCAGGTCTGGTCAGAGGCGTTCGCGTATGATCTCACACCACCAACAATCACCAACCTGATTCCATACGACGGCGGCAATGCGGGATCACAAATGCAACCCCTCTTCGCGACGATTAGAGACACCTCCGGATCTGGGGTCCAGATCAGCTCGATTGCCTTCACGCTGCTCGACTCGACTTCTGGGTCTACTAGTCAATTCGCGGGTGCCGCGATTTCCTATGATTCAGGTACAGCGATTGCCAAGACGAACGCGACCCCGTTGATTGCCGGACACATATACCGCTTGACGGTTACCGCCGCCGATCTTGCGGGAAATACGATCTCGGTCTCACACAGAGACGTTGATGTCGGTGGAGGATTCCTCGCGATAACCTTCTCGGGGGCGTCGTCCTCTGCAGCCATCCCAGCTTCCCCTTGCACGGTGTCTTCATCCGTCGGACCGGATGGACAACGCGAAACCATTTGCCGCGACGTCCCGCTGCATGTTGCCGCAACGACTGCAACTCTTTCGGGAACCCGAAAGATCGGCGAAGCAGCGGTGATTCAGACTGTTCAACTGAGCACAGCTGTTTTTCGAACGACGATCGATGGGACAACCGTAACCGTCCCAGCACCGATCCCAGATGATCCAACATGGCAGGCGCAATCGGCACCCATGCGCTTCGAGATCGCCAGCGCGACGTCGTCCAGTGCCTCTTATGAAGTGCCGCAAGTCAATTACCGACTGGGCACCCTCATGGGGAAGGTGCCAGCCGCGTGGTCGTCAGCTACCTTACTGATGACACCGGTTGCTACGGTCGCTGCAACCCCAGTGTGTGCCGATCCGACTCAAAGCGAAAACTGCTTCGTTGACCCTGTGCTTTCAGTTCCGTGGCGGGTTTGGGATCCCCCGGCTCTTCCCGATCACAATGAAGTGTGCGATCAGGCGATAAGCCATACGGTTCAGTACTTGATTACACCAGGCGTTTCCCACACGGTCCGCCTCCACGTGGACCGTGCCAAGCTCATCCCGACAAGCCTGTCCCTAAAGTATCAGGTGGGGGTGACGGGTTCGCCGCAGACTCTCACGCAAGCCGGAACTGAAGCATCGGACTATTTTTTCACCATTCCGAGTGGGGCGCTCATATCGGGCCAGGATGTGAGGTACGCATTCGTAGCCAGCGGCGTCTTCAGCAACCCAGACTGTCAATCGGTCACTGGTGCTGTCGCCCCTGGATCTCATAGCTTCGTCTCAGGCGTTGCGACTCAGGCGAACAAGGACGATGTCAAGAAGTTCGCTTCTGATTCCCTATTCACGACTGCTGAACAGCCCGGTCGGAACATCGAAATGCCGGGGCAGACTCTGTGCGATTTAGGCGACTTTGAATCACCCACCCCGTGTGACCTCTATCCTGTCCATGTGTTTGAGGGATCAGGGCCAACGGGAGGGGCGCCTGAATCCGGAACCCTTGAGGCCTCGGCAACCGCGGGAACAGGCACGCGATGTGTGATGACGGAAACGAATGGCCCAACGTGGAGAGACTTCCCGTACAAGTTGGAAGACTCCTCAGGCTTTTTCAGCACGGCTCAGACACTACAACGTGAGGATCTATCGAGCTCCTATAACTCCGTCTTTCAGTCGACGTACGCCGACACCAACTGGATCAATGGAAGTCCAACCGCGATAGGTGAAGCTGAGGCCGGCTTCTATCTGCACAACGTAGGTGGAACTCTGCCCATACGGGTTGATCTCGAGTGGGAACTTCGGGGAACGATGGAATCGTATGTTGGACCGCGGACCTGCTCTACCATCTTCACCAGATACGTTTGCTATCTGCAGCAAGCTGATTCAGAGGCCTCACGCACCGTGGCGGGCCTGATTCGAACACTCCCCAGCAAGAACGTTGTCTACAAACAAACGCTCAAACCCGAACTCGTTGTTGCCTCCCATCTATCCGAGCTTTTTCCTGACTACAAGCAGGAAAACCCATCCGCGAACGGTCCGTGGACGGTTGCTCGCATCAACTTTCCGTTCGGTGCGGTGTATACGTTTGCGGCGCTTGTGCGAAATCGGGCTCATGGGGAGGTCACAGCCGGAACACGGGCCTATGGCCTCGCGGATCACGAGAACCCACAGACGGACTGGCGCCTTCGTAGCAGCAGGCTCGTCCTAACTGCATTGGATGGGTTCAAGTGGGTTCAGTGCCTGGGTGGGGTGATTGAGCCGTGATTCACAGGTTGATCGTGGCCGTTGCATGGATGCTGGCGGCTTGCCTCGGCGGGCGAGTTGCTGCGGACACCGAGCTGAGCGGCTTCTACGTCACCACCACGCTGCAGCATGATTGGACGTATGAGATTGCCTGCGCCGAGGCTTCTACAAGTTCACGGTCGAATTACTTCCTCGTTGCAACATTGCTCGGTCCGAGCGGCGACATGCAGGCCCATCTGTTTTCTGCATCGACTGGGGTGTCAGAGCTCGGAGTGAGCGCAGGAGTGAATGAGGTCTTCGTTGAAGGAGTACTGCAGAGCCAGGGACGCTCAGAAGGCCGTAAGTCAATAAACGGTGTCGTTGCCGAGGACGGGTCGACTCTTCGCGTGGGATGGGCTTCCTGGGGCGGCACGCAAGAGTGTGATATCCGCGTCAATGGGACCCGCCTCTTCGGTCGTCCTCTTGCGCATAACGCTGCTGGGGCTCTTCGAACCTCCGAAGGAAGCGGAGGTGTCGGCGTCGCCGCAATGTATGCGCCTGGCGTTGGCGTTGCTCTCGACAGAGAGCAACGAATCGCCTACCGAAGCGGTTACCTTGCTGCAATGTCTGTTCTCGATTACGGCAACCTATCTGCAAGGGGGGAAGGGGAAACCATCGAGTCGCAGGGACATTCCCCCCACATCCTGATCGCAAGACAGCTTCATGGTGACTGGCATTTTGGTGCCACGGGCTTCAGCAATGGGCAATTTCCATGGCTGTGGTATCTGCTGTTTCCGGCCTGAGGTAGCCGCGACACGATGCACCGATCTGATCTGGATTTCTTGATTGCAATTGGCGCGCTCTGTTTTTGGCTCGTGCTGGTAAACCGTATGGCGCAGACCCTCCGGCGGCGGGGCCATTCCTTTTGGCGAACGGTATTCCTGATCCACTTCTTCCCCTTTGGCCGTCGGAAACGACCGCGACGCCGAAAATAGCCGTTGGGCACGCGAACCCCGCAATCACCTTGCAGGTCTACTCGCACGTCCTCAGCGACATGGGACGTGGCGCCGCCGACGTGGCAGCACGAATCGCAGGGACTATTTGAATAGCTGTGCGAACGCGACGCCAGTAAGAACCACGGTCAGCGTGAAGAGTCCCCACGTGAGTCTCACCACAGCTCGCGTCGCTTTGGTTGCCTCGTCGTAGCTCCTCAGAAGTCGGCGCGTCATCTCCGCAGATCCAGCCAACGACTCGGACCCGGACCAGTCCCTCACATGCTGGACGAGTTCCTCCTCCGTCATTGTGGGCGATCGGCAAAAGTGCAGAGAGTTTCTCACCAATAGTGCAGAGGTCTGATCAGAGCATAGGCGCCTCCTCTTTGCGAAGGCGATTCGGCCTTGCCCGGCGCGTTTTGTCCGGCGGCGGCGCCGCGAGGCTTGGAGATCGGTTGTGCGGGCCTATCAGATCCGAGCGCTGGGAATCCTGCGGATCGTTTTCTCGGCGTTCGCGTTCGAGCGTGGCGTCGTGGGCGCGCATCCGGTAGCTGTTGCCGCGTACGTTGAGCACGGTTGCGTGGTGCAAGAGACGGTCCAGGATCGCAGCGGCGACGACGGTGTCGGAGAAGACTTGGCCCCATTCGGCGAAACCGCGGTTGGATGTGAGCACGATCGAGCCGCGTTCGTAGCGGCGGGAGACGACTTCGAAGAACCAGTGCGCGGAGGCTTGGTCCATCGGCAGGTAGCCGACTTCGTCGACGACGAGCACGCTGGGGCCGGTGTAGGTGCGGATCTTGGAGCGGACGGTGCCGTCCAGATGCGCGAAGGCGAGTGAGCGGACGAGGTCTTGCGCGGAGGTGAAGAACGTCCGATAGCCCGCTTCGGTCGCGGCGATACCGAGCGCGATCGCCAGATGCGTCTTACGGACGCCGGGTGGGCCGAGCAGCAGCACGTTGCGTCGCTCTTCGACGAACCGCAGCGTCGAAAGCTCGGAGATGACCGCGGGATCGATCGACGGCTGGAACGACAGGTCGAACTCGGCGGGGGTCTTTCGTAGCGGATAGTGCGCGAACCGCAGCCGGCCGGCGAGCTTGCGTGCAGCGGTGACGCGAACCTCTTCAGCGAGCAACGCCTCGAGGACCTCGGTCGTCGATGCGCGCGTGTTATCGAGATGCGCGGCGAGGTTCTCCGCTGCGGTCGTCCTCCAGAACCTCTTCGCGGCGCTCGATAAGCGCGCGGCTGATCAAAAGAAGAATAACCTGGAATAGGACAAATCAGGCAGCCGGCTGCTCTAGGGCTGTCACTCGAGCGGCTAGTTCATCAACTCGCTCAATCGTGGGATCGAGTTTGTTTTCGACGCGGCCGACCGATGCTTTAACGTCGTCCAGTCGCTCTTCAACGTGATTGAAGCGTGCGTCATTAGCGCCAAGACAACGGACCGCCACGGCCATCGTGATATTGAATGAAACGAAAGAGCCATGATTCAAGTACAAAGCAAAGTGCTGACTTTGGCAAGCGAACAATGATGCGTCCTAGCCGAACAGCTTTGGCCTTAGGTGCTCGCGCAGGCTCGAAAAATCGGAGCGGCTAGTTGCCGGGTCCCTGTCATACTTAAAGAGATGAGTGCGACGGAAAGCTCGCAGAGCACGCCGACGGTCGTCCCCCGACTGAGCGGGTCGACGCCGACGGAGCGCTATCTCCAAGACATTTGCGATAAGAGTTTCCTGTCGCTATGGAGTCATGCGCGGCCTCACCGCGACCAGGGTGGAGGCAAAGAGCTCTGTGATCTCTTGGTCGTGGCCGGCGAGGACGTCATCATCTTTTCGGATAAGCACTGCACGCTAACTGAGCACCCACAGCTTGATGTTGCCTGGCGCCGGTGGATGAAAGCCGCCGTTAGCGATGGTGCCAGGCAGGCGTGGGGCGCTGAACGTTGGCTTAAACAGTATCCGGATCGTGTCTTTGTCGATGAGCAGTGTCAGGTCCCGTTTCCGTTTGCGTTGCCGTCGCCGGAAACGGCGCGTTATCACCTTGTCGTGGTGGTTCATGGCATCGCTTCCGCATGCCAATATGTCCTCGGCGGCAGCGGTAGCTTGACGCTGGATTCTGGCGTCGAGGGTCTCGCCAATCACGATCAGCCGTTCGTCATCGGGGATCTCGATCCGCAGAGGACCTTCGTCCACGTTTTCGATGACGCTTCGCTGGAATTCGTCATGCGCACGGTCAACACCACACCGGATTTCCTTGCCTATCTACGGGCCAAGGAGGGGCTTTTGCGCGGGCCGCGTCGGATTGCAGCCGCCGGCGAAGAGGAACTCCTTGCCTTTTATTTGGGCAAGATCGATGAGTCAGAACAGCACGCCTTCATTCTGCCCGACGGGCCGGATGCCATCCTGATTCCGGAAGGTCATTGGGCCGATTATGCCACCAGCCCCGAACGGCGGGCGCAACTCAAGGCCGACAAGGTTTCGTATTTCTGGGATGCCTTGATCAACAGGTTCGCTCGTCATGCGCTCAAGGGAACGCAGCATTACGCCACTGAACCAGCACTCAACTCGACTGAAATCGTGTTGCGCTTTATGGCCTCCGAACCGCGCTTGCGGCGGCGCATGCTGGCGACAGGCCTGCTGGACGCGGTCCACAACACCCAGTCGAGGCAGAGGCGCCACCGGGTGATCATGCCCACCCGACCCGGCGAACCGCTGTACTTCTTCGTCATGTTTCCCTGGTGGGACGAGAAGACTGAGGACGAGAATCGCGAAGTTCGGAGAAACTACGTGAGTTATTGTCTCCGCGTCGCAAAGCTGATGAATCCAGATGTGGTCGATTTCATCGGCATCGCGACGGAGTCGGGAGAGCCGAGCCGGGGACGTACCGAGGACGCCGTGTACCTGGATGCGCGCGAGTGGTCTGCGGAAGCCGATGTAGACGCGGCCGAGTTGCAAATTGAACTTGGGATTCTGGTAAAGACGTCGATGAGCAAAGGGACCTACAGCGAATACCCGACCGTAGCCTCCCCGGACGATCTGCCGCTGATGAGCGGCAAGCCGACGCTCAAGCAGCCGCGCAACAGCCGCTGCGCTTGCGGCAGCGGTAAGAAGTTCAAGAAATGCCATGGGCAATAGCGAGGAGATCGCCGCCGGCGTCGGCCTGATCCCACGGGGCAACTGTGGTGATGAAATCTTGAGCGAGGTCCTCATCTTCGGGAATGAGGATGTCTCGGTCGCCCTCGTGGCGGCATGGCGCACTAACTTCAACCGGATCGTGTGCGTAGACGATATCCTAACCGGTTTCGATTCCTCGAGTAACGCCTCTCGAGGAAGAACAAGAGAGAGCGAGGGGTTACCGCTTCGCGTCGTTTTCATGCTTTTCTCGGTCCTCGGCGAGGGCGCGCCAAAGACGACTTGGGAACTCCTCGCCGTTGTAGTCAATCTTCGGGACATCGCGATGAGGGGCTGCATACACCGAACGCCTCAGTTCGACCAGCGCGTGTTCCACGCTCCTCACCGCCGTCGCTCGTTCTTCTTCGGTCTTGGTCGGCGGCAATCGTCCGGTTCCTCTTTCGGGGCTTTCTGCCATCACAATGAATGGCCACATGTCGTCATCGATCCGCTCGGCGGCGGACCGCACTTCTGGATCAGGGTGGCCGAAGCGCGCGCGTCGCACACGACGTAGGAGATCCTCCTCCCACTTCGTCTCGATGATTCGTTGAACTCGGGCGGTCTCGTCGGAGTTCTTTGTGCCGGCGATCGCCGATGCCCGTAGGGATCGGATGAGGAGATCTAAGTCCACTGCGAGATCGACGGTCTCAGCATGGAGCTCCCGCACGAACGCACGACGCTCCTCGCGTACTTTGGTTTTGGTCTGAAAGCGAAGCAAGAGATAGTTGCCGACGAGAGCCAGAGTGGCTGCGATCGTGGCCGCCGCGAGCGTCTCCAAGAACATGACTCTCCTTATGCCGACAGGTCGAGGTCAGTTGGCTGCTGTGTAATCACCCCAACCGTATGTGGCCCGGACAGCTCGAAGCACTGGAGCGCTCGAAGAGTCACCGACACTCGTAACGTCGACGACCCTCGAACGCGCGTTCGATTATATCAGGCGCCCGCCATATAAAGAAGGTGTGCACCTGTCCCGAAGATGTCGGCGGTGTCGGTTACGTTAGCGAGCGGGGATCAGGTTGCGGTGATCCGAACAGTCGTTCGCGATATCTTATCATCGTTCATAAGGTTGATCGACTCGCCAGAAACCGTTTCGACGACGTAACTATCAACCTGGCGCTCAAGCAGGCGGGCGTCACGCTCGTGTCGGTGACGGAGAACATCGACGAGACTCCGTCGGGCCTTCTTCTGCACGGCATCATGAGTTCGATCGCTGAGTTCTACTCTCGGAACCTGGCGACTGAAGTCGTGAAGGGCATGAACCAGAAAGCAAAGAACGGCGGCACCATCGGTTTGGCTCCAATCGGCTACTGCAACGTCCGGCGGATCGTCAACGGACGAGAAGAACGAGCCGTTGAAGTCGACGAAGAGCGGGCACCGCTCATTCGATGGGCCTTCGAGCAGTACGCCACCGGCGAATGGACCCTGCGCGGATTACTCGCTGAGCTAACGGCCCGCGGCCTAACGACGCGGCCTGGACCAAACCGTCCATCGAGACCCGTGACGCTATCTCGATTCAACAACCTGCTCCGGAGCGTGTACTACATCGGCCAGATCAGCTACCGCGGAGCTGTCTACGAGGGCAGACATCAAGCGCTTATCGACCGAGCGACCTTCGAAGAGGTTCAGCGCGTTCTCGAATCCCACAACGCTATCACCGGACTGAAGCAGCGGACCCATAACCACTACCTCAAAGGAACCGTGTTCTGCGGGGAGTGTCATTCACGGCTGTCCCTGATGTACGTCACCAACCGCTACGGCACCCGCTACCCTTATTTTTTCTGCCTCGGGAAACAGTCGGGACGCACGCAATGTTCTCAGCCAGTTATCCGAATCGACCGCGTCGAAGAGAAGGTGGAAGAGGAATACCGCAAGGTCCAGATGGCTCCCGAGTTTGCTGGGACCGTCCGAAGCTTCGTCCAAGCCGCCATCGAGCAACAGCGGGCTGAAGCCGAAGCCGTTGCCCAGAAACAGCTCCTGCGGCGGGAACGGCTCCAGAACGAACGCGAGAAACTGCTGCAAGCCCACTACGCGGAAGCGATTCCGATCCAGCTTCTGAAGAAGGAGCAGGGACGCATCCAACGAGAGTTGGACGAGGTCGAGCGGCTGCTGGCCGCCTCGCAGCTCGAGGTCGAAAAGATCGAGGAGAACCTGGCCCGGACACTCAAGCTACTGTCCGATTGCCGGCGGGCCTACCGCGAGGCCGATTCGAAGACCAAGCGATTGTTCAACCAGGCGTTCTTCGACTGGATCCGGATCGACGAGGACTACACGACCGAGGCCCAATTGGCCGAACCCTTCCGGACCTTGAAGGGGCAGGAGCTGGCCAAGGTCATGGCCTCAGCGGGCGCCACAGGGCCGAAAACGGCCGTCTACCACCGGGCTCGGCTTCGGCCGGCGGCCGACTGGGGACTGGAAACGGCAAACCCACCCCTGATTTCTCTTGGGATGGGTTTTAGTGACGTTGGTCTGGTGCGGGTGAGAGGACTTGAACCTCCACGTCCTTGCGGACACATGGCCCTCAACCATGCCTGTCTACCAATTTCAGCACACCCGCTCAGGTGATGCAGACGGGAATGGTAGCACCAGCGACCTGGGGCGTCCCCTGCTTCGGGACCCTCCTAAAGGCTCCAGTCGTGGGCCACCGCGAGCATCCCATCGGCGGACGCGACGGCCCGCACGCCGCCGACGCCCCGGCGGGCGACGGCCGGGACGCTCGCTCGCCACAGCGGAATGACGACGGCGAGGCGGTCGAGTTCGGTCGCGGCGCTGGGCGCGTCGCCTGCCTCGACGGTCGCGTCGAGCGCCGGGTCGGCGATGCGCGCGATGTTGACCCCGGCCGGCATCACCTGGCCGGAGTGGTAGCGGTCGCGCAGGGCGCCGCCCGGCGGATCCGCGAACGTGACGATGGCCGCTTGGAAGCGGGTCGACGGCAGCCAGTCGCGCCACAAGGCTTCGTCTTCGAGCGAAACCAAATTGACGGCGAAACCGGCAGCCTTCAAGTGCGCGAACACCGCGCGCACGACGCGTTGCGTCAGGTCGTCGCTGCCCGTGGATGCGATCGAGATCTCGAGCTCGGTCGATCCCTTCGTGCGCACACCCCCGCGGCGGCCGGTAAAGCCGGCCTCGTCCAGCAGCCGCGCGGCCTGCGCCGGATCGTGGGTAATCCCGGCGTGGTCGATCTGGGGATACGCGAACGGCCGCGACAGACGCTCGCCTTCCTGCCGGACGAGTCCGGCCGCGATGGCATCGACGTCGATCGCGTGCGCGGCCGCGCGTCGCACTCGCTGATCTGAGGTGATCGACGCTTTGGCGTTGAACACCAGTCCGGTCCAGACACCGCCGACGTCGGTGGAGACGGCCGCGCCCTCTTCCTCACCGGCGCGGCGAGCGAAGTCCGGCGACGAGTAGGGGCCGAGGACGTCCACGCGGCCGGCGCGCAGCATCTGGATCGCGGTCGTCGAATCGGGGACGAACATGACGCGAATCGTCTTGGCACGCGCGCGCACCCGCCACGGCATCGGCGTCGCCTCCAAGACCATCTCGAGCCCGCGCGTGTAGCGGGCAAGCACGAACGGTCCGCCCGAAACCGGCCAGTCGCTGCGGAGCGCGGCGGCGAGATCCCGGCCGGAAAGCGCATGCTCGGGCAGGACGCCGAGACCGGCCGAGAATAAGTCACGCCAGGCCGGCACATCGCGCGAGAACGTGAGCCGCGCGATCTTTGGCCCTTCGGCCTCGACCGAGGAGATCGCGTCGTAGCCGGATCGCGTCACGATCGGCGCATTCGGATCGGTAATCGTCTTCCAGGTGAACGCGACGTCTGATGCTTTGATCGGCACGCCGTCGGACCAGACGGCATCGTCGCGGAGCGTGAAGCGGACGCTGCGCGGCTCTTCGGACACGACGCGGTCCACCAGCCAAGGCTGCCCGTCGGAGGTGAACAACGGCGGCCACAGCGACCGCACCAACGCGCGCGCGCTCGGCGCCTCTCCCCCGCGCCCCAAGGGGTTGAGTGTGGCCGGCTCGTGCGGCCACGCCACGCGGATCTCGCCTTGGGGCGGCGTGGTCGGGATGGGCGACGAGGCGCCGGGCGAGGCGTGGGGCCGAGGCGAGTCGCCGGGACACGCGGCGAGGAGCATCGAGGCGGCGGCGAGCAGAGCGGCGGCGACCGTCGACCGGCCCGGCGCGGCCGCGAGGCGCGTCACGATCCGGTCGCGAGCCACACACGCGCCGCGTCGAAGATCCCGGCTCCGTCCAGACGGAAGCCGCGAACGTCGGACGCGACGGCGAGATGGTTGCGGAAGAACACCACGGGGATGAGCGCCATCTGGTCGAGCGCGCGGGATTCGGCGTCCCGGTAGGCCGCGCGACGATCGCCGAGGCCGCTCGCGGCCCGTGCCTTGTCGATCGCCTGGTCGAATGCGGAGTCCGAGAACGCGACCTGATTGTTCGGCGATCCGCTGCGAAGCTGCTGCGCGAGAAAGCCGTCGGGACTGGGGACCTCGGCCAGCCAGCCGAGCTCGGCGAGCTCTTGCTGACCGGCTGCCAGCAGCCGCAGATAGGCGTCCGACCGGTGTGCGCGCAAGCGGATGGTCAAGCCGACGTCGCGCAGGTTCGCGGCGATCGCAGCCGCCACCTCGCGGGACGGGGACGCGTCGAGATGATCCACGATGATTTCGGGCGGTCCCGACGGGAACGCCGTCTTGATCCGCGCGCGCGCATCGCCCGGATCGAAGCGGCAGTCGCGGCAGCGATCGGCCGGGAAGCCGGGGATGCCCAGCGGAATCAGTCCGGAAGCCGGCGTCTTCGTGCCGCCGTAGACGGCGCCGGCGATCGCGGCGCGGTTGATCGCGCTCGAGATCGCGCGACGGACTTCGGGATTCTTGAACTTGTCGAGTCGCAAATTCGGCCCGTAGTAGACGGCCGCCCAGAACGGCGTGAACCCTTCGGGACCGATCCGGCCGCGCGAGGATTCGATGCCGCTGGACGGAACCTCGGCGACGTCGGTTTCGGCCCGCACGAACGCCCGATAGCCGTCGTCGGGCCCTTCATGAACGACGACATCGAGCCCATCCAGATAGGCCGTCGATCCGGCATGCGCGTCGAATCGCTCCAGCCCCACGCCGGAGGTCGTCATCGGAGCGACGACTCGGAACGCGCCGTTGCCCACCGGATTGGCCGCGAACTCGGCCGGATTCCGATTGAAGATCTTCTGCGACACAGGCCCCAGCGACGAATGGGACAGGTAAACGGGGAGCTCGTGGAAAGGCCGGTCGAGCACGATCTGCAGCGTGGTCGCGTTGACGACGGTGACGCCCGACAAAGCGTTCGCAGTTCCGTCCACGCGGACGGCCTTGAAGCCCTGCACCGGCTCGAGCTGGAATGCCGCCTCTGACGCGAGCGCCTTGCCCACGATCCGGTCGAACGCGAACTTGAAGTCGTAGGCGGTGACGGGATCGCCGTTGTGGAACGATCCCTTCGCCAGCGCGAACGTCCAGGTCTTGCCGTCGCGCGAGGTCGTCCAGGATGCGGCGGCGGCCGGGATCGCGTTTCCGGACTCGTCGACATCGGTAAGGGAATCGAACACTTGCGCGAGCACCAGCGCGGCGCCGCGTCCGGTGGCCTTGGCCGGATCGAGCGAAGCCAGGTCGCGCACCGAGATGCGAAGCGTTCCGCCGGCGACCGGAGTTTCCGGCTCGGCAGGGCTGCCGGCGCCGCTGCACGCAGCGAGCAGCGCAGCGAACGCAAGGATCGCCGCAGGCGTTCGCCGTTCGCGGCTTGGCCGGACGGACATGCGGCAGAGTTTACGGCCGGATGCGGAAATGGAGGGCAACCGTGGAGACCGTGAAGACGACCGCGGTCAGGACGGTGATCCGATCCAGGTTCTTCTCGACGACGGTGGAGCCGCCGGTGGCGGTCATGCCGCCGCCGAACATGTCCGACAGGCCGCCGCCCCGCCCCGCGTGAAGCAGGATGAACAGGATCAGCAGCGATGCAGACAAGATCTGGAACCCGAGGATGACGGGCGTCAAGACACTCCTCCATTCGTCGTGGGAACTCCGAAAGTGTAGCGAACCGCGCCCGTGGACGCACTCCCGCGAGCGATCGAGCCCGAAGGAGCGGGAACCGGGGACGGGGCGGGCTCGGCCAGCCAGACGTTGGCGGGATCCCCGCGCACGAAGAACGGGTGGGGGGCGAAGCCGTGCACCCGCGCCGAGACCGCGACACGGTCGGCAAGGAAGGCAAGCGGGATGATCGTGGCGATCGCCACGGCCCGATCCGCCGCCGCCGCGGTCGCGGCGGCGATCCGGCCCGGATCCCGCTCGGCCAGCGCGGCAGCGATGAGATCGTCGAGCACCGGATCGGAGGTCCCCGAGTAGTTCGCAACCCCGCCGGTGCCGGCCGGCGCCCCGACCATGGTCCGCACGGCTCGCCCCGGCCAGTCGGGACACCAGCGAGCAAGACCCATCGGTGCCCGGCCGCGTTGGTAGGTGTCGTAGATCGAGCCGGGGGCGCGCACGGTGAGCGGCGTCGCCCGCATCCCCGCCGCGGCCAGCATCCGCGTGATCGCGGCCGCCGCCGCCACGTCCTCCGCCGCGTTGGGCCCAAAGGTTTCGCGGCCGAACGCGATGGGCAGATCGCGGCCGAGCAGCCGTCGCGCCTCCGCCGCATCGCCCGGAGGCAGCGGCCGCGTCGCCGCGCCGGCGACGACCGGCGACAGCAGGGACACGGTGGGGGTTGCCGTGAAACTGCCGGTGGCCGAGGTGACATCGGCAACCAGCGCGGCGCGGTCGATCGCGACCGAAATCGCGGCGCGCGCGTTGCGCGCGGTGAAGTCTCCCTCCGGCCGCACGAACAGATAGAGCAAACAGCCACCGTCGACGGCTTGCATCGCCGCGTCTTGGGGCGGGGCGACGGCCTCCCCGGTGAGGTCGGCGGCGCCGGGCGCCCCGACGCGCGCCACGATCTCGTCGACGTACGCGCCGCGAACCGGATCGGACCCCTCGCTCCACGCCTCGTTCCGGACCAGGCGCACCTCGCGGCCGGCGACGATCCGGTCGATCCGGTATGGCCCCGACGCGGACAAGTCCTTCGGGGCGATCGCCGGCGGCGTTCCCGCCGGGACCGCGCTGGCGCCCGTGTGGGCGAGTATCCACGTGAGATCGTTGGCAGGGCCGGTCAGCCGGAATCGGACGGTGCGTTCGTCGGGCGTTTCGATTCCGGCGATCGTGGTGGCACGACCGGCTTCGAAGTCGGCCGCGCCGGCAATGACCCGCAGCGACGACGCCGGGGCCGACCCGACCAGGAATGCCCGTTCGATTCCGGCTTTCACGTCGGCGGCGCGGACCGGTCGCGACGCCGGCGGCCCGAACGCCGGTCCGTCGCGAAGCGTGAACGTGAACTGCCGCCCGTCGGCCGACACTTCGGGCGCGCGCGCGGCCAGATCGGGCAACGGCGCCGACGCCTCGGCCGGATCCTCGGCGCTGGGGAACGCCATCAACCCGCGCTGAGTCGCGCGGATCATCGCGAAGCCGCCGGGCTCCGCCGCGAGCTGCGGGTCGAGAATCCCGGCGTCGTCGGCGATGGCGATCACGAGCGTCCCGCCGCGCCGCGCGCCCGGCGGCTGCTCGTCGCCGCGGGGATCGCGCGCCGGCCGGTCGGTGCAGGCGGCGAACGCCGCCGCGCACGCGCACGCAGCCGCGATCGCCTTGCGAATCGTCACGTCTTGGCGGAGTTCACGGCCACGACGGCGAGATCCAACGAAGACGTGGCGAGCAAGTACTGATAGTTCAGCACTCGCGTCGAGATGATCGTGGGCGTTCGCTCCCACAACCACGGCAGCACGGGAACCTGATCCATGATCGCCTTGTCGACGCGCGCCCACAGGTCGGATCGCGCCGCGCCGCGTGCAGCCAGCGCTTGATCGATCAGCGCGTTGATCTCATCGTTGTCGAGCATCGATGCGTTGAGGTTTCCGGCCGGGGCGATACGGCGTCCGTCGAACAGCGGCGGAATCGTCGTTGCGGCATCCGGGTACAGCCAGCACCACGCGGCGTTGGGGAGGACGGCGACGTTTTCCGCCGGAACGCCGGCGACACGGCCGACGTCGCTCGCTTTGTAGTCCTGACGATCCACACGAATCCCGAGATCGGTGAGCGCTTTCACGACGATGTCGGTGATCTGCACGTGGAATCCTTCGCTGATGCCCACCACCGTTACCGGGGGCTCCTTGTTCTCGGGGTCGTAGCGGCCGGCCGGATAGCCGGCTTCCTTCATCATCTCTTGCGCGCGAACCAGCGTGCTGCCTTCGCTGGTGCGGCGGAAGGGATCGAAGGTGCGGCCGCCGGCTTCCAGGAATCCGGGCATGCCCGGCATCAACATGTGCCCGGCGACGTCGCCGGCGCGCTTGCCGCCGCGCGTCGTGAGCAGCTCGCTCTTATCGAGCAGCGTCGCCACGGCTTGGCGGACCTTCAGCTGATCGAACGGCTTGACCGTGGTATTGAAGGCGATATAGCGGACGCAGTTTCCGGCGTTGAAGAAGAGCTGTTGCTTTCGCTTGTCGTCGTTGAGGATCTCGGTCGCGCGATCAGACGGCAGGTTGACGTCGGCAGCGTAGTCGAACTCGCCGGACAGGACCCGGTCGATGGTTCGCGTCGCCTCGTCGAGTCCTTCGGTGACCTCGATGCGATCGGGGTAGGCCTTGCGGATCGGGTCGGTGCGCTCGCTCCAGTTGGTGTTGCGCACCATCACGATGCTTTCGCCCGGCTTGTAGCCGGTGACGGTGCCGCCTTCTCGCTCGAGTT
The DNA here is from genome assembly GCA_036398095.1 of Actinomycetota bacterium. Lineage (GTDB taxonomy): Bacteria > Actinomycetota > AC-67 > AC-67 > AC-67 > DASWHR01. The sequence goes on from DASWHR010000049.1 coordinate 47,674, forward strand.
GATAGGGCCCGGTCGCCGCGAAGTTCGTGCCGTAGTCGGATGCCGGCTTCGCGTCGAAGGGTCTGGCGTGTTCCTCGGGAACCGGCGCCGCCATCGGAAGCGCGAGCCGGTTCAGAAAGTCACCGACGGGAGCTTTGAGATCGAACACGATATTCGCGGGGTCCGACACATCGATCCCGGCGATGTGCTGTCCCGGGCCGGGCGCGGCCAGGAACGCCTCGTCGCCGACGAAGATCCCAGCGAAGTAGGTGTTCGCATACGGGTTCGCGACCGAAGGATAGAAAGCGCGTTCGATCGCGTAGCGGATGTCGCGCGACTCCACTGCGCGACCCCCCGCAACGCCGGGCTGATACATCACGTCCGGTCGCAGCGCGATCACATACCGCTTTCCATCGGGAGATGCGGCCGGCTCGGACGAGGCGATGTCGGGCACCGGCCCGATCCCGGTCTCGCCGTCAACGGCCGGATAGGCGACCAGGGTGCGCACGAGAACCCGCATCAGAAGGGATGCGAACGCGCCGCCGGTCTTGCCCGGATCGAACGAGTCGATGTCGCCGGCAGCGGCAATCTTGAACGTGCCGCCGCGAGCGGCCGTCTTGACCGGCTCCGAGCTTCCGCATGCGGCGGCGACGAGCGCCAACACCAGAATCGACGCCCCAGCGCGCGGTCTCCCGAATCGTGTCCTCATCACGCATCCCTCCGTTTTCGTCGTTTCATTCTTCGTCCTGCCGAACGGCCGCGACGGCGAGATCCATCGAGACCGACGACAGCGCGAACTGATACCCGACCACACGCGGCGACACCAAGTGCGGGGACGAATCCCACAGCCACGGCACGACCGGCGCCAGATCCATCACGAACTTGTCCGCGGCGGCCCAGGCGTCGGCGCGATCACCACCGGACTTCCCGCTCGCTTCGTCGATGAGTTCGTTGAGCGACGGCGAGTTCACCTGCGAATAGTTCGTGTTGCCCTTCTCTTTGACCCGGCGGCCGTCGAACAGCGGGGCGATCACCGTGTAGGCGTCCGGATAATCCCAGCACCATGCGGCGCTCGCGCCGATCGCGATCCCCGACTTCTGCACCCCCATCCGGGCCAGCAACGCCGGGCGCTTGTGCTCTTCCCGGCGAACCTTGATCCCGATCTTTTCGAGCGAGGACGCGATCACATCGCCGGTGCGTCGCTCGACGTCGCTGGCCTCGCCGGCCATAACCACCGACGGACCGGTGTAGAGCCCTGTCGGGTAGCCGGCTTCGCGCATCAAATCACGCGCCTTTTCGACGTCGCCGGCGAAGTCAATGGTCTTGTACGGGTCGTAGTCCTTCTGACCGACCTCCTTGAAGCCGGGCAGGCCGGGCAGCAGCACGTGCGTGGCAATGCTGCCGGTCCGCTCGCCGCCGCGCACCGCGCGCATGCCGCGCTTGTCGAGCGCGTAGTTGACCGCTTTGCGCACGAGCGGATCGTCGAACGGTTTGAGGCTGGTGTTCATGGACACGTACCGCATGCAGCTCGTCGCGTTGTAGTTGATCAGATGCTTGGTCGCGGAGCTGGACAAGATCTGCTTCTGCTTCTCGGGTGGAATCGCGAAGTCGCCGTTGTAGTCCATCTCGCCCGCCAGAATCTTGTCGGTTGCGGCAGCCACGTCGGTGAATCCGCCGGTGACTTCGATCCGGTCGGGATAGGCCTCTCGGATCGGGTCGGTGGCGGGATCCCAGTTTGGGTTGCGCACCAGCAGGATCGCCTTGCCGGGGATGTAGCCGGTGACGCTCGCGTTCAGTCGCTCGACCTGATAGGGGCCGCTGGACGCGAACGCGTCTCCGTAGGAAGACTCGGTTCCGCCGTCGAGGGGCATCGCGTATTCGACCGGCACCGGCGCCGCGAGCGGAAGCGCGAGGCGATACGCAAGGTCGCCGATTGGTCGCTTCAGCCGCAGCACGAGCTTGCGTGGGTCGCCGATGTCGATGCCTGCGATGTGCGTCTTGTGGCTCGGCGAGGCGATGAACTCTTCATCTCCGACGAATACGTCCCCGAAATACAGGTCGGCGTAGGGATTCGACACCGACGCGTAGAAGCCGCGTTCGATCGCGTAGCGGAAGTCTTCGGAACGGATCTCGCGCCCCGATGCGATCTCGGGCTGATATTTCACCCCCGGTCGAAGCATGAACGTGTAGGTGAGCCCGTCGGAGGAGACCGAAGGGACATCGACCGCCAGATCGGGTACCAGTTTGTTGCCGGCCTCCCCGGGCGTGGGCGCGTAGGCGACGAGCGTGCGAACCATGACGCGGAAGAGCATGAACCCGAACGTGGTGTAGGTGCGCCCCGGATCCATCGAGTCGACGTCGGCCGCGGCCGCGATCCGCAGCGTGCCGCCGGCCTCCGGTTTGCCGGCCGGATCGCCGTCGCCGGGATCGCGGCGCGTGCACGCGGACGCGGTGAGCGCGAGCACGCACAACAGCGCGAGGATTCGCAGACCGCGCGATTGGTGCGCCGTCGGGGACGTCACCGAAGCCACCGCTACCGGGCGCCCGGCGGCGTCTTTCGGGCGCGTGACGCGGTCGTCTTGCCGGCGGGTTTCGCCGCGCGCTTCCCGGCCGCGCGCGTCGCGGTTGCACCGCCGCCGCTGCGCGCCCGCGTCTTGCCCGGCGTCTTGCCCGGCGTCTTGTCCGGCGTCTTGCCGGGGGACGGCGCGCCGCCCGACAGATGCACGCCGCTGATCTCGGCACCGGCCTTGGGCGGCAAGGGGAAGTGGCATGCGGCCACGTGGGCGCCTTCTATCGACTCGAGCGCGGGTTCCTGGGTCGAGCAGACGGGGAGACGCTCCTCGGGACGCTCATTCGCGACCGGACAACGTGGGTGGAACCGGCAGCCGCTCGGCGGGTTGACCGGGGATGGGACGTCCCCGGTCAGCAGGATACGCCTGGTAGCGCGCGCCACCACCGGATCCGCCTTCGGGATCGCCGACAGCAGCGCCCCGGTATAGGGATGACGCGTGTCGATGTAGAGGTCCCGTCCGCTTGCGATCTCGACGATCTTGCCGAGGTACATCACCGCGACGCGGTCGCTGACATGCCGAACCACCGAAAGGTCGTGCGCGATGAACAGGTAGGTCAGCCCGAGCTCTTTCTGCAAATCGTCGAGCAGGTTCAGGATCTGGGCTTGGATCGACACGTCGAGCGCGGACACCGGCTCGTCGCACACAATCAGCTTCGGTTCGACGGCGAGCGCGCGCGCTACGCCGACGCGCTGGCGCATCCCGCCGGAGAACTCGTGCGGATAGCGGTTGTGACGGTCGGGATTCAGGCCGACCATCTCCATCAGCTCCTGCGTGCGGCGAAATTTCTTTTCCCCGTCGGCGAGACGGTGGATGTCGAGCGGCTCGCCGATGATCGAGCCGACCGTCATGCGAGGATCCAAGCTCGCGAAGGGATCCTGGAAGATGATCTGCATCTTCCGGCGGAGTGGGCGAAGTTCGCGGGGGTCGAGCTTTGAGATGTCGCGCCCCTCGAATCTGATCGTGCCTGCCGTCGGGTTGAGCAGACGCAGGATCACACGCCCAGTCGTGGTCTTGCCGCATCCGGTCTCGCCGACCAGGCCGAGCGTTTCGCCTTCGTAGATGTCGAACGAGACGTCGTCGACGGCGTGAACACGCCCGACTTCCTTCTTGAAAACGATCCCCTCCAGGATCGGGAAGTACTTCTTCAGGTTTTGGACCTCGACGAGCGGCGTCCCCCCGCGAGGACGTGCAGACTCCGGCCTTGACACGACGTCGGTCACGAGCGGGTTCCCGCTTTCTTCGCGACGGCGCGGGACGGCTTGGCCTTGGGCGCCTCGCCGATGCCCAAAAGCTCGGCGCGGCCGGCTTGCTTGGCCACCTGGTCCAACAGGCACGCATCCTCGTGGTCGCCGCGCCGGAGCAATTCGGGGCGCTCGGTGTCGCACGGCTCGAAGCGGAACGTGCACCGCGGATGAAACGGACAGCCCGCCGGCACGCGCTGCAGCGAGGGCGGCATGCCCGGAATGTTGATGAGCCGCTCCTCGGCGAGCTCCTCGTCCAGCACACGCGGGATGCTGCCCAGCAGACCCCACGCGTAGGGATGCTGCGGCCGGTAGAAGATATCCTCGGGATCCCCGCGTTCGACCATGCGGCCGGCGTACATGACGAGGATCTCGTCGGCGATCTGCGCGACGACGCCCAAATCGTGGGTGATCATGATCAAGCCCATTCCGAACTCTTCTTGCAGGCCCTTGAGCAGCTCGAGAATCTGCGCTTGCACGGTCACGTCCAGCGCGGTCGTCGGCTCGTCGGCGATCAGGATCGCCGGGTTGAGCGCCAGGGCCATGGCGATCATCGCGCGCTGGCGCATGCCACCCGAAAATTCGTGCGGGTAGTTGTCCACGCGCTGGTCGGGTTGCGGGATGCCGACGATCTTGAGCAACTCGATCGCGCGCTGCTTCGCTTCCTTTTTCGAAATCTCTTCGTGCGAGCGGATCATCTCGATGATCTGGTTGCCGATGCGGTGGACCGGGTTCAGCGCCGTGAGCGGCTCTTGGAAGATCATCGCGATCTCGCTACCGCGGATCCTGCGCATCTCGTCCTTGGAGAGCGTCAGCAGGTCGCGTCCGCGAAAGTATGCGGTTCCGCCCATGATCCGCCCGGGCGGCTTCGGAATAAGACCCATCATGGCCTGAGTGCTGACCGTCTTGCCCGACCCGGACTCGCCGACGATCGCAAGCGTGCGGCCGGCGTCGAGCGAGAACGACACGCCGTCCACGGCCGTCACCACGCCGGTATCGGTGAAGAACGAGACGGCGAGGTCGGTCACATCCAGCAGATGCTCGCCGGGCGGCGTCGCAGGAGCGGTTTCGATCTGAGCTTCGGTCACACGCGTACCTTACCGGAGCCGGGGATCGAGGGAATCGCGAAGGCCGTCACCGAGCAGGATGAACCCGAGCACAGTCAGCGTCAACGCCAGGCTGGGAAACAGCACCATGTGCGAGTGGCCGGCCAGGATCTGGCCCTGGTTTCGGGCGATCATCAGGCCCCAGGACGTCTCCGGGTCCCGAACCCCGTAGCCGAGGAACGACAAGGCCGCTTCGGCAATGATCGTCGTCCCGACAAGAGCAAAGGCGTAAACCAGCGTCGGGGTAATCGCGTTCGGGAGGATGTGCCGGATGAGGATGCGGCCGTTGCCGGCGCCGAGCGCACGCGCCGCCTCGACGTATTCGGAGTCGCGGATCGCGATCACGCTTCCCCGGAAGAGGCGCGCGATCGTGACCCACCCGAATGTGGCGAGGGCCGCAACAAGCGCGAATTTCCCTCCACCGAGCGCGGTCACGATGATCAGCGCGCCCACCAGATAGGGGAAACCGAGCCAGATGTCGATAAGGCGCGACAACAGGGTGTCCACCTTGCCACCGAAGAACCCCGCGAGACCCCCGATCGTCAATCCGATCAGAAGACTGACCGAAACAACGCTGACGCCGACGACCAGCGAGAAGCGCGCACCGTGTACCGTCCGCACAAAGATGTCGCGTCCCAGAACATCGGTTCCGAACCAATGCTTGAGACTCGGCCCCTCACGGACCTCGGACGGGTTGAACCCGTCGGTGGGAAATCTTGAGATGAAGTTTGCGAAGATCGCCGCGAAGACGATGACGGCCAGGATGATCATGCCTGCGACGGCCAGCTTGTTCCTGCGCAGCCGGCGCCAGAACTCTCCGCGGAGGCTGGCGACCTCCAGCAGCCCGTCGGGAATCGGAACCTCGGCGGACGGACCCCCGATATCCGGATGGCCGCTTTGCGTTTCGGTCGGTGTCGTCACGAGGAAAGCTCCTACTGGTATCGGATCCTCGGATCGAGGACGGCATAAAGGATATCGACAACCAGGTTGGCGACGAGATACACGAGCAGAATGAAGATCGAGATGCCGAGTACCACTTGGTTATCCTTTGCGGCAACACCGAAAGCGAGGGTGCGGCCGAGTCCCGGAATGTTGAACACCGACTCGGTCAGGACGGCGCCGGTCAGCAGCGTTCCGATGTCGAGCCCGAGGTAGGTAACGACGGGAATCAACGCGTTGCGCCATGCGTGGTTCAAGACAACGCGGCGCTCCCGCAACCCCTTAGAGCGCGCGGTGCGCACATAATCGGCCTGAAGCGTCTCGAGCAGCGACGTGCGTTGCAGCCGGGATACATAGGCCGACGACACCGCTCCGAGCGCGAAGCCGGGCAAGATGTATGACTTCAGTCCCGCGTTGAGCCCGGAAATTGGGAGATCAAAGATGCTCTTCGTCTTGAGCGCGAAGATCTGCAGCATCAAGGCAAGAACGAACACGGGAATGCTCACAAGCACAATGGTGCCGACGGTCACCGCCGCATCGCTCCAACTATATCGTCGGACCGCGGAGATCAGCCCGGACCCGACTCCCAGGGCAATCACGAAAAACGAGCCGGCGAGGCCGAGACGCGCCGTGACAGGAACTCGCTCCTTGATGATCGTCCACACCTCACGGTGTTGGGACGACGAATCACCGAGGTCGAAGTGCGCGAGGCGGTTCAGATAGCGCAAGTACTGGACCGGCATGGGTTTGTCCAAGCCGTACTTTTCGATGATCGCTTCGCGAAACGCAGGGGGAACGGGCCGTTCGCCGAGCAGCGCCTGAACAGGGTCGCCCGGAAGGATGAACAGGGCGACGAACAGCAGCGTCAATGCCCCGAGGAGCACCGGAAAGAACTGCAGCAGGCGCCGGGCGATGTAGCGATTCACGACGGTGCGACTCTCCTTCGGACGCGGGGCGAGAGCCGTCGCAACGGCTCTCGCCCCGGTCTGGACCGGTTATCGTTACTTGATCGAGATCTCTTCCCACGCCGGGTTCCCCGACTGCAGTTCGAGCGGGAACGTGGCGAACTTGGCGAAATTGTAGACGCGAGCCGACTTGCCGTAGAACATCGGGATGATCGGCATCTGGTCGAGCGCGATGTCCTCGGCCTGCTGCTGCAACTTGAGGCGTTCCTTCGCGTCGAGCGTCTGCTGCGCCTTCTCGACCACCGAGTCGAACTCGGCATTCGAGAACTGAGCGTAGTTACTCCCAGGCGGCTTGGACTTGGAGTGGAGCAGCGGGAACATCCAGTTGTCGATCGTCGGGAAGTCCTGTGCCCACCCGAGCCGGCCGAGACCCTGGAATGCGTCGGATTCGACGTATTTCAGGTAGTCGGGGAACGGGGTCTTGCCGACCTGCTTCGTGTCGATCCCCAGATTCTTCTTCAACTGCGCCGCGACCGCTGCAATCCAGGATTCGTGGTCGGCGCCGCTGTTGAACGCGATCTCGAAGGATTTCGGGCCGCCTGCCTTGGCAAGCAATTCCTTCGCCTGGTCAACGTTGAACACGCAGTACTTGCAGACGTCGGGTCGGTGACCGGGGACTCCGACCGGCGGCACAATGCTCTTCGCCGGCACCTTCTTGCCCTGGAAGACGGCCGTCACGATCTCGTCACGGTCGATCGCCATCGAAATCGCCCGCCGAAAATCGACGTTGTTCATCGGCGGCGCGGTCATCTTGGCGAACAGATACGTAAGGACGGACGTAGGCTGCTCGAGGTAGGAGTCGGCGTAGTCCTTCTCGGCCTGCACGAAACTGTCCGCCGGCACCGCCGACGAGTCGATCGTCCCACCCTGGAACTCGAGGAACGCCGTGTTCAACGCGGTTTCGCCACCGAAGATCTTGAACTCGATGCTATCCAAGAATCCCGGCACGCTCCCGTTGTAGCCCTCGAATTTCTTGATCTTGACGCTGACGTCGTGCTTCCACGGGCCGTCCATCATGTACGGCCCGTTGCCGACCGGATTCTCGTTGAAGGCCGGGTTGAAGGTCCCATCGGCTTTCACGGCGACCTTCGGGATCGGCGAGAAGACGGTGTGACCGGTCCGGATGAAGAACTCGGCGTTTGCCGACTCGAGTTCGATAACAAACTCGTACTCGTCCTTGCCCTGGCGAACGCCCGCGAGCGTCGTCGCCGTGCCTTCCTGCATGGCGGCAAAGCCCTTGATTCCGTCGAGGTGGAAGGCTACGGGCGAGGTGGAATCCTTGCGCGCGGTCAGTGTGTACGACCGGATGAACGCCTCAGCGTTCACGGGCTCGCCGTTGTGGAACGTGGCGCCCTTGCGAAGCTGGAACGTAACCATCTTGCCGTCGGCGCTCACCTGGTAGTCGGTCGCGGCGCCGGTCTTGACGGGCTCGGCCGTCTTCCAGTCGTACTCGAGCAGCGAGTCGTAGATGCGGTTCGCCGGCTCCGAGCAGGACGTCGTCCCGCACAGGTGCGGCGACAGACCATCCGGCTCGCCGAGATAGGTCACCGCAGAGCCGCCGGCCTTCCCGTCAGGGCCGCCCGTATCGCCGTCGTCGCCACCGCAGGCCGCCGCAACGAGCGACAACGCTAGGGCCGCGGCGAAAACCTGGAACAATCGCTTCCTTTGCATACGCAAATCTCCCTCCCCGCTCCGTAGACGACGGGACTATATACGACCGGTTTGCCTCATCCAAACAAGGGCGACCCGCTACGCCGGGCCCGCACCGTGCCGCGATGTACTACGGCCGGCGCCGCAAAAAGGGTTGCGCCAAACGAAATCTGGGGCGAAATCTCCCGCGAGAACTGGAAGCCGCTGCCAGATTGGCTAACTCTTCGCGAGGTCCATCAGGCGCGGCATGATCTCGACGCCCTGAAGCAAGCCGAGCGACCCCTTGCCGGCGGCCCTTTCCGAGAATAACTGCACGGCGTCCTGTGACACGCCCGGGCCCCAGACCAGCAAGGGGACGGGATCGTCGGTGTGGGCCTTCTTGACGCAGCTCGTGGCATGGTCGGCGGTGACGGCGACGATCGTGCGCTTGTCCAGTTCGGGGACGATGGTGGCGAAGAACGATTCGTCGATCTCGGCCACGACGTCGCGCTTGTCTTCGCCGCGGCCGTCGTGAGCCGGCACATCGGGACCCTTGATGTGGATGTAGAGGCCGTCGTATTCCTGGATCGCCTCGAGCGCGGTCTCGGCCCATTTCGCGTACTGCTCGGCGTGGCTGCCGCTCCCCTTCATCGGCACCTCGACCTGGCCCATGCCGAGCACCATCGAAATGCCACGCTCGACGGGCATCTCGACGAAACAGCCCCATTCGGCGCCGAAGCGTTCCCGGAACGAAGGCGGATGCGGCAGATGGTCGCCGCCGTCGCGGGTCAGGATGATGTTGCCCGCGAGCTTTCCGGCGCTTCGGCGCTTCGCGTTGACGTCGCTCGCTTCCAGAATCGCGTGCGACTGACGGAGAAACTCGTTGGTGAGGTCCGCGCCGGTGAGGGCGGCCTCGTCGCGGTCGTGGCCGGGCAGGGCTTCGCAGATCTGGACACGATTGTCGAAGGTGAGCTTGGCGACACCGAGCGAGCCTTCGCGGCCGTAGGCGGGATCGGTGTTGGTGGATTCGGCGCTGAGCGGCGCGCCGTCGCACCGGATCAGCAGCGCGCCGCGATGCTCGACGGTTGCGAGAAGTTCGGCGGTCGCGCCTGGCAGCTTCACGTTCGCGTTGACCTCGGCGGCAAGCGCGTGGGCCTCTTCGCTGGTGAGATCCCGGCCGACACGGCGATCCAGGATCGTCCAGTTCGGTCCGTCGCCCGGCTCGACGGTCGCAAAGTTGATCCGATAGACCAGATCGCCGTCGCGCACCTCCATGCCGCTGCCGAGCGCCTCCATCGGGCCGCGACCCGAATGGTATTGCCGCGGGTCGTAGCCGAGCACGGCGAAGACGGCGATGTCGGACTCGGGCGCGATGCCTTTGCCGACGGTGTAGACGAGCCCGTTCGCGCCGTCGCGCGCCAGCCGGTCCATCCACGGCGTGGGCGCGGCTTCCAGTGGCGTGCGGTTGTCGAGCTCGGGCAGCGGATCGTCGCCGAGCCCGTCGAGCACCACGTAGAGGACCTTGTTCATCCCTGAAACCTCACGATCAACGCGAACTCTTCGGGGTCGAGGCTGGCGCCGCCGACAAGCGCGCCGTCCACGTCGGGGCCTTCCATGATCGACGCGATATTGCCGGCCTTGACGCTGCCGCCGTATTGGATGCGAACGGCATCCGCCGCGGGTTGCCCACCGATCTTCGAGACCTCGTCGCGGATGAACGCGCACATGTCTTGCGCGTCCTGCGGCGTAGCGTTCTTGCCGGTGCCGATCGCCCAGACCGGTTCGTAGGCGATGACCATCCCGCCGATCTGTTCGGCGCCGAAGCCCTTCAGGCTTCCGCGGAGCTGCGCGCCCACGACATCGGTCGCGCGGCCGGCTTCGCGATCGTCGAGTTGCTCGCCGACGCACACGATCGGCGTCATCTCGGACGCGAAGATCGCCTTTGCCTTCTTGTTGACGATCTCGTCGGTCTCGCCGAACAGCGCGCGACGTTCGGAGTGGCCGGCGATCACGTACGAGCATTTCAGCCGGGCGAGCATCGAAGCGCTCACCTCGCCGGTGAAGGCGCCTTCCTTCTCCCAATGGCAGTTCTGGCCGCCGAGCACGATCCGCATGTTGTCGGCGTCGATGATCGTCTGCACCGCGCGCAACGCCGTAAACGGCGGGCAGACCAGCGCATCGACCGCGTCGAGGTCTTGCGGACGGAGCAGGTAGTGGACCTTCTGGACGATCGCAATCGCTTCGAGGTGGGTCTTGTGCATCTTCCAGTTGCCGGCGATAAGTGGTTTGCGCGTCATGCGCGCATCCTATTCCAGCCGCCTAGCCGAGCGCGGAGCGAGCGACGGCGATCGCGACCGCGACGGCCGATCCGGCCAGGGCAATCGAGGCGATGCGAGCGACCGGCGAGGCGTGCAATCCGAAGGGCTTCGTGACCAGATCGACGGTCGCGGTCCAGCCGGGCGTGGCAGCGCGCGTGGGATGGATGCGAGACGCGACGGGTTGATCGCGTGGCGCGGTCGGTGCCGCGGCCCACCCGCCGGCCGCGGGCCAATGCGACTGACCGCAATGCGGGCACGCCCATCCCAGACGGACGTTGTGCTCGGTCAGCGACGCCTGCCCGCCGCAGCGGGAGCAGGCGACGGCGTTGATCGCCATCGTTCCTCCAAAAAGGTCGCGACGGACGGTGCGGGCGGCCGCGCGTCGATGGGGTCGTTCCCGAGTGGTGTCGTCGCCGGCCTCAGAGTGCTTGAGGGCGCCGGGCAAATCTGACTCGATGGGACTACGGCGAGGTGATGTAGACGCGCCACCGTCCGAGCGCGACCGTCAAGCCGCTGCCGTCGACGGGCGATGGGATCGAGGCGGTCCCGTAGGCGTCGAACGGCTGGCCGATCATCAGCGTTCCACTCGTAGACGAACGGCACACGGGTTCGTTCACCCCGAGAAAATCGCATGAAGCCGTGTACTGCCCGGTCGACGTGACGAGCCGGATGCCGATGCGGCCGTTGAACTCGGGCTGCGCTTCCAAATGGACCGTGCTCGTCGCCGGCATGGTGCCGCCGAACTGGCAAGCGAGCGTCTCGGGCGCGAACCCGCCGCATTCACCGAGGGCGTCGGCGACGCCGCCGACCGCGAGATCCGGTTCGACGCCATCGGCGAGCGACGGTGCGGAAACGGCCGGCACCGCGAGGACCACGACAAGAAGAAGCGTGCGACGCAGGATCATGACGATCTCCCCTGAACCGGCTCGTGCGACCGGTCTTCCTGCCGCATCAATTTCGATGCCGGAATCACCGCTTCCTCCCGGTTCGCCAAGATTTTCTTACGCGCGGAGCGGGACGATCCCGGGAAGGTCGCGGCCTTCGAGGAACTCCAGGCTCGCGCCGCCGCCGGTGCTCACATGATCCACGTCCGCGGCGTAGCCGAACCGGGCGAGGGCCATGGCCGAGTCCCCACCGCCGACGACCGAGTACGCATCGCCCTTCGCGATCGCGGCGGCGACCGCGCGGGTTCCCTTGTCGAACGGCGGGATCTCGAAGATGCCCATGGGACCGTTCCAGAAGACGGTCTTCGCTGCGCGGATCGCGTCCACGTATGCGCGGCAGGATTCGGGCCCGATGTCGTAGCCGCCGTGGCCGGCGGGGATCGCATCCGCCTTCACGTCGGTCGCCTCGGCCCCTTCGGCCGGCTCGCGCGCGACGACGACATCGACCGGAATCATCAGCTTGTCCGCCGCGCCGGCCATCAGCCGGGTGACGGTGTCCACCTGATCGGGTTCGAAGAGGCTCGTGCCGATCTCAAGTCCCCGGGCCGCGTAGAACGTGAAGCACATGGCGCCGCCGATCAAGAGACGGTCGACGACGCCGAGGAGGTTTTCGATGACCTTCAACTTGTCGGAGACCTTCGCGCCGCCGAGCACCGCGACGAACGGCCGCGCCGGCGACTCCAACAAACCCGAGAGGACGGCGATCTCTTTCTCGAGCAGCCGGCCGGCGGCCGACGGCAGAAGCGTCGCGACGCCGGCGACGCTGGCGTGTGCGCGATGCGCGGCGCCGAACGCATCGTCGACGTAGCAGTCGGCGAGCAGCGAAAGCGCTTTCGCGAACGCAGGGTCGTTGGTGGTTTCACCCGGATGGAAGCGAAGGTTTTCGAGCAACACGACCGGCGCGGCGGACGAGACCGGGCCGTCGGGATTCAGCGCGAGCGGCACCTCGACGCCGAGCAACGCGCCCAGTCGCTCCGCGACCGGACGCAGCGAATACGTCGGATCGGGCGCACCCATCGGGCGGCCGAGGTGCGAGCACAGGACCAGTTGCACGGCGCCGCGCTCTTGAAGTTCGGTGATGGTCGGCAGGGCCGCACGGATGCGGAAGTCGTCGGCGATCGCGCCGGCGTCCAGCGGGACGTTGAAGTCCACGCGGACCAGCACGCGCTTGCCGGCGACATCGAGGTCGTCGATCGTGCGCAGCTTCACGGACTTACTTCGAGGCGACGAGCGTGACCAGGTCCACGAGCCGGTTCGAGTAGCCCCACTCGTTGTCGTACCAGCCGACGACCTTGACCAGGTTGCCGTTCGCCATCGTCAGCAGCGAGTCGAAGATGCACGAGTTCGGGTTGCCGACGATGTCGCTGGACACGATCGGGTCCTCGGCGTACTCGAGGACATTCTTCAACGAGCCGTTCGACGCCGCGGTCTGGAACGCACCGTTGACATCGGCCGTCGTGACGTCTTGCTCGAGCAGCACGACCAAGTCGGTGACGCTGCCGTCGGGAACCGGGACGCGCAACGAGAAGCCGTCGAGGCGGCCCTTCAGGTCCGGGATCGCCAGACTGGCGGCTTTCGCGGCGCCGGTCGAGGACGGCACGATATTGACCGCGCTCGCGCGCGCGCGCCGCAGATCCTTGTGCGCCAGGTCGAGCAGATTCTGGTCGTTGGTGTAGGCGTGGACGGTCGTCATGAAGCCCTTGTCGATGCCGAACGCGTCGCGCAAGACCTTCGCCATCGGGACGACGCAGTTGGTCGTGCAGGAGGCGTTCGAGATGATGTGGTGCTTGGCCGGGTCGTACTCGTGGTCGTTGACGCCGATCACGAACGTGGCGTCCTCGCCCTTGGCCGGCGCCGAGATGATCACTTTGCGCGCGCCCGCGTCGATGTGCTTCGCGGCCTTGTCGCGGTCGGTGAACAGCCCGGTCGACTCGATCACGATCTCGGCGCCAAGGGCTTTCCAGGGAAGGTTGGCCGGGTCGCGTTCCGCCGTGACGCGGAACTCCTTGCCGCCGACACTGATGCCGTCGCCGGTCGCCTTCACGTCCGCGTCGAGCCGGCCGTGAACCGAGTCGTACTTGAGCAGATGCGCGAGCGTCGCCGGGTCGGTAATGTCGTTCACGCCGACGATCTCGATGTCCGCGCCCGGCCCCTGTTTCCGCTGGGCGATCGCGCGAAGGAAGTTGCGTCCGATCCGTCCGAAGCCGTTGATCCCAACCTTGATCGCCATGAAAGTCCTCCCGTTTCGAAAACGTGTCTTTCAGTCTAGTAGCGGCGACCCGGCGGCTCGAATTCGGCTTCGCCGGCGAGCGAGACGAGCCGGCGGAGACGGTCGGCGACGGCGCTCTTGGAGATGCCGAGCTCATTCGCGAGTTCGTCGAGACTGGCATCGGGGTGTTCGAGGCGGACGCGGGCGGCGTCCCGGAGGACCGCGGGAAGCTTGTCCAAACGTCCGCCCTTGTCGAGCCGGCGGATCGCGTCGCGGTGCTCGACGCTGGCCTTGACGGTGCGGCGGACGTTGGCTTGGTCGCAGTTGGCCAGTCGGTTGGCTTCGTTGCGGACGGTCGCCCAGACGCCGCCGGCTTCCCACTCGAGGCATCCCTGGTGCGCGCCCATCGCAGCGAGCAGCGCGCCGACACTGGCGAGATCCTTGGTGTAGACGGCATGACCGCGGTGGTCACGCACCCGCAGGTGCGCGCCGACCATCGCGCCGAGCCGCGTGAGACCGCCGGCGGTGACGGCGTCGGGCGCGCGAAGTTCCAAATGCGCGGCCCGGCGCGGCGGCGACACGGTGCCGTGCACGATGAACGCAGCGCGCAGGTAGGCGCCGGCGCAGCAGCGGCGCTCGAAGACACCGCGCGGGACGCCGGTCGCCGGCAGACCGTCGGCGGCAAGCGCGCCGGCACGTGAGAACAGGCTCCTATCGCCGGACTCGACGCGCACGATGTAGCGCTCGTGCGGGCGCGCGCGGCCGGGCGCGTATTGACGCACCTCCGGCGCGGCGCCGAGTACCGACAGCGATGAGTAGACGGCGCGTGCAACGCCGGCATCGGGCGCCTCGACTTCGAGCGCGTAGCGACCGCCCGGCAGAATGTGGAGCGTGCCGGCGGAGCGGACCATGCCGACCATCTCGGTCCGGCGGCAGCATTCGCGCGGCGCGCGGATGTGCGACAGCTCCTCTTTGACACGGCGCGAAAACGACGCCGCCGGCGTGGTTTTCACAGCAGCGTCTTCAGAGTCGCCGCGAGCTTGACGGGATCGTGGGTGCCCTCGCTCGCGAGATCGGCTCGGACGATCGGCACGCGGATCGCATCGGCGTCGAGCACGACCGGGCGGCGAAGGTTGTCGACCGGGCCATCGTGGACCAGAACCGCGTCGAGCCGCAGCCGTCGGACGTGACGCGTGAGCGCGTCGATGTGCGCGGAGGCGCTCAGACCCCTGGTCTCGCCGAGTTGCTCCGCGATGTTGAGAACGAACGCGACCCGGCGCGCGCCGCGGACGGCCTTGCCGACCCCGGGCACGAGCAACGCGGCCAGCACGCTGGTGAACAAGCTGCCCGGCCCGAGCACGACGAGGTCGGCCGCTTCGATCGCGTTCACCGCTTCCGGCGTCGCGGCCGGCTCCTCGGGATCGAGCCAAAGGCGCTCGACCGCGTCCGGTCCGAGCGCGATCGCGACCTGTCCTTCGACCGGCGTCCCGCCGATCGTGGCGTGCAAGGTGACCGGCTCGGGGCTGGCAGGGAAGACGGCGCCGGTCACCCCGGCGATGCGCGCGGCTTCTTCGACCGCGCGAACGAAGTCGCCACGGACGTCCGCGAGCGCGGCGATCAGCAGATTGCCGAGCGGATGGCCGGCCAGGTCGCCTTCGCGGAACCGGTATTGGACCAGCGCGGCCTGCTCGTCGCCGGCGAGCGCGGCGATCGCCATGCGCAGATCGCCCGGCGCGGGAATGCCGAGCCAGCGGCGAAGCACGCCCGAGGATCCGCCGTCGTCGGCGGCGGTGACGACCGCGGTGACGTCGCGGCTCAGGTGCTTCGCGGCGGCGAGCGCCGCCGAAAGACCGTGGCCGCCGCCGATGCACACGATGCGCGCCGCGTCAGGCACGATGCGAATCCCGATGCTCGACGGCGACCTGCAGGCCGCGATCGCGGAGCATCTCGGCGACCTCTTCGGCGACGACGACGCTGCGATGCCGGCCGCCGGTGCATCCGACCGCAAGCGTCAGGTAATGCTTTCCTTCGGCGAGATAGCCGGGGATGAGCACGCCGAGCAGATCCTCGAAGCGGCCGAGGAACTCGCCGGTCGCATCGCGGCTCATCACGTAATCGCGAACCGGCGCGTCCACGCCGGTGAGGGGACGCAACTCTTCGACCCAGTGCGGGTTCGGGAGAAATCGAACGTCCATCACGATGTCGGCGTCGAGCGGGACGCCGTGCTTGTAGCCGAACGAAACAACGGTGATGCGCAGCCGGGATTCGCGAGGCTTGCCCGAGAACGCGCCGGCGATGCGATCGCGCAAGTCGTGGGGCGACAGGTTCGAGGTGTCGATAACCAGATCGGCTTGTGCGCGGAGGGATTCGAGCTGGGCGCGCTCCATCTTGATTCCGTCGACGACGCGGTCGGCGAGCGGATGCCGGCGACGGGTCGCTTCGAAGCGGCGGACGATCGCCTCGTCGTCGGCGGTCAGGAACACGATCCGGTAGTCGATCCCTCGCGCGCCGAGATCCTTGAGCGCCGCCTCGAGCTCGGCGAAGAACTGTCCACCGCGCACGTCCACCACCAGCGCGACATGCTTGATGCCGTCGCCCGGCCCGCCGGCCAGCTCGGCCATCTTGCCGATCAGCGCGGGCGGGAGATTGTCGATGACGAAGTAGCCGAGGTCTTCGAGCACCTTGGCCGATTCGGACCGGCCGGCGCCCGAGATGCCGGTGATGATGGTGAAGTCGGGTCGCTCCAGCGGGTCTTCCCGCCGCTTCCGCCCGATCGCTCTGGCCAACTCGCGTCAGTCCTTTCCCGGCGCCAGGCCGCGGAGCACCTGCACCAGCCGCCGCGCCGCGACCGGGCCGACCACGGCCGCGACCTCCTCTTCCGTTGCTTGAAGAATACGTCGCACCGAGCCGAAGGTCTTGAGGAGCTGCTTCTTGCGGGCCGGCCCGATACCCGGCACCCGGTCCAGCTCACTGGCCGTCATCCGTTTGCCGCGGCGTTCGCGGTGGTAGGTGATGGCGAACCGGTGGGCCTCGTCGCGGATGTGCTGGAGCAGGTAGAGCGCATCGCTGCCACGCGGGATCCGAGCGGGCTCGTCCGCGCCCGGCGCCCAAACCTCCTCGAAGCGCTTCGCCAACCCGATCGCCGCGACCTCTTGGATCCCAAGATCGGCGAGCGCCCCGAGTGCCGCGTTGAGCTGCCCTTTCCCGCCGTCGATGACGATCAGGTTCGGCGGGTAGGCGAATCGCCGGGGCTTGTCGTCGGACGGCGCGTCACGGTCGGCGAGGTAGCGGGCGAACCGGCGGCCGATCACCTCGTTCATCGAGGCAAAGTCGTCCTGGCCTTCGACGGTGCGGATCTTGAACCGGCGATAGTCGCTCCGTTTGGGCAGGCCGTCTTCGAAGACGACCATCGATCCGACGACCTCGAGCGGCCCGGTGTTTGAGATGTCGAAGCATTCGATCCGCAGCGGCGCGTCGTCGAGCCCGAGCGCATCCTGCAGCGACTTGAGCTGCTTCGCTCGCGCGGCGAAATCGCTTCGCCGACGGAGCTTGTGCTGCGTGAATGACTCGTGCGCGTTCTGGCGCACCGTATCGAGCAGCGCGCGCTTGTCGCCGCGCTGCGGCACGCGAAACTCGATCGGCCCGCCTCGCTTGCCCGAAAGCCATACGCGCAGCAGCGGCTCGTCGTCGGGCCGGCAGGGCACGAGTATCTCCCGGGGAATCTCGTCTTCGTCCATATAGAGATCGCGAACGAACGTGGCAAGCAACGCGCCGGCGTCGAGCTCTTCGACCTTGTCCACCACGAACCCCTTGCGGCCGGTGAGCCGGCCGCCGCGGACGAAGAACACTTGGACGGCGGCTTCGATGTCGTCCTCGACGAGCGCGATCACGTCCAGATTCTCTTGCTTTCCGGACACGACGACTTGGCGCTCGATCGCGGTGCGGACGCTGGCCAGCTGGTCGCGCAGGCGCGCGGCTCGTTCGAAGTCGAGCCGGTCGGACGCGTCGAGCATCTGCCGTTCGAGCCGCTTGAGAACCGGATCGAACGAGCCCTCCATGAACTCGATCAGATCCGTCGCGATCGTGCGGTGCTGCTCGGCGGAGACGTGCCCGACGCACGGACCCGCGCACTTGCCGATGTCGTAGAAGAGGCAGGGCCGGTCGATGCGGCGACATCGGTCGAACACGCCCTGCGAGCAGGTCCGCAGCGGAAACGTTCGGAGCAGCAGGTCCAGCGTCTCCCGGATCGCGTAGGCATGCGCGAACGGGCCGAAGTAGCGGACGCCTTTTCGCTTCGCGCCGCGCATCACCATCGCGCGCGGGTACTCCTCGTTCATCGTGATCGCGAGGTACGGATAGGACTTGTCGTCGCGGTAGCGGACGTTGAAGCGGGGCCGGTGCTTCTTGATCAGCGTGTATTCGAGGTGGAGCGATTCGACCTCGTTCGCCACCATGATCCACTCGACGGCGCCGGCGGTGTCGACCATCGCCGCGGTACGCGGGTGCAGGAATGCCGGATTCTGGAAGTAGCTGGAGAGTCGCTGGCGCAGCGACTTGGCCTTCCCGACGTAGATCACCCGTCCATGGGCGTCCTTGAAGAGGTAACAGCCCGGCTGCTCGGGGATCGAGTCGGGTTTCGGACGCCAATCCTTCGCGTCGGGCACAAGGTCATTGTAGGGACGGCCGGCCGGAGGGGCAGGGCCATTGGGTCCGGGACCCCTGTGCAACGAAGTTGCCAAGGGGGGCGTGCCGGGGGGCGCGCCGGAGGCGAGGGCTTACGGCGAACATTCTTCGCTATTGACGCATTTTGCCGGATGCCCTAGTTTGCGGGCATGCGGCGCCTCGCGCTGGTCGCGCTTCTTGCTGCGGTCGGAGCGGCCGGGCCGGCTCCCGCCCGCGCCGAAGATTCGGTCGCGGCGATCCGCGTGGCGGTGCCCCACGGGCCGGTTTCGATCGGACTTGGGTGCACGGTCGCGCCGGTGTCGGCTCACGGAGCATGGATCGCGGTCTTTGCGGTCGACGCCGACTCGACCGGCTTCACGGAATCCTCGGTGACGGCGCTGGGCTGGTGGGATCACGGGCGCCTCGACGTGATGGTTCGAACGAGCGGCTTCGACATCACCGCTCCGCCGGTCGAGGTGGCGACCATCGGCGAGCGGTATCGCATCTCGCTCGCCGCATCCTGGGGCGGGGCGCATAGGACCTGGGCGGCGACGCTGCGCGCCGGATGCGGCGCGACGGACGGGTCGATCACCGATGTGGGGGCGGTCGTGGACGGGCGCGACGTGACCGAGTTCGCCGCCGCTGCACGCATCGTCACCGCGGGGCCGGGCGAGTTCGGCGAAGCGCTCGCCGCTCAAGGAGCAACTCTCGTCCGGGGAGTCCTCACGGTGGAGGCGCCCTATCTGCTCGGCGTGTTCAGCGCGCGCGCGGGATCGATCGCGGCCACGGCGCCCGACGGGTCCGTCACGCGGGAGTCGGGCATGTATCCGTCGATTCCGGTCCGCAGCGGCTTCGGGGGAACGTGGCGTTTCGATGCAAGCCCGGCCGTCTCCGACGACCCGTACCTGTTGACCGCGCTCGCGTTCGACGAACATTAGGAGCGCGGAACCCGCAGCTCGACTCGGCGACATTGCCGGCAGCCGAGTACTTCCATGTCGATCATGCCTTCACCGAGCTCGGCAAACTCGCCGAAGACCAGCTTCCAACCGCCCGTGGATCCGCCGACGCGAAATCGTTCAACGCCGATGGACTCGAGCGGCGCCCTGCATGCGAGGCATTCGCCCTGTGAAGGCACCGGCGTCACCGGCCGCCGGGGCATACGACGAAGAATTGTCGAATGGGACGAGCGCTCGGGACGCGGACTGTTCGCGCCGGATCGAAGGAGCACCAAAAGCACCACCGCGATCACGATCACGATGAAGATGATGATCGCGCCGCCGTCGCTCATCCGGTCGCCGCGTCGTCGGTGGGCAGGCCGAGCGCGGCGCGCAGGAAGCGGCCGGTGTAGCTGCGGGGCTCTTTTGCGATGTCCTCGGGCGTGCCTTCGGCGACGATCTCTCCCCCGCCGTTGCCGCCTTCGGGACCGAGGTCGATGATCCAGTCGGCGGTCTTGATCACGTCGAGGTTGTGCTCGATGATGATGACGGTGTTGCCGCTGTCAACGAGCCGCTGCAGCACGCCGAGCAGTTTGTCGATGTCTTCGAAATGCAGGCCGGTGGTGGGCTCGTCGAGGATGTAGAGCGTCCGGCCGGTCGCGCGCTTCGACAACTCGGAGGCGAGCTTGACGCGCTGCGCCTCGCCGCCCGACAGCGTCGTGGCCGGCTGGCCGAGCTTGACGTAGCCCAGGCCGACATCGAAGAGCGTCTGCATGTGCCGGTGGATGACGGGCACCGCCTCGAAGACGCTCAAGGCTTCCTCGACCGACATCTCCAGAATCTGCGAGATGTTCTTGCCCTTGAACGTCACGTCGAGCGTCTCGCGGTTGTAGCGCTTGCCCTTGCAGACCTCGCAGGGGACGTAGATGTCGGGAAGGAAGTGCATCTCGATCTTGATCTGGCCGTCGCCGGTGCACGCCTCGCATCGACCGCCTTTCACGTTGAACGAGAAGCGGCCGGGCTGGTAGCCGCGCGTGCGCGCCTCGGGCGTTTTGGAAAACAGCGATCGGATGTGGTCGAAGACGCCGATGTAGGTCGCGGGGTTGCTGCGCGGCGTCCGGCCGATCGGCGCTTGATCGACGTTGACGACCTTGTCGATGTGATGCACACCGGTAAGCGACTTGTGCTTGCCGGGCACCGTCCGCGATGCGTAGACGTGGCGCATCAACGCCGGATATAGCGTGTCGGTGAGCAGGCTCGACTTGCCGCTGCCGCTCACTCCGGTGATCGACACGAAACATGCCAGCGGAATCTTGACGTCGATGTTCTTCAGGTTGTTTTGCCGCGCGCCTTTCACGGCCAGCCAGTTGCCGCCGGGCGGACGGCGCATGCCCGGCACGGGAATCATCCTCCGGCCGGACAGATACTGGCCGGTGAGCGAGTCCTTGCTCCTCAGCAGCCCCTTGTAGTCGCCGGCGTAGACGACGGCGCCGCCGTGCTCGCCCGCGCCGGGCCCGATGTCCACGATGTAGTCGGCCGTGGCGATCGTCGCTTCGTCGTGCTCGACGACCACGAGCGTGTTGCCGATGTCGCGCAGACGCACGAGCGTTTCAATCAAGCGATGGTTGTCGCGCTGATGCAGTCCGACGCTCGGCTCGTCCAAGATGTAGAGCACGCCGACCAGGCCGCTGCCGATCTGCGTGGCGAGCCGGATGCGCTGCGCTTCGCCGCCGGCGAGCGTGTTCGCGCTCCGGCCGAGTGTGAGATAGTCCAAGCCGACGTCCAGCAGGAAGCCAAGCCGCGCGGCGATCTCTTTGATGATCCGGTCGCCGATCAGATGCTCGCGCTCGTCCCATGCGAGCGTCTTCAAGAACGCGTCGGACTCGGCGATCGACATCGCGGTCAGGGCGGCAATGGTCTTGTCGCCGATGGTGACGGCGAGCGATTCGGGTTTCAGCCGCGACCCCTTGCATGCGGGACACGGCACCTGCCGCATGTATTCCTCGAGCTTCTCGCGGTGATACTCGCTGTCGACCTCGTCGTGTTTTCGCTGGAGCCATCCGATAACGCCTTCATAGTAGGTGTCATAGGAGCGGCTGCGCCCGTAGCGGTTGCGATAGCGGACGTGGATCGCGTCCTCGCCGGTGCCGTAGAGGAAGGTCTCCCGCTGCTTCTTGGTGAGCGACTTCCACGGTTTCTTGACGCTCACCTTCGCGTAGGCGGCGACCGATTCGAGCATGCGCGCGAAGTATTCGGTGCGGCCCGTCGCCCACGGCGCGAGCGCACCCTCTTCGATGGACAGGTCTTCGTCGGGCACGATCAGCTCGGGGTCGACTTCGAGGTGCGTGCCGAGGCCGTCGCATCGTTCGCACGCCCCGTAGGGACTGTTGAACGAGAAGTTCTTCGGCTGCAGCTCGTCGAACGACAGGCCGCAGTGGAGACAGGCGAGATGCTGGCTGTAGACCTGCAGGTCCCCGTCGTCGACCAGCTCGATCGACACGAGCCCCTCCGCCAAGTTCAATGCCGTCTCGACGCTGTCGGCGACGCGGCGTTCGATGCCGGGCTTCATCACCAGCCGATCGACGATTACATCGATGGAGTGCTTGTAGTAGCGGTCGAGGCGAATCTTCTCGCTCAGCTCGCGAACTTCACCGTCGATCTTGGCGCGCGCGAAGCCTTTCTTCGACAGATCTTCGACGAGTGTGGAATATTCGCCTTTGCGGTCGCGCACGATCGGCGCCAAGACTTGGAACCGGGTTCCCTGCGGAAGCGCGTGGATCTGGTCGACGATCTGGTCGGGGGTCTGGCGAGCGACCTCACGGCCACACTTCGGGCAGTGGGGACGGCCGACGCGGGCATAGAGCAAGCGGAGGTAATCGTAGATCTCGGTGACGGTCCCGACGGTCGAGCGCGGGTTGTGGCCGGCCGTCTTCTGATCGATCGAGATCGCCGGGGACAGGCCTTCGATGAAGTCCACGTCGGGTTTTTCCATCTGGCCGAGGAACTGGCGGGCATAGGAGGAGAGCGACTCGACGTAGCGCCGCTGACCTTCGGCGTAGATCGTGTCGAACGCAAGCGAGGACTTCCCGGATCCGGAGATGCCGGTGAACACGACCATCGCATCGCGCGGGAACTCCAGATGGACGTCTTTGAGATTGTGCTCGCGAGCACCGTGAACGACGATCTTGTCGCTGCTCATGTCCCGTTCTTCCCGATCGGACCCGCCCCCGAAAACGTGGGGGATCCTAACAGGCAGCGCCGACAGAAATATTCCCCTTCTGGGAAGCGAGCGGCCACCCGGGCGAGGGCGAACGGTAGGATCCCGCTCCATGGAAACACCGCATCCGCCTGCCACGTCCGAATTTGGTTTCGTCACTCGGGGCGGATCGCCGCACCGCTATCCCCCGGCCGGATCGCTCGAGGTCTCCAAGATCACCGTCGGCGACTACGACAACAACGTCTACGCGCTGCGCAGCGGCGGCGAGGCGCTGATCGTAGACGGCGCAGCCGAGCCCGACCGGATCCTGTCGCTGGTCGAAGGCGCGCGCGTCGTCGGGATCGTCCAGACGCACGGGCATTTCGACCACGTTCAAGCACTCGCTCATGTGGCCGGCGCGCTGGCGTGCCCCGTCTACGCGCATCCCGATGATGCGATGCCCGTGCCGGCCGAGCGGCTCGCGCACGGGGATCGCTTGCAGGTCGGCGACATCGAGGTGCGGGTGATCCACACGCCCGGGCACACGCCCGGCTCGACGTGTTTCGCCGCCGCCGGCTTCCTTTTCAGCGGCGACACGCTCTTTCCCGGCGGTCCCGGCAACACCGGCGGCGAGGCGAGCAGGTTCGAGCAGGTGATGACCCAACTCGAGACCCACCTGTTCGTTCTTCCCGACATGACACGCGTCTGCCCCGGCCACGGGCTCGACACGACCATCGGCCGCGAGCGTGAACACGTCCCGGTCTGGCGCGAGCGCGGCTGGTAGAGCGGCGGGGCAGGAATCGCGCTCCCCGCGGCGAAAGAGCCGGACAAGGGGGGAAATGATCATGTCGATCGTTCGTCATCGCGTACCAGCCGGCGTGTGCCTGCTGGCCCTGGCCTCCACGATCGCCGGCCCGCGACCTGCCCCCGCCGTCGATGCGCCCGATCATGTGCGCATTCGCGTCGTGGCCGGACCGTCGGGCGCGTCAAACGTTGGCATCACGCTGGCCGGCGAAGCTGCGCAGGCCGGCACCGGAACGCTGATCAGCGGCGTCGCGGTCGGCCTCGATCTCGGCGGCTTCCGTGGCGGCAGGGTTTTGGCCCAGCCGTTGCTCGGCTCGGGGGCGCGCATCGCGACGGCCGAAGATTGGGGCGGCGCGTGGATTCAGGCCGGCAATCCGATCGGCGTCGTGTACGGCTTCACGGCCGGCGCGACGCTCACCGCGCCGCCGCTCGGTCCCGGCGACATCATGGAGTTCATCGCCTTCTTCCCGAACGGAACGGTCACCTTCGATCCTCCCGCGGTCACGTTTGATCAAGGAAGCGTGACCACGACGGTCGCAACATCGACCGGGTCGCGCGCGCTGGTTGTCGCCGACGACGGGGATGCGGGCGACGCGATCGCCGCCGGAGGGATTGCCTTCGGCCGGACCGAGCATTCGCTTGCCTCGGCCGAAGGACTGGCCGGAACGATCATGGCGATCTGCAACGAGTGCAGCGGGACGTGGCGCTCGCCGTCCACGACGTTCGACTGGCCCTGGTCCGAGCCGGCGGACGATTTTCTCCCGCCGTTTCGCATGTTCGCCGGACCGGCCGGCGACTGGCGCTGGACCTGGGAGGGGACACAGACGTCCCTGTTGGATTCGGAGGCGGTCTACGGCGCGTACGTCCCGGTTGGAGACGACTGGTCGATGTTTCGCTCGGGAAGTGGCGAGTAGACGGCCGCGTCGTCAACCGCGATGCCGGCGTCTGCGTAGATCTTGTTGGTAACACGCACCCCCGGACCGAGCGCGACCGATCCGGTCGACGCGAGGCCGCCGTTGCGGCCGCCGCCGATGAGCACGCACGCCCCCAGCGTGGCGTCCCCGCCGGCGCTCACGCACTCCCCGACCGACGCGCGATCGCCCAGAAGGACGCTTCCCTTCGCCGTGAGCGATCCTTCGACGCGGCATTCGTCGAACAGGATCGCGTCGCCGCCGACCGAAACGCCGCCGTGGAAGTGCGCGCCGTCGCGCGCGACCAGTGTGCCGTCCACGATGAGATGAAACGGCACCACCGCGCCGGCCGGCAGAACCAGGTCGCCGGGGATCCGCGCCGTGGCGGCCCCGAGGTACCACCCGTGCGCGTCCTGCAGCCACCATGGGTTCACGGCGGCGGCAAGATCGATGGTCGACGAGCCGAGACCGGTGCGACGCTCGAGCGCGTGTACCGCGCCGATTCCGCTCAGCGTCCCGCCCGCGGTGCGCGACAACGATCGCAGCGCCTGATCGAGCGGCATGCCCTCCGACAGCAGCCATTCCAAGTCGACATCAAATGAGCCGTCCCAGGCCGCGAGCGGCACCGGGTCGGACGGCACGGCGGGACCGTCGGTCATGATGTGCGGCGCGGCGGCGTAGCGAACGCGCGATCCGGGAGCAAGCAGAATCCAGGTCGCGCTGGTCGCGCGGCCGCCGACGGCTGCTCCTTCACCGATCACCAAACCGTCCGCGCCGTCGACATGCTCGAGCACGGTCGCGCCCGGACCGACGGTCGCGACCCCGTCGCAGACGAACGCATCCAGCGTGCCTCCGTCCGGCACGTCACCGTTCGAGCGCATCATGAATGTGGCCGGCCCGGTCGCGGCGCCGTAGATCAATTGCGGTGCGTGGTGCGGGTCCGTGTCGTCGCCGGTGTGCACGTCGCCCATCGGCAGGCCTCGAAGCAGGCGCGCGAACCAGCGGTGCTCGATGTCCCGGCCGACGTCGATCGGCAACGGGCCCGGGTCGCTGGGACGGCGGATCTCGACCAGCGCCATCGCGAACAGGGCCGCGATCATGGCAAAGAAGATCCCGACGAGCGCGAGATAGCCGAGCGTCATCGCCCGCCTCCCGGCTCGACCGGAGTCGCGGGCGCGTCCGTCGCATAGCGCGGCGTCTTGTCCCACACGACGCTCGTCTTGCGGATGCGTCCCTTGATCGTCTTGAACAGTGCGCCGGTGCAGATCCACATCCCCGCGAACGACGAGAACACCCCGAGCGGCAGCAGCAGGATGCTGCGCTTGCGCCGGTCGAGCAGCAGCGCGCTTCCGATCTCGTTGAATGCGGCAAGGTTCCCCCACGCGTTGAACGACAACGATCCCAGCACGCCTGTGTAGACGGTCAGGTACCAGCCGGCGGAGACAAATGCGAGATAGATCGAGGCGACCCATCCGAGCAGGAGCAGCACCGGCGCGAGATAGACGCCGAGCAGCAGAACGCCTTCGATCTTCTGTCGCGGCGTGAGCAGCTTCGATCGAAGCGTCGGCCAGAGATAGTCGAGCATGACGGTGTTGTGGCCGACGGCCCATCGCGAGAGCTGCTTGGTACGCGCCGCCCAGTCCTGGACGACTTCCTCGTAGCATTCGGCGATGTTGACGTAGACGACGCGGAAGCCTCGAAGGTAGATGCGCAACGTCAGGTCGGTGTCCTCGGTTAGGTGCGTCACCCATCCGCCGACGGCGTCCAGGACGCTCCGCCGCGCGCCGCCGACGGTGCCGCCGTACTGAACGATCAGTGCCAGGTTCTGGCGGGCCTGCAGATTGGCCTGGTACCCACCGGCGCGCTCCAGGTCCAGCAGCCGCGTGAGCGCATTCGCCGCCGAGTTGGAGGGCACGACGCGGCCCATGACGGCGCCGACGCTCGGGTCGCAGAACGGAGCGACCAGTCGCTTGAGCAGGCCGCGGCCGGGACGGTAGTCGGCGTCGAAGACCAGAATCACCTCGCCGGTCGCCAAGGCGGTTCCGGTCTTGAGCGCCTCCGTCTTTCCCCGCGCCTCGTCCGGATCGGTGCGGTGCACAGCGGTGACGTTGGCGTATCGACTCGCGGCCGCGTCGATGATTTCGGCGGTGTCGTCGGTGGAGTGATCGTTGACGGCCAGGATCTGGACAAGCTCCTGCGGGTAGTCCGCGTCGACGAGATGTTCGATCACGCCGGCCGCGACGCGCGACTCGTTGTGCATCGGGATGATGACGGTCACGCTCGGCAGATACGATCCGGCCAAATCTTGGTAGGCACGATCTTGGCGCTGGAACAGCCGGTTCCACAGGAAGCGGTAGTGACGCGCGGCGTACACCGAGATCACGGCGAAGATCACGAAGCTCAGGATCTGCACGGCCGGCGTCATCGGGCAATCGCCTCTTCCAGTCGCTTGGACAAGCCGTAGGTGGCGAAGCTGTAGAAGGTGACGATGGTCAAGAAGTCGACGACCGGTCCGGCGAGGTAGTGCAGATACAGGAACGTCCAGGGACCGATGTGATAGGCGGTCGCGAGCACCACGGCCATGCGAACGACGCTCCATGCCACCGCGAACACGCACAGGCCGAGTAGCCACCCGGCCTTCGTGCGAAACCGGCCGGGCACGGGGAAGACCTCGAATGCGAAGAGCAGGGCCGCGACGACCACGGTCAGCAACCCACCCCTCTGGAAGCCGATCGACATCGTCCGCACCGGATGGGGGGGGACACCCGAAACGAACCCGGTGTGCCACAACGTCGACGCGCCGATTGCCGCGAACAGCAGCCAGAGCACTTTGGCCGGAACCGGCACGCGACGCGAGCGGATCGCAACAGCCGACGCCAGCACGAACGCACCGATTCCGGCGAGTGCGGCGGGGCGGGGAATCGGCGAGCCGGTCTCGGGGACGGTGAACCGCGCGCCGCCGGCGACGGCGCCGCCGAAGGCGTCGCGCGGCGCATCCGTCACCGAATGCGGCGTTCCGCTCATTCGGAGCAGCGCGCCGAGCGCATCGGCTTCCACACGCCAGAGCGCGTTCGCGAACGAGAGCGCGGCGGCCATCACGATTCCGGCGACGACGAGCCCGGCCATCGTTGCGCGCTTGTCGAACGGGAAGCGCTGGAGCGCACGATGGCTCGGCTCGCGCGAGGGTCGAAGAGCGGCGGCGACATTCATCGCGTAAGCGTCAATCCCTCCGGGACCACGAAAAGAGCGGGCCGAAGGCCCGCCCGATGCGATACCGCGGACCTACGCTCGCGCGCCGTCGAAGGCACCGCTCGCCTCCTCGATCTCAGCGTCGGCGGCTCCGAAGAACCGGTCCATCAGCGCGGCGAGGATACGCTCGGATGCCTTGCCGTCGCCGTAAAGGGTTCGCGACTTCGGCCGTCCTTCGCCTCGGGCCAGCGCCGCGAACGCCGCCGAACGAATCGAATCCCGCGTCGTTCCGGCGATGATCGCGCTCCCGCTTTCGATTCCTTCGACGCGTTCGGTCGTCTCGCGCAGGACGACGACCGGCGTTCCGAAGGTCGGCGCCTCCTCTTGGATACCGCCCGAGTCGGTGAGGATCAGATTTGCGGCGGCCATGTGCGCGACGAAGTCTCGATACGCCAGCGGCGGCGAGATGCTGATGTTCTCGAGTCCGCCCAGCGCCTCTTCGGCAGCCCGCCGGACGATCGGATTCGGGTGCACCACGAACAAGATCTCGACGTTGGCGTGTGCTTCGGCGATGTCGCGAAGCGCCCGGCAAATCTCGTTGAGCGGTCCGCCCCAGTTTTCGCGGCGATGAGCGGTCGCCAACACGCGAACGACGTCACCGCGACGCCGCGAGGAGGCAGCCGACGGCATGATCGAGTGGAGCGCGTCCACGACGGTGTTGCCGGTGATCACGACCCGCTCCGAAGGCACTCCTTCGCGCATCAGGTTCTTGTATGCGGCCCGCGTCGGCGCGAAATGCAGATCGGCGATGCGAGCGACCATCTGGCGGTTGAGCTCCTCCGGGTACGGGTGCGCCAGGTTGTTGGTCCGCAGGCCGGCTTCGACGTGGGCCACCGGAACGCCCGAGTAGAAGGCCGCCAGCGCGGATGCGTAGGCCGTGGTGGTGTCTCCTTGCACGATGACCAGCGACGGCGCGGACTCGACGATCGCCGAGCCGACGCCTTCGAGGACCTTCGCCGTCAGCTCGACCAGCCCGTGTCCGTTGCGGACCATCTCCACGACGCGGTCGGGCTTCAAGCCGAAGACGTCGAGCGTCTGGTCGAGGATCTCGTGATGCTGGCGCACGACGACTGTGTAGGGCTCGAGCCGCGGCTCGGCCGCGCAGGCCTTGATCACCGGCGCGAGCTTGATGGCTTCGGGGCGCGTCCCGAACACGAAGAGCACGCGCTCACGTCCCCGTCCCCACGTGGGCAGCGGCTGGACGTTGCCGTGCATCAACTCTGCCATCGACGACTCCCCTTCCCGGGACCGTGCCCCGCCCCCCGGTGGCAGGCGATATCGTCCCCGGCGATGGCAATGTTGTTCGCCGCGACGCGGTGCATTCCCTCCCAATCGCGACGCGCCGGGCGCGACAACTTCAATTTGTTCGCGGTGTCAGGTTCTGATAGTTCCGAATCTCGCGGCGAACCGGAAAAAACGAAACCGCGCTAGACGAGTCCCCGAGAAACGGCGAGTGCTTCGAAGCCGTCCACGCAATCGGGATCGAACTGCGATCCGGCGAAGCGGCGCAACTCTTCGAGCGCGTTCTCGGGCGGCATCCCGGTGCGATACGGCCGGTCGGCGGTCATCGCATCGTAGGCGTCGACGACGCTGAACATGCGAGCGTGCATAGGAATCTGCTCACCCCGCAGGCCTTTGGGATAGCCGCAGCCGTCGATCCGCTCGTGATGGCAGCGAATCACGTCGGTGACGACCGGTCCGAACCCCAGCGGCTCAATCAGATCCAGACCGACTTCGACGTGCCGGCGCATGCGGGTCGTCTCGGCCTCATCCAGGGCACCCGGCTTCAACAAGATCGAGTCGGGAATGGAGATCTTGCCGACGTCGTGGAGCAGGAAGCCGTAGACCATCTCCTCGTCCGGCGGCGACCCCACCAGGCGCGTCCACAGAGCCACCGAGAGGTTCGCGACATTGTTGATATGGTCGCCGGTCACGCGGTCGCGCGCTTCGACGGCGGCCGCCAGTGTCCTGATCACGGCGACGTCCCGGCGACGCTTCTCCTCGATCAGGGAAAGAAAGCCGTCGACGACCTCGCGCGCGATCGCCGGACCCAGCACGGCCCCGCCGGCCGCGACGTCCCGCAACGCGACGCGGATCTCTTCGACGCCCGCGCCTTTGAGCACGTAGCCGTCGGCCCCGCATTCCATCGCCTGCGCGATCGACGTGCGGTCGCCGTTTGATGTCAGGACCAGGATGCGAACCCGGTTTCCGCGGCGCCGTATCCGGCGGATTGCCTCGAAACCGTCCATGTTCGGCATCGCCAAATCGATCAACAGCACATCCGGCCGCATGGCTTCGACCAACTCGACGGCTTGCCCGCCGTCGGCGGCCTGACCGACGACGTCGAACTCGTCGCCAGTCGAGAGCGCGTGCGTCAGCATCACACGCATATGCGACTGGTCGTCGGTGACGACGACGCGCAGCCGGCGCGGCAGCGCCGCGCCGATGTCGGACTGCGTCATCGCGACCCTTTCCGCCGTCCCGAGCCGCCGATGATCTCGGAGACGCGCTCGAGCAGCTCTCGCGCGCCGATCGGCTTGGTGAGGTAGTCCACGCAGCCTGCGTCCATCGCGCTGCGAACGTCTTCGTCGAAAGCCTGCGCGCTGAGCGCAGCCACCGCGACGTCTGCCGTCGCCGGATCGGCCAGCAAACGACGCGTCGCCTCGAGCCCGTCCATGCCGGGAAGCCGCACATCCATCAGGACCAAGTCGGGCTTTCGCGTGCGCGCCGATTCGAGCGCGGTTTCTGCGTCACCGACGCACGCAACGTCATAGCCGCCGGCCGTCAGCACGCGCTCGGCGAGCCGGCGGGACATCGGATCGTTCTCGACGACCAAGATGGAACGTCTCATGCGACGGTCTCCTTCACTTTGGCCGACGAGCCGCGCGCGGCGGTGGCCGCCGTGCGAGCGATGGGAACGGTGAAGCGGAACGTCGCGCCCTCTCCCGGCTCGCTTTCGACCCAGACGCGCCCCCCTTGGCGTTCGACGAAGGTTCGCACCAACGCGAGACCGAGACCGGATCCTTCGCCGCTGGTTCTTCCGGCCCGCTCGAACGGCTCGAAGATCAGCGCGGATTCCTCGCCGGACAAGCCGGGCCCATCGTCACCGACCGAGATGATGGCCTCGCGGTCTCCCCAGGCAACCGTGACCGAAACATGCCCGGCTTCGCCGGTGAACTTAATGGCGTTCGCGATGAGATTGAAAAGGATCTGACGCGTCCGTGCCGGGTCCGCTTCCACGCGCGGCATGCCGGGCGGGGTGGCGACCGACAGGATGATCCGGCGTTCGTCCGCAAGCGGCGCGACGACGCCGCGGACCTCTCGCAAGAGGGCGGCCAGGTCGCTGGGACGCGGATGGACGTCGATGCGGCCCGCTTCGACCTTCGCCAAGTCCAGCACGTCGTTGATGACGGTAAGAAGATGTCGCCCGGATAGCACGATGTTCGATGCCATCTCGCGGGCTTCCTTCCGCGGAACCCGGCCGAGCTCGGGATCGGCGAGGATGTCGGCGAAGCCGATCACAGCATTCAGGGGCGTCCGCAACTCGTGGGACATCGCAGCGAGAAACGACGACTTCGCGGCCGACGCGCGCGCCAGTTCGTCGTTAACGCGGCGAAGCTCGCCGGTGCGATCCTCCACGAGCCCCTCCAGCTCGGCGTGACCGGCCTGCAACTGGGCCGCCATCCGGTTGAACGACTCGGCGAGCCGGCCGATCTCGTCCCGGGGCCCGGTCGGCGCGCGCGCGCCAAGATCGCCTCGCTCGAGCTCTTCGGTCGCGTTCACAAGCCGCCCGACCGGCACCGTCACGGCGCGCGTCGCGACGATCCCAATGCCGAGCGCGGCGGCGACACCGAATCCGATCAAGATCGCCCAAAGCGCTGCGGTCCCGCGCACGCCGGCCAAGATGTAGTCCGACGAGAAGCCGACGGCAACCGCCCCGAAGGTCTTCCCGCGATGATGCAGCGGCGCGTAGAACGCCTCGAACGGATGGCCCCCTCCGATCGAGACCTGCGTGCCGGCGCCGGGCGCGTGATACGGAAGCCGGCGACCGCTCGCCGCCAGTGCGGTGCCCTTCTGGTCGAATAACGTCACCGCGCCGCCCGTGCTTCGGGCAAGCTCGTGGGCAACGGCCGCAGCATCGGTCGTCACGACCACAACGCCTTCGACAGTGCCGGATGACGTGCCGGATGATCTGATCGGGCCGGCGACGAACATCTCGCGATCGCGGACGCCCAGATGCTTATCGCCGTAGCCGTCGGCGACGCCCGACGCGGCGGCATGGACCGCTTCGTCGGCCATCGAACCGCCGCGCCGGATCAGCGGCTCGGGGCCGCGCGCATCGACGGCGATCAGGATCGATCCTCGCGCATCGGTCACGTGCACGATGCGATGGCGTCCGTTCTCGACGAACGCCACCACGATGCGTGACAGTTCGTCGATATCGTGGCGCGCGACCGCATCGCGAACGCCGGGAAGACTCGCCGCCAGGCGAACGGACTCGACGAGCGAGGCCTGCTCGTCCGCGAATGCCGCACGCGCGGTGTCGATCGCGGAGGCGAGTTCCGCAGTGGCGCGGCTGCGCGCTTCGCCGTCGCGGGATCGCACCAACACCAGCGTCCCGAAGAAGCCCCACACGAAGATCAGGATCACGAACGGAACCAGCAGCTTCGCCCAGACGGGCATGTCGCCGTAGCGCAGACGCCTCATCCGCCGACCCCGAGCGACGGGACGCCGGACGGTTCCAGAACCGCCGGAGCGTCGGGAACCGAAGGAACAGAAAGCAGTTCGAGCACGCCGGCCGGCTCCGAGCGAGGATCATCGGCTCCAAAGCGCGTCGCGTTGTCGTCGTCGTCCGCCGCCGGGAAGCGCCCGCCTGCCACCCGCGCCGGCGGAGGCGCCGCGCCGCCCGACCCGCGGCCGGTCGCACCGGTCTCGGGTGCCGTGCCCGGCTCGACGGGCGCGGTCGCGAACGGCTCGTGGCGATCGGCGCCGTATCCGGCGCCGGCCCACGGCGCCAGCGGCACGGCGCGGACGGAAGGAACATTCAAGCCGAGCATCAATGCGCTGTAGATCGTCACGATCAAAGCGGCCGCCCCGGCCGCGATCCAGCGGATGGGGTGCGTGGGTCGCACGCTCATTCTTCCTCCGCCGAACGGAAGGCCAGCACGATTTCGTCGTCGGTGACTTCGACCAAGCCGCCGAGCGCGCCGACGACGGCGACCGCCGCGAGCGCGAACGCCGAATCGGCGTCGTCGGGAACGTCCTTGGCGAACGCGTCCGCACACCGGCCGGCGTCATCGCACGAGAATCCGACGATCACGCGCGCCGCCCGTTCGATCGTCGCGGCCGTCCGCATCGCCGGGCCGCCGGCAAGCTCGGCGACGTTCAGCAAACACTCGCCCAGCACCGTCTGATCGGCCGTGACGTGCCCGCCGTTCCCCCACTCGTTTCCGTGGACCGTCATCGCACCGCCGAGCCGGCAGAAGGCATCGCCGGTCGCGCGCAGCATCTGGGTCATGGAGAGCCGCGACCGACGCATCGTCGGAAGCCGGCCGCTGGCGGCCAGGGCAGCGCTCATCATCCGCCCGACGCGAGTGCTCTGCGCGTAGGCGATCTGCGCGTACTCACGCGCCGACCCGCCGATGCCGGGATCCGACGCCAAGCTGGACGTGGCGAGCGCCAGCGGACCGAGCGGAACCCGGAGGTCGTGCGCGAGAAGCGACACCAGTCCACGGTGGCGCGCCGCCGGGACCGCCCTCTCGGAGGCGTGCTCGCCGGAGCCGTTCGAAGCGGCGTGTGCAGGACCCATCCGTCATCCCCCTCTGCGCACGGTCGTGCCGCGAGCGAAGAAACTTCGACATTGTTGTCGGAGTCCGACTCGACCACCTTGAGTGGCCGAGTCACTCGAACGGGGGACACGAAGCCCAAAGAGGGCAGTGCCGTGAATGTCTCGGTTCGAAGGGATTCAAGCGGTTACGAGACTTCGCGGAGTTCGCGCTTGAGTTCGTTGATCTCGTCGCGGAGGCGCGCGGCGTATTCGAAGCGGAGTTCTTTCGCGGCTTCGTGCATCTCGTCTTCGAGCGCCTGGATGAGCCGCGGCAACTCTTCGCGCGGCGTGCCTTCCAGATCGCGGCGAACGTTGCGCTTGCGCTTCGAGCTTGCCGGCGTGGTCGGCGCTTCGGCAAGACCTGCGGCGACCAGGATGTCCGAGACCTTCTTGCGGATCGTCTGCGGGTCGATGCCGTGCTCGGCGTTGTAGGCGATCTGCTTGGCGCGGCGTCGGGCGGTCTCTTCCAGGGCGCGGCGCATCGAGGCGGTGATCTGGTCCGCGTACATGATCACCTGGCCGCCGACGTTTCGCGCCGCACGGCCGATGGTCTGGATCAGCGAGGTTTCGGATCGCAGGAAGCCTTCCTTGTCGGCGTCGAGGATCGCGACCAGCGAGACCTCGGGCAAGTCCAGCCCTTCGCGGAGCAGATTGATACCGATGAGCGTGTCGAATTCGCCCAACCGGAGGTCGCGGAGGATCTCGATTCGCTGGATCGTGTCGATATTCGAGTGCAGATAGCGCACCCGCAGCCCCATCTCGAGCAGATAGTCGGTCAAGTCTTCGGCCATCTTCTTGGTCAGGGTGGTGACCAGGGTCCGCTCGCCGCGTTCGGTGCGGATCCGGATCTCGTCGATCAGGTCGTCGATCTGGCCCTTCGTCGGTTTGATGATGACCTCGGGATCGACCAGGCCGGTCGGCCGCACGACTTGTTCGACGACTTGCTTGGACACCTGGATCTCGTAGGAGCTTGGCGTAGCGGACAAGAACACGACCTGGTTGACCTTCTTCAAGAACTCCTCGAACCGAAGCGGCCGGTTGTCGATGGCGCTTGGCAGCCGGAATCCGTGCTCGACGAGCGTGGACTTGCGGGACAGGTCTCCTTCGTACATCGCATGAAGCTGCGGGACGGTCACATGTGACTCGTCGATCACGACCAGGAAATCGTCCGGGAAATAGTCGAGCAGCGTATAGGGAGCTTCCCCGGGTGCGCGGCCGTCGATGTGCCGCGAATAGTTTTCGATCCCCGAGCAGAAACCCATCTCGCGCATCATCTCGATGTCGTAGGTCGTCCGCATCCGCAGCCGCTGCGCTTCGAGCAGCTTGTTGTCGCGTTCGAACTGGTCGAGCCGCCCGGTCAGCTCGGTCTCGATGCCGTTGATCGCGGCCTGCATCCGCTCCTGGCTGGCAGCGTAGTGGCTGGCCGCGAACACGCTGGTGTCCGCCACGTCACCGATGATCTCGCCCGTGGTCGGGTTCATCAGCGTCATCTTTTCGATCGTGTCGCCGAACAGCTCCACGCGCAGGATGTGCTCTTCGTAGGCGGGGTAGATCTCGATCGTGTCCCCGCGAACGCGAAACTTGCCGCGAGCCACGTTGAAGTCATTGCGGTCGTATTGCATGTCGACGAGCCGCTTCTTGATGAACTCCATCGACACGTCCACGCCCTGGATCAGGCGCAGCAGATGCTGTTCGTATTGCTCGGGCGAGCCGAGGCCGTAGATACAGGACACGCTCGCGACGATCAGCACGTCGCGCCGCTGCAGCAGCGATGCGGTCGCCGAGTGCCGGAGCCGGTCGATTTCGTCGTTGACCGACGAGTCCTTTTCGATGTAGGTGTCGCTGGAGGGCACGTAGGCTTCGGGCTGGTAGTAGTCGTAGTAGCTCACGAAGTACTCGACGGCGTTGCCCGGGAAGAGTTCTTTGAACTCGCTCGCGAGCTGGGCGCCCAGCGACTTGTTGGGCGTGATCACCAGCGTCGGCCGCTGGAGCTTTTCCACGAGGAACGCGGTGGTCGCCGTCTTGCCGGACCCGGTGACGCCGAGCAAGGTCTGGAAGTCGTCGCCGCGTTGGACGCCGCGCGCGAGCGCCTCGATCGCCGCGGGTTGGTCGCCGGCCGGCGCGAAATCCGAAACGATCTTGAATGCAGGCATCGAGCCGTCATCGTACCGCCGGGCGACGACGGCGTCCGTCGCGTTCCCGCGGCTGCCGGGCCGAGGCATTAGGGTAGGTTCATGAACCTCGACGACGCCCACCGCCGCCTGCGCGACTTCTGGGACGCCGACGCTCGAACCTACGACGACACGGCAAGCCACGCGGTCGCCGACCCCGTGGAGGCCGCGGTGTGGCGTGCCCTGATGACGCGCGTCCTGCCGCCGGCTCCGGCGCGGATCCTGGACGTGGGCGCCGGAACCGGCGCGATGAGCGTGCTTGCCGCCTCGCTCGGCCACCGCGTCACCGCGCTGGATCTGTCGGACGGCATGCTCGGCCGGCTTCGCGACAAGGCCGCCGACCGCGGCTACGACATCGAGATCGTCAACGCCCCGGCCGATGAGCCTCCGCCCGGTCCGTTCGACGTGATCATGGAACGACATGTCTTGTGGACGCTGCCGGATCCGCCGAAGGCGCTCGCTGCGCTTCGCGCGGTCGCCCCGAACGGACGGCTGGTGTCGTTCGAAGGAATGTGGGGCCAGAGCGGGCTTGCGCATCAGGCGCGTCGCCGCGCCGGCAAGCTGGTCCGGCAGGCGTTGCGCGTCGCCGACGATCATCACCGCCACTACGAGCCGGAGCTGCTCGCGCAGATCCCGTTCGCCGGCGGCACGACCGCGGCCGGGCTGCTCGCCGCGATCGACGCCGGCGGATGGCGAAACGCGCGACTGGAGCGCATGCGCGACGTCGAGTGGGCGCGGTCCCTGCAGGAGCGGCCGATCCTTCGTCCTTTCGAAGGCGTGCCGCTGTTCGTGATTGTCGCCGACGCGTAGGCGCTACAACGGCTGCCGGCCGGCGATGCCGGTATCGACCGGATGCCACCACGCGACGCTGTCTTCCCCCAGCCGCCAGCACAGGAAGATCTCTTCGCCGTCGCGCTCACCCGGGAAGTCGATCAGACCGGTAGACGGGTCACGGACGACGATGCCGAGCGCCTCGAGCCGGGCGAGCATCGCGCCGGCTCGCTCGTTGGCTTCCAGGAACGCGGTTCCGGGTTCGCCGCCGCCGTTTCCGGCCGCGGCGGAGGTGACTTGATCGTGGCTGTCTTCCATCGCCCGCTGCGCCTCGCGGAGTGCTTCGATGAGCGGCGCGACCGTGGGCAGCAGCGCGTTGGCTTCCTCGGCGGTGAAGCGGCGGGGATCGGTCATAGCACGGCCGACAGGATACCGAGCGATTCGATGGTCGGCCGGTGCGCGCCGCCGTGGCGGCGATGCCGGTCGATCAAGACCGCGCCCATTCCCAGCGACAGCGCCGGCACCACGTCGTGCGTGAGGCTATCGCCGACGTAGACGGACCGTTCCGGCGCGACTCCCATGCGTTCGAGGGCGATCGTGAAGATGGCGGGATCCGGCTTCTCGACGCCCTCTGCGCCGCTCACCACGATGGCGTCGAACAGGTGCGCGACGCCGAGCCGTTCGAACAGCGAGGCGAGCCAGCCTTCCCAGTTGCTGACCACGCCCAGCCGGTAGCCGCGAACCTTCATCTCGCGCAGCGCCGGAAGCGCGTCGGGAAACAATCCGTATCGGTGCGGCTGCGCGAACTCGCGATAGATCGCCGTCGCCACCGAGCCGCGCGGATCGTCGATTCCGAGCCCGGCGAGCATGTCGGCATACACCCCGGTCCAGAAGGCGATCGAGGACTCGGGCGTGACCGACCACGGTCGCTTTTCGGTCGTCGAACGCTCGAGAGCGGCGAGCAATGCCGGCCGCGCGCGGGCTTCGACGCGATCGGCGTCCCGCGCGTGCCCCAGTTCGCCGAGAATCGCGTGAAGCAAGCCGCCGAAGGACGGCTCGGGGCGCACCAGCGTCTCGCCCGCGTCGAACAGAATCGCTTCGTAGGGGGGCATGAATGCGATTCTATCGGCCGCGGCCGGAGCCGGCGCGCCCCGCGCCGCGTCTACTCGTCGGCGCAGATCGAACCGAGCGGTGCGGGTTGATGCTTCGGTTCGGGCAGCGTCCCGTCGCACGCCGGTTCGACATGCGGCGCCTGCACACCGGGAACGTCGATGTGCACGATCTTCGCGCCGTAGCCCGGCACGCCGGCCAGCAACACCATGCCGATCCCGCCGATGACAAACAGTCGAGACATGACGGATCCTCCTTCGCTCACAGGGATCGCTCCCCCGCGCCGCCGGTTCGCGGCGCCCTGAGCTACTGTGGAGGTCCGGCCAATACGACTGTCAACATCCTATTATTCACAAGCGTCATTGTCCGGCCAAGCCGGACGCAGACATCAAGAGCGATGGGCTCGAACGGCTAGGTGCGGGCGGCGAGCAGACGCGCCCAGAGCGCGTCCATCTGATCTTGAAGGGACGCCAGATTGCCGTCGTTTTCGATCACGATGTCGGCGATGGCGCGGCGCTCGTCATCGGACGTCTGCGCGCGGATCCGCGCGTGCGCTTCGTCGCGGGAGTAGCCGCGCGACGTCGCGAGCCGTTCGATCCGGACCTCCTCGGGCGCGGTCACGACCACGACGATCTGGAACATCTTTTCGCTGCCGCGTTCGGTCAGGAGCGGGATGTCGCAGACCACGATCGCATCGGTGTCGGCGAGCGTGGCGATGCGGCGAGCCATCTCGTCCATCACCCGCGGGTGGGTGATCTCGTTCAGCAATTGCCGCTTCGCCGGGTCGGCGAACACGATCGCGGCCAGCTTCTCGCGGTCGAGCCGGCGATCGGGCCGCAGCACCTCGTTGCCGAAATGCTCGACGATCCGTCGCCACGCGTCTTTGCCGGGCTCGACGATCTCACGGGAGATCTCGTCGGCGTCGATCAACTGCGCGCCGCGCTCCAAGAGCATGGCGGCGACCGTCGACTTCCCCGATGCGATCCCGCCGGTCAACCCGACGAGCAGCACGCGCCGATCAATCCTCGGATTCGGAGGCCTGCCGCTTCTTGATGTCGGCGATGATCGCCTCCAGCGACTCCTCCGACAGCGGCTGCGGCTTGTCCCCTTCGGCGGGCGCGGCCGGCGCCTCGACCTCGGGCGCCATCGCGGCTTCGAGAACCTGTTCGCCATCGGGAGCGGCCTCGAAGGTGGCCGTGGTTTCCGCGGCGGCCATCTCCTCGTCGACCAGTTCCATCTCGGGCACCACGACCGGTTCGGGCGCGCCTTCCTTGGAGCCCTGCTTGACCGACAGCGAGATGCGGCGGCGCTCCGAGTCGATCTCGATGATCTTCACCTTGACGGGATCGTTGACCTTCACGACCTGCTCGGCGGTCTCGACGTGACGCTCGGCGAGTTCGCTGATGTGGACGAGCCCTTCGATGCCGTCGGCGACGCGAACGAACGCGCCGAACGGAACCAGCTTGGTGACGACACCGTCGATGATCTGGCCCGGCTCGTGGGTGCGCGCGAACGCGGTCCACGGGTCTTCTTGCGTCTTCTTCAGCGACAAGCTGATCCGCTCGCGCTCCAAGTCGACGTCGAGCACCTCGACGCTGACTTCCTGACCGACCTGGACGACCTCGCTCGGATGCTCGACGTGCTTCCACGACAGCTCCGACACGTGCACCAGCCCGTCGACACCGCCCAGATCCACGAACGCTCCGAAGTTGACGATCGAGGAGATGACACCCGTGCGGACCTCGCCCTTGGCCAGGTTCTCCAGGAAGGACTTGCGCCCCTCGGACTGCGCCTCTTCAAGATACTTCCGGCGCGACAACACGACGTTGTTTCGGTTGCGATCGAGCTCGATGATCTTCGCTTCGATCTGCTTGCCGACGAACGGCGTCAGGTCGCGCACACGACGCAGCTCGACCAACGACGCAGGAAGGAAACCGCGCAGGCCGATGTCCACGATCAGGCCGCCCTTGACGACCTCGATGACCGTTCCGGTCACGACGCCCTCGTCGTTCATGACCTTCTCGATCTGACCCCAGGCGCGCTCGTACTGCGCCTTCTTCTTGGAGAGGATGAGCCGCCCCTCTTTGTCTTCCTTCTGCGTGACCAACGCTTCGATCTCATCGCCGACGTTGACGACGTCGCGCGGATCGGTGTCGTGCTTGATCGACAACTCGCGCGCGGGAATCACGCCTTCGCTTTTGTAGCCGATGTCGAGCAGGACTTCGTCCTTGTCGACCTTGACGACCTTGCCGGTGACCAGGTCGCCGTCGTCGAAGTTCTTGATGGACTGCTCGTAGGCCGCGAGCAACTCTTCCTTGCCACCGATGTCGTTTTCGATCACGTCACTGGTGACGGGGTAATCCTCAGGCACGAAGCCTCATTCCTCTCCAGGGTTCCGGCGATCTGCCGGACCCGTACACAGTATTTACCCGCGGGAAGGGGTTCAGGTTGGGTTCCGCCCCTTCCGGAAATGGGATCGGGGCGCGGGAACTGCCGCTGACCTGCCCAAACAGGCTCGCAGATAGTATCGGCGCGGCGGAACGGGTGTCAACGCCGCCTTAGGATGCTCGTCGGACGCCGGCCGGGAGTCCCGCCGGCGTCCGAGGGGCGTTTCCGGCGATTCGGTCTTCGGAGAGGGTGCATTCGATGGCGAAACGAGTGTTGGTGCTGGGTGGAGGGTTCGGCGGGATCGCTGCGGCGGTGCATCTTCGGTCGCTCGCCCCCGAGGCCGAGGTGGTCTTGGCCGACCGCGGGACTCATTTCAAGATGGGCTTCCGCAAATCCATGGAGATCGCCGGCCACGGCACGATTGCCGAAGGCAGCCGGCCCCTGGCCGCGCTGGAGCGGCACGGGATTCGGGTCGTGCGGGGCGAGATCGCCATGATCGACCCGACGATGCGCGGTGCGGTCGTCGGCGGCGAGATGATCGACGCCGATGCGATGCTGGTCGCGTTGGGCGCTCACGGGGATCCCGGCGCGGTGCCCGGCTTCGCCGAGCACGGCCTGGACGTCTACGGGTCGGGCGTCGCGCGCGCCGCCGAGACGATGGCGACCATCGCCGGCGGACGCATCGTGATCGGCATCCTGGGCAGCCCCTATCCGTGCTCGCCCGCGCCGTTCGAACTCGCGCTCTTGCTCGAAGAGGCGACGCGCACTCGGGGCGCGAAGGTTTCGCTGACGGTCTTCACTCCCCTGCCGTCGTCGCTGCCCGTCGTGGGCCCGTCCGGATGCGAGGCGATCGAAGGGCGCATGGCCGGACGCTTCATCGATTTTTTCGCCAACACCAAAGCCGAGCGGATCGAAGCCGGATCGGTGATCGTCGCGGGCGGCGCGGCGATCCCGTTCGACGTGCTGCTCGGCGTGCCCGGCCATGTTCCGCCGCTCGTCTTAGCCGAGGCCGGGCTGACCGGGCCCGGCGGGTGGGTCACGGTGAACCCGGGCACGCTGCAGACCGCGGCCGATGGCGTCTGGGCGGTCGGCGACTGCGTCGGGATGCAGCTCGCCGACGGCAAGCCGATGCCGAAGGCCGGCGTGATCGCCGAGAACGCCGGCCTGGTCGCCGCCGAACGCATCGCCGCATTCCTTCGCGGCGAAGAATCGGATGCACGCTGGAACGGCGAAGGCGGCTGCTACCTAGAGACCGGAGACGGCGAAGCGATGATGGTCCGCGGACGGTTCCTGGCCGACCCGCCCGACGTCACGCTGACCCCGCCCTCGCGCGAGAACCTGGACGCGAAGCATCGCTACGAGCGCGAACGCCTCGCCGCCTGGTTCGGCGAATAGCGTCCCCGCCGACGACGCTATCTGTGCGGTGACGAGGCCGCCACGGCGCCCGCACCGCCCGAACGCTTGCGCTTGGGCTGCGGAATTCTTGCGAGACGCTGCGCTTCCGCCCCGCCGGCTTCTTCAAGCACGGCGGTGATTTCCGGGCCGATCAGCTCGTCCCGGTCGAGCAGCGCATCGCGGAGCGCGATCACCAGGCGCTTGTGCGCCGTGATGAGCTTGGTCACATCCTTCTTCTTGCCGTTCAACAGCTTGTCCACGGACTTGCGCGCCTCCGGGTTGTTGAGGACGCGGCCGACCAATCCGGGATCCAGGACGCTCTCGCCCATCGCCCGGAACGAGATCAGCGATCCGGCCATGCCGAGCGACCCGACCATCTCGGAGGCGACGCCGGTCGCGCCGGCCAGATCGCCGGCCGGCCCGGTGCCGCTTTCACCCATGAAGATCTCCTCGGCAACCATTCCGCCCAGCGAGATCATCAGCAGCGCCTCCAACTCGGACTTGGTCTTGGTGAACCGCTCCTCCGCGTCGGAATGCCCGAGCAGACCGAGCGCGTCGCGGCGTTTGATGATCGACAAGATCTCCAGGTTGCGGCCTTCCCCGATGAGATATGCGGTCACGGCGTGGCCGGCTTCGTGCGTCGCGATCTGGCGGCGCTCTTCGGTGGTGTACTGGACCGGGTTCTTGATGCCGACCTCGGTCGTCATCTTCGCTTCCATCACGTCTTCCCAGAACATCTCGTCGTGGCCCTTGCGCAGCGCGACGATCAACGCTTCGTCCATGAGATGCTCGATCATCACCGGCGTATACCCGAAGGTGATCGCGGCCAGCTCCTCGCGCTTGGCGTCGACATCGAGTTCGGCTGCGTGACGCTTCTTGCCGAGGAAGTAGTCCACCAGCTCGCGCCGGCCGGCACGCGACGGCGGGTCGAAGTAGAGACGGCGGTCGAATCGGCCGGGGCGCATCAGCGCCGGGTCGAGCGAATCGCCGCGGTTCGTCGCCGCGATCACGAGCACGTTGTGGTACGGCGGCTTCCGTTTCTGCAAGGCCGAGTCCGGCGGAAGGAACGCGTTGATCCATTCCTTGAACTTGTCGATGATCCGCCACGACAGCGGCAACGTGTCGAACGACTGCATCTGGATGAGTAGCTCGTTGACGGTCCCGCCGGTGCCGGATGCGATCGTCGCGTCGCTTCGGCGGCCGAACAGCCCGCTGCGAACGATATGCGTCGGCGAGGACCCTTCCAAACCACCGCGCGTCGTGGCGAAGGCGTCGATCTCTTCGATGAAGCCGATAGCGCCCCCTTCCTTGCGCGCGGTCTTCTTGAGCGCTTTGAAGAAGCTGCGGATCCGCCGCGCGGTCGCCCCGTACCACATCGACTGGAACGCCGGGCCGGACACGTACAGATAGGGAACGCCGGCATGCTTGGCCATCGCCTTCGCGAGATGCGTCTTGCCGGTTCCGGGCGGCCCTTCGAACAGCACGCCGCGCCGCGGGTTGCCGCCGAGCCGGTCGCGGAACATGGCGTAGCCCAGGAACACGTTCAAGGTGCGAACGACCTCGTCCACCACCGACTGCAATCCTTTGACGTCGTCGAGACCGACCTCGATCTGTTCCGGCCGGTACATGATGTGCGGTGATTTGTTGTTGCCCATCGGGGCGATGATCAAGACCATCAGCGCCAGGATCAGCAGGATCGGCGCGATCATGATCGGCTCGATGTGCCAGTCCGGCAGCGCAAACGGGTTGAAGGGACGGCTGTCGGCGATGCGATACCACAGGAATGCCGTCGGCAGAAGAAGGAGAGTCGTCAGCGTGATCAGGCGCTTGCGACGGAACCGCTCGCGGACGGCCATGACGTCCGCATGCGCCATCGACAGAACTTCGCGCCGGCCGAGCAGAGCCGCAACGCTTCCCGAGGAGCTTTCCGCAACACCGGTGACCTTCGACTTCATCGTGCTCCTGCGCATTCGGGCTCCCTCCAGCCGTTCATCCCGACGGCT
This sequence comes from Actinomycetota bacterium, assembly GCA_036398095.1. Classification (GTDB taxonomy): domain Bacteria; phylum Actinomycetota; class AC-67; order AC-67; family AC-67; genus DASWHR01. Next base: position 90,999 of record DASWHR010000049.1, read on the forward strand.
TCAATCCTCACCTTTTTCACATGCATCCGCCAGGCCCATTGTGCCTAGCCCTTTGCCTCGGCCCACGAACGTCCCGTGGCCAGATCGACCGTGAGCGGCACGTCCAGCGGATACGCCTGTTCCATCAACGAGCGCACCGCCTCAGTGGTGGCGGCCAGCTCGGCTTCGGGAACTTCGAAGATGAGCTCATCATGGACGGTCAGGACCATTCGGGCGGACAAACCGGCCTCGCGCAGGCCGGTTTCCGTCTTGAGCATCGCGAGTTTGATGATGTCGGCGGCAGTTCCCTGAATCGGCGCGTTCAACGCCTGGCGCTCGCCCAGGGACCGGATGCGTGGATTGGAGTGATTCAGCTCGGGCAAGTAGCGACGCCGCCCCAGGAGCGTGACGGTATAGCCATCCTTGTAGGCGGCGCGCACAACCGAGTCCATGAATTCGCGCACGCCCGGAAAGCCCTTGAAATATGCTTCGATGAACTCGGCTGCCTCGTCGGTCGGGATGCCCAGACGCTGAGCGAGCCCGAACGCGCTCATCCCGTACGACAGTCCGTAGTTGATCATCTTCGCCCGGCTGCGCAGATCCTTGGGCACGTCGGCGAGTTCGAAACCCCAGACCTTGGCGGCGGTCGCGGTGTGGATGTCTTCGTCGTTGGCGAACGCCTCGCGCAGACCCGAGTCGCCCGTGATGTGTGCGAGCACCCGCAACTCGATTTGCGAATAGTCGGCGACGAGCAGCGTATGTCCCGGAAATCCGGCGATGAACGCACCGCGAATCCGGCGGCCGAGCTCGGTGCGGACGGGAATGTTCTGAACGTTGGGGTTCTCGCTTGAGATGCGTCCGGTGGCGGCGGCGACCTGGTTGAAGGTGGCGTGCAGCCGGCCGTCGGCCGGGTCGATGAGCGGCGGCAGCGCGTCCAGATACGTCGACTTCAGCTTGGAGAGTTCGCGGTAGCGAAGCAGCTCGGCGACGACCGGATGATCGTCGCGGAGCGACTCGAGCGTCGCCGCGTCGGTGGAAAAGCCGGTCTTGGTCTTCTTCGCCGGCTTCAGGCCGAGGCGGCCGAAGAGCACGTCGCGAAGCTGCGGCGTCGAGCCGATGTTGAACGAGCCTCCCGCGAGATCGTAGATGCGCGTCTCGATGCCGGCGATCTCCTCGCCCAGCTCGCGCGACATCGCCTGCAGCAGTGGCACGTCGACGCCGACTCCGGTGCGCTCCATCTCGGCCAGAACGGCGGCGATCGGCAACTCGACGTCGCGCATCAGATCCATCATCCCGAGCCGCTCAAGCTCTGCGCCCAGATGCGCGCCCAGCCTCGGCAGCGCCGCCGCACGCGCGCACGTGGCCTCGACCGCATCGGTATCCCCGATGTCCAGGCTCATCTGCCCGTCGCCGTCCGGCGGCTTCGCCGTCGGCAGGTCGCGCTTGAGGTAGCGCGCCAGAACCGATGGCAGGTCGTAGGCGCCGCTCGCCGGGTCGAGCAAGTACGCGGCGAGCATCGTGTCCATCACGATCGAGCCCGCTGCGACTCCATCGGTTGCGAGCACCCGGACGAGCTCTTTGACATCGTGTGCGGTGATGGCAAGGGCCGGGTCGGCAAGCAGCGTGTGCGCCGCCGCGCGTGCAGCGAGCCATGTCGATTCCCCTTCGTGGACCGCCAGGGCGATCCCGTCGCCGTCGGGGGCGAGCGCAACCGCGACCGAGCCGGCGGCGCGGGCGGCGGCGGCGATCGAATCCGCGTCGCCTCCGGTCACCGCGACGAACGTGTCGGCCACGTCGGTCGGGGCGCGGCCGATCCCTTCCAATCGCTCGTAGAGCGAGCGGAATTCGAGCGAGTTGAACAGGTCGTAGATCTGCTTCAGGTCCCATTCGCCCATCCGGATCTGCGCGGCGTCGACGTCCAGCGGAAGATCGTCGATCAGCCGCGTAAGCCGCTTGTTGCGCATCACGTCTTCGCGTCCGGCAGCCAGCGAATCGCGAAGCTTCGGGGTGAGATCGTCGAGATGGTCGAAGACCGCTTCAACGGATCCGTACTGTGCGATCAGCTTCGAGGCGGTCTTTTCACCCACGCCGGGCACACCGGGCAGGTTGTCGGACGGGTCGCCGCGAAGCGCCGCATAGTCCAGGTACTGAGGCGGGGTGACCCCCCACCGTTCCACGACGGCCGCCGGGTCGTACATGACGATGTCGGATACGCCCCGGCGGTTGAACAGCACGGTCACGCCGGGTCGCACCAGTTGCATCGCGTCGCGGTCGGCCGTCACGATGACGACCTCGACGCCCGCCTCGTTCGCGCTGCGCGTGAGCGTGGCCAGCACGTCGTCGGCCTCGTGCTCGGGAACTTCGAATACCGGGATGTGCAATGAGGACAAGACTTCGCGGAGCAGTCCCATCTGCGACCGAAAATCGGCCGGGGTCTCGGGACGGCCGGCCTTGTACTCGGCGTATTCGGCGAGCCGCACCGTGGGGCGGCCAAGGTCGAACGCGACGCCGACGCGCTCGGTGCCGTAGTCGGCCAGCAACTTGATCAGCATCGAGGTGAATCCGTACACCGCGTTGGTCGGCTGGCCCGACGATGTCGCCAGCTCGGGCGGGAGCGCGAAGAAGGCGCGGTAGGCGAGCGAATGGCCGTCCAGCAGAAGGAGCGCGTCGGGCCGCGGCCCCGACGGGCTCGCCGATGCGGATGCGCGTCGCTTGGCAGGCATCTAGACGGGAGCGACCCAGAGGTTGTCGGTCAGGTCGGCGCCGATCGCGCATTGAACGCCTCGCACCTCGAGCGTCATGGTGCCGTCGGGTGCGACGGCGACGACCCGGATCGTGTTGCCCGGCATGAGCCCGTGCTCCTCGAAGTACTTCAGCGTCTCGGTGTGCAGCTCGACGTCTTCGAGGAGTCGCTCGAGGACGACTTCGTCGCCGGCGGCGAACTCCCGAAGCTGCGTCAGGTCGGTGCGAAAGACGGCGCCGGTCCCGGGGATCGGGTTGCCGTGCGGGCACGTTCCCGGCCCTTCCAACAGCGACGCGACATGCTCCTCCAACGGACCGGTGAGCGCTTCTTGAAGCTTCTCGGCTTCCTGGTGGACCAGGTGCCAGGGCATCTTGAGCACGTCGACCAGGAAGCGCTCGGACATCCGATGGCGGCGGACGGCGCTCTCGGCGACTTCGCGACCGTGATCGGTGAGCTGGATCTCGCGATCCGCGCCGGTCACCACCAGGCCGGATGCGGTGAGACGGCGAATCTGCTCGCTGACCGCGGCGCGCGAGACGCCGAGCCGGGTCGCGATGCGCGCCTGGACGACGCGCACGCCTTCCTCGTTCAGCTCGTAGACGGCTTCCAGGTATCCTTCAGCGCCGTGCGTCTCGGTGGCCACGCCCCCACTATATTCGCAACCTCTTAGCTGCTTTCGTCCACCGGCCTCAGTCGCGTGTCGACGAACGACTCGAAGCCGATCGCGTCCCAAAACCGCACCGCTTCTTCGTTGCGCGAGAAGACTCTCGCGGCGAGGTAACGAGCGCCCCGCTCGCGCGCGATCCGCTCGGCTTCGGCGACGAGCGCCCGGCCAACACCGCGGCCGCGCCAGACGGGATCGACCGCGACGCGCGACATCTCCAGGACTTCCTCGTCGGAGACGCGGCTCGGCTTTTCGGCATGCAAGAACGCCATCGCAACGACCCTGCCCCCTGCTTCCGCGACGAGCCAAAGGGCGTCCGCTCGGCCGGCCGCGTTGAGGAACTCGTCGCGAACATGCGCATCGAGATCGCGCGTGACCTTGAGGACCCGGAAGTCCCCCTGAATCGCCTGCAGCTCGCGCCACAGGCGCTCGACGGCAGGCAGATCGCCGGAATTCGCGCGCCGCACGAAGATCTCACTCACGGGCTCGCAGGATAGCGGGGTGAGGGCGCGACGAGAACCTTGAAGTCGAGGTCGAGGCTTGCTCGCGGTCCGAGTTGACCGGGTGTCGCCGGGCTTGATAGCGTCCCGCCCGGCTCGTTGGGAAACCGGCGACCAGAGCCCCGGAATCATTGCGAGACGCTTGCGTTTGGGGAAGGCGCGAGCGTCGAGCCGGTTCCGGGGCTTTCCAATTCCCGCAGCGACTACTCCCCGAGATAGGCTTTGCGGACGTCGTCGTTGCCGAGCAGCTTGTCGGCCCGGTCGGCCAGCACGATCTGACCGGTTTCGATCACGTAACCGCGATGAGCGGTCTGCAGCGCCATCTGCGCGTTCTGTTCGATGAGCAGAATGGCCGTGCCTTGCTGGTTGATCTCTTTGATGATGGCGAAGATGCGCTCGACGAACATCGGGGCGAGCCCCATGGATGGCTCGTCGAGCATGAGCAGCTTTGGACGCGCCATCATCGCCCGGCCCATCGCCAGCATCTGCTGCTCGCCGCCCGACAGGGTGCCGCCGGCCTGCTTGATGCGCTCCTTCAGGACGGGAAACAGCGTGAAGACGCGCGCGAAGTCGGCGGCATCCGGCTCGCCGCGATGGTAGGCGCCCATCTCAAGGTTTTCGCGGACGCTCATGCCGGGGAAGATGCGCCGGCCTTCCGGCGACTGGACCAGTCCGCGCGAGACGATGTCGTGTGCGGCAAGCTTGTCGATCCGCTCGCCCAGGAACAGGATCGCCCCGTGGGACGGACGCCGGACGCCGGAGATCGTCTTGAGCGTGGTCGTCTTGCCGGCGCCGTTGCCGCCGATCAGCGTGACGATCTCGCCCGGCTCGACGTCGAGCGAAATGCCGCGCACGGCTTCGATGTTGCCGTAGGAGACGCGGATGTCGTCGAGCGTGAGCATCGCCATCGGCTACCCCGTGTGCCCTTCGGCCGCGCCGCGGCCGAGGTAGGCCTCGATGACCTTGGGATCGCGCTGGACGTGCTCGGGCGGGCCTTCGGCGATCTTCTGACCGAAGTCCAACACGACGACCTGCTCGCAGATGCCCATGACGACCTTCATGTCGTGCTCGATCAACAAGATGGTAACGCCGTCGTCGCGGATGCCGCGGATGAGCCGCATCAGCGACGCCTTCTCGGCCGGGTTCATCCCGGCCGCCGGCTCGTCGAGCAGCAGGAGCTTGGGCCGGGTCGCCAGGGCGCGAGCGATCTCGACGCGACGCTGGTCTCCGTAGGACAGGTTCTTGGCGGTATGGCCGGCCAGATGCACGATGCCGACGCGCTCGAGCATCGCGTAGCCGGCATCGACGCTCATCCGTTCGCTGCGACGCGCCAACCCGAACATGGCGGCGCCGACGGTCGTGTGGCTGTGCACATCCGCGCCGACCATCACGTTCTCGATCGCGCTCATGTTGGGGAACAGCCGGATGTTCTGGAAGGTACGAGCGATCCCCGCCTTCGTGATCTGGTGGGGCTTCCTGCCGGCATAGGACCGTCCGTCGAAGCGAACGACTCCCTGGGAGGGCGTGTAGACGCCGGTGACGATGTTGAAGAACGTGGTCTTGCCGGCGCCGTTGGGCCCGATCAGCCCGCGGATCTCCCCCTCGTTGACGTCGAAGGACAATCCACCGATGGCGGTCAACCCGCCGAAGCGCTTCGTCACGGCGTCGACGTCAAGCAGCGCCATCGTCGCCTCCCGCAGGCGCCGGTTCGGCCGGCAGCCCGCCCCCGAGCGGGCCCTTCGCTTCTTCCGCACCGCCCCGCATCTCGGCCGCGCGGCGGCGGCTGGGAACGATCCCTTCGGGCCGGAAGATCATCATGACCACAAGCACCAAGCCGAAGATGCCGAAGCGCGCGTCGAGCAGCTTGTCGCCGACCGCGCCGAGCTTGCTCAGACCGCGCAGCATCTCGGGCAGCACGTTGATCAGCACCGCGCCGACCATGACGCCGGCCGTCGAGCCGAGCCCGCCGAGCACGACCGCCGACAGAATGAAGATCGAGATGATCAACTGGAACGAAGCCGGATCGATGAAGGTGACCTTGGCGGCGAAGACCATCCCGCCGACGGCCGCGACGGCTGCGCCGATCGCGAACGCCCACAGCTTGTACTTGAGTGTGGGGACGCCCATCGCCTCTGCCGCGACCTCGTCCTCGCGGATCGCCGCCCACGCGCGGCCGACGCGCGAGTTGTTCATCGATCGAACCAGCAGCGCTGCGATCGCGATGAACCCGAGCGTCAACAGGTAGTACGGCTTGGGGTCCAGGCCGAGCGACTTTCCGAACACGCTGATGTTCTCGATGCCGGTGACGCCGCGCGCGCCGTTGGTGACCGAGTCGAGGTTCTGCGCGACGATGCGAACGATCTCGCCGAAGCCGAGCGTCACGATCGCCAGGTAGTCGCCGCGGAGGCGCAACGTGGGACCACCCAGAATGACGCCGGTGATCATCGCGATCACGATGCCGATCGGCAGGATCTCCCAGAAGTTCAGATCCCACGGGACCTGAAGCGGTCCGGCGTTGGACAGGATCGCCATCGTGTAGGCACCGACGGCGAAGAACGCGACGTATCCGAGGTCGAGCAAGCCGGCGTAGCCGACGACGACGTTCAACCCCATCGCAAGCAGCGCGTTGTAGCCGACCAGAAAACCCAGCTCCAGCTTCGCGACGTCCAGGAAGGAGGTCAGGACTGCAAAGACCCCGAAGAAGGAAAGGAAGACCACGGGGAACATCCACCGTTCGCGCTTGTCGTAGAAGGTGCGGACGCGCCCACCCAGTCTTGCGTCGCCGTATGCCCACGCGAAGATGATCGCGATGACGCTGGCGAGTGCCAGAAGCGGACGCATCTAGGCCTTCCCTTCCGCGACCTCTTCGCCCAGGATGCCGGTCGGGCGGAACATCAGAACCAGGACCAGGACGGTGAAGGCGATCACGTCTTTCCACGCGTCGCCGAAGCATCCGGCGCCGATGTTTTCGATCAAACCCAGCGACAATCCGCCGAGCAGCGCTCCGCGGATGTTTCCGATCCCGCCGAGAACGGCGGCGGTGAACGCCTTGATACCGGGCAGGAACCCGACGTCGAATCGCGTCGGGAATCGCAGACCCCACAGCAGCGCCGCCACGCCGGCGAGGGATCCGCCGATGATGAAGGTCCAGGTGACGACCCGATCGATGTTCACGCCCATCATCGAAGCGGTTTCGGCGTCCTGCGCAACGGCCCTGATTCCTTTGCCGATGCGCGTGCGCTGCACAAGGAAATCCAGTCCGACGACCATGGCGATCATGGCCGCGAACACGATCACGTCGACGTTGCTGATCTGAACCCGCCCGATCTCCAGGATCGGCCGGATGCGAATCGTCTCGGGAAGTTGCTCGTAGCCGCGGCCCCGCCAGACCAGATAGACGCTCTGCATGAACAGGGACGCTCCGATTGCGCTGATGAGGAACGACAGGCGTGATGCCCCCCGCCGCCGCAGTGGACGGTATGCGCCCCGCTCGAGGGCGACCGCCACGAGCGCGCCGGCCGCAATCGCGGGAACGACGGCGGCGACCAGATGGAAGGCGTTTCCTCCGTCGGGTCCGGTGATCAGGTTGAGCGCGATCAGCGCCCCGAAGGTGCCGGCGGTGAAGACCTCGGAGTGCGCGAAGTTGATCAGGCGCAGCACGCCGTAGACGAGCGTATAGCCGAGCGCGATGAGGGCATAGATGGAACCGGTCGTCAGACCTCCCACCAGTCGCAGCGGGAGGTCTGACGTAATGCACTCGGAAGCGATGCCCATCTCGGTTTGCCGATTCGAGTTCGCAGGAGGGGCCGCCGATGCGGCGGCCCCTCCGGTTGCGTGATGGCCCGGGCTAGGCCGGGACGATGTCGTTGATGTTGCCGTCGAGCACGATCTGGCCGTTCTTGACCGAGTAGATGCTGACGCCCTTGTCGGTGACCTCGTGCAGGAAGGCCGTGTCGGTCGTCCAGTTGAAGGTCTTCGTCAGGCCTTTGAAGTCTTTCAGGCTGGTGACCTTGTCCAGCACGCACGCGCGCGTCACGGCGTCGCCGCACTCACCGATCGCCTTGATGAAGATCTGGGCGACGTCGTAGGCCTCCGGCGCGTAGATGTCGGGTGCCGTGTTGAACTTCGCCTTGTAGTCGGCGACGAACTTCTTGGCGCCCTCGTCGACCGACACGTTCGCGTCGAGGCACGGGCACGTCATGAGCGTGCCTTCGGCGTTCGCCGCGCCGGCATCCGGGATGTACTTCGTCGACTTGGTTCCATCACCCGAGATGAACTGCGCGGTGACCGACTTCTGCCGCATCTGCTTGATCAGGATCGATGACTGCGGCTGGTACCCGCCGTAGACCACGCACTTGGGGTTGCTCGACCGGAGCGTGTCCACGAGCGAGGTGTAGTCGGTTGTGGGGCTGACGCTCTCGCGCGTGACGACCTGGCCGCCGTACTTCTTGGCGTTGGTGTCCACGATGTCGGCGTAGCCCTTCCCGTAGGCGGTCTTGTCGTCGATGATCGCGAGCGTGTTGCAGCCCTTGCCCTTGACCGCCAGGCGCGCCGCGGCCTCGGCCTGGTCGGCGTCCCCGCCGACGGCCCGGAAGAACGTCTTGAACTTCCCGCCGGCCGTCAGGTCCGCGCGGGTCGCGGACTGCGACACGTGCGTGAGACCGGCCTGGGCGAACAGCGGCTGAACCGCGGACGTCTCGCCGGAGAAGGCCGGACCGATCACGCCGACGACGGCTTGGTCGCCGATGAGTTGCTGCGCGAGCGGTGGCGCCTTCGCCGAGTCCGCCTCCTTGTTGTCCAGCGGCACGAACTCGATGGTCACGGCCAAGGTCCCCGCGGCGTTCGCCTGTTCGAAGGCGAGTTGCGCGGCGTTGCGACCGGGAACGACCAGCGCCGAGTTGGCTCCGGTCAGATCGCCGATAAAGCCGATCTTGACCGTCTTCTTCGCGCCGTTCTGTCCGGTGTCGTCGTCGCTTCCGCATGCGGCGGCGACGAGCGTCAGCGCCACGAGAACCGCGGCGATACGGATGATTTTCTTCCTCACTCCAAATCCCCCTTCCGGCCGGGGACGCCGGGGTGTCCCCAGGAAAAACCGATGCTTCGGGTATACCCGAATCTGCGGCGAGCATGATACTCCGCACATTTCGCTCGCCCAAAGGCTAGCGGGGGCCGCCTCCTTCGGCTGTAAGGACGGAACACGTCGTCTCAGGGGTCTACGAGGGGCGCCCGTGACCGGATGGAGGGGGATCGGGTGGGCGGTCAGGCGGGGGCGTCGAGCGAGCCGTCCAGGATCCGGTCGGCGACCTCGCGCATGCTCAGCCGCCGCTCCATGGAGGCCTTCTGGATGAATCGGAAGGCGTCGGCCTCGCTCATCGCGTACCGGTCCATGAGCGCACCTTTTGCCCGGTCAACGGCCTTGCGGGCCGCAAGGCGCTCGGTCAGGTCGCCGACCTCGTCGGCGAGCGCGGCGATCTGCCGGTACCGGCCCTTGGCGATCTCGATCGCTGGGAGCAGGTCTTGTTTGGTGAACGGCTTCACCAGGTACCCCATCGCGCCGGCCTCAGCCGCCTGCTCGACCAGGTCGCGCTGCGAGTAGGCCGTCAGGATCACGCAGGGCGCGATGCGCTCTTCGCTGATCATCCGGGCGGCGTCGAGTCCGTCCATCACCGGCATCTTGATATCGAGGATGACCAGGTCGGGATCGCATTCACGCGCCAGGCGGACGGCGGCTTCTCCGTCGCCGGCCTCGAGGACCTCGTACCCCTCTTCTTCGAGCATCTCGCGAAGGTCCATCCGGATGATGGACTCGTCTTCGGCGATCAGGACCCGTGCGGCCATTTCGAGCCGGAGTGTACTCAGCTTTGCTCGAAGAGCCGCTCGAGCAGGCCGTCCTGCTCGGCCCGGAGCTTGCCGAGCGTTGCCTTGGCATCGTCGAGCGATGCCTGCGTCCGTTCGGCGTCCTCGCGGGCGGTGCGGTACTCGCGATCGGCGAGCGGCGTTTCCGACACGAGCGCGCGAATGCGAGCGTCCTCGGCCGCATCCGCCACGAAGGCGTGCTGCTCTTCCAGGATCGCGATCTCGGTGCGGAGCTTGCCGATCTCTTCGTTCAAGGCGGTCAGACGCTCGGCGATGCCCATGACCAGCAACTTTCCTCTGGGGAAGACGGCAGGTGGGGAGGGGCAGCGTAGCGTCCCCAGTTGGTGGTGGCAACGAAGCCGGCCCGGCCGGATTCCCCCGAAGGGGAGCCCGGCCGGGCCGGCGGATCCGCCTCGACGAGCGAGGCGGACGGTGGGTCTTAGGCCTCGGCGGTGCCGCGGGCCGCTCCGCCCGAAAGCGGAGGAACGATCGTGCTTTCCGAGGTGTCCGTGCCCAGATAGCAGCTCGCACCGGCGACCGGAAGGACGGTGGTGAACTCGGGTCCGTCCACCTGGATGCGCCCGCTCAGCCACTCGGTCGTCTGCGTGACGACACTGACGCCGTCGGTGAAGTAGATGTCGACGACGCCGACGAAGTCGAAGTCCGCCGGGACGGCGCGAAGGTTGATGGTGTGCGGCGGGCAGATGAAGCTGACGCCGCAGCCGGGGATGACCCCGAAATCGGCGGACGCGACGGTGCAGCCGGCCACCTCGGTGAGTGCGTGACCCGTCATCGGCGCGACCAGCGCGAGCGCCATGAGAATCACGACCAGAGTCAATTTGCGCATTTCGGTTCTCCCCTCCTCGGATCACCAACGATTTGGCTTGACCCTGCAGTTCGCCACCTCTTGGCATGGTTCCTCCCGGCTCGTGCCGTTAGGGACGTTTTTGCCGTTTTGGAGAGGCTTGTCAGGCGCCGGTTCGGGCGAACTGGGTCTCGTACAACTCGGCGTAGAGCCCGCCGCGCGCGAGGAGCTCGGCATGGGTGCCGCGCTCGCGAATCCGTCCGTCGTCGATGCACAGGATCTCGTCGGCGCCCACGACCGTGGACAGGCGATGGGCGATGACGATCGACGTCCGGTTCTCGAGCGCCACCTCGAGCGCCTGCTGGATGAGCACTTCGGACTCGGAATCCAGATGCGAGGTGGCCTCGTCCAGGATCACGATCGCAGGATCCTTCAGGAGCAGCCGGGCGATCGCCAGGCGCTGCTTTTCGCCGCCCGAAAGCCGGTAGCCGCGCTCTCCCACCACGGTGTCGTAGCGGTCCGGCAGGGACGCGATCAGATCGTGGATGCGTGCGGCTTTGGCCGCTTCGACCATCTCGTCGTCGGTCGCGCCGGGACGCGCGAAGCGGAGGTTGTTCCCGATCGAGTCGTGGAACAGATGCGGATCCTGGGACACGATGCCGATCGCCGCATGGAGCGATTCGAGGGTGACGTCGCGCACGTCGCGGCCGTCCACGCGCACCGCGCCGCCGGTGACGTCGTAGATGCGAGCGACCAGCATCGCGGTGGTGGTCTTGCCGGCTCCCGACGGCCCGACCAGGGCGACCGTTCGTCCCGGCTCGACCGTGAAGGTCATCTCGCGCAGCACCAAGCTGGGGACGGCGTCCTCGTCCTGCGGCGGCAATCCCTCTTCCAGGGATGCCAGCCCGACCTCGCGGCCGGCCGGATAGCGGAACGTCACGTGATCGAACTCGATGCGCCCCGCCGGACGAGGCAGGACGACGGCGCCGTCGCGATCCCGGATCGCGTGCGGCAGGTCCAGAACCTCGAAGACGCGTTCGAAGGACACGAACGCGGTCATCAGATCGACGCGCGAGTTCGTCAATTGCGACAGCGGCATGTAGAGCTGCGCGACATAGGCGGCGAACGCCGCCAGCGTGCCGATCGTGATCGTGTCGCTGAGAACCATCCGGCCCCCGACGTAGTACACCACCGCGATGCCGACCGCTGCGACGAGGCCGAGCAGAACGAAGAAGATGCGCATGAACAGCGCCATGCGAATGCCGATGTCGCGAACGCGCCCGGCTCGGTCCGAGAATGTGTCGCGCTCCTCGTCGGGGCGGCCGAAAAGCTTCGCGACGAGCGCCCCCGAGACGTTGAAGCGTTCGGTCATGACCGTGTTCATCTGCGCGTTGAGCTGCATCTGCTCCCGCGTGATGGCCTGCAGCTTGCGGCCGAGTCGCTTCGAGGGGATCAGGAACGCCGGCAGCACGATCAACGCCAGAAGCGTCAGCCGCCATTCAAGCGCGAGCATCACAACCAGGATCGACACGACCGAGATGGTGTTCTGAACGATCGTGCCGAGCGTCCCGGTCACGGCTTGCTGCGCGCCGACCACGTCGTTGTTGAGCCGGCTGATCAACGCGCCGGTCTGGGCGCGGGTGAAGAACGCGATCGGCATTCGCTGAACGTGATCGAACAGCCGAACTCGCAGATCGAAGATCAAGCCTTCGCCGACGTTCGCGGAGAACCAGCGGGCCGCCAGCGACAGCAACGCGGTTCCGAACGCGACGGCCACTGCGGCGATGGCAAGCACGGCCAGGCCATTCTTGTCCTTGGCCGGAAGCACCCGGTCGATCAGGGCGCGAAACAGCAGCGGCGGGATGACCGCGAGAAACGAGCCGGCGACCGTTGCGACCAGGAACGCAGCGACTTTGGCCTTGTAGTTGATCGCGTAGCCCAACGCGCGGCGAATCAACCCTTTGGGGAGTCGATGTCCGCGCAGGTCGGAACGGGAGCGCATCAGGCTCCACGGCCCGCCGTGTGATGGGAACATCAAGGCAGTATAGGGTCGGGCACCCTGCCGGGTATTCCCACGACGGGGCGAAAGCGCGCACCGAGCGACGATGCGATAGTGCGCGCGAGCGCCTCGTCGCTTGTAACGGCAAGCCACGTTCGTCCGATCGCGACCGGCAGCGTGGGCGGCGAGGCGCGCAAATACCGGTCGCGCTTCGCGCCGGCTCCGAACGTGACCAGCCACACCGGCGCCGGCCCGATCGAGCAGACGGCGGCCGCGCGCACGCCCGCGGGAGGCGCGGGGTCGTAGGTGATCGAGCGGCACGGCAAGCCGCGCGCGGCGAGCGCGGCGGTGAGCCCTTCGATGGTCCGGTAATCGCCGCGCGGCATGGACGATTGACCGGCGATGCTCGCGGCGACCGCGATCGTCACGACGATGGTCGATGCGACCGCCGGGAGCCACCGGCGCAGCCGGTTTCTTCCCCGGGACGCGGGCTGCGCGGGAAGCACAACCGGACCGGGCATGGGGTTTGCGGCATCGCAGAAAGGGCATGTCCAGATGGACAAATGCCGATATTCCGCGTCCACGACCGACCGTCCGCGACACTCGGGACAGTCGACGCCGGTCGCCGTCGGGACCATCGATCGCAGGATAGTCGCGATCGGACGGCGGTCCCGGGACGATGGAAACGCCGATCGAAGCGCCGATCGAAGCGAGGAGGAACCTATGAGCGACGGAAAAGACGAGAAGGAACAGATGTGCTGTGACGGTGAGCGGACGGCCGCCGAGCATCGCGCCGAGTCACCCGACGGGAAGTGCTGCGTCGACGAGTGACACCCGCGTCGCGTGGCGCTATGCGGTTTGGTGCCGGGGGAGGGACTCGAACCCTCATGTCCTTGCGAACAACGGTGTTTGAGACCGTCGCGTCTACCATTCCGCCACCCCGGCGCAAGAGCCAAGTATAGAAGCGCGAGGGCCGCTCCGGCGGCGCGTTCCACCGCTTGATCTACAGGCGGATCATGTCCACGCTGGAGCCTCGGCTGCGATTCCCGGCGAGATCGTAGGAGAATGCGGTCACGATGTAGCGGCCGATGGCCAGCGTCGCGCGATCGGTCCATTGGACCGTCCCACGATCGGGGCAACACAGGGTCGCCTGGCGCGTGATCACGGCGCCGTTCAGATTCGTGTAGATGACGTCCACGCGCGCCACCCCGAAGTTGTCGGCCGCCGCCCCGAAGGCGGTCACCTCTTCGCCGGGCGGAAGGATCACCACCGGCAAGGCCAACGGCTTTCGGACCGAGGCGGTCGGCAGGACGCCGTCGACGTGCACACGCCGGCCGGTGGCGAACGGCCCGACGTTGAAGGACTGATCGATCGCACGAACGCGCAGCAGCCACGTTCGCGACTCGAGCTCGAGCTGGACTTGGAAGAATCCGTCGGAGCCGGCGGAGCCGCCTTGGAGTGGGATGCTTCCTTCCCACACTTCGACGCGCGCGAGCGGCTCCGTCGTTCCGGTGAGCGTAAAGCGCTTGGCGACGATGCCGTCCTGTTCGGGCGAGATAATCGAAGGCGCCGCCGGCGGAATACCGTCGGCGTTGATCGTGAACGTCCGAGGCGGCGACGACGGCCCCGGATTGCCGGCTCCGTCGTAGATCGTCGCGACGATCGTGTGGACTCCTTCGGCAAATAGGATCACCGCGCGCCATGCGCCCGAGGCGTCGGAGGGAGCCGATTTCGTGAGGGCGCCTTCGGTGATCACGACCGTCGAGTTCGGTTCGGCCGTCCCGCGCACTTCGATCCCGGCAAACAAGTAGACCTGCCCTTCGCTCGGCTCGACGATCACCGGCGCCTCGGGCGGGGTCAGGTCGACGGTGAACGTTCGCGAGGCCGGCGCGCTCGCGAACCCGTTCGGATCGGTTTGCACCGCGACGATCGTGTGGGATCCTTCGGCGAACACGATCGGGCCGATCGCCCAGCCGCCCGACGGCGACACGACCGCGCTGCCCACCGGCGCCGCCCCTTCGGTCACCGAAACCGCCGCGCCCGGCTCGCCCTTTCCCGCGATCACGACGCTCGCGACGCGGATCGTCGACCCGGCGGCCGGCGAGGTGATCGTCGGCGGCGCCGGCGCGTCGTTGTCGGCGATACGCACGACGATGCCGGGCACCGGCGCTGCGTCGAAGTTCTCATCCTCGCTGAGCGCGCGATGCGCGATCGTTGCGAGATGCGGTCCTTCGCGCAACGTATCGTCGGCGGCCGCGACCGTCACCGTCCGCGGGACCGACCAGTCGCCCGGCGTGAACACCATCACCGCGGGCGAGACGGCGAGCTGGGTCCCGGCGGATGCGACCACACGAACGTCGGCGCCGGGACGCGAGCCGAGCACGACCGTGTAGGTGTCCGTCCCCCCTCCTTCGGCAACGTCGGTGGACCCGCCGGTCTCCACGACCAGAACAGACCCGGGGTCGTCGTCCAGGACGAACACGAGCAGCGTGCGACCGAGGCCGCCGTAGGCAGCATCGTCACTCACGGCGGTGTGCGTGATGGCCTGCAGGTGCGTGCCTTCCGGGATGGTGTCCTGCTCCCCCACGACTGTGATCGTTCGGGGCGTCGCCCAATCTTCCGGCGTGAAGGTCACCGAAGACGGGCTCGCGGTCGCATCCGCGCCGCTTCCCCCCGCGCCGTCCCCGGCGGCGCCCACGCTGACGGTCACGGGCGCTGCGGGTCGAAGGGTCAGGGCAATCGTGTAGGTGTCGACGCCGCCAGCTTCGGCAACGGTAGTGTCCCCGTTCGTCTCGACGATCGCAATGCCGGCCGGCGCGCATTCGCCGTTTGAGGCGAGCAGGGACCCGCCCGGGAAGTTGCTGCTCGCCGCGGCCCAGGCCGTCGTCTCGTTCGGATCGTCGGGAATGCCGTCGAGGTCGTTGCCGCACAACACCGCGGTCGCGACGGCTCGGGGCAACGCGGCGGCCGGGCCGCGGATCTCGGGGCCGATGGATAGTGCGGCGTCGGATGAGAACACGATCGTGTTCTCGCTCGCCTCGACCCAGGTGGCGCCGGCGACGACGATGCCGCGCTGCGCGCCGATGCCGCCCTGACCCGGCGTGCCGACGACGTTGCCGGTGAGCGTGACTCGCGTAGTCGCGGGCGGTTCGGCGCCGCCGCCGAACGCGACGGCGAGGTCATCGACGATTCCGAGCGCGCCCAGATCGGCCGGCTCGGTTCCGTTCGCGGCGAGCACGATGACGGCGTTGTCGCGTACGGCGGTGTCGGCGACGTCGGCGACGACGATGCCGCCGCCCGGGATGTCGGCTCCCGGCGTCGCGCTGATCTTCGCCCGAACCCGGTTCGCTTCGACGATCGCATCGGTCGCGCGGTGAACGAGAATCCCCACACGCCCCCCGGCGGCGATCGCCGGCGCGGCCTGGCCGATCTCCTCCGGGCGGCCGATCGAGTTGCCGCGAATCCGCACGCGAGTCGCCGGCGCGGCAACGCTTCCCTGCACGCGCACGCCGTTCATGTCGAACGAGCGAAACTCGTTCGTGGCAAACCAGATCGCGTTCGACGCGATCTCGATGCCGTCGGCGACGCCACCGGCGGAACGAACGTCCACCGCGATCAGGTTCTTGGATGCGTCGGGGACACCGGCCGTCTCGTATGCGATCCGATTCCCGGCGATGAGCAGATCCTCCAGCCGATCCGCACCGGCCGGATAGGTGACGGACTTACCGCCGCCGAATCCGTAGCGCACCGTGACGGGTCCGGCCGTCGCGACGGCGAGGACGGCGCTGTTCATAGTGATCCCGCCGGCGATGCTATTGGCTGCCGGATTCGGGAGCGACGGGCCGGCGGCGCCCACCGTCACGCGCACCGCGGAGGCAACCACGATCGGCCGCGCCAGGTTCGTGAAACGCAGTCCGCGAATGGTGATGTCGCGGGCGCCCGGCGGAACGAAGAACGCGGTCTGCGTCCCGGACCCCACGATCGCGGCCGAGCCGGGCGCGCCGTCGGATTCGATGGTCAGTCCGGCGCCGGGCGCGACGCTGCCGACGACGACGGCGGCGGCATCCACGCTTCCGGCTCCTCCTCCGTGCGCCTCCGCTTGCGTGAAATCGCACGAGCCCCGCAGCCGGATCGCAAAACCCGGCGGTGCCGAATCGATCGCCGACTGCACCACCGCGAGATCGTCGGATGCGGCCGCGCAATCGGCGATGCGGACCTGCGACTCGATGTCGTAGTCGGCGCCCCCCGCCGCGATCGCGTCGATGAACCCTTCGAATCCTTCCCACGCCGGCGCGCCGCCGGCACTCACGCGAAGTGCCGGGACGTCGGCGGCAATGCGCGCCGCCGGGTAGAGCGTCTGATATCCGCCGAGCGTCACCAGCGGCGGGCCGTAGGTCGCGGCCCGCAACGACCACCATCCGCCGGCGAGCGCATCCCACCGCTGCCATTGTCCCACGGCGACGCACCCCGATACGCCGGCACATTGGTTCGGGACCGGCGCGCCCGGCGCGCCGCCATGCTGGTGCACCGGCTCGAAGGTAAGGACGTCGTCCTCGGCCAGGCGGAATCTGCCGTCGCCGTTGAGGTCGATCAGCAACTGCATCGCGGTCGCAACTCCGGCCCGTCCCTGGCGCACGAACGTCGAGTACCCCAGCGAACCTGTGTCCGCGACGCGCGTGCCGCCGAGCAGAAAGGACTCCAGCCGCGCCGAGTCGTCGGCTGCGCCCAGGACGTGCCGCAGGGATCCCAAGCCCTTCGGCGCCGGCGCCGGGCCGTCCGCGAACTCGGTTCGTGTCCCGCGCGAGGTTGGATCGGCCGTTTCGGATCCGGTAGGTGCATCGCGGTTGACAATCGTCCAGCCCGCAGTGGATCCGGGCCGGACGGTGATCGTCGCCGCGGCGGGCGCGGGAGCCGGCGTCGCAACCGGCAACGCGAGCAACGCGACCGCGAGCGCGCAACGAAGCACGCGAACGCGCGCGCGCTTCGACAAAGCGTCCCTCATGCCCGCTCTCACCTTCGGGCAGGTTCGGCGCCCGACCGCCCGCTTCCTTGCCGGTTCGCGCGCGAGCGACGGCTCTGCCGCATTGCCCCGCGTGCCCGGTTCGCATTGATTCAGGTTTCGAATTGCCCCCCGCGCAAACCGGACCTTCGCACCCACGCCCGAATCGGCGGCAGGAGCGCGGCGGAACCCGCCGAAATGCCTCGACAGGAGACTGTTTCTTTGCACGGGAGGGGAAACGACATGCGAAGGGGATTGCTCGTCGCCACGCTAGGGATCGCGCTGCTGCAGGCGCTGCCGTCCCACGCGAACACGCTCGCATCCTGCCGGCAGACTGCCGGACCGAACGGCATCCCGGACAACGCCTCCGTCGGCGGCGTCTGCATCGCCGCGATCGACATCGCGGCCACGACCGACGTCGTGGTCCGGCTGACACCCTCCGCGGCCTTTACCGGCGTTCTCACCGCGAAGGTGACCTCGACGGAATACGGGGTGGCGGTGCGCGGCGTCTACGTCGCCGGGCAGCTCGTCAATGGGATGGACGAAGAGACGATCACCCTGACGGCCGCGCCGGACGCCGAATGGCGTTTGACCGTCACCGCCGGCGAGGCGAGTCCGACCTCGACCTACCTGTTCCCGCCGCTGCCGCAGCAAGTGACGGTGCCCGCGATCGCGTTCGGCGAGTTCGGGGCGGAGGTCGTCGCCGCCGCCGAAGGCCCGGCGGAGGCGTAACCCGGGCGAACG
>DASWHR010000050.1:0-24175 GCA_036398095.1 Actinomycetota bacterium
CCGCCGACGACGTCGGCGATGAGGTTGTACAGGAACGCGAGGAACACCGTCACAACGGTGCTGACGATCGTGCCGAGCAGCCCGAACAGGAACACCCAGCGGAAGATCGCCCCGCCGGAAATGGTCACGTCCGCGAAGAACGTCGACAGCAGCTCCTCGATCCGGCCGATCACTCCGAACGCTTTCAGCAGAGCGAACACGATGGCGCTGCCCAGAAGCATGATCAGCAGCAGGCAGAAGTAGAACAGGACCGAGAACTTCAGGACCGACCAGGGGTCGACCTTGCGTACGACCAGGCGCGCCTTCCGCCACGATCGCGAGTATTGGACGGGCCCGGTCGCGGCCGGCACCACATCCCGGCTCACGGTCTCGCTGCGTGCGGTGGGCGTGGTCGCGCCCGTCTCGTGATAGTCGATCGTGTCCCCTCGGGTTGCTCGCGGCCCGTACATGAGCCTTGGTGTTCCCCGGCCCGCTTGTTCTTATACGCGGCCGGGCCGACTTCCGCCAATAACCAGGCGGTTACGCGTCCTCCTCGTCGGCGATGACCGGCGCCATGGCCGCGACCGTCTCGCCCGAATCCAGCCGCATGACCCGGACGCCCTGCGCGTCGCGCCCGGTTCGGCGAACATCCTTAGCCTGAATCCGGATGACCTGGCCGTTCGAGGAGATCAAGAACAGCTCGTGGCCGGGCCGCACCACCATCGCGCCCGAGACGAAGCCCTTCCGCGCGGTCAGATGCACGGTTCGCACACCCGATCCGCCGCGATGCTGGCGCGGATAGTTCGTGAGCAGCGTTCGCTTCCCGTAGCCGTTGTCGGTGACGATCAGGAACTCGCCGTTGGGATCGACGACTTCGAAGGCCATCACGGTGTCTTCGGGCTTGACCCTGATTCCCATCACGCCGCTCGAGTTCCGGCCCATCGCGCGAACCTCGGTTTCGGGGAACACGATCGACTGGCCTTTGCGCGTGGCGAGGACCAGCTCGTCTTCGCCGGAGGTCGCACGCACCTGCACGACCGCGTCGCCTTCGCGCAGCTTCACCGCGATGATCCCGTCGCGCCGCGACGAGTCGTAGGCCGAGAACTCGGTCTTTTTGATCACTCCCTTGGCGGTGGCGATGACCAGATACTTGTGCGTCTCGTAGTCGCGCGTGTCGATCACGGCAGCGATCGTGTCGTCGCCCGACAGCGGCAAAAGGTTCCGGATCGAGATGCCGCGCGCGGTCCGATCCTTCTCGGGGATCTCGTGCGCCTTGATCCGGTACACCTTGCCGCCCGATGAGAAGAACAGCACGTAGGCGTGCGACGTCGTGGTGAGCAGATGCTCGACGATGTCGCCTTCCTTCGGCTTTGCGCCGCGCACGCCCTTGCCGCCGCGGCCCTGCGTCCGGTACACGCCCAGGTTGACGCGCTTGATGTAGCCCGACCGCGTGATCGTGATCACGACGTCTTCGTCGGGGATGAGATCCTCCAGGTCCATATCGCCTTCGTCGGCCTGGACGGCGGTGCGTCGCTTGTCGGCGAACTTCTCGCGGATCTCGCCCATCTCTTCTTTGATGATGGTGCGGACGCGCTCGGGATTGGCGAGGATGTCTTTGTAGTCGGCGATCTGCGCCTGCAGTTCGGTGTGCTCGTCGATGATCTTTTGGCGCTCCAGCGCGGCGAGCCGGCGGAGCTGCATGTCAAGGATCGCGTTCGCTTGGATCTCGCTCAACTCGAAGCGTGTCATCAGACCGGTTCGGGCCGCATCCACATCGTCGGATGCGCGGATCAGCGCGATCACATCGTCGAGGTTGTTGAGCGCGACCAGCAGCCCTTCCAAGATGTGAGCGCGTTCTTCGGCCTTGCGCAGCCGGTAGCGAGTGCGCCGCGTGACGACGTCGACCTGATGGCCGACATAGGCGGTCAGCACGTCCACCAGACCGAGGGTGCGCGGCACTCCGTCCACGAGCGCGAGCATGTTCACGCCGAACGAATCCTGAAGCTGCGTGTGCTTATAGAGGTTGTTGAGGACGACTTGCGGGATCGAGTCGCGTTTGAGCTCGACGACCAGTCGCAGGCCGTGACGGTTCGACTCGTTCTTCAAAGAGTCGCGTGTCGTGGCGATCCCGGTGATGACCTTCTTTTCGACCATCTCGGCGATCTTGGACAGCACCCGGTCGCCCGAGACCATGTAGGGGAGTTCGGTGATGATGATCCGCTGCCGGCCGTTCTTTCCTTCTTCGATCTCGGCTTTGCCGCGCACTTTCACCGATCCGCGGCCGGTTTCCAGCGCCTGCCGCGCGCCGGCGCGGCCCATGATGATGCCGCCCGTCGGAAAGTCGGGGCCCTTCACGAACTTCATCAGATCCTCGACGGTTGCCTCGGGGTTGTCGATCAGATGGACGGTCGCGTCGATGACCTCGCCGAGGTTGTGCGGCGGGATGTTGGTCGCCATGCCGACCGCGATGCCGGTCGAACCGTTGACGAGCAGGTTCGGGAACCGCGCCGGAAGCACAACCGGCTCTTCCTCTTCGCCGTCGTAGTTCGGGATGAAGTCAACAGTCTCTTCGTTGATGTCGCGCAGCATCTCCATCGCCAGCGCCGCCAACCGACACTCTGTGTTATGGCTAACGAAGCCGTTGGTGATGAAGGCATGGTCGTCGGAATCGACGCGGACCGAGTAGACGTCCGCGATCCCGGCCGCGGCAATCTCCGACACTTCGGCGAAGTAGTAGCCGCTGGCGATGATCGGCTCGACCACGCCGCGAACTTCCGGATTCGTGATGTGCGACCAGATCTTTTCGCCGTCGCGCTCCCATCGCTCGATCCGGTCGATGTTGTTCTTCGCGAGCCATTCGCGATCGACCCAACGCCCCGCCTTCTCTCCCCGCACGTAGTGTGAGACATAGGGAAAATGATCGGAGCTGAGCGCGTGGCTCTCGAGCGGCACGTGGGTGATCTGTTCCAAGAGGCGCCGCTGCTTGTGCTCTAGGAAGCCGACCCGCGTGGCGAACAGCCAGGCGTCACGCCGGTTCGAGATGTAGACGCGATGTTCGCCGCGGGCGACCGTGCATGTGAGCCGCGACACGATTCCGAACTCGAGCAGAAGCTGCTGCACCTCTCGCGCGAGCGTCTCGCTGCGAGTCGTGTACGAGATGCCGATCGAGGCGCGAGCGCCCAGCGACGACGATCCGTCCCCTTCGAACAGCGCCCGCAGAAACGCCGCCTTGAACGCCGCACTCCCAATCCAGACGAACGATGGAACTCGCTTGTCGGCGCTGCGCCGACCCATCAGCTCCGCTAGAGGGCTCTCCGCGAACGCCTTCATGCGCTGCACGTCGAGTTCGTGGATGAGGTTTCCGGACTTGATGATCCGGGACGACACATACCGCGAGCCCCCAACGATGTCGTCGTAGGCGGTGAGGACTTGGTCGAAGAAATCCTTGTCGAGATTGTTGAAGCCCGCCCGGTTCTCGGATGCGAAGCCTTCAGAGACCATCGCACCAGCGAGAATCGCAAGGTGCCATTCCTCCTGGGACAGGATGCCTTGTTCGGCCGGCTCGCGGCGCAGCATGGCGACCCGGTCGCCGGGATGAAGCTCCGACAGCTCCTTCCACTGGAACATCGGGACGCCGGCAACCGGGACCAGGCACAGCACCGGATGGTTCGCCGTGCCTTCGAGCGAGAATCCTTCGCGCGTCTTCATTCGAAGGATCGGATGCGACCCAGAATGGAAGAACATCGACGCGCGCACAGGGTCGCCCACCCGGTTGATGAGCTTGATGTCGATCGGCGTATCGGAATTCGGTTGCGCGTCCGGAGCGAGGTCCCGGATCGTCCGCGTTCCATCCACGGTTCGGACGAGCGTGTCGCCGGTCACGCAATATCTTTGAGCAGCCGGCGGGTCGCCGTCGACGCTGCCGAAGTTTCCGTGCCCTTGGACGAGCGGCGCGCGCATCGCAAAATCCTGCGCCATGCGCGCTAGCGCATCGTAGATCGCCTGATCCCCATGCGGATGAAACTTGCCCATGCACTCGCCGACGACTCGGGCGGATTTCTTGAAGGGGGTGCCGGGACGGACGCCCATGCCGTTCATGGCGTGCAGGATCCGGCGATGCACCGGCTTCAGGCCGTCGCGGACGTCGGGGAGCGCGCGGCCGACGATGACCGACATCGCATAATCGAGGTAGGACCGCTTGACCTCTTCTTCGATGTCGATCTCTTCAATACGCGGTTCGATAGGGATATCCGTCATCGGGTTCCTTACACGTCCACGAACGCGTCTTTGGCGTTCTTCTGGATGAATGCGCGGCGCGACTCTACGTTCTCGCCCATCAGCACGGTGAAGATCTGGTCGGCGAGCGCGGCGTCTTCCATCTTGACCTGAAGCAGCAGCCGCGTCTCGGGGTTGAGCGTGGTCTCCCACAACTCGTCGGCATTCATCTCGCCCAAGCCTTTGAACCGCTGCACGTTGACCTTCTTGTTCGGATGCTGCGCAAGGATGTCGTCGCGCTCCCGGTCGCTGAACGCGTAGATCTTGGTCTTGGCGTCTACCGTCACCCGGTACAGGGGCGGCTGCGCGATGTAGACGTGGCCTGCCTCGACCATGACCTTCATATGGCGGAACAGGAACGTCAACAGAAGGGTCCGGATGTGCGCGCCGTCCACGTCGGCGTCGGCCATCATCACGATCTTGCCGTAGCGGCGCTTCGAGACATCGGCCTCGTCGCCGATCCCGGTCCCGATCGCTTGGATCAGCGCGGTGATCTCGGCGTTTTCCAGGATCTTGTGCAGCCGCGCTTTCTCGACGTTCAGAATCTTGCCGCGGATCGGCAGGATCGCCTGGAACTCGCGGTTGCGCGCCGCCTTGGACGAGCCACCGGCGGAGTCTCCCTCGACGATGAACAGCTCGGTGTTGTTCGGATCCGACGAGGAGCAGTCGGCGAGCTTGCCCGGCAAGCCGCCGCTGTCGAAGACGCTCTTGCGCGCGATGTCGCGCGCCTTCTTGGCCGCGAGCCGCGCGCGCTGCGCGCTGAGCGCCTTCGCGACGACCCGCTTCCCGTCCGTCGGATGCTCTTCGAACCAGTCGCCGAGCTTGTCGTTCATGACCTTCTCGACGAAGGAGCGGATCTCGGTGTTGCCGAGCTTGGTCTTGGTCTGCCCCTCGAACTGCGGCTCGCGTAGCTTGACCGAGACGATCGCGACGATCCCTTCGCGGATGTCCTCGCCCTGCAGGTTCTCTTCCTTCTCTTTCAGAAGGCCTTTGTTGCGCGCGTACTTGTTGACGATGTTGGTGAGGGACTTCTTGAAGCCCTCTTCGTGCATGCCGCCTTCGGCGGTGTTGATCGTGTTGGCGAACGTGTGGATCGAGTCGGTGAAGCCGGCGTTCCATTGGATCGCGATCTCGACCTCGCGCTCGGGCTCGCTCGCCTCGAAGTGGACCATCTTGTTGAGCCCTTCGCGGCCGGCGTTGAGCGCCTTGACCATGTCGGCGATCCCGCCGGCGGCGATGAACGTCTCTTCTTCGATCTCGTCGGTGCGCTCGTCGCGCAGAACGATCGTGACGCCTTTGGTGAGGTAGGACAGCTCGCGGAGCCGCTGGGCAAGGATGTCGAACTTGAATTCGATCTCGGAAAAGATCTGCGGGTCTGGCCAGAACCGGACGGTCGTGCCGGTGTCTTTGGCGGCGCCGGTCTTTTCGAGCTTGCGGGTGTTTTTTCCGCGCGAGAAGGCGGTCTCCCACACGTAGCCGCCGCGGTGAACCTCGACCTCGCATTTTTCGGAGAGCGCATTGACGACCGACACGCCGACACCGTGCAGGCCACCCGAGACCGCATAGCCTTTTCCGCCGAACTTGCCGCCGGCGTGCAGGACGGTGAGCACGACCTCGACCGCCGGCCGCTTGTCCTTGTTGCCGGGGATCGGCTCCACGGGGATGCCGGCGCCGTTGTCGGTGACGCTCACGCACCCGTCGGCGCGGAGCACGACCCGGATGCTGTCGCACCGGCCGGCGAGCGCTTCGTCGATCGCGTTGTCGACGACCTCGTAGACCAGATGATGCAGCCCGCGGGGGTTGGTCCCCCCGATGTACATGCCGGGCCGGCGACGAACCGCCTCGAGCCCTTCGAGTACTTGGATGTCGCTCGAGCCGTATTCGGACGACGCGCGGGCCACTCGATCACTCCTCATCGGCCCCGCCAGCGGCCGGCTCCCGATCCGAGCACGCCCCCGCAAGGCAACCACGTTATGACAACAAAAACGGCCCCCAGCGGGCACACGTTTATTATACCGTCCGAGCGAGCGCTTTACCGCTTCCCGAGCCCGGTTTTCGGGCCTCGAGAACACTTTCCGGATTGGGTCGAAAAAGACGCTCTGACCTGCGAGTTTACCGGCTCCGCGAGGGCCGCCCGCCGCCTCTTGCGATGACCTTGACTTCGCGGACCAAACCGCCTCCCAGATAGGCGTCGGATTTGGCCGCCAGACGCGGCGCAAGCAGGGTAAGCTCGGTGGCCCAGGTCCCCGATTCGGCGAACACCAGAAGCACCCCGTCCGACAGCTTTCCGGGGAACGAGTTTCCGGCGATTTGCGCCCCGACGACCTCGCTCCATCCGGCGCGGAGACGACCGAGTGCGAGGCGCGGCCGCCAGCCTTCCCGCTGGACCATCCGGCCGAGAACCGAACCGATGCGCACAGGGTCGCGTTCGCTCACGATCCGCTCCGGTATCCGGCGACGTCCACGCCGGCCGCCTCCAACGTGTCGGGGATCTCGGCGGGGTCGGCCGCGGTGACCAGAATCTGTGCCCCCACCGGCAGCGCGCCGGCCAGGCGGTAGCGCCGCGCGGGGTCGAGCGGATTGAACGCATCGTCGAGCAGCAACACCGGAGCCTCGCCCAGATGAGCGCCGATCGCGTCGTGTGCCCCGAGCACGATCCCGACGGCCGCCATCCAGGCCTCGCCCTGCGAGGCGTGCGTCCGCGCCGGCATCCCGCCGATCGAGATCGACAGGTCATCGCGGTGCGGACCGGCGAGCGTCGTCCCCCGCACCATCTCGTCGCGGCGGCGTTCCTTCAACGTCCCCAGGATCGCGGCCGTCCATTCAGCAGGCGGCGGCTCGGTCGCTCCCGGCTCGAAGCCGGCCGGCGACGTTCGCGGCGCGTAGGCGATCACGAGCTCGTCTCCTTCACCGACCGCCGCATACGCCTTGCCGGCGAACGGCGCGAGCGCCGCGACCGCGCGGGCTCGTCCCGCGGCAAGCTCGCCGCCGGGTCCGGCCAGCGCCTCGTCCCACGCTTCGATGCCCTGCGGCCCCGCGCGTCCCGCCGCCACGTCTCGCAGCAGCGCGTTGCGTTGCCGCAACGCCCGCTCGTATTCCTTGATCACGGCGTGATAGCGCGGATGCAACTGGACGAGGAGATCGTCGGCGAACCGGCGCCGGTCGCCGGGGTCGCCGCGCACCACTGCGACCCGTTCCGGCGCGAAGATCGCGGCGCGCATCACGCCCAACACGTCGCGCCGTCGCGGCACGTTCGCCCCGCCCAGTTTCGTCCGCGCCCGGCCGCCGGTGCGAATTTCCAACTCGATCTTTTCGATGCGCTCGCCGCCACCGACCACGGACCGCGCGACGTCGGCGCGGACGAACCCCGAGACTTCTCCGCGCCGGACGAGCACCTCGTCGGCGCTCGTCCGATGCGACCCGAGCGCCGCCGCGTACCAGGCGGCCTCGAGAACCGTCGTCTTGCCCGATCCGTTCGGTCCGCGGATCACGGTGACGCCGTCGTCGAACGTCAGGGCGAGCGACTCCCACGTGCGGAAGTTCTCCAGCGCGATCGCGGCCAGCCGCACGAGGTCCCGTCAGATCCGGACGGGCATCAGCAGATACGTGAACCCGTCCTGCTCCGTCGAGGTGACCAGCGCCGGCTTGAGCCCGTCGCGCAGCGACAGCTTGATCTCGCCGCCGCCGACGGCCTGGATGCCGTCGCTCAGGTACGCCGGGTTGAACGCGACCGTGATCGGCTCGCCTTCGAACGTTCCGCCGGCGGCTTCGTTAGCCTCACCCAAGTCCTGCGTCCCGGCAAGAAGCTTCACGCCGTCCGCGTTGAGCTCGAGACGGACCGGTGCTCCCTGCTGCGCGAGGATTCCGACGCGACGCACCGCTTCGGCGAACGCGTCGCGGGGAATCGTCAGCGCGCTCGGCAGATCGGAGGGGATCAGTTGCCGCCAGTTCGGGAACTCACCTTCGATCAGCCGGGACACCAGCGTGCGTCCGCCCGCTGCGACCGCGACCTGCGACTCGCCGAGCGTGATCGTGACTTCGGCTTCGCCCTCGGCAGCCTTGACCGCTTCGACGAGCGCCCGAGCCGGGACGACGCGCTTTCCTTCGATGCCGTCCGCGACCCATGCGATCTCGCGCACGGCCAGCCGGTACGAGTCGGTCGCGACGAGCGTGAGCGTCTTGGCCGTCACCTCGAGCAGCACGCCGGTCAGAATCGGACGGGCTTCGTCGTGCGAGGCGGCCTTGGTCACCTGCGCCACCGCGGCGGCGAACAGCTTGCCGTCGACGGTGGCGGCCGACGCGTCCGGCAACGAGATCTGCGGGAAATCTTCGACCGGCAGCGTGCGCAGCGTGAACTCGGCCGCGCCGCACACGATCTTGCCCATGCTCTGGTCGGCGGTCAGTTCGACGGTTCCCTCCGGCAACGAGCGGGCGATGTCCCCGAGCACGCGACCCGGGAGCAGAACCTTTCCCTCGCGTCCCACCGAAGCCGACACCTTCGCTTCGCTCGAGACCTCCAGGTCGGTTCCGGTGAACGTGATCGTGTCGCCGTCGGCTTCGATCAGCACGCCGCCCAGGACCGGCAGCGTGGCGCGAGAACCGACGGACCGCAGCACCCATGCGACGGCTTCGGCGAACGCGTCTCTCTCGATTTTGATCTTCATTCGAACCTCCTCCACAACCTTAGCGCTGCTCTACGACAATGACTTTGTTTCTACACAAGAACTAGAAGTACTAGTAGGGGCTGGGGATACGGTGGACAAGACCCGATTCCCGCAGGTCCGAGCAGGCGACGCCGTACACATTCGGGTGTAGACAACCGGTCATGCCGACAGCCCCGCGGCGCCCCGCTGGCGGATCCGTGCCGTCAACTCCTGAACTTGTGAATAAACCGGGCGCTTTTCCATAAGCCATTTGCGGATCTTCGAGTCGGCGTGCATGACCGTCGTGTGGTCGCGGCCGCCGAACGCCTCGCCGATCTTGGGGAGCGACAGGGGCGTGAGTTCGCGGCACAGATACATCGCGATCTGGCGCGCGTGGACCAGGTGCCGCGACCGGGACGGGCCGAGCAGCTCGTCGCGGTTCAGGCCGAAGTAGGAGAGCGTTTCGGCGATGATCGCGTCCACTGCGATGTCGGTGGCCGACTCGGGTGGCAGGAGCGGCCTCAGGACTTCCTGGGCGAGGTCCATGGTGACCGGCTGGCTCGACAATGAGGCATAGGACACGATCCTGATCAGCCGGCCTTCCAGTTCGCGGATGTTGTTCTGGACGCGGCCGGCAAGGAATTCGAGCACGTCGTCGGGGACGATGAACCCTTCGGCGTTCGCCTTCTTCTGCAGGATCGCCATGCGCGTCTCCAGGTCGGGCGCCTGCATGTCGGTGATCAGGCCCCACTCGAAGCGCGTGCGCAACCGGTCTTCGAGCGGCGCGATCTGGTTCGGCGGACGATCCGAGGTGATCACGATCTGGCGCCCGTCGTTGTGGAGCGCGTTGAAGGTATGGAAGAACTCCTCTTGCGTTTGCTCGCCGCGGGCGAGGAACTGGATGTCGTCGACCAGCAGCACGTCGGCTTCGCGGTAGCGGCGACGAAACGCCGGCATCTTCTCTTCGCGCACGCCCAGGATGAACTCGTTCATGAATTGCTCGCTGGACACGTACCGGACCGCCGCGGACGGATACAGGCTCCGCACGTGATGGCCGATCGAGTGGAGCAAATGCGTCTTGCCCAGGCCGGGCGGCGCATAGATGAACAGCGGGTTGTACGAGCGCGCGGGTTGTTCGGCGACGGCGAGCGCCGCCGCGTGCGCGAATCGGTTCGACGGGCCGATCACGAACGTGTCGAACACGTACTTGGGATTGAGCGGGCTCGGAGCGGGCTCGGATTTCGCGCGCGCTGGAGGCGTCGGCGCGACGGTGGCGACACGAATCGCCTCGGACGGCGGCGGCGGCGCCGGTGGTGGCGGGGGAGCAGTTTCGTCCACGGTGACCTTCACGTCCAGGTCGTGGCCGGCCTCGGCCCGCAGCGTTTCGTGCAGCAGATCCGAATAGCGCGTCTCGAGCCACTCCTTCGCGAACGCGCTGGGCGCGGCGAGCGTCATGGTCGTTCCGGTGATGCCGATCGCGCGGGTTCCCTCGATCCACGGCCGTGCTCCCGGGGAAGGAAGCCGGTCGCGCATACGGGATACCGCACGCCCCCACAGCTCGGTTGCGTCTTGACTCACGTTGTCCTCTCCGTCCTGTCCACAGGGTCCATCCACAAGGTGTGGATGGAGCGTCCGGTGTGTTCGGCGCACAGCAGCGCAGAGGGGAGGCCGGGAAGGGCGCTGTGCGAGGCGCGGAGTATAGGCAGCCCGTCGCAGGGCTTCAAGATGGGGAAAAGACCTTGTGGACAACTGTTTCTGCAGGTCAGCGGCCGTTTTTCGGCTCCGGACTTTCTTGCCGCCTGCCGTGCGGGGCGCGCTTCGTTCGTGTTGACGCTGCAACGGATAGGACCGTACACTGCCTCGATTCCAATGGCTAAAGGCAAACGCACGTTTCAGCCCCACAACCGGCGCCGCAAGCGCAAGCACGGTTTCCGTGCGCGTATGCGGACCAAGGCCGGGCGGCTCATCATCGCCCGGCGTCGCCGGAAGGGTCGCGCTCGCCTGACGGCTTGACGCCCCCCACTCTCCTTCCGATGCAGCGACACAATCGTCTCGGCTCCGAGAGCCTCATTCGCCGTGTCTATGAGACCGGCGTGCGCGTGCGTTCACGCGGCGCGACGGTCACCGGACTGGTCGAGGGCACGGCGGAGCCTCGTATCGCCGTCGTGGCGTCGCGCCGCGTGGGCGGAGCGGTCGTGCGAAATCGCGCGCGCCGTCGCTTGCGTGCCGCGATCGGCGGGCTCGTGCCGGCGCTGCGGAGCGGAGCCCTCGCCGTGGTCGCGGCCACGGCCGAAACACCCACCATGAATTTCCAGGAACTGGAAGTATCTGTTGGGCGGGGGGTCCAAAAGGCGGGGCTCATGAACCTGCCGTCGGCGCCGAGGCCGGTGCGCAACGGTGCGTAGGCCCGTCGCGTTCGTTCTGATAATCCTGATAAAGGGGTACCAAGCGACCCTCGGAAAGCTTCTTGGCGGGTCGTGCCGGTTCCATCCGTCCTGCTCCGACTACGCATTGTTGGCCATCCGGTCCAACGGCGCGCTGGTCGGGTCGGCCCAGGCCGTCTGGCGCATCGTGCGCTGCGGCCCCTGGTCAAAGGGCGGCGTCGACCATCCCAAGTCCTTCAGGCCGAAGCACCCCAAGCGCGCGAAGCGCGTGAACGCGGCCGACCAGCGAACGGAGGCCGCACGTGGCTGAAGCATTCGGCGCGATCCTGAAGTTCTTCGGGGTCGTGCTCAACGGAATCTACGAACTCATCCCGTCCTACGGTGTGGCGATCGTCCTTCTGACGATCGTGGTCCGGATCGTGCTGTTCCCGCTCGCGGTGAAACAGATCAAGTCCATGACCGCGATGCAAAAGATTCAGCCGCGCCTGAAAGAGCTGCAGAAGCAGCACAAGGGCGACCGGCAGAAGCTCAACGAAGAGATGATGAAGCTGTACCGCGAGCATGGCGTGAACCCGCTCGGGGGCTGCTTCCCGATGCTGCTTCAGTTGCCGGTGTTCATCGCGTTGTACGCCGTGATCCGTGCGAGCGTGCCGTTCAATGCGGTGATCGAGCCGGTCAAGGCCGACATCGAGATCACGCGATCCACGATCTGCCGGCCGGTCGGCGCGGAGCCGAGCACCGATCCCGACGCCGCGGGCTATACCGACGTTCGCTGCGAGACCGAGGGCGAAGAGCAGGTGTTCTCGATCAAGGAGGGCACGGTCTACGAAGGGAAAGACGTCGCGCGGCTGATGGGCGAGTTCCCCTCCTACGTTGTGCACTGCACGCCGCAGACCACCGGGGAAGGCGACGAGCGGATGGTCAACGGCATGCGCTGCACGTCGCCGCTCGGCACGGGGC
This sequence comes from Actinomycetota bacterium, assembly GCA_036398095.1. Lineage (GTDB taxonomy): Bacteria > Actinomycetota > AC-67 > AC-67 > AC-67 > DASWHR01. The sequence goes on from DASWHR010000050.1 coordinate 12,242, forward strand.
ATCTTCCGAGGGACGGCAAGCTTTTCGGCTCCCTCGTTCAAGACAAGGCTTCCTTCCTCGGCATGCACCTTGCCTGCTCCCCGACACAGGCCTTGTCGAAAAAGTCGGCTCGAGCCTGCACGGCGGCCGAGGGCGCCGGCGGCGGGCCGGCCCTGATCGGCTACTACCTGCTGGTCTTGCTCATGGCCGGAACCACGTTCTACCAGCAGAAACAGTTGATGGCGCGCCAGCAAGGCTCGGCTCAGGCGGCGCAGATGCAGATGATGGTCAAGATCATGCCGGTGTTCATGGGCTTTTTGTCCCTGAACTTCCCCGCGGCGTTGAGCCTGTACTGGGTCGTCGGCAACTTCTGGATGATCGGCCAGCAGCATTTCATTCTGGCGGCCCAAGACAAGCCCGAGGATGGTGCGACGCCCGCGGTTGTGACCAAGCGGGACAAGCCGAAGCCGATGTCGCCGGGGAATGGCGGACGGCCGGGAGGCAAGTCCGGGAAACGGCCGGCCGGGAAGCCTGGGAAGTCCGGGAAGTCCGGAAAGCGGCGATGAGCGTGCCGGTCGAGACGAGCGGCGCGACCGTCGAGGAGGCGATCCAGCGGGCCCTCGACGAACTCGGCGCGCGTGAAGACGAAGTCGAGATCCAGGTCCTGAGCGATCCCGAAGCGAGCGATCCGCAACTCCGCGGCCCGGCGAAAGTCCGCGCCCGTTTTCGCGATGAGCGATCGGCCGAGGACCACGCCGCCGAAAAGGTCGCCGAGGCCGAGGAGCGTGATCGGAGGCGGCAGGTTTCGACCGAGGAGGCCGAGCGGCAGGTCGAGGTCGTCCGCGGCTTCCTTCGCGGGTTGCTTGACGTGATGGAACTCGACGACGTCGATGTCGAGGTCTCCCCGACTCCGTTCGGTGCCGCCGCCGAGATTCGGGGCGAGGACCTGGCCATCTTGATCGGCCGGCACGGAGCGACGCTCGGTGCGATCCAAGACGTCACTAGGGCGGCCGCTCAGCAGGCCACCGGCGTCCGGGCGGGCATTACCGTGGATATCGAGGGCTATTTCGAGCGCCGAGCCGAACTCCTCGAGCGCATCGCTCGCGAAGCGGCCGACAAAGTGGCCCGTTCGGGGAAGCCGTTGAAGCTCGAACCCATGCCGGCCAGGGAGCGAAAGATCGTTCACGATGCGCTGACCGAGATCGGCGGCGTTCGCACGGCCAGCGAAGGCGATGACCCCTACCGTTGCGTCGTGGTCCTCCCCCTGTAGCTTGCAGCCGGCCGGCCACGTTTCACGTGAAACACCCCTCCTCCGTGGTTTCAGGGTGCCCGCATGGCATGGTTTCACGTGAAACCGTGAAGGTCGATGCGACCGACCTGAAGGCCGTTGTCGCGGTGCTCACGCGCCTCGGCTTGCCTTCGACGCTGCTGTCCCCCCTGGTTGCGCACGCCGAAGCGGTGAAAGCCGCCTCGCCGAGGCTCGGATTGGTGTCAACCGGCGACGAGGGCTCGATTCTGCGAAGACACACCGCTGATTCACTGCTCTTCGCCTTGGCTCGCTCGCCCCGAGCGGGAGAGCGATGGGTCGATGTGGGCTCAGGAGCTGGCTTTCCGGGGCTGGTGTTGGCGATCTGCTATCCCCAGGCTGGGTTTAGCCTTGTGGAAGCACAACGGAAGAAGGCCGGATTTCTGGACATGCAGGTCCTAGATCTAGGGCTCGCCAACGTGGAAGTCTTCGCGGAGCGGGCTGAACGGCTCGATCTCCGGTTCGACGTGGCGGTTGCGCGGGCGGTGGCCGACCCGCGCGACACGATCGAGGCGCTGCTTCCGATGGTCCGAGCGGATGGTCAGGTGATCGTGGCCGGGACCGGCTCGGTCGCGGGGGCCGAGGTGTTTCAAGCCGATATTCCCGAAGTTGACTCGCCCCGCCGGGTCTTTATGATGACGCGAACTGAGCCATGAACCCAACTGACTCCAGTAACTTCCATACTTTCCGGCCCGACCGGGGAGCGTTGTCGCTTGCGCTCGCGAACCAGAAGGGCGGCGTCGGCAAAACGACCACGGCTGTGAATCTGGGCGCGTGCCTGGCCGAATCGGGGGCCCGGGTGTTGCTCGTGGACGCCGACCCCCAGGGCAACGCTTCGACCGGCCTCGGCATGGACCGCTCCCAGATCAAGACCGGCACCTACGAAATGCTCGTCGGCGCGCCCGTAGCCGAAGCGGTCGTCGCGACGCCGGTCGAGAACCTGTCGCTGGTGCCGTCCACGATCGACCTTGCGGGGGCCGAGGTCGAGCTCGTCTCGACGTTCGCCCGCGAAGGAAAGCTTCGTAACGCGCTCGAGCCGGCCCGCGACTCCTACGACTTGATTATCATCGACTCGCCACCGTCGCTGGGTCTGCTCACCATCAATGCGCTCGTCGCCGCCGACCAGGTCGTCGTGCCGATCCAGTGCGAGTATTACGCGTTGGAAGGACTCGGCCAGCTCATCCGCACCATCGATTTGGTGCGCGACGCATTGAACACAACTCTGACAATCGGTGGTGTGGTGTTGACAATGTTCGACTCGCGGACGCGCCTGGCCGAGCAGGTCGTCGCCGACGTCCGCGCGCACTTCGGATCCGTTGTGTTCGACACGGTCATCCCTCGGTCGGTTCGCCTGTCGGAGGCACCGGGATTCGGCAAGCCGATCACTCAGTACGACGCCGCCGGCAAAGGCGCGCAGGCGTACCGCGCCCTGGCCGCCGAAGCCGCACGGCGGTGGCTCGGCCATCCGGCCGGCGCCGCGTCGGCAGCATCCCGGACCGAAGGAGCCAGCGAATGAGCGACGAATCGGTCTCCCAGCGACGTCCCGGTGGTCTGGGCCGCGGCTTGTCGGCGCTGCTTCCCACCACGCCGGCCCCGTCTCAGCCCGAGCCGGCCGCTGCGAGCGGCACCGCGCACGGGCCGAGCCTGCGCGAGATCCCGATCGACGAGATCGCGCCGAACCCCCGTCAGCCACGCGACGTCTTCGATCACGAGCGGCTCGAAGAACTCGCCGCCTCGATTCGGGTCGCCGGGATCCTCCAGCCGGTCGTCGTGCGCCGCCTCGGCGCCGGATACCAGCTCGTCATGGGAGAGCGGCGCGTCCGCGCGGCGCGGCTCGCCGGGCTCCGCATGATCCCGGCGCTGGTACGCGACACCACCGACGATGCCATGCTCCGCGACGCTCTGATCGAGAACGTGCAACGCCAGGACCTCAATCCGATCGAGGAAGCGGTCGCGATCAAGGCGCTCGTCGACGAACACGGCATCAGCCACCATGAGGTCGCCGAGCGGCTCGGTCGCAGCCGGCCGGCGGTCACCAACGCGCTCCGATTGCTCACGCTCGCCGAGTCCGTGCAGGATCGGATCGCGTCTGGGTCGTTGTCGGCGGCCCACGGCCGGACCATTGCGGCGATCGCCGATCATTCGGCGCAAGAGCGGCTCGCGCGCCGCATCTCCGCCGAAGGACTCAGCGTCCGCGCGACCGAAGAAGCAGTCCGCCGCCTGGCCGCGCAGCCGTCGGCGCCGGCCGCAACGGCGCCCAAGCAGACGCCGCCGCGTTCCGCCGGAATCCTGGAAGTCGAGCACCGCCTTGCCGATATGCTGGACACGCGCGTGCGCGTCGAAGCCGCACGGCGCGGCCGTGGACGCATCATCGTCGAGTTTGCCGACGAGATCGATCTGGATCGAATCTTCCGGTCGATTGCCCGCGACTGACGCGCGCGCGATCGAGCGAGGAGGACCGCGATGGAGTTTCGCCGCATCGACCGTCTGCCGCCGTACGTGTTCAGCGTCGTCAACGACCTGAAAGCGGCCGCCCGTCGAGCCGGCGAAGACATCATCGATCTGGGCATGGGCAACCCGGATCTGCCGACGCCGACGGTCGTGGTCGAAAAGCTGGCCGAAGCGGCGCACAACCCGCGCAACCATCGGTACTCGACGTCGCGCGGCATTCCCAAGCTTCGAAAGGCGATCTGCGATTGGTACGAGCGGCGCTACGGCGTCGTGCTCGACCCCGAAACCGAAGCCGTGAGCGTCATGGGCGCCAAAGAAGGGCTGTCCCACTTGGCGTGGGCGCTGGTGCAGCCGGGCGACACGGTGCTCGTCCCCGAGCCGACCTATCCGATCCATACGTTCTCGTTCGCGCTCGCCGGCGCCGACGTGCACGCCGTTCCGATGAGCGCCGGCGCGGATCTGTTCGAAGGGTTGCTCGAGGCCTACGAGCGCTGCTGGCCGCGTCCGCGCGTGCTGCTGACCAGCTTCCCGCACAACCCGACCACCGCCTGCGTCGACACCGCCTTCTTCGAGCGCCTCGTCGAGTTCGCCAAGGAGCATTCGCTGATCGTCGTGCACGACTTCGCCTACGCCGACTTGTGCTTCGACGGCTACGAGGCGCCCTCGTTCTTGTCGGTGCCCGGCGCCAAGGAGGTCGGCGTCGAGATCTTTTCGATGTCGAAGTCGTTTTCGATGGCCGGCTGGCGGATCGCGTTCATGGTCGGCAATCCCGAGATCGTCGGTGCGCTGACGCGCCTGAAGTCGTATCTGGACTACGGCGTCTTCCAGCCGATCCAGATCGCGGCGATCATCGCGCTCAACGAATGTGGCGACGAGACGAAGGTCTTCAACGATGTGTATCGCGCGCGACGCGACGCGCTGATCGAGGGCCTGGCGCGCGCCGGCTGGAACGTGCCGCCGCCGCAGGCGACGATGTTCGTCTGGGCCGAGATCCCCGACGGCCACAAAGAGCAGGGCTCGCTCGAGTTCGCCAAGTTCCTGCTGAAAGAAGGCAAGGCCGCCGTGTCTCCCGGCATCGGCTTCGGCCGTGCCGGCGACGGCCACATCCGGTTCGCGCTTGTCGAGAACGAGCACCGCATCCGGCAGGCGACCCGGGGCATTCGCAAAGCGCTCGGAGGATGAAGATGGCCGACCGGCCGGACATCAACGACGGCAAAGAGCCCGAGTGGCAGCGCGGGCTCGCCGGGTTCCTGCTCGGGCTCGCGCTCGGCGCGCTCGTCGCTCTGCTTTCCAAGCGCAAGCCGGAATGAGCCGTCGGGTCACGGACATCGACGTCCGCACGATGCCCGACCTTCCGCATCGCTGCCGCGGCTGCGTCTTCTGGGAGCTCTCGCCGGCCGACCGCGCGTTCGCGGTCGAGCACGACGCCGAGTTCGAGAAGGAGGCGTGGTGCTCGGAGTTGTCGCTCACGTGGGGCGCGCCGGGAAAGGTCGTCTATGTGGACGATGAGCCGGCGGGCTTTGCGCTGGCCGGCCCGCCGGCCGCCTTTCCCCGCGCCGCGTTCTTTCCCGCGAAGGTCTCGAGCGATGCGCTGCTGCTTGCGACGATCCACGTCCTGCAGAAATTCCAGGGCCAGGGCATCGGCAAGGTGCTCGTGCAGAACGTGCTCAAGATGGCCAAGGAGCACGGCCTGCGCGCCGTCGAGTGCTTCGCCGACAAGCAATGGGCCGGATACGACTGCATGATCCCCGCCGCGTTCTGTCACGCGATCGGCTTCAAGATCAAGCGAGATCACATGCGCTTCCCGCTCATGCGCATAGACGTCAAAGCGCTCGCCAAGCTCGCCGAGTCCTTCGAAGCAAGACTCGAGTCGTTCCTCGAATCCCTCAAAGTCCCGTCCACCCTCGCCCCGCGCCCAGTCCGCTAGCGCACCGGGTCGCCGAGGGTTCAGGCGCGTTCCCCGGACGGCAGCGGCGAGACTGCGAACGAGCGGATGGCAGCCACGATCGCTTCGGCGATGCGACGCTGCGAGGCCGGGTCGATGAGCCGCGGCTCCTCGTCGGGGTTCGTCACGTAGCAGGGCTCGACCTGAACGGCCGGCATGCGCGTCTCGCGCAGCACGCCCCACGTCTTGGCGTGCGCGCGTCCGTCGGCGAAGCCGAGCGAGACGAGCCGCTCCATGATCGCCTCCGCAAAGCGTCGCCCGCCGTCCGATTCCCAGACGTCGTTGCCGAAGTAGAAGGCGGCTGCGCCGCCGGCATTCGGGTCGGGCGATCCGCCGGTGTGGATCGCGACGTACAGATCGGCGCTGAGCATGTTCGCGAGTGAACCGCGTTCACCGTCGGTCGGTGTCGCCGCGTCGTCGCGCGTCAGGAACACCGCGACGCCGGCGGCCGCCAGCGCGGCTTCCAAGCGTCGCGCGATCTGGAAGGCGATATCGGCTTCGTGCGTGCCCGCCGGACCGATGTGGCCGGGGTCGGCCTGCCCGTGTCCCGGATCGATCACGATCGTCAGACCCGCAAGCGTCGGCGGCAAGCGTCGCAGATGCTCGCGCTCGCGAAGCGTCGTCACCGGCGTGTCGCCGCCCAGGCTCGGCATCCCGACGAGCGCCCGGATCGTGCCGGCCCCCACGATCCCATCCGGCGGCAGCCCATAGTTCCGCTGGAACTCGACGACGGCGCGCACGGTCTGCGGACCGAGGAGTCCGTCGATACGGCCCGGATCGAACCCCAGCTTCGACAGGCGCTGCTGCAGTTCGCGGACGTCGTCGCCGCGCATCTGCGGCGAGCGGACGTAGAGCACGCGGTCGCCCAGACGCCACGATGCCTCGACCAACTCGCGCCAGGTCTGTTCCCCGACCAGCCCGTCGGAGATCAGGCCGCGACGCTGCTGGAATCCGCGAACGGCCTCAGCCGTGGATGGGCCGAAGAGACGGCGAGCGCGTTCGCTCTCGTCGATGGTCGCGCCGTAGGCGAGCAGCCGGCGCTGGATATCGCGGACGGCGTCCCCCGTCGAGCCTTCTTTGTACAGCACGCCGGAATTATGCCCCGGCGACCGCCCCGGCGGACGAGCGGCGCTACGAAACGAATTCGGACAGCTCGCCGAGGATCTGCTGTTTGCCGCGCGCGCCGACGACCCGGCGCTTCTCGACGCCGTCCACGAAGAGCACCATCGACGGGATCGACAGGATGCCGTACCGGCGGGACACGTCCGGGTTGTTGTCCACGTCCAGCTTGGCGATCGTCAGCTTGCCCTGCATCTCGCCGGCGATCTCCTCGAGCACTGGAGCGACCATGTGGCAGGGGCCGCACCATTCGGCCCAAAAATCGACGAGCACGGGCGTCGAAGACTTCAGGACTTTGTCCTCGAAGTCCGCGTCGGTCACGGTGATGGTCGGTCCGGCCACGTTCGTTCTCCTTTGTGGATGCGTTCGGTCTGGGGATTCTACCGTCAGCGGTTCAACGCCTCCCCGGTGCCCTCTATTCCGAAACCCTGCCTACAGGGCCTGGCCGTGGGCCTGGATCCGCTCGATGTCCAGCTCGACGCCCAACCCGGGCTTCTGCGGCACGGTTAGCCACCCATCCGGGTCGGCCGTGAGGGGCTCGGTGAGCATCGCGTCGCGGCCCTCGGGCGTCCAGCCGGGCGGGTCGTAGGGATACTCCAGCCAGGCCCCGTGCGTGGCGGCGAACACGTGCAGGTTCGCCACGAAGCCGAGTCCGTTGGACCAGGTGTGCGGGTTGAAGCCGATGCCGGCGTTCTTTGCCATCGTCGCGATCTCGAGCGCACCGGTGATCCCGCCGGTGAACATCGCATCGGGCTGCACGATGTCGAGCGACCGGCGCTCGATGTGCTCGCGCAGCGGCCAGATGTCGCCGGTCAGCTCGCCGCCGGCGATCGGCGTCGTCGTCAGGTCGCGCAAACGCCGGTAGCCTTCGAAGTCGAACTGGTCCAGCGGCTCTTCGAGCCAGGCGACGCCGTAGTCCTCGTACGCTTTCGCGGTCGCCATCGCGCGCTTGAAATCCCACCGCGGCGAATCGGCCTGGAACACATCCACGCGCCAGCCTTGATTCGCGTCGCATGCGATCGTTAGATCGTCGCCGGCCGCTTCGCGCACCGCACGAACCTCGGCGACGTCCTTGCGGAACGTGTCGTGTCGCGGCCGCAGCTTGACGGCTTTGAAGCCGCGCTCGATCGCGGCGAGCGTGTCGTCGGCCCGTTGCCGCGGCTCGCGCAGCTCGCCGAACGAGGCGTAGACGGGAACGCGGTCGCGGGTGCCGCCGAGGAACCGATACAGCGGCATCCCCGCCGCTTTCGCGGCCAAGTCGTAGAGCGCCGCTTCGATGAACCACACGCGCAACCCGAGCACGCGCACGGCCGTCTCCAGGATCGGGCGGAACTCGGCGATCCGAGTCGGGTCGCGCCCGATGAGGAAGGCGCGCAGCACGTTGATCGGCCCGCGTCCTTCGTCGGCGAAGGCGATCCAGCCGGTGTAGCCCTCGAGGCCTTCGTCGGTGACGAGCCGGTAGACGACGCATGAGTTGTTCGGGTTCGCCAGACCCGGCACCCACGACGGCGAGAACGGCGCGGCCAGCGGAAAATGGCAGATCCACGCATCGATCCGTTCGATCTTCATCGGTCGCTCCCATGCTCGATTCGGCCGCTCATCCTCCCACGAACCCGGCCTTTCCGGCCAGACGGCGGTTCGCGGGCCGCGTGATGCGCGGCTACCATGGCGGCCGTGCCCCGCTATCTGCGCTGGATCGCCTCGATCACGACCGGAATGATCGTCCAGTTCGTGTTCCAGATTCTCTTCCTGTCGATCGTGGTGGGAACGGGCAGGGACGAGCTGGGGGGCGGCGCTGCCGCCGTCGTGACCTTCGGAGCCGGGCTCGTCAACGTGATCACCTCGCTGGCAATCAACGACTGGCTCGCGAACCGCTACCCGGTCGAGAAGCAACCCCTCGCGCCGCGCCCCTGAACCGCTAGTGGTTGGCTTCGAGCCAGCGTTCGGCGTCGATCGCGGCGGCGCATCCGGTGCCGGCGGCGGTGACGGCCTGGCGGTAGATGTGGTCCACCACGTCGCCGCAGGCGAACACGCCGTCGACGCTGGTCGCGGTGGTCGGATGGGCGACCGTGATGTAGCCGTTGGCGTCGAGGTCCAGATGCCCCTGGAACAGCTTCGTGGTCGGGTCGTGGCCGATCGCGACGAACATGCCGCCGACTTCGATCGTGCTCGCTTCGCCGGTCTTGAGGTTCTTCATGGCGAGCGTCGTCACCTTCGCCCCGTCGCCGGTGACTTCCTCGACGGTGGTGTCCCAGATGATGTCGATCTTGTCGTTTGCCTTGGCGCGCTCGGCCATGATCTTGCTCGCGCGGAAATCGTCGCGGCGGTGAATGATCGTGACCTTGCTCGCGAAGCGCGTGAGGAACAACGCTTCTTCCATCGCGCTGTCGCCGCCCCCGACCACGACAAGCGGCACGCCGCGGAAGAAGAACCCGTCGCAGGTTGCGCAGGTCGATACGCCGCGTCCCAGATACTCGCGTTCGCCGGGCACGTTCAGCATCCGTGCCGTCGCCCCGGTCGAGACGATCACGGTCCGCCCTTCGTAGACTGCTTCGCCGACCTCGACGGTGAAGGGACGCTTCGAGAAGTCCACCTTCGTCGCGTCGCTGGTGAGGAATTTGGCGCCGAACCGTTCGGCCTGCGCCCGGAACTTGTCCATCAATTCCGGGCCCAGGATTCCCTCGGGGAAGCCGGGGTAGTTTTCGACGTCGGTCGTGAGCATCAACTGGCCGAGCGGCGCGGCGCCTTCGATCACGAGCGGATCGAGTTGGGCGCGAGCCGCGTAGAGCGCGGCGGTCAGGCCGGCGGGGCCGGATCCGACGATGATCACGTTCTCGGGCGTCGTCATAAAAGGTCCTTCCGTGGATTCGGACGCCGATTCTAACGCCGCGCGAGGGCCGAATTCTTTCCCGGGGCTTCGGCTATTGCGGAACGTCGGCCTGCGTGAAGTACCGGACCGCGCACGTGTCGCGGGTCGTGACCCACATCTCGACCCGCTCAGGGTCGGTGGCCGGCACCTCGAACAGCAGGATATAGACGGGCTCGTCCTTATAGGTGCCCGCCAAGGAGCGAACGAGCCGGACCGAATCCGATTCCCGCTCGATGGCCCTGATGCATTCGCCGAACGTGCGGTCCTCTCGGGAGCCGGCCCGGTACGCCTTCGTGTTTGGAACGGTCAACGCCGAGGTTTGGACCTGCTCGCCGGAGCCCCCGGCCGTCACGGCCGCCGACGAATCTTCGGCCGCGGACGCCCCGGCCCCGAAACGCTCGGAGAGGTAGGCGCGAAGGACGCCGCCGACGCTGGACTCGTCAAGGTTTCCCTCGGCCAGCAGTTGTGGGCGGGATGCGTCGGCGGCCGCGCCGCCGATGCTACGGCCGGCGTCGTCGCCGTTGAGCACCGCGATGCTGAAGACGGCGACGATCGCAGCCGCGGCGGCGCCGCTCACCCACGCGTAGCGGCGGCCCCGGGACGACAGTTTCCGTTCGCGCGCCAGCGCCGATCGGATCGCGAAACCGGCCTGCGGATCCATCGCGGGCTCGTCGAGCAGCGCCATATCGGCGAGCGTCCCGCGGATGGCATCCAGGATCGTGCGCGCCTCGGCGCAGCCGGCCAGGTGCGAATCGACGGAGCGCCGCTCGGCCGCGTCGAGTTCGCCGTCGGCGTAGGCGGACAGCAGTTCGTGTTCGGAATGGGGGGTCATTGCTGGTTCCTCGAAACGTTAGAGGCAGACGGGGACCCATCGGTTCCCTCGTCCTTGAGGTGGCCGAGCAGCCGGGCAAGCTCGGTTCGTGCCCGATGCAGACGGCTTTTCACGGTTCCGACCGGTACGTCCAACGCCTCGGCCACTTCCGGGTATTGCAGTCCTTGCAGATCGTGGAGCACGACCACGGTCCGATGTTCGTCGCTGAGCCGGGCGATCGCCGCGTGCACGACTGCCGCTCGACTCGATCGGATCGCTTGCTCGTCGGGACCGGGATCGCCGGAGGCAATCTCCGGAACGGATTCGACCGGCTGCGCCTTGTTGCGACCGCGGCGGCGAAGCACGTCCAGAGACGCGTTCACGGCGACGCGATGCAGCCACGTGGACAGTTGCGCGTCGCCGCGGAACGAGCCGATCGAACGGAACGCGGTGACGAAAGTGTCCTGGGCCGCATCGCGAGCGTCGTCGGGATCGGCACACAGGCGAATCGCGATCGCCCAGACGCGGGTCTCGTAGCGTTCGACGATGCGGTCGAATGCGCGGCGGTCGCCGGCCAGGTGGGCGGTGATCAGTTCGCGGTCGCTGCGTTCTTCGGTCATGTTCCGTAGATTCGCTCGATGTGCGCGGCGACCAGCAGGCGTCGTGCCGGAATGCGGGCGACGTCCCCGACGGTCACGTCGGGAAGTCCGTCCAGTGACACGGTGATCGCTTGCATGCCGGCGCGGCCGACGACCTTCGCCTTCCGGGAGCCGAAGAACACGGCGCGCGGGTCGGGACGCGCGCCCGCCGCCACCGCGATCGCCTTCGCCGCTCCGGCCGCGGCTCCGGCGAGGCTCTCGGTGCGCGCGTGCGGCTCGGCGGTGAAGCCGTCGCTCCAGCCGACCGGGATCGTCGCGACGCGCGTGGGCCTCTTGGCCGCCCATTCGGTGCCGTATCCGACGCTGCCGCCGGCCGGCAGCGTTCGCACCGCAGCCACGCGCGCATACCAGGTGAAGGTTTCCTCCAGCGGGAACGGCGCGACGGCGCCCGGCGGATTCTGGCCGTATAGAAGCGTGCCGATCCGAACCATGTCGAATCGCGCCTCGGGACGCGTGATCAACGCGGCGCTGTTCGAGGCGTGAACGATCGCACGCGCCGCATGCTTGCCGAGCGCGGCCCGAACCGCCTGGAAACGCTCGAGTTGCGCGGCGCCGCCCGCGGCGGCGGCATCGGCGAAGTGGGTCGAGATGCCGTCGAGCGAGACATGCTCTTCCGCGGCGATCCGCTCGGCAACCGTGAGCGCATCGTCCGGCGCCACGCCGAGCCGGCCCATCCCGGTGTCGACCTTCAGATGGATTCGCGCCGGCCGCCCCGCCGTGCGTGCGGCGTCCGCGTAGCGAGCGACGTCGGTCGCGTCCGAAACGGTCAGCGCGGCGTCCATCGTGACCGCTTCG
>DASWHR010000051.1:0-17121 GCA_036398095.1 Actinomycetota bacterium
GCCGAGCCCGCGCACGAAGCGACCGAGGATCTGCGCATTCATCTAGTTCCCGTCCGCGAGATCCCCGCCCTGATCGACGCAGGCCAAATCATCCAAGCTCTCCACGCCACCCCGCTGCTTCGCTACTGCCTCAGCCGCACATTCAGAAAATAGGGCGGTGACGACGTGGGCGGCGCCTAACAGCGCAGCAAGACAAGATTTCCCGTCGTCGTCGGACCCGTCGTTCCAAACCCGACGGCGATTCCCCGACCGGTGGCGTCGATCTCGATCGAAGCGATGCTTCGGACATGCCCCGGAAACTCGATTCGTTCTTCGCGGACGTGCTTCCCGTCGAAGTGCCACAGAGCATCTTCCGGCGGTGCTCGCAACCCCCGTCCCGCGGAACCCGACGCGACGATCCATGCATCCCCGCCTGGCCCGCCGGCGATTGCATTGACCACCCCCGTGCCCTTCGCCGGGACGCGATACGTTCGCCAGATCCGGCCGTCGAAGTGAAGGAGTTCGACGTGGTCATCGGCGGGGACGACGAACGTGCGCGAAGCCCAAATGTCGCGTGCCGACACGATGTCGGCATGGGCGATCGGCTTTCCGGGCGGAGTGAGAATTCGCCATCCGGCGCCTTCTTGGACGACGATTCCGGCTCCTCCACGGCCTCGTGTTTGGAGGATCAAGCGTCCGCTCGGACCGATGACAATCTGCCGGATGCTGTAGTCACCCCGCAGATCGGGCAGCGAGAACGATCGCCATGGTCCTCCCGCGATCCGATCGGCAAGAAATGGCGTTTCGCTGACTTGGATCCAGCTGCTGCCTTCCCGCCGGGCGACCGTTGACGTTCCGGCGACGACGATCCGCGTCCCTCGAACGGCCAGCGTCCCAATCGTCGCGTCGGGCGGCACCGGTGGGGGCGCGACGGTCTGCCATGTCGCGCCGTCCCACTGCATCAGAACCGGCTCGACCGTCGTCTTTGTCGAGGACTGATCGTAGCTGGATCGATAGCCACCCACCCAAATGTTGTCTCCCGATCCGGCAATCGAGACCCCATCGGGATTCCCGGCGACGTGCGGAATATCGCGACGAGTCCAATCGGAGCCGTCCCCCTGGACGACCACGGCGATCCCCTTTCCGGCGCCGTACTCGTCGCCGACGATCCAGTAGCCGGACTCGCCCGCGATCACTCCGCCGCGCAGCGTGACGCCAACCGGGGCCGTCGATGTGGTTGGGATCGTCGGCGTGGTCACCACCCACGAGCCTCCGCAATCGCGGTTGGCAACATCGACGGGACGCCAAAGCCGGTCGACGGCCGCAAACGAACCGGCACCAGCGACAACGATCAGCGCCCCGGCAAAACTCGCGATGCGCCGACGCCGGCGGCGAACCGCGCTTCTCATCCCATCGGTCATCGGCGCAGGCGCCGGCGCACCCAGCGCGGCTTCAGCCAGGATGGCTCGAATGTCAGTGTCCATCGCGGATCCCTCCAAGGTCTTTGCGCAGCGAGTCGGCTGCGCGCGCGACGAGCGACTTGACGGCAGCGACACTGCATCGCAGGACGTCCGCGGCCTGCGGCTCGGTCATGTCTTCGTAGTAGCGAAGGACGATCGCGGTTCGCTGCCGGAGCGGCAGCCGGGCCAGCGCGGTCAGCACGACATTGCGGGCGGCCACATCCGGCGACGGATCCGGGGCGACCAGTTCCGACTCCCGCGGCCGCGAACGCGCGGCTCGGCGACGTCGACGAGCCGATTGAACAAGATTCATGACCGTCCGCCGCAGGTAGGAGCCAAACGCATCTTCATGTCGCAGACTGCCGAACCGGGAAAACACGCGGAGAAAAGCCTCCTGAACGACGTCTTCAGCGTCTTCGCGCGACCCGGTCAACAGATACGCGAATCGCAACGCCGAAGCCGAATGCGCCAAATACAGCGCTTCGACCCGGTCGGCCGCAAAAGGGACAGCCTCTTCGTCCGCCTCGGTGATACCCATCAATTCTCTAGACGCACGAGCCGCCCGTCTGGTAGCGGAAATCTTACGCTGCCCGGTCAGCGCCACGAATGGATTCGGAGATCCGAGTGGCCGGCGATCGCGTCGAAGTCGGCGTCGCGGTGGAGCAGAGCCGCACCGGCGCGGATGGTGGGGACGGCGATCAGGCAGTCGAACAGTGACCGGACCGTCCGGCCGCCCGCGCGGCAGGCCCGCCACAGCCGCGCAGCCGCTTGGTAGTCGGCCGCGCCCAGCAGCGGCAGGATCGGCAGCCGGTCGAGCCGGACACGCATCCGCCGTTCGGCGCGCGGCGACGTCGCCCCGGCAAGCAGCTCCATGAGCACGACCTCGGTGATCGCAAGGTCTTCCTCGTCGATGAGCCGGTCCAACTCGAGCGCGACGCGATGGCCGGTGTCGCGAAAGAACTCGATCCAGACCGAGGTGTCGACGACGATCACCGGTCCGGCGAGCGCGCCCGACGGATCTTCTTCAAATCGCCCTCCCAGCCGACGCCCTTGAGTTCGCGGAGCGTTCGCTGACGCGCGAGTCCGACGGCACGGCGCAGCGCGAAGTCGATCGCCTCACGCTTGGATTGCAGGCCGTAGAGCCTCATGACCTGCTCGACCAACTCGTCGTCCAAAACCACGTTCGTCCGTCCCATCCTTTCATCATACACATTGATGTGTATTCCCGCCCGAAGAAAATGCCCGCCTTCGTGGTGGGAAGGCGGGCGACTCTCTTCGAAGCGGGAAACCTAGCCGCGCTGCACTTCGACGTTGACGGCGGCTTCGACGTCGGTGTGGACGCGCAGATGCACGACGTGCATGCCGAGCGACTTGATCGGCGCGTCCAGGTGCAGCCGGCGCTTGTCCACTTTCGGACCGCCGGCCTTGACGATCGCATCGGCGATCGCGGCCGGCGTGACCTGACCGAACAGCCGGCCTCCGTCACCCGATTTGGCCTTGACCCGAACCTTGAGCGACTGCAGATGGTTCCTCAGATCCTGAGCCTTCTCGAGGGTCTGCACCTCGCGCACCTCGCGGGTCTTGCGGATCAATTCCACCTGCTTGAGCGATCCCTTCGTCGCGAGCCGCGCCAGCCCGCGAGGAATCAGGAAATTGCGCCCGTAGCCGTCGGCGACGTCGATCACGTCGCCGGGTGCGCCGAGCGCGCGCACCTCTTGCGTCAGGATGACCTTCATCGAACCGCGTAGGGGACGAGGCCCATCTCGCGGGCGTTCTTCACGGCGGTCGCGACATCGCTTTGGTGCTGCGAGCACGTTCCGGTGACGCGGCGGGCGCGAATCTTGCCGCGGTCCGAGACGAACTTGCGAAGCAACTGGACGTCCTTGTAGTCGACCCAGTCGCTCTTGTCGCGGCAGAACTGACAGACCTTGCGCTTCTGCCTGCGACCGAAGCCGCCTTTTCCTTCCGCGTCGCGACGGGTGCGGCCGCCCTTGCGGTCTCTATCTCTGTCTCGTGGCACGTTCGGTTCCTCCGTCTCTACGACCGGGTCGGGCTCGGCGGCGCGACTCGCCCCTGATCAGGTGCGATCAGGTGGGCGGTCGCGTCCGCGCGCCCGGAGCAGGCGCGCGGCCCGACCCTTCTGCGGGCCGATCCCTAGATCGGCACTTCCTCGTCCACCGGCGCGCCGGACGACTCCCAGTCGCCGCCGCCTCCGCCGCCCCCGCCGCCGCTCTTGGTGGTCTTTTCGACCTTGGCGGTCGCGAACCGCAGCGACGGTCCGATCTCGTCCGCCTCGATCTCGACGACGGAGCGCTTCTCGCCCTCCTGCGACTCCCACTGGCGCATCTTGAGCCGGCCGGTGACGATCACTCGCGATCCACGCGTGAGCGACTCGGCGATGTTCTCGGCGAGCTGCCGCCAGCAGTTGATGCGGAAGTAGCTCGTCTCGCCGTCCTGCCAGTTTCCTGCGGCGTCCTTGAACCGATGGTTCACGGCGATGCGGAAGTTCGCGACGGCCGCGCCCTGCGGCGTGTACCGCAGTTCGGGATCGTCGGTCAGGTTTCCGACCATCGTGACCGTATTTCCGTTGGCCATTGTCTCCACCTCCCGGGGAAGGACGTGTGCCGTGCGCTAGTCCTTTCCGGGACGAACGATCTTGTGGCGCACGAGCTCGTCGGCCAGACGCATCTGACGGTCGAGCTCGGCGACGGTGGCGGGATCCGTGTCGAGGTCCGCGACCACGTAGTAGCCCTCGTCGAGATGGTTGATCTCGAACGCGAACCGCTTGCGGCCCCAGTGATCCACCTTGGCAACCTCGCCGCCTCGATCTTTGACGACGCCGAGGTAACGGTCCACGGTGGTCTGGATTGCGGATTCCTCGAGACGAGGATCCACGATAAGCATGAGTTCGTAACGGCGCCGGTCCGCCATCCTCACCTCCTCTGGTCTAGGCGGCCCTCCGAATTCGTCCCTTTTGAACGGATTCGGTTCGGGCAGGGGTGAGACTCCACTCACCGGTACTCCGGCCGGCGAGCGACTCAGGGTAGCACACCTCCACAGACTCGAAATCGTCCCTTCGAAGGCACCTTACAACGGGGGTGTGACACATCCCTCGGCCTCGCGATACGCTCGCGAACAATCGGGATAATTAGATATCCGCCCGGTTCGGGACGCCGGAGTTCCCGGCTTCACCGAATGGGCCGGCGGCTGCCGTAGGATTGGCCGGCTCCGACTTCCCCGCTATGAAGGAAACCACATGAATCCGGACCGCCCCGGTCCGAAAGCAGGGCCGTACGACCGCCGGGTCGTCGGCTTGCTTGCCGCACTCATCGCAGTCGCGCTCACGACCGCCGTCGTGGCCTTGCCCCGGGTCGAGGAGAAAGGGAAGCCGCCCAGCGCGGTCCCGACGCCGACAGGTCCGCCCACGTTCGACCCGACTCCGACCCTGACACCGACTCCGGCCCCCGCGACCGAAAGCCCGTCCCCGACGGCAACGGCCACCGCCTCCCCGACACAGACGCCGACGCCGATGCCGTCTCCGACGCGCGCTCCCGCTCCCTCGCCGTCGCCCAGCCCACTGCCACCGTCCGGCGAGTAGCGCTGCGGCCACTACGCCACTACGGGGAGCCGCTCTGCTCGGAGGCCGGCTCCGGCTCCGAAGTCGCCGGGACAGCCGCGTCGCCTACGACGGTGACACGGCCTTCCATGCCGGCCTCCCGGTGGTAGATGCACCAGAACTCGAAGGCCCCCGCACGCGGAAAGGTCGCGACCTTGGCCTGACCCGGCTGGATGTTGATGCCGGGGAGTCCGCAGCGCGGACAGGTGAACGAATGAGTTTGATCACCGTCGTTGCGAATGGTGATCGCTTCGCCCTGGTCGACGACGAGCTGCTGCGGCGTGAACGCGAGGTCGCTCACAACCAACCCGACGGCGGGGCCGGTGCGTGGCAGAAAGGCGATCAGCGCGGCAAAAGCCGCCATGGACGGCACGATCGAGCGGGTGAGCCACTTCATGACGGTGCCGAATCATAGGGGCGCGGTCGCGCCCACGCACGTTCCGGCTACGCGAGGAAGCGGCGGTAGATCACGAACCCGGCGCCGCCCAGCGCGCCGAGCGCCATCACGGCGAGCGCCGCCTTGCCCGCGGTCCCGCCGCCCTCCGAAGACGGGAGCGGCGTCGGCGACGCGACCGACGACGGCGAAAGATCCGGTGATGGAGATCCGCCGGGTGATCCACCCGGCGATCCACCCGGCGATCCGGTGGGTGATCCGCCGGGCGACGGCGAACCGGATTCGCTCGGAGACGGCGACGCGGAAGTCCGCGTCGCGCTTGGCGTGGGCGTCGCCGTCTCGACGGGTGCGACGTGAATCGTGCCGGTCATGCCGTCGTGCACCTTGCAGAAATACGAGTAGGTGCCGGGCCGGTCGAATCGGCGACTGTACGTCCGGTTGCTCGAATCCAGGCAGTCGTCGCCGATGACCGCCGGGCAATCCGGGCTGGAATCGAACCGCTCGGGTGAGGAGGTACGGGTCACCGTATGAGGCGTCGATCCGTCGTTATGGGTCCAGACCACGGTGTCGCCGGCGACGACGAACTTGTCCTTCGGCTCGAACTGTATGTTAACGAGCGAGACGCCGCGCTCCGCCGCCTGAAGTCCGGCGGGCACCAACGCAACCGCCGCGACCGGCAGCATCGCCAGCACCACCCCCACCGAAGCCCGAACCCGATTCACGCCCCTATTAAGCGGGCAGGCGGTCGGTTCCGCAAGCGACAGCGAAGCGGGCTACCGCGAACGAAGGGGCGCGGGGTAGGATTTCCGAAGCATCGATCGGGGGCCGCGGGCGACTCGCGGCGACGGGAGGGAGCACGGATGAGCGACGCACGCAGCTATCAGCTCTACATCAACGGCGAGTTCACCGACGCCGCGGACGGCGCGACGTTCGAGACCCACAACCCGTCGGACGGAACGCTGTTCGCGACCGTGGCCAAGGGCGGCAAGGAAGACATGCGGCGCGGCATCGAATCGGCGCGAACCGCGTTCGATTCGGGCGTGTGGTCCGAGATGCCGCAGGCCGAACGATCCGAGCGGCTCCTGAAGCTGTGGAAGATCCTCGTCGACAACTTGGGCGACCTGTCGAACATCGAAGCGATGGACGCCGGTCACACGCTGCGCATGGCGAACCTG
The DNA here is from genome assembly GCA_036398095.1 of Actinomycetota bacterium. Classification (GTDB taxonomy): domain Bacteria; phylum Actinomycetota; class AC-67; order AC-67; family AC-67; genus DASWHR01. Next base: position 6,625 of record DASWHR010000051.1, read on the forward strand.
TTCTCGATCGCGATCGGCGTCGAGCATCTGCGCGCGCTCGCCGACCTGGCCAACAAGCTCGGCGAGTGGGAATCGGTTCCGTTCAACGAGATGCCGGCCTTCGCGATGGGCCTGGTGCGCCGCGAGCCCTACGGCGTCACGGCCGCGATCACGCCGTGGAACTTTCCGTTCATCTTGATGATGTGGAAGGTCGCACCGGCGCTGGCGACGGGCAACTGCGTCGTGGTCAAGCCGGCGACCTACACGCCGTGTTCGACGGTCGAGTTCGCGAAGCTGATCGCGGAAGCCGACATCCTGCCGCCCGGCGTGCTCAACATCGTGCCGGGCGCCGGCGGTGCGGCCGGCGAGGAGCTCGCGTCGAACCCGATGATCGACAAGGTTGCGTTCACCGGCTCGACCGAGGTCGGGCGCCGCATCATGCAGCTCGCGTCCAGCACCGTGAAGAAGGTGACGCTCGAACTGGGCGGCAAGAGCGCGAACATCATCCTGGACGACGCGGATCTCGACACCGCCGTTCCGGGTTCGCTGTTCGGCACCTTCCTGCATTCGGGTCAGATCTGCCATTCGGGGACGCGGCTGATGGTGCCGGCCTCGATCCACGACGAGGTCGTGTCGCGTCTGGTGGACGCCGCCGAGTCGCTCAAGGTCGGCAGCGCGATGGACTTCGAGACCGACATGGGTCCGCTGGTGCATCGCACGCAATACGAGACGGTCGAGCGCTACGTGCAGATCGGGCTGGAGGAAGGCGCGAAGCTCGCGACCGGAGGGTCGCGCGTGGACGTGCCCGGCCATGAGGGCGGCTACTACTACAAGCCGACGATCTTCACCGGTGTCGAGAACTCGATGCGGATCGCGCAAGAAGAGATCTTCGGTCCGGTCTTGTCGGTCATCAAGTACGACTCGGTCGAGGACGCGATCAAGATGGCCAACGACTCGATCTACGGATTGGGCGGGGCGGTCTGGTCACGCGACGTGCCGCGCGCGATCAACGTCGCCAAGCGCATCCGCACCGGAACGGTCTGGATCAACGACTATCACCTGCTGAGCGCCTACGCGCCGTTCGGCGGATACAAGCAAAGCGGTGTCGGCCGCGAGTTGGGCGCGTGGGGTCTGCGCGAGTACCAGCAGACGAAGTACATCCACGTGGACCAGACCCCCGGCAAGGACCAGAAGTACTGGTACCAGATCCTGGGGCTGTAGGCAGTTTCGCCCGATTCTGCAAGGACGGGACTTCCTCCGGGTCTGCTCTCACAGAACCGCATCGAACAACAAGGGGGACCCGATGAAGACCCGTCTGTACCTGCTGCTCGCCATCGCTGCCATGCTGCCGGGGACCGCGATTACCGCGCACGCCGAACCGGTCACCGACGAATGCTTCACCAGAACGAGCGACCTGTCCGACATCCCAACGATCTCGTCGGCCGAGGCGACGTGCGACGCGCCGACGGGCCGGTTCGACCTGTCGGCCGAATGGGTGACCCCGGGCGGCGGGCTCGGCCCGAGCTTTGGTGGTGCCAGCTTTGCGGCGGACTTCTACAGTGAGATCGACCCGACCGGTCTGGCTGCCTTCGACGTCCACGTGACCGTCCACTACGAGCGGGCGCGCGCCTACGCCGAGACGACCGCGGTCGGCGATGTCATCGAGGGCGGGCAAGCGGCGTCGGCGAGCATCGAGCTGTTGCTGCCGGCGTGCTCCTTGTGCGACTCGACCGCCGGCCAGAAGTACTTCCGGATCGCCGGCACGCGGCAGGGAGAGGACAGCCGAACGGACGAGACGGTGACCCACGTTCTTCCGATTCGCAGGCTCAGCTCGGATCCTTATACTAGTCCGGTCGTCCTCCAGATGGCGATTTCGGGGGCAGCGAACGGGATCTACACGCCCGGCAGGTCCGAAATCGAGGTTTCCGGAACCGTTCTGTCGATTTCCATCCAGCCGCCGCCACCACCGAGCCCCACCTGCGAGAAGAACGCGTACATCTCGGTGATCGGCCTGTCAGTCGAGGGCGACGCAACTGCGGACTGCAACGCCGCGGCGCGCACGTTCGCTACCGATCTCCGGGTGGACAACTCGGTCGGGTTCCCGCAGGGCGAATCGATGATCGAGTGGCGCGACACGCGCACGTTTGCCGGCGGCACACCGTTCGCCGTCCTCGAGGTCCCGATTACGGTTTCCCGCGCGACCTTCCACGCGCCCGGATCGACGGTGGCTCGATTGTGGCCCGACGCGCTTGCGACGATCAGCGTGACCTACCGGCTCCCGTCCGGGCACGGTGTGACCAGTCAGTTCGTCGTGATCGATTCGACTCGCGAGGAGGCCTGGGTGGGCACTCGAACGATGCGCTACTTGATCGAGGCCCCACATGGTCAGGTGCTCGAAGGAGGCGCCTACGAAATCTCGGTGACGGTGACGGCGAACCTCAATGGCCAGCGGTTCCTGGGAGAACCCAGGCCGCAATGGCCCGACGAGCCGCTCGAGCTGTCGCTCGCGGGCTCGATCGGAACCGTGACGATTGCTCCGCTGCAGCCCGCCTGAGAGAACGCCGAGCGGCCCTGTCGATGCCCGCGGCTTCCGCGGCCTGCAAGAGGTCGGGTGTCCCCGGGTCGATCCGGTGACGAGGCAGGAGTTTCGCCTGCCGCGGGTTCGGGCCTGGCTGACCGGACGCGCGCGGCGAGCGCTTTGACCGAGTCGGGCGCGGCGGCCGCACCGCCGCGCCGCACCCTGGCGGAAACGCCGGCGGGCCGGCACCGCCGCCCGGCCCGCCGGCGGCCCTACAGGTCGCTCGGCGGATCCAGCCCGACGATACGCATCTGACCTTCGAGTTCGTCGCGCGCGCGATCGAAGATCTTGTCGGCGCGTTCCGCGATCGGCACGGCGTCGGTGATGGCGTCATTTCGCTCTGCTTGCGTGGCGAGGCGCGATGCGTCGAGGAAGGCTTCGAAGGCTTCGAGGTAGGTCGCGAACGCCTCGTCGTAGAGACGCGCGGCTTCATCGAGTCGCTTTGGGTGGGTGGCATCGGCGAACCTTAATCGGATGTCCTGATAGAGGCCGATCCAGTTGTCGGCCTCACGGCCGAACTGCTCGGGCGTCACGTCTCCTTCGCGCAGGTCGGTGACGCGCGGCTTGATCTCGGTTTGAAGCAGCCGGCCTCCTTCGAAGGACAGCTCCTTGACCGTGTCGGCATAGGCGGCGACGGCGGCGCGGTCTGCAGTGCGGCCGGCGTTTCGTCGCAAGACAAGCACGCCCCAGACGGCCGCGGCAACGACGGCGACCCCTGCGGCGATCGCAATCAGCCGGTTGCGCGATTTCTTCTTCAACGGCGCCTCTCACCAGATCGCGGACGGGCAGTGCCGCGGGCTCGGGTGCGGGAAGGTGCCCCGTGGACGCGGAAGCCGACGGCCCGCGCAGCCGTGGCGAGGTCCGCGTCGTGGGTGGCAAGCTCGAGGTCCGGGATATCCTCACGAAGCAGCAGCGCGGTGGAGAGATGGATGGCGTCGAGCGTTCCCAGCGTCGTCGGGAACGGTTCGGTCGCGCGTTCGAGAACCGGCTCGCCGATCCGCGCGATGTCAAACGCCTCCAGGGCCTCGAGCACGGAGGCGCGTTGCTCTGCGACATCCTCGGCCTCGAGCTGCAACTGGATTCGCGCCCGGTCCACGGTCCGGAGGGCTTCCACGCGGATCAACTCGCTCGAGACGGGATGGGTGATCCGGTTCCAGATTCGAAGCCGGCCCGGCTCGGCAAGCACGATCCGGAGGAGGACCGAAGTGTCGACGTAGACGTTCAGCGGTCGCGACGCTCCTCGCGCAGCAGGTCCAAGGAGGAGACCGGCCACCGGGCCGAACGGTAGCGGCGGCGTCTGATCGTGGTGAACGGCCGCGTGGCTCGCAGGATTCGGACTCGCCGCGACACGGGCACGATGCGAGCGATGGGGCGGCCGCGATCGGTGACCTCGACCTCGTCTCCGCGTTCGACGGCGCGGAGATGCTCGGACAAGCGGTCTTTGAGCTCGGCGATTCGGACCTGCTTCATGGCTACATCTAGCCACATCGGCCGTCGGGCGTCAAGCCCTTCGCGCAAGCCATCCTTGCCCTCACTGTCCGTATCTCACGTGCGCCGGCGACGGCGCTGCGGCTTCGCCGGCGGCGCTTGATCGTCGCCGAGGTAGGAGGCGATGAGTTTGGGATCGGCGGCGAGGTCGGCGCTGGCGCCTTCCAAGGCGACCTCCCCCTTGGCGAGCACGTACGCGCGATCGGTGTTGGCGAGGGCCATGTGCACGAACTGATCGACGATCAAGACGGCGCAGCCGCGTTCGTTGACCTCGCGCAGGATCTCGAAGAGCTGAGACACGATCAGCGGCGCCAGCCCCAGCGACAGCTCGTCGACGATCAGCAGACGCGGGTTCGACATCAAGGCCCGCGCAACGCCGAGCATCTGCTGCTCGCCTCCGCTCAGCGTCCCGGCCGGCTGCGTCGCGCGTTCCCGCAAGATCGGGAAGTGATCCATGACGCCGTCTCGTTGCGCGGCGAAGGAGCCACTCTTGCGCTGCGTCCAATACCCGGCCTTCAGGTTGTCCTCGACCGACAGTTCGGTGAACAGCTCACGTCCTTCGGGCAGGTGCGCGATGCCGCGCGCGACGACCTGGTTCGGCTTGAGTCCGTGAATCGGCCGTCCTTCGAACAGGATCTCTCCGACGGTGGGCGCGAGCATGCCGCTGATCGCGCGCAGCGTCGTGGTCTTTCCGGCGCCGTTCGCGCCGACCATCGCGACCCGCTCGCCTTTCCCGACGGTCATCGATACGCCGCGCAGCCCTTGGATCTGGCCGTAGAACACGTCGATGCCGCGGATCTCGAGCATCGCCTAGCACACCTGTCCTTCCGCCGGGATCGCAAACGAGACGCGAATCGGGGCCTTGCCGGACGCCCAGATGACGAGCACCTCGGCACGGCCGGGCGGCGCGGCGGTCGGAACGACCCAGACCGCGGTGTGGCGACCGTCCTGCCCGGCCACGCCCGATCCGAACCCGCTCGTGTACTCCTTGTTGGTGAGCTCGTTCGACCCGTCCGAATACTGCGTGCTGTAGCCCGCCGCCTCGCCGGCTTTGAGTCCGGCGACGAGCATCGTCTGCATCTCGCCGCGCGCCACGCACGGCTCGGCCAGCGTGGCCGTTACCGTCGAGGCGCTCGCCTGCGCGCTCGGCGTGATGCCGCCGCCCGAGGCGACTCCCGGCGGCGCGCTTTCGCCTGGACGCGCGACGGTCGTGGGCGACGGGGAGGACGAGCCGGCCGCCGCGGGCGAGCCGGCCGCGCCGTCCGCACCATCACCGCCGGCACCGCCGCATGCGGCGAGTGCAAGCAGCAGCGCGGCGACACGCTTCACGCGTGCACCGCCTCGCCCAGATAGGCGGCGACAACGTCGGGATGACGCTGGATCTCGCTCGCGGTGCCGTCGGCGAGCGGCATGCCCCGGTTGATCACGTAGATGTAGTCGCACACACTGGTCACCATACGCACATCGTGTTCGATCAGCAGGATGCTCACGCCCAGCTCGGCGCGGATGAACTTCAGCAATCGGGCGAACTCGTCGGTTTCGGTGTTGTCCAGGCCGCTGGCGGGCTCGTCCAGCATCAGCAGCGGCGCACGCGTCACCAGCGCGCGGGCGAGCTCGACGTGTCGCAGCACGCCGAACGGCAGGCCGGCGACGCGCCGGTCGGCGACGTCTTCCAGGCCCAGCATCGCGATGATCTGCCGGACCGAGCGGCGCGCATCGCGCTCGGCCTCGATGGCTGCGTCGGTGAGTGTCAGGTGTCGCAGCACGCCGGTCTCGTTGTGTAGATGCGTGGCGACCAGAAGATTCTCGAACACCGACAACTGCGGGAAGAGTTGGATGAGCTGGAAGGTGCGGCCGACGCCCATCTGCGCGCGCAGATGCACCGGCATCGCGGTGGCATCCTCGCCGTAGAGCCGGACGGTGCCGCTCGCCGGCTCGTTCAGGCCGGCGATCGCATTGAACGTCGTCGTCTTGCCGGCCCCGTTGGGTCCGATCAGCCCGACGATCTCGCCGGTGCGAACCTCGACGGTGACGTCGTCCGCGGCGGTCAGGCCGCCGAAGCGCACCACGATGTTGCGCGCCTCCAAGATCGGCGCGCGCTGCGAACGGTCGGCGGGCAGGTCGAACGGCGCCGGCTCCGCGGTGCGCCAGTCGCGGTGGGCCGGTTGCGCGGCGGCCGATCCGATCACCGGCAACTCGTCGTCGCGCGGATCGGATTCCAGATGCGAAAAGTCGAGCGCGCGTCGCTGGATGCCGCGCCGGCGTCGCGGTGCCGGCGCGCCGGGCGCCGCATCGGACGACATTTCGGACGGCGTCGCCGACGCGGGGCGCCGACGCCGAATCCGCCGGGCGCGTTCGCGGGCGCCGGCCGTGGCCGAAGACCCTGCGGCGCCGAGCCCGCCCGGATAGACGAGCAACACGACCAGAAGAAGTCCGACGGAGACGATGTCGAGGTTGTCGGCGAGCGCGCGGGTCACCGGGGTGTCCCAGAGCTGTCCGATGGCGTTGAGGAACGCGAACGCGCCTCCGGCGGCCACGGCGCCGCCGAGCGATCCGATCCCGCCGGTCACCGCGATCCCCAGATAGAACAGCGACTTGGTGAAGTCGAACTCGGTCGGGGTCGCGGTCTTCAAGTCCGTCATCATCAGCGTGCCGGCGATCCCCGCGAGCGCACCCGAGAGCGCGAACGCGAGCAGCTTGTAGCGCGTGACGTCGATGCCGAGCGAGACGGCCGCCGTCTCGGATCCGCGCACCGCGAAGAACGCGCGGCCGGTCTTGGACTCGCGCAGGTTCATCGCGGCGTACCAGGCGCCGGCAACGGCGGCGAGCACGACCAGATAGAAGACCTCCTTGGACCGGAAGTCGAAGAACGTGACCGTGCCCGGCCGTCCGATGGTGCGGTTCGGGATCGTGGACGAGCCGCCTTCGCCGACGAGCCACGCCGACGTGAACAAGAACTTATCGGCCACGTAGGCGAAAATCAGCGTCGCGACCGCCAGGTACAATCCGCGCACGCGCAGCGCCACCAATCCCAGCAGCGTTGCGACGCCGGCGGTGACGGCAACGACGATCGGCAGGTTGAGCGGGAATGGGATGCCGGCCTCGCGGGCCAGCAATCCGGTCGCGAACGCGCCGATGCCGACGAAGGCCCCCTGGCCGAGCGAGATCTGCCCGACCCAGCCGGTCAGGATCACCAAGCTCATCGCGATCAGCGCATACTCGCCGGCAAGGTTGGCGGCCTGCACCAGCGACGGCTGCGTCGACAGTGGCGGCAGCCACGGCGCAAGGATCAACGCGACGACGCCGGCGACCTTGAGCAGCAGCGCGTAGACGCGCCGATCGGCGTCGCCGAGCCTCACAGGCCGCTCCGCACGTCCGACGCCGAGAATCGTTGTCCGCGGACGCCCATGACGATCACCGCGACCAGTCCGAGGACGGCCTGCTGGATCCCGACGGTCGAGCCGACGGCCGGCAGCGTCGGCACGATGCCGATCACCATCCCGACGAAGATCGATCCGATCACGGCGCCCTTGACGTTGTCGAGCCCGCCGAGCAGCGCCGCGACGAACGCCGGCAGCACTTCGAGCGAGAGCGTGTAGGGATGAAGGTTCGTGGTCGCGGCCAGCAGCACGCCGCCGAGCGCGGCCAGCACTCCGGCGAAGGCCCATGCGACCGCGGTGGTGCGTTCCGGGTCGATGCCGACCAGACCGGCGGCGCGAGGATTGTTTGCGCTGGCGCGGAGCGCCAACCCCAGATCGGTGTACTTGAACAACGCGATGAACGCGCCGGCGGCAAGCAACGCGACCGCAAGCAGGCCGATCGACCCAAGCTGCAACGTCGCGTTGCCGACCTGATAGATCCGCTTCGGGAAGATTTGAGGCGCCGCCAGCGGCGTCGTTCCCCACAGACGCGCCGCGATCGCGATCAGCAGCCCCAGCACCGCGACCGTGCCGACGGTCTGCGCGGTCGGACCGCTGCGGCGAAGCCGCCTTACGACGATCCGCTCGACGCCCAAACCGATCAACGCGCCCGCGACCAGCGCAACGGCCAGCGCGACAAACACGCCTGAGCGCTGCGCGACCGAGTAGGCGATGTAGGCGGGGAACATCGCCATCGCGCCGTGCGCCAGATTCAGCACCTTCGAGCCGCGATAGATGAACACGATCCCCAGCGCGAACATGGTGTAAGCCCCGACGAGCGGCATCGTCAAGATGATGTTGACGACGAAGTCGTTCACGTCAGTCGGCGTCCTTGCCGGCGTCGGCGTCGGTGATGAATTCGGTGTTCGCGTAGCGCCAACCCTGGAACGAGCCGGTCTGCGCGAGCGAAAAGAACGCTTGCGCCTTGACGTTCGGGAACTGCGGGCGGGTACGGCCGAACCGCATCGGCGGCGCCAAGCCCGACTCGAACGTCATCGAGTCGAGCACCGCCTTGATGCCAAGCCGTGTCGGCGCGGGCCCAAGCGCCTCGAGCGCCTCGACCAACAGCTCCATCCCGATGTAGGCGCCCTGCACGTGCGGGTTGTTCGCGTCTGCTTTCGAGTTGATGCGCCGCAAGTCGGCCAGGTACGTCGCGACGGCCGGCTCTTTGTCGAACGGATCGAGCGGCGGCTTGAACGAGGTCCACACCAGCATCCCGTCGCAGTACTTGTTGCAGTCCCGCGCGAACGCGTCGACGAACAGCGGCTGCGGCGCGCCGATCCCGATCCGCGGCCGCTGATTGCCGTTGCCCAAACCACCGTCGCCGACCCAGCGGGTCGCGGTCGCCGGCTCCAGAAGCATCGCGACGAAATCGCAGTCGCTGAAGTCCACGCCACCACACTTGCCGATGAAGTCGTTGACCTGGTTCGAGTACGACTGCTGGCCGCCTTGCACGCCGACGTCGGCTTTGACCGCGCCTTTGAGTCGCGAGATCGTTCCCAGGAACGCCTTGTGTCCTTCGACCCCGAACCGGTAGTTCTGATCCCACACGATCCCGAACGTGCGCGCGCCCTGCTGATAGGCGTGTCGCGCCATGATGTGCATGACCGAAGCGGTCGAGGTCGCGACCGGCCAGACCCACGGATCCTGATACTGGTCGATCAACTGTCCGTCGGAGCCGATCACCGGAAACTTCGCGTCACGGATCACATGCGAGTCGATCGCGCCGCGCACGCCCTCGCTGGACGGGTTGACGGCCAGCCCGAAGTATTTCTTCGACTGGATCCAGCCTTCGATGAGGCGTTGGCCGCGCGCCGGCTCCCAGCCGTCGTCTTGATAGTCGATGCGGATCGTGCGGCCGCACACGCCGCCGGCGCGGTTGACCTTCTGCCGGACGGCTTCCATGCCGAACTGCGCGTCGGCCAGAAAGTCTTTTGCGATGCCGGTCTTGACGACCGTCGCCGCGAAGCGAATCTCCTTCGCGGTCACACCGATCTCCGTCGCGCCCGCGTTCTGTCCTTTCGAACAATCGAACGTCTTGCCGCCGACGGTTCGGACGGGACCGCTGCCGGTCTGGACCGGAACCGGTCCCCCCGTTGGATCCACCGTCGCAGCGCCGCTCGCGTCGCCGGGGACGCCGGGATCGATGTCGCCCGGCGATCCGGCACTGACGATCCGCTCGACCCTCGGCAGTTGCGCGGTGAAGGCCGACAGCAGGCTGATCGCGATCACGATGCCGGCCGCCGCCCACGCGCCCGACCCACCCGATGGTCTGCTCATCGCCCGTCCCCGATCGCGTCGAGCATGGTCCGGCGACGGATCGCAAGGTACACGGGAGCGGCCAGCAGGCTCCAAAGCACGAACAGCATCCCGAACTCGCCCGGCCTGCTTCGGATGAACGCGAACGAACGGACGATTGCCTCGCCCGGGCCGCCGGCGCTCGGCACGGATACCGGCGGCGCGACGCCCCCCTCCGGCTGCGGCTGCTCGAACCGCTCGCCGCGCACGTCGGTGTCGCCGCCGGCCGTGTCATCGAAGTCGTCGCCCTCGTCGAGGAAGTCTTCGGCCTCGGGCAACAGGAAGATGCCGTAGCGCGACTCGGACTCGACACCGGCGAGCGAGACGATCACGCGGCTGCGGCCGGCGCTCCCGCCTCGGTTCGCCGGATTCGAATCGTTGTAGACGATCAGATCCAATCCGTTGACCGTGATCGTGTCGTCGTCGTTGACGGCCTTGTCGGATGCGATCAGGCCGGGTTCCTTCGCGACGATTCCTTGATAGCCGCGCGGACTCGCAAGCCGGTACGGCCCCGGGACACGTGCGCGCATCTGGGCGCCCAACGTTCGATTGATCGCCTCGGCGACGGCGGCCGGATCGCATTCGCCGCAGCGAAAGCCCGGCGCGCGCACGTCGGCATAGTCGCGCTCGAACGTCGCGAGCGTCGTGCCGGTCCGGCCGTGCGCTCGCGTGACGGCGGTCGTGGTAATCCGGCCGATCGAGATCTGATCGCCGATCGAGACGCCGGACGCGGTC
>DASWHR010000052.1:0-2256 GCA_036398095.1 Actinomycetota bacterium
CCTATGGCTCCTGTTCGGCCTTGGACGCGGCGGCAACCGGTACTACTCGCTCGACATCTCATCGGCCGACGATCCGAAATTGCTCTGGTCGATCGAAATGCCGGCACGCGAAGTCGAGAACCGGGCCGAACCGGTCGTGACGCGACTCTCCGTCGAGGGCTCCGGGCAGAGCCCCGGCGATTGGGTCGTACTGCTCTCCGGCGGCTACGATCGCCGATTCGATTTGCCCCAGGCGACGGGCGTCGGCGGCGGCAACTCGCTCCTTGTTGTCGACGCGATCACGGGGCGGCCGCTCTGGTCGGGCGGCGACGACGACGGGAGCAGTCTCCGTATTCCCGGGCTTGCCAGCCTCCCCGCCTCACCTCGCGCACTCGATCTCGACGGCGACGGCTACGTCGATCGCGCCTACCTCGCGGATGTCACAGGCGGATTGTGGCGGCTCGATTTCACGAGCCGCCGCATAGCAGCCGAGCTCGCGGATGTCCGATTGCTCGCACGACTCGGAAACGGGGCGCAACGCTTCTATGCAACCCCCGATGTTTCCGTCGTGCGAAATGGAAACGACAGCCGGATTGCAATCGGCGTGGGTTCCGGCTGGCTCGCGCGGCCGCGCGACGCATCGATCGTGGATCGCATTTACACGATCTTCGATCGCGATGCGCCCGGAGACACTCGAGTTCTCACCGAATCGGAGCTTTACGATGCGACCGTAGCCGCAAGCGCCATGCCTGTAGCGGCGCCCGGCTGGTACATCCGACTCGAGGAATACGGACTAGGCGAAAAAGTCGTCGGTCCGACGGTCACCTTCGACCATGCGCTCCGGTTCCAGACCTATCAGCCATTGCCGAACGAAGTCTCGGAGCCCTGCGGGCGGCCCCGGGCTGCGCTGCGCATGTATGCCAGGGACGTGCGGACCGGCCTGCCACAGGCGACGGCCGTCGAATTCGAAGAAGACGATGCCGAAGAGATCGCTGGCTCCGGCCTGCCGGTCGGACTCCGCTTCGGTTTTCCGGACCGTTGGGACGAGACCTGTCCCGGATGCCGACCGCGTCCGTTCGGCGTGATCGGCGGCGATACTTTCGATACCGGCTACGCGGGCGATCCGGTCAGGACCTCATGGCGCAAACTGAACCCGCCGCCGGCTTCACCCTGATCGAAGTCGTGATCGCGCTCGCCATCGTCGCCATCACGACGATGATCGCAGCGGCTTCTTATCGCGACCACATCGTGCGCAGTCATCGGGTCGAAGCGGTCCAGGCACTGCTCGCCGCCGCCGCGGAACAGGAGAAGTTCCACCTCTCCCACGGCCGCTACGGTGATCGTCTCGATGCGGCAGTCGGCGACGAACCGCCCGGCCTGCCCGTCGCCTCGCGCACACCCGGGGGTCACTATGCGCTCGCCGTCGCGTCCGCCAGTGCCGCAGAATTCAGCGTCGTCGCGACGGCCACGAGCGATCGGGCCGATCCGCTCTGCCGGATGCTTTCGATCGACGAGAGTGGACGTCGCGGAGCGATGGACGCCGGGGGTGCCGACAGCACGCGTCGCTGCTGGTAGCGCGAATCTAGCGCCCTGCCGGCTCCGACCGGGCCGCCTGCCGCAATGCCTGTGGCAAGCCGAACACCACCCGCTCCTCGCGGCCTACGATCTCGACAGCCTCGCGGCCACCCCAGTTCAGCAGTCGCTCCACGACCTCCTGCACGAGCGACTCAGGCGCCGACGCACCCGCCGTAACGCCGACCGCCTGCTTTCCCTCGAACCATTCGCGCTTCAGATCATCCGCGCCATCGACAAGGTAGCCAGGTATCCCGCGCATGGTCGCGATCTCGCGCAGTCGGTTTGAATTCGAGCTCGACCGCGATCCCACGACCACGATCACGTCGCATTGCGCGACGAGTTGCTTCACTGCGTCCTGCCGGTTCTGGGTCGCGTAACAGATGTCTTCCTTGCGCGGCGTCGCGAGCGACGGAAAGCGTCCCCGCAGCGCCGCCATGACTTTCGCCGTGTCATCGACCGAGAGCGTCGTTTGCGTGACGACCGCGAGTCGAGCCGGATCGCGGACCGAGAGCATGCCGGCGTCCGCGACGGTCTCCACAAGGTGAATGTGGCCGCCGAAAGCCCCATCGAAGCGCCCCATCGTGCCCTCGACTTCCGGATGGCCGGCATGTCCGATCAGGATCACGTCGAGTCCCTCGCGTGCGTACTTGCCGACTTCCATGTGCACTTTCGTCACGAGCGGGCAGGTCGCGTCGAACACGG
>DASWHR010000053.1:0-8375 GCA_036398095.1 Actinomycetota bacterium
TTGCTTCATTGAACCGAATCGGTTGATTTCCCGCCCCTCCCCCCACGAAGGGACGAATGCGTCATCCGGGGGAAGACGCACCGATGCAAGGGGGAATCATGCGAGCCCGCCTCGCCTTCACCATGGCCACCGTCGCGCTGCTGACCTCGCCCGCCGCGCCCGCCGGCACGGATTCGTTCCAGCACCGGCCGCCGCGGCCGCAGCTCGACAATGCCGCTGAAGAGATTCACACGCCCGAGCCGGCGGCGGGCGCCATCCGGGCCGCGCACCGGGTGGACCGCATCCCCTACCGATTCGAGTGCGACGTCACTCGACGGGTCGATGACCGGATCACGACCACCACGCGGCGCCGCGAAGGAGAGTTGGGCGACGAACCGGTGCACTTCGAGGCGAACAGCTTCCTGATCCGCGAACCGGACCGTTCAATCGGCGGCGAGCATGCATGCGCGATCGAGATCGGCAAGGGCCGTGATGAAGACGTCCTTTGGGCAGGCGCGACCGCAGCGCCCGTCGTGGCCAAGTTTGCGGTCCTGGGGCACGGCCACAATTCGTACACGGACGACGACGGAAACTGGATCGGTCTCGGATGGATACGCCTCGGCAGCGGGGTGCTGCTGCGCGGCCACCGCATCCGGTTGGAATGGCACAGCAGGCAAGAGGATCCCCGCGGCGCATCCCAACACTCGGCCGCGTGCGACGGGCTCACCCTGCAGCGCGTCACCGATTTGCGGCCGGTTGAATCTTGGTGCTCCCACGAAGACCCGCCCATCCGGCGCGACAAGACGGACGCCCCGCCGGCGGATCCGTCACACGACGAGGAACCTTCGAGCGTGGTTCCGGAGGACGTTGCCCCGCTCGTTCCCGATGTCATCGAAGACGCGCTGCCGGTCGTGCCTCCGCCGGACGCGGTGCTCCCGCCGATCGATCTGTCTTTTGAGCCGGAGAGGAGATTTGAACTCCTGACCTGCCGCTTACGAGGCGGCTGCTCTGCCCCTGAGCTACTCCGGCAAGCTGCCGTCGGGCCCGTCTGACGGCGCGGGCGATTCTACCAGGGGGCCGCCGACCAGGCGGCGGCCTTCTTCTTCCAAAATCGTCATCGCGACGCGCGGCTCGCGCACCAACATGCGCTTGAAATCCGAGCGAAGCAGACCCAGGCACACCGTGGGACCGTCCGCGATCACGTCCGCCGTTCGCGGCACGCCTTCGATCAGCGACACCTCGCCGAAGAAGCCGCCGGCCTCGATCCGGTTGACGATCGCTCCCTTCTGCCGGACGGCAACGGACCCCGACAGGATCAGATAAAAGCCGAGTCCTTCCTCGCCTTCGAGCACGATCGGCTCGCCGTCGTCGAAGCCGAGGATGTGTGCCTTGTCGGCCAGCTCTCGCCGCTCGCGCGGCGAGACGTTCGCGAGCAACGGCAGTTGGGCGAGAGCCCGCAGACGGTCCTCGACATCCAGATGGATCAGCTTGCGATCGTGCACCGCTACATCCTGCTCGTCGCGAGCCCGGAGAGCAATGCCTCGAGCACCAACCCGGCCGCGGCGTTGCGCTCGAGCGCTCGCCGCGACCATTCGATCCGGTCGAGGGCGCCCAGCATCCCGGCCGGAGTCATTGTCGTGCGGTCTCCGCCGGCCGTGCGGACCAGCGCGTCGCGATACCACGAGCCGATGTCGTCGAGCGCGGCTTGGATGGCGTCGAGCTCGGCGCGTCGCACCTCGCGCTTGTGGCGCGTCTCCATGCGCTTGCGGATCGCGGCCGAACCGCGCGAACCGCGGCCGCGCGGGGATTCCCCTTCGGCTTCGGCCGCTTCGGCGACCTGCTCTGCCTGGCGCGCACGGAGCCGCGCGGTGACGTGCTCGGCTTCGGCGCGGAGCTCGTCGGCGATGCGGATCGCCTCGGACAATCCCTTGTCGGAAAGACGGGCCGGGATCGCGCGGTGTGAGGCGTAGCGATCGGGCGCGTCGGGGTCGTGGGCGAGCCGAAGGGCACGCGCCAGATTGCCGCCGATCCGCGCCGCCCAGGCGGCCTTGGCCGGATCGATGCCGTGATGGTCCTCCAGCACGCGGCGAATCGCCGTCTCCGGCAAGAGGCTGAAGTCGAGTCGCCGGCAGCGCGACACGATCGTTTCGGGAAGATCTTCGGGGCGACCGGTCATTAAGACGAAGACCACGCCGGCCGGCGGTTCCTCGAGCACCTTCAGCAACGCGTTCGCAGCCGAGAGGTTCATCCGTTCCGCGTCTTCGATCACGAACACCTTCGTCTTGCCCTCGATCGCCGAACGGTAGGCCTCGCCGATCACGCCTCGGTTGGTGCCGTCGCCTTTGATCTGGCCGATCAGAATGAACTGTCCTTCCGGCACGATCAGATGGACGTCCGGATGAGCGCCGCGAAGCACCTTCGCGCAGATCGCGCACTCGCCGCAGCCTCCCTGCGGGCAGTTGAGCGATGCGGCAAGCGCGAGCGCCGCAAGACGGCGCCCGACGCCTTCCGGTCCGGCGAACAGCAATGCGTGCCCGACTTTGCCCGCGGCGGCCGCGTCCCGAAGGGCGTGGACGACGGCGTCCTGGCCGACGAGACGCGCCCACATTGCCGGGGCCTTCGTTCCGGTGTCGCTCATTCGTCGTGAAGAACGTTGTAGACGGCTCGCTCCACCTGCTCGCGGACCGACTCGACCGACTCTGATGCGTCCACCACGACGAAGCGGCTCGGGTGTGCTTTCGCCAGTTGAAGGTAGGCCTCACCGACTTTGCGATGGAACGACAGGTCCTCTTGCTCCATCCGGTCCCGAGCACCGGTCGCGCGGGCCAAGCCGACATCGGCGTCCACGTTCAAAAGGATCACCAGATCCGGGATCATCTCGTCGGTGGCCCACACGTTCAAGCGGAAGATGTCATCGTCGCCCAGTCCGCGCGCGATCCCCTGGTAGGCGATCGAGGAATCAAGGAACCGGTCCCCGAGCACGATCGTGCCTTCTTCGAGAGCCGGCCGGATGACTTGCGCGACGTGCTGCGCGCGCGCGGCCGCATACAGCAGCGCCTCGGCTTTGGCGTCCATCTCCTTCGCGCCGGGATCCAGCAGCAGAGCGCGAATCCGCTCGCCGATCGCGGTGCCGCCCGGCTCGCGCGTGATCAGAACATCCTTGCCGAACTCCTGCAGGAACGCCTTCAAGCGCTCCATGTGCGTGGTCTTGCCGGACCCTTCGACGCCTTCGAAGACGATGAACAACCCGCGCCGGGCGCCCCCGCTCACCGGCCGCGGACGAAACTCCAGTCCGCGCAGGCGAGGCGCGCGGAGCCCGTCACGGAAGACGCGCATGATGCGCGCCGATCGAAGACCCGAGTAGGCGACGGTCAGCCCGCCGGCCCACATCATGATTCGGAACCCCGAAAGATCGACGGTTGCGTCTCCGATCGTGAGCCGATGGTCTCCGACGGCTCCGGCGAGCAGCGGCCAGCCGGCCAGACCGATGAACAGCGACAGGTGCACGCCGGTATACAGCGTGGCGAACGTGCGGCCGCGAAGCCGGTCGTCCACCCGCTCTTGCAGCATCGTAAAGATCGTGACCCAGGCGATGCCGGCGCCGAGCCCGGTGAAGAACGCCAGAAAGACCGCCGGAGTGACCGTCCGCATCGACGCCGTTATCACCACGCTGAGCCCCGACACCATCAGTCCGATCGGGAAGAGACGTTCCCGCGGAATCTTTCGCGCGGCCGCGCCGGCGAAAATCATCCCTCCGACCAGCCCGGAGCCGACGGAAACGATCAGCGAACCCCAGGCGGCGGCGGCTCGCGCCGAATTTCCCCCGCCCGTCGAGGCCGCGAAGATCGGCCCGAGCGACACGATGGCGGCGCCGCCGGAGAACGCGGTCCAGGCGGCGACGACCAACGTTCGCACGATCCGGTTGGACTTGACGAATCGGAGTCCCTCGGCCAGATCCCGGAACGCATGCCGGGCACTGAACTCGCTTCGCGCACGCTTGGTGCGCATCAAGTGCGCCGGCAGCGTCGCGACCATCACGGCCGAGAACAGGAACGTGCCGGCATCGACGAAGAAGGCGAGGTAGGTGGGATTGCTCTTGAGGACCTCGAACGCGCCGGAAAGCACGCCGGCGATGCCGGCGAGCAACGCGACCAAGGCACCGGACACAGGAAACGTCGCGTAGGTAGTGATCAGCGAAAGCTGGTTGGCCGTCAGAAGCTCGTCACGCGAAACGAGGTTCGGGATGGTCGCGTCCTTGGCCGGCGTCCACAGCAGCGAGAGCATCTCCATGACCGCCGAGACGGCAAACAAGGTCCACAGTTGATGGATCCACGGGACGCTTGCGATGAGCAGCGCGCGGGACACGTCGGCGGTGATCATCAGCCGCCGCCGGTCGAACCGGTCGGCCAGCACGCCCGAGAACTGTCCGAACATCAGCGCCGGCAAGACGCGGAACAGCAACACGCCGCCGACGGCAAACTCGGGACGGCCCGACAGATCCTGCACGAACAAGGTCAGGGCGAACAGTCCCAGCCAGTCGCCGAGGCTGGACACGCCCATGGCCGCCCATAGACGCCGGAAATGTTTGTTCTTCAGGACGCCGAGCAGCGTCGAGGGATGCTCGCTCGGCGGCGTGATGGTTGCGTCGCTGATGAAGCCGCTCCTTGTTCGGGGGGAAGAACCCGGACCTACGAAGACCGGAAATCAGGCTAGCAGGCCGACCACGCGGGCATGAATATCGACAGGGTCAGGCGGTGGCCGGTTCGGGCAGGTTAAGCGACGAGCGCTCGAACTGTCGCTCGCAGGCGGCGCACTTGGCGCCCGCCTCTCCGTCGGCGACCAGCGGCCCCTTGCAGTTCGGGCAGGCCGCGGGCAGCACCGGCTCCCACATGGCGTAGTCGCATTCGGGATAGCGGTCGCAGCCGTAGAAGGTCTTGCGACGCTTGGTGCGCTTGCGCACGACGTGTCCCTGCTTGCACTTGGGACATTGGATGTCGGGCCAGTCCAGGTCCTCGAGGTTCTTGACGCCCTTGCACTTCGGGTAATCCTGGCATCCCAGGAACTCGCCGAAGCGGCCGCTGCGCTTGAGCATCGGCTTGGCGCACAGCGGGCAGGGAATCTCGGTCATCTCGGGCTCGGCGCGCGGCGCCGCGGTGGTCTCGCCGTCCTCGCCCTTGGCGGCCTTGAGGCGCGCCTTGCAGTCCGGGTAGCGCTCGCACGACAGGAACCAGCCGTAGCGGCCCCACTTCTTCTGCATCTTCGCGCCGGTCTCGGCGCCGCATTCGGGGCAGTCGATGTCGGTGTTCTCGCTGGGACGCTCGGCCTTTTCGGCGGCTCGCTCGCTGATGTCGGTGACTTCGGCGAAAAAGACGCGAACCATCGGCTCCCACGGCTCTTCGCCCTCGGCGATCTTGTCGAGCTCGTTTTCCATCTCGGCCGTGAACTCCAGATCGACGACCTTGGGATACACCTCGGACAGGAAGTCGCAGATGACGAACCCGAGATCGGTGGGCGTAAGCCGCTTGCGCTCGCTGACCACGTATTTGCGGTCGTTCAGGGTCGACATGATCTGCGCGTAGGTCGACGGCCGGCCGATGCCGAGTTCTTCCAGCGCCTTGACGAGCGAGGCTTCGGTGAAGCGCGGCGGCGGCTCGGTGAAATGCTGGACCGGATCGACGCTTTCGAGCGTGAGCACCTGGCCTTCCTGAAGGTCGGGCAGCGTGCGGGCCTCGTCGTCGTCTTCGCCGGTCGGGTCGTCGCGGCCTTCGGTGTAGACGCGCATGAAGCCGTCGAAGCGCACGGTCTGTCCCGATGAGCGGAAGGTGTAGCCGGCCGCGTCGATGTCGACGCTGACGGCATCGAAGATCGCCTGCTCCATCTGGCTGGCGATCGCGCGCTGCCAAATCAGGGTGTAGAGACGAAGCTGATCTTTGTCCAAATGCGTCGTGAGCGTCTCGGGGCCGCGGCCCGCTTCGGTCGGACGGACCGCTTCGTGGGCTTCCTGCGCGCGCGATGCCTTCGACTTGAACATGCGCGGCTTGGCGAGCGCGTACTCCTTGCCGAAACGATCCAGGATCACGTCGTGGATCTCGCCCAGCGCCTGGTCGGCGATGTGCGGCGAGTCGGTCCTCATATAGGTGATCAGACCGACGGCGCCCTCCGCGCCCAACTCGACGCCCTCGTAGAGCTGCTGGGCGACGGCCATGGTCCGCTTCGCCGAGAAGCCCAGCTTTCGCGCCGCTTCCTGCTGCAAGGTCGAGGTGATGAACGGCGGCGCCGGGTTTCGCTTGCGCTCGGTCCGCTTGACCTGCGTGACCGTCCACGTCGCCGGACGAACCGCGTCGACGACCGTCTGCGCCGAGCCGTCGTTCGGCAGCGAGAACTTCTCCTTCTCCAAGTACGGGTGGCGCGCGCCGAACGACTCCTTCTTCTCCGTCTTCAGCGCGGCTTCGATCGTCCAGTATTCGACGGGGACGAACGCCTGAATCTCGCGCTCGCGGTCCACGACCAGGCGCAGCGCGGCGCTCTGCACGCGGCCGGCGCTGGTGCGGCTGCCGATCTTTCGCCACAGCACCGGCGAGAGCTTGTAGCCGACGATCCGGTCGACGGCGCGTCGTGCCTGCTGGGCGTTGACCAAGTTGCTGTCCACGTCGCGCGGCGCGGCGAACGCTTCGCGGATCGCGGATTGGGTGATCTCGGTGAAGGTGACGCGCCGAGCTTTGGCGGCCGGGATCTTGGCGGCCTCGGCGATGTGCCAGGCGATCGCCTCGCCTTCGCGGTCATGGTCGGTCGCAAGGAACACGGTGGGTGCGTCCTTGACCGCCTTCTTCAGGTCGGTGATGAACTTCTTGGCTTTCGTCGTGACGATGTAGTCGAGCGAGACGTCGCCGTTGACCCGCACGCCGATGCCGTCCTTGGTGGACTTGGGCAGGTCGCGGACATGGCCCATCGAGGCCCGCACGTCGTAGTCGGGACCGAGGTATTTGCCGATCGTCTTCGCCTTGGTGGGCGACTCGACGATGACCAGATTGCGTGCGTTCGCCATTGATCGGAGCCTTCGAGGGTTGGGGTGGTCGGGACGGGCCATGTAACGCGCGAGCAGCGGGCCATGTCAAGCACGAGCCCCCTGACCTGCGGTTTTGCGGGGGAATAGCGGCCGCCCGGCTCTCGCCAGCGTCCAGAGGAGCAAGGCAGGAAAGCCCAGAACCGCCGTCGTCTTGAATCCCGAATCCTCCAGCGCCAGCGCCGCGAGACCGGACAGCGCACCGGCGGCGATCGCAGCGCGCCGCGGGAGCGGCCAATCGTGGCTGGTCCACGCGTCGCGGATCATCAGCGCATAGAGACCGAGGAACCCCGCAGCCCAGGCCCAGCCTCCGGGGAAGGCGTTGATCGCTCGGATGTTGAGGCGGAGGCGGTCGTAGGTGATTTCCCACAGCGCGGAGAGCCCGCCGCGTCCGATCTGCTGGGCGGCCGCGCCGCCGTGCGAGGACGCGCCTCCCGCGTCCGCCAGAAGCGCGAGGGCGAACGCCGCGACGGCAACGCCGGCCGCGGCCATCGCATGCGCGGGTTTGAGGGCGGCCTTTCGCACGGCGACGACGGCGAAGGCGGCACCGAACGCGAAGGTGAGCACGGCCACGAAGTTCGCACCCAGCCGGGGCGAGCCGACCACGACGAGCAGCGCCAGCGACAGCAGCGCGAGCGGCAATGCCCGCAGGCCGAGCCGGGTCGCGCCCACGATCGCACCGCCGGCGACGAACGCGGCAGCGAAGTTCTGCAAGCCGAAGAAGCGCCACGAAACCAGTGGGTTTCCCCAGAGCGCGTGGGCGGCGACGCCGCCGGGGGCGGATGCCGCGATGACTGCCAGGATCGCGGTACCGCCGGAAGCGACGACGAAGAACCGCATCGCCGTCGCCTCGGGATCCCGCCACCGGATCGCTGCCGCGACGATGAACAGCGCGAGCATCGGCAACGCGCGAACGTCGCCGCGGGCCGACGGGACGAACAACCCGATCAGAAAGCCGATCGTCACCGTCGAGGCGCCGACGGTGACCCTTCGCGACAGGGCTTGCCTGCCTGCGAACGCGAGCGGCCACGCGACGAGCCACCCGAAGCCAAGGCCGATCCCGACCGTCCACGCGGTAAGCGACTGCATGAACGACGCATCACGAACGAGCCGTCGCGCGATCCCTTCGACAGCCGCGGCCGGATGGGGATGCCGGTCCGGCATGAGGCGCCGGCCGGGGAATTGGGGGGGACTGCTGCCGGTGAAGTGCGAGGCGATCGTGGCCGCCAGGTCGTAGGGCGTGACGATCCCCGAGCGGCGCGTCTGGCCGCCGTCGAGCAATCCCTTGGGGCCGTCGCCACGCACCACGATCCGAACGGGGGTGCGGCCGCCG
>DASWHR010000054.1:0-14460 GCA_036398095.1 Actinomycetota bacterium
AGCGCCTCCCCGGCCTGGCCATCGACTGCACCCCGCTGTTCGCCGAGTAGCGCCGATCAACCACCGCACGTTGCGCGGTAGACGGTCGCGCCGGCGGCAAACCACACCGCGCCGTCGTCGGTTGCGGCCAGTCCGGTGATCATGGTGGCGGTCGCGCGATCTGGGAGCGGCACGCGCGTCAGTTCGTCGCCGGCCACGACCCATAGCCGCGACTCGCCGATGTCGCCCTTCGCCGCGGTGATGAATTCGGCAATGAACAGACGCCCTTCATCGTCGGATGAGAGTCGAACCGACGCCGCGCCCTGGTCGTCGGCCGAGACGGCCTTCGCCCAGCGGCCGGCCGCGTAGCGCCAGACGTTCAGCCCGGGCGAGTAGACCGCGGCCCAGAGTTCGCCGGCACTCCCGCCTTCGACGGTCGAAACCTTGCCGTCCGGCATCCCGATCTCGACCCACCCGGTCCCGTCGTGCCGGTACAGCGCATCTTTTGTGAAAAGGATCGAAGGGACGGCCCCGCCGGGCGTCGCCGGTTTCGGCATCCGCGCCCAGTCGGTAACGGTGACCTGAAGATACGGCGTGCCGCCTCGGTCGACGGTGAGCGTCTTGAATCCTTGGAAGTCGGGAATCTGGCCGGGAAGTTGCGTCCAGCGCTCGCCGTCCCACCGGGCGACGAACAGCCCGCTGCTTCCAGTTCCGGCGGCCCACACGCGGCCGCCGCGCGCAACGATGCGCTCCATCGCCACGCTGCGAATCGGCCCGATGATCGCCGGCCGCGTCACGGCCGCGCCATCGACGCGCCACAAGGCCGACTCGCCGACGTACCGTCCCCCGGCATCGACGATGAACCAGGCCTCGTCGTCCGAGACGGCAACCAAATGCTCGGCGGTTCGCGTCTGAAACCCGTCTTCGGGATGGTCGAACTCGAACCATGAGATCGTGCCGGCGGCGTCGATCCGGCCGGCGCGCGGACGCGCGTTGACGGTGGCCGTGTAGTACTGGGGTGACACGCCCGTGAAGACCGCGCCATCTTTGGTCGCGGCGGCGATGCTGATCGCGCTGGTATCCCGGCCGATCGTGCCGATCTCGCGGATGTCGTGGCACGATGTCGCGGTCGTCACCGGCGGACGCGACGGAAGCGGCCCCGTGCGAAGCGCCGCAACCGATCCGGTCGCGATCAACGCGACCGATGCGAGCGAGGCCACCAGGGTGCGGGAGCGCCCGCGCCGCGCGCGGCGGAGCGTAGCGGCCGGCATCGTCGTGTCGGTCGCGATGCCGGCGGCGCTTTCTTTCATCGCCCGGCTGATGTCGGTCTCGTTCATGTCGGTCACCTCGTCACGTGCTCGCGAAGCGCGGCCAGGCCGCGCGATGTCAAAGACTTGACCGTTCCGATGCGGCAGCCGAGCGCGTCGGCCGTGTCGGCCTCGGTCAGATCCAGGTAGTAGCGCAACACCAGAGCCGCACGTTGCCGCTCCGGCAGTCGCGCGAGCGCACGCACGATCTCGTCGCGTGCCTCGAGCGGCGGGCCGGCCGGAATCGCCGTCGCGCCGGCCGCGGCCCGGCGCTCGCGTTGCCGCTCGCGGCTTCGCGCGCGAAAGTGCATGCGCGCCAGGTTGACGATCGTCTTGCGCAGATACGCCGCGAATGCGGCCTGCTCGCGCAGGTCCGCGAAACGCGACGCCAGGCGAACGAACGCGTCTTGGACCAGATCTTCGGCCAAGGCTCGGTCGCCGGTCAGCAGATAAGCCACCCGAACCGCCTCGGCCGCGTGCTGCTCGTAGAGCGTCTCGAGCCGGGACATCCGAGCAGGCAATGCTTCCTCGCGCGTCATCGCTTGCCCGATCATGCCCCACAGATGCCGCCGCCGCGGGAAAGGTTCCGCGCAGGCGTTCAGGCGCGTCGGTTTGCGTACTTCTCGAAGTAGCGTTCGACGATCGGGATCAACTCGACCACGTATTGGCCGTCGGCGCAGCCGCGGCACCAATCCGAGGCGTTGATCGCGCGGGCGGTGGTCATCGCGGCCGCTCCCTCGCGCAGGCTCGACAGGATCGCCTCGTACCTATGCCGTGGCCGGCTGAGCGTCTTGAGCGACGCCTCCAGTCCTTGCTCTACCGAAACGTAGTTCTGGACCCGGTGGCCGTTGAACGGCGTGGAACCCGGCATCTTCCATGTCGTTGCGAGCGGATTCCAGCGGGCGAGCGTCCCTTCGGCGACTTGCCATGCGACGACGGCGACCAGATTGCCGCGCACGACCGGCGCACCGATGGAACCGAGGAACCGCTCGGCCCACGGGCCGTACGGCATCGTGCCGCCGAGCGCGGCCAGATCCTCGGCGCGAAGCTGCCGGCGAAGCGACACCAGCAGTTGCGCGACCTCTTCGCGAATCGCCGCGACCTCCTCGAGCTCTCGCTGGCCTTCCGCGAACGCGCCGACGAGTTCGTCCTGACGCCTGCGCTGCTCGAGCAGCGTCGCGGCGCGCTGCTGGATCATCGCCGCATCCTGCGCCTTCAAGGCGGCGATATCACGCGCCGAGACGGCGGTCTGCTCGGCAAGCCGGCGGTTTTGGGACAGCAGCGAGCTGGTGTAGTTGACGGCATCGCCGGCGTCCGAAAGCGTTCGTGCATCCATCACGGCTCCGATGAACTGGATGGCGCCGCGCATGTACATCTCGCCGGCCGCGGTATCCATCTGCCCGCGAAGGCGGTCGTACTCGGCCATCGTGTCGATGAGCTGATCCTGATGCCGGCGGTGGCGACGGTCCAGCCCGTCGAGCGCGAGATTGCTCTCGCGGATCTGGGACGCCAGCGCCCGGACCGATCCCTGGACCGACGCAACCCGCGCCTGCTTTTGCCGCGCAATCCCCTCGAGCCATTTCAGCCGCTTCTCTTGGACCGAGATACTCGACTCGGTATCGGCCGCGGCGGCCGGCACAAGCGTGGCGACGAGCCCGAGCGCAAACACGCCGACAACGACTCGGCGGAGCCACGACGCAGGCCCGGACATCAACCCGCTACCCATAGCCGACATCTCGTCCTCGCGCCAGTATTACTTGAATGTAATTCACCCAGCCTCAGCCGACTTGAACGCTCTCCGTGGTGCGGGAGACTGTGACCCCGGTCACAGAGCGAAGGAACCCGGCGGCACTTCCGCCGGCTGCGGCTTGCTGTTACAAAGGGTCAGACGGCGAGACGAAGAAGGAGGCCGGCAATGCGTGCTCGAGTGATGGTCATCGTGGCTGCTATGGCTTGCTCTCTTGCGGTTCCGTGGGAAGCAAGTGCACTGGCGGAGTGTCAGAGCGGAACGCTGGTCAGCGGCCCGACGCAAGTTACGTCCACGCCCCGATGCGCGTTTCTCGAGCCAAACGTCGTGGGGCCCTACTGCGACCCCTTTTGGGGGGGATCCTGCGAATTTAGCTGGACGGCTCGAGTACGCGTGATCGGCACCGGAGTCGTCGGTGCGAACGTGCGGATCACCGATCCTCTCGAATTGACGCCGCCGGCATCCGCGACGGCATGGTGCGGCCAGTCGGTGACGACCTGCACGGCCACGGTGACGCGACTCATCCGGTGCACCGGTGGCGGCTATTGCACGGGTTCCAGTCACATCAAGGTCGAATGCAGTTGGCAAGGGTACGCGGCCGTCCAAGTCAGCCTTGAGTGCGAGCTAGAAGACGTATCGTGACAAGGCTTTCGTAGCGGGACTCGATGCGATGTTCCTCGCAGTGGCGATCGGACCATCGGGCTCAACGCTAGTGAGCGCGTCGGCGCGATCTTGCGGGGCAACACAGTAGCTCTTATCCTTGTAACATCTACATCGCCATGTATGATTTACCAGGATGCTGCCCCGATTGATCGCCTCCGAGCTTGCCGAACGGCTCGCAAGCATGCCGGCTGTTGCCTTGCTCGGGCCGCGCCAGGCGGGCAAGACGACGCTCGCGTTCGCCGTCGCGGCGGAGCGCGATGCTCTCTATCTGGATCTCGAGTCCGATGCCGACCGGGCCCGCTTGGCCGAACCCGAGCTCTACCTCGCCGATCACCTGGACAAGCTGCTGATCCTGGACGAGATTCATCGCCTGCCCGGCTTGTTTCCCGTCCTTCGAGGACTGATCGATCGCGCGCGCCGCCGGGGGAAGCGCAGCGGCCTGTATCTGCTGTTGGGTTCAGGAACGCTGGACCTCGCGCGTCAGTCGGGTGAGTCGCTTGCGGGTCGCATCGCATACATGGAACTCACACCATTCATCATCCCGGAAATCCCGCCCGAAGATCCGGCCGACCGGCTCTGGACTCGAGGCGGTTTTCCCGACAGCTATCTCGCCGCAGACGATCTCACGAGCGTGCGCTGGCGACAGGATTTCATTCGCACGTATCTCGAGAGAGACGTTCCGATGTTCGGGCCGCGGATCCCGGCCGAGACGCTCCGACGTGTGTGGACGATGCTCGCCCACAACCAAGGCGGCCTGCTCAACGTCGCGAATCTGGCGCGCAACGTCGGCATCGACGCTCGGACCGCGGCCCGCTACGTCGATTTGCTGGTCGACATGATGCTCGTTCGCCGGCTCCCCGCATGGCACGCGAACGTCGGAAAGCGACTGGTCAAGTCCCCGAAGATCTACGTGCGTGATAGCGGGATCCTTCACGCCCTCCTGGCAATTGCCGACCGGGAGGCGCTGCTGGGCCATCCGGTTGTCGGGGCGAGTTGGGAGGGATTCGTCATCGAGAACCTCCTGTCGTGCGCGCCGCCGGGCGTCAGCGGCTTCATGTATCGAACCGCCGGTGGCGCCGAAATCGACTTGGTGCTGGCATGGCCCGACCAGACGTTGTGGGCCGTCGAAGTCAAGCGCAGCCTGCACCCCCGGCCCGCACGCGGCTTTCACGCCGCGTGCGAGGACCTGCAACCCGCGCGCCGGTTCATCGTCTATCCGGGTGACGAGTCGTATCCCACAACCGAACCGACGATCGCGATCCCTCCCGGCGCGCTCGCGCGAGAACTACTCAACGCCCGATGAGCGGTGCGCTCTTGGCGGAGGGGTGCGTCTCGTCCATGCGCTTTATGACGATCAGGCCGGATGCTGCGGTGAGGCCGGCGACGACCCAGATCGCGGCGGACAGGCCGAACGCGTCGGCGACGAGGCCGGCGACGAGCGCGCCGATCGCGAAGCCGGCGTCGCGCCAGAATCGGTAGACGCCCACGGCCGACGCGCGCCACGCGGGATGCGCTACATCGCCGACCGCGGCGATCAGCGTCGGATAGACCATTGCGGTGCCGGCTCCCAGGAGCATCACGGCGAACGCCCACGGGGCGAACCCGTTCGCCAGCGCAACCAGCCCGATCGCCAGCGCCTGCACCATCATGCCGCCGGCGATCAGCGGTTTGCGTCCGATGCGATCCGACAGCCCTCCGGTGATGAGCTGGCCGGCTCCCCAGACGGCCGGATAGAGCGCGGCGAGCGTCCCGATCGCGGCGACCGACAAGCCGCTGCGCGCGAAGTAGAGCGGAAACAAGCCCCAGGCGAGTCCGTCGTTGAGGTTGTTGACCAGACCGGCTTGGCTGCATGCCGACAGCGAGCGATGCCTTAGCGTGGTGATGAAGAAGACTTGCTTGGTGCTCATGCCGCCGTGCAAGGCACCGCGATGGTTCGCCGCCTCCAGCCGCGCGTGCCCGTGCGTTTCTCGGACGAACAACACCGACGCGCCCAAGCCGAGCCCCGCGTAGGCAAGGCCGAGGAAGAACGGCGCCGGCCGCAAGCCGAAGTGCGAAGCGATGAAGCCGGTTGCCACGGCGGTGATCGCGACGGCGCCGTAGCCGGCGGCTTCGTTGAAGCCCATTGCCAGGCCGCGCCGCTCGGGTCCGACAAGGTCGATCTTCATGATCACGGTCGTGGACCAGGTCAATCCTTGATTGACGCCCAGAAGCGCGTTGGCGGCGACGATCCACCACCAGGAAGGCGCGACGATCAACAGGATCGGAACCGGCAGGCCCACGAGCCAGCCGGCGATCAGCACCGGCTTGCGGCCGATGCGATCGGACAGCGCGCCGGCGAAGACGTTGGTGATCGCCTTCACGATGCCGAACGCGATGATGAAGGTGGCGACGGCAGTGAACGCCCGCACGTGGAAAACGCGCTCGGCCAGGAGCGGCAACACGGTGCGCTCTTGTCCGATCATGCCGCCGACGAGCGCGTTGACGCCGACCAGCAGGCCGAACTGGCCGAGATTCTCGCGCAGGCCCAGCCGGACGGGTTGGGTGGTCGTCACTCGCCGGTCTCCAGCGCCCGTCCGGTCGCGCGCCGCCAATCGCCGGCGCCGGCCAACAGAACACGCACATCGCCATGTCCGGCGCGTTCCAGCAGGCTCGCGGCGGTCGCGGCGCGCTCACCGTGTCCGCACATCACGGTCAGCGCATCGGGAAGCGCACCTGGCATCGCCGCGCTGCCGGCAGGGAGGGATCCGAGTTCGATGTGCAGCGCGCCCGGCAGGTGACCGGCGGCGAACTCGCGGTCTTGTCTGACGTCGAGCACCGGCCCGTCGACGATGGGATCGTCGGTTGTCGTGATGCGTGCCACCGGACGGCCGGCGTCGCGCCATGCGTCGATGCCGCCGTCGAGCTCGCCGGCGAGATCGTCGTAGCCGATCGAACGGCATGCGCGGATCAGGTCGCCGCGGTCTTGCTCATCGCCGAGGACGAACAGAAGCGGCCGGCCGGGCTCGACCAGCCATCCGAGCCAGCTCGCGAACGCGGGCCGCAGCGCGATCGCGAGCGATCCGGGAATGTGCGCGTCGGCCCAGTCCAGGACCGGACGGACGTCGACCAGGTGGGCGCCGCCGCGCACGAGCCGCTCGGTATCCCCAACCGAGACGCGCGGCAGCGACGGGGGGCGATCGATCGCCGGGCCGCGACGATTGACCTCGCGCAGCCGCAGGAAATAGGGCGGGTAGGTGCCCAGGCCGGCGATCAGGTCTTTGACGAACGTGTCTTCGTCGGCGGTAAACACGGGATTGGCGGTGCGTTCGCGGCCGATTGTGGTGGTGCGTTCGGGGCTCGCGCCGGCCGCGCAGAACGATCCGCCGCCGTGGGTCGGATACACGGCAACGCCGTCCGGGAGCGGCGCGATGCGGGTGCGGACGGCTCGGTGCAGCTCGCGGGCGAGCGACTCGGTCCGTTCGGGCGCGATCAGATCGGTGCGCGCAACCGTGCCGGGAAGAAGCGCCCCGCCGCTCAGCAGCGCGCTGGGGATCCCGCCTCGAAGGATCAGATAGGACAGATGCTCGGGTGTGTGGCCTGGGGTGGCGATCGCGCGGATGACAAGATCGCCGGCCTCGATGTGGTCACCGTCGCCGAGCGCGCGATAAGGGAACTCAAGCGCTGCACCCGCGGGCGCGACGACCTGAACACCACCGGCCGAAAGCACGTGCGCACCCGAAACGAAGTCGGCGTGCAAATGTGTCTCGAGCGCGAACGCGATCGTCAGCCCGCGCTGCCGCGCAACGGATTCGTATTGCCCGACGTCGCGGACCGGATCCACGACCAGCGCGCGGCCGTCGCCACAGTCGACCAGATACGACGAGTTGCCGAGCGCCTCGTCGACGAAAGAGACGATGCGATCCATGGGCCCCTCGCTACGCGCCGCCGCCGGTGACGGGCAAGCCGGCGTCGCGCCATTCGGGAAAGCCGTCGGTGAGTCGTTCGGCGGCGAAGCCTTTGCGTCGCAGCAGCCGGACCGCGTCGTCGGCGAAGACGCAGTACGGGCCGCGGCAGTAGGCGACGACGTCCTTGGAGCGGTCGATCTCGCGGAGGCGCTTGGCCAGCTCGCCGATCGGAATCGAGCGCGCGCCCTTGATGTGACCGGATGCGAACTCTTGCGCAGGTCGCACGTCCAGGACCGTGACCTCGCCGCGTCGCATGCGGCGCAGCAATTCCTTCGGCGGGACGGGCTCGAGCCCGTCGCGATCGCCCAGGTAGGCGTCGGCGAGCCGATCCAGTTCGGCAACATGCTCGGCCGCAACGCGACGGATCGTTCGCCATAGGTCGAGCACCGCGGGACTCGCGAGCCGGTAGTGAACCCGGGTGCCGTCCTTGTCACTCGCCAGCAGACCGCCGCGGGCCATCACGCGAAGATGATGTGAGGTGTTGGCCACGCTCTGGCCGATCTCGCCGGCGATGTCCTCGACGGATCGCGGGCCTTGGGAGAGCACGTCGAGGATCTCGGCGCGCCGGCCGCTGGCCAGCGCCTTGGTGACGACGGCGAATGCGTCGAACAGGTGTTCTTTGGCCCGCCGGTCTCCCATGCGGCGGATCGTAGCACCACGGCGTCAAGTGTTCAAATGAACTCTTGACTATCCATCCTGCGCCGGCGGGAGTAGGGTTGGGGACAATCGACCCACGAAGGAGGATGCGATGTACGGGACCGTGTTTCGTTTTCAGGTCAAGCCGGGTTCGGCCGACGATGTCAAAGACCTCTTCGCGGAGTGGGAGCGGGACGTGAAACCGGCGGTTCCCGGCGCGCTCCACGGGTTCCTGTACCAGCTCGATAAGGACCCAAACAGCTTCATCGCGTGCGCGGTGTTCCAAGACCAGAAGTCCTACATGGCCAACGCCGACAGCCCCGAGCAAGACAAGTGGTACGGCCGCTTCCGCGCGCTGCTCACCGCCGACCCCGAATGGAACGACGGCCAGATCTCCTAACTGTTAGATTTCGCGGCGGCACAAGGTGCGCATCGCGAAAGGATCGACGGAATGATCGAGGTCACCTGTGAATGCGGATGGCAGACGCGCGGAGGCGAAGACGAGGTCGTCGCTGCCGTCCAAGAGCACGGCAGGAGCGCGCACGGCCAGGATTTGACGCGCGAGCAGGTGCTGGCCATCGCACGCGAACTGTCGTAGCGGAATGAGCGATGGTCCGCTGGTCGAGAAAGGCTTGCCGCCGCCGCTGACCCAGGTCGCATGGTCGGCCGACATCGTCTCGCAATCGCTGGAGATCATTCCGATCCTGCGCGACCAGCAGGGACTCGCGTGGCTCAAGCCGGTTCACGCCGACTCGCTGCGCGTCGGAACCTCCCCCGCGCGAGCGCCGGCCGCGACCGTGCTCAAGGCGCTGTCGCGATACGAGATCATGCCGATCGTGGTTCATTCAACGTCGTGGCGAACCGAGGCGGACCGGATGATCCTCACCTACGCCGCGATCATCGACGCGTACGCGGCGGCGCCCGATGGGCCGCTCAGCGTCGTGCGAGTCGGCCGCACCGACCTCGCCCGCGGCGACGCAACCGCCGCGCCGCCCGTGATCGCCGTCGATCAGGTCATCGAGCATGCGCTCCGGCATCTGTCCTGGCTCAGCAGCGACGACCCCGCCATCGCCGAAGCGCTCCGCGATTGGAAAACGCTCCTCGCCACCTACGTCCCCGAACCTTTCCGCGCCTTCCAGACCTGAGGAGCAGGAATCGGCTCGATGACGGCGAAGCGATCCGGCATGAGCCTTGCCGCGGGTTCGCTGCGAAGCCTGGCCATCGTGTTGGCGCTGCTAGGGGCGCTCGCCGCGGCGCCGGCACAGGCCGCCCAGTTCGAATGCGGCGGCTTCGCCCCGCTGGAGACCTCGTGCGAGACGGAGTTCGTCCTGCCGGCACCGATCCGGTTCAACGTTGCCGGCGGCGATGGATGGCCGCTCGAAGGCCGCGTTGAGTTCCTATTGGAAGGCCCGACCGGTCGTCGTTCATTCTCGTGCATCCTCGTCACGACGCCGGACACATCCGTCCCCTTGTGCGGGCAGGCTTCCTCCGAAGGCCACTTCGATGTCGGCCAGACGTTGACGCTACGCGGGAACATGGCCGGCACAGGGAACTGGCACGTCTACGTCCTGACCTGACGGCGGTAGACCGTGCGCTGGGTGGCGTTGTACCCTCACCCGACGCGCTGCCATCCACCTGGGTCCAACGACGTCGGACAGAGGTCAGGGGAATAATGCCGATCGAAGCCGATTATCTCGTCGTCGGCGCCGGGGCGTCCGGGATGGCGTTCGCCGACGCGCTCGTCACTCGTTCCGATGCCGACGTCGTGATGGTCGATCGGCGCCATCGCGCCGGCGGCCACTGGAACGACGACTATCCGTTCGTCCGGCTCCATCAACCCTCGGCCTACTACGGCGTGGACTCGCTGCCGCTCGGCTCTGACCGCATCGACGCAAACGGCCCCAACGCAGGCTTCTACGAGCGCGCGAGCGGCGCCGAGATGTGCGACTACTACAGCCGCGTCCTCACCGAGCGGCTGCTACCAACGGGACGCGTTCGTTTCCTCGCCATGTCGGACTATCGCGGCGAGACCTCCGGCCAGCACACGATCACCTCGCTCCTCACCGGTGAGACAACGTCCGTCCGAGTGCGTCGCAAACTCGTAGACGCCACCTACATCGCGACCACGATCCCGTCGATGCACAAGCCTTCCTTCAGCGTGCATCCCGACGCGCGGTTCATCCCGCCCAACGACGTGGTGCGGCTCGCCGACCCAGGGAGTTCGTTCACCGTGATCGGAGCCGGCAAGACCTCGATGGACACGTGCTGCTGGCTCGTCGATCAAGGTGTAGCGCCGGAGTCGATCAGGTGGATCCGACCGCGCGACCCATGGATCGTTGACCGTCGATGGATGCAGCCGCTGAAGCTCCTCGGCTCGATCGCCGAGTGGCTCGCGCTCCAGAACGAGGCCGCAGCCGTCGCGACCGACGCCCACGACCTGCTCCGCCGCCTTGAAGCCAGCGGTTTTTTCCGGCGCCTCGATCCAAGCGTCGAACCCTCCGTGTTCCGTGGCGCGACGCTCGACGAGACCGAGCGCGCGACGCTCGCGCGCATCACCAACGTCGTCCGGCTCGGCCGCGTGGTCCACGTCGGCACCGGTCGGATCGAGCTCGAGGCAGGCTCGCTCCCCACCCAACCCGGCGAGGTTCACATCGACTGCTCGGCATCAGGCCTTGGAACGCCGCCTCCGCGAACCATCTTCGAGCCGGGACACATCACGATCCAGCGCGTGCAGGCGGGGATCGACCCATTCAGCGCCGTGTTGATCGGCGTCGTGGAGTCGAGCGACCGGAGCGATGCCGAGAAGAACCGCCTATGCCCGCCGAACCAGATGACCGGCGAGGCGATCGACCTCGCGCGCGACCTGCTCATCACGCTCCGAGCGCGAACCTCGTGGATGGCGGAACCTGATCTGCAGAAGTGGTTGAGCATGACGCGGTTGAGCCCGTTCCGCGGTGCGGCGGAGTACATGACCGAAGAAGCACGCGCTTCGGCAACACGGATGTTCGTTAGCACGGCACCAGCGATCGAGAACCTCGAGCGGATCGTGCACAGTAGGCTTTGACTTCGTGGAGCCTTCAGACGAGATCAAAGAAGCCCTCCTGGAGATGACGCGATGTCATTTGGAGGCGGATGGACAGGGCTGGGCGCAACTCTGGTCGCGACGATCCGGTGTCTTGTCCGTCGGGAGTGATCCGCGCGAGTGGTACGAGGAGCACGAGCAGATCACCTCACTGTCCAGCGCGACGTTCGAAGCGCGAGGGGCCGCCGGATACGTCGTCGATCGATGCGTGGGAGTTCAAGAAGGCAGCGTCGGTTGGGGCATGGTCGAGTGCCATACCGAGTGGAACGGCCACCGGTTACCCCACGCCTTCCGGCTGTCGGCGGTCTTCCATCTTGAGCGAGGCAGATGGAAGCTGTGCCACTCGCACCGTTCGTTTGCGATCCTTGACGACGAGCTCTGGGGTTTCGACCTATCCGCCGTCCTGGACAGCGTCTCTGATGACGTGCGGAGACAACGCCCGAACATGAAGGAAGTGGCCGCTCCGAACGGAACGGTCACGATTCTTTTCACCGACATCGAGGGATCCACACGGTTGACCCAGGCGCTCGGCGATGGCGCATGGATGGATCTGCTTCGCAAACACAATGCAATCGTCCGCGAGCAAGCAGCCGCCAACGCCGGATACGAGGTGAAGTCGCAGGGCGACGGATTCATGCTCGCTTTCGGATCGGCAGGCCACGCATTACGGTGCGCCTCAGGGATCCAGCGTTCGCTCGCGAGTCTGCAGGCAGGCGAGCCCTCCCTTCGTGTCCGCATCGGGGTCCACACCGGAGAGGCCATCCATCATGAGGACGACTTCTTCGGAACGAGCGTGATCCTCGCCGCACGCATCGCCGCCACGGCCCGCGGCGCGGAAGTCCTCGTGTCGTCGCTTGTGCGAGATCTGGTCGAAGGTTCGCGGGAGTTCAGCTTCGAGGGTCCGACACAAGCGGAACTCAAGGGGCTTACCGGGGTTCACGCACTCTATTCGCTCGCATGGCGGCTCTCCGGGGAAGGAAATCGGAGGCCGCTTGTCGAAACAATTCCTCCCAAAGGTCACGCGGCCGATCCGCGGCCGCTCGGGGAGGGGTCATGAGAAGGTCAGCATTGGTTCTGTTCGCGCTCGTCGCGAGCTTGGGTGTGGTGGGGATCTCGTCGGCGACGCCGGTTCCCGAGTCGCAGGAGAACTGCCGGGTCGACGACAACGCAGGACCGGTCGCGGTGGACGCGATCCAGAGCGGCCAGGCGGCGACGGTCACGATCTGCAACGACGACGCCGACTTCCCGCTCGAGGGCAACATCACCGTGAACGCCGACGCCGAGAACATGTGCGGCGACGCCTCGATCGACGGCGACCCCGAGAACCCCTACCTGGACTTCGATCAGGATGGTGCCGGAAACCTCGACGGCTACGCGGCGCTGGAAGTGGACGGCACGAACGTCGGCATCGAAGAAACCGAACAAGGGGACTACAGGTCGGACTGCGTGTAGCAAGGATTCATTTCCCCGCCTCGCTAAGGTGAGGCGATGGCCAGGCGAGTGACGGCTGGACCGACGACGTGGACGGTCGGCCGGAAGTGGGTTCGGCGTCCCCGGTGGCGGGTGCTCATCCGCCGGTTCCAGCGACGGCGAAGCGCGGAAGCGCGTGACAAGTCGCGGTGGCTGGATTGGCTGGACGTCGGCGGGTTCGACGTGGGAGACGACCCGGCGGGATGCGCGATAGCCGGCCGCCTCGCAGGCGGAGCGAAGCCGCCTTTCCCTCTGGTATCCGATGGTCGGCGTTGATCCGCGCAACACTCAGACCTGGACGCGGACGAGGTCGCGGCCGTGCAGGACCCAGGCGGAGCCTTCCGCGATGACGACGTCGGTCGTGACCGGCATCTGCGAGCCGGCCGGCGGCGCTCCGAGATCAACTGTTTCTGTGACTGCACCCGAGCTCGGGTCGATGCGATAGATCCGGTGATCGCGGAACCCGGTAACGAAGACGCTCGTGTCGTCGCCGGCGATCCCCCACGGATCATCAATCGCAATGCGCCGCTCGAGCTTCAGGGTCAGCGCGTCGAGTCGCTGAACTTCACCGTGGGTCGTTACCCACACCGAATCCTGATCCACGAAGACGGATCGGATCTCGGGGATCGACGCCCGCGCCAGCTCCGCGCCCGTCACCGGGTCGAGTCGCGCCAATCCCGCCGGCAAGACGCCCCACAGAAAGCCATGTCCCGTCTGCAGCGACATCACGTCCGCCTGCCGAATCCGCTCGAAGCGTTCGCTCCCGGCCGAGCGCCGGACCAGATACGCCGTCTCGTTCTCGCGAATCGAGAGCCATAACCCAGCGTGTGTAGTCGCGATTCCGCGGGGACTCCAGTCCACGAAGTCGACCTTGTCGTCTACGCGGCCGTCCTTCGAGTCGATCTTCGCGATCGTGCCTGCAGTCGACTCGCATTGCGTGACCGTCGCCGGAACGCCCGCCACGTATGCCGGCCGCGTCCCCGGCACAAAGTCGGGATCATCGGCCCCGTCGCACTCGCCGTCGGACCCCACGTTCGATATCCCCCACAGGGCCGGTCCACGGCCGGCGATATCGTCGAGAGAATAGAGAGATTCCTGGGGAACCTTCGCGACGACCGCACCTGTCGAAGGATCGATGCGATATGCAACGAACCCATCGTCCAAAACATGGGGCGAGCCGACGCCCCATAGTTGCCCGTCCAAGGGCCGAAGCGCGTTCAGCGTTCCCAGTGGAGTTCGTGACACGATTCGCATCTGGCGGCCGCCGCTCGCGCGGTCCGTCACCGGTGCTTCGGCGCAACTGCCGAGAAGCAGCGTGCAGACGATGAACAGCGTGTCGTTTCGGCGCATCCCCTCATGAGACCACGGCAGCCCGGATGAGCGCTATGGCCGAAAGTACACACTTCCCCTTCGGCAGAGCGGTGGTCGGTGGAGGACTCGCGAACGACTTTCAGAATCTGACTCGGCAGGGCCAAATTTCGCGCAAGTCCGAGGCCTATCGAGCGAGGCCTCATCGTGATCGCATTCGAGACGACACGCGAATGAGCCAGACGCCGAGCCATGCTGCCGCAACCAGAATGACAATAGGTCCATAGGCAAAGAGAGGACCAATCGATGAGGTCGGAATCGAAG
>DASWHR010000055.1:0-61016 GCA_036398095.1 Actinomycetota bacterium
TCCAGGATCCAGCCGCGGCTGCGGACGTTGCGCACGAAGTTGCGTCCCAGACTCTGACGGATCGTCGTCAGCAGCACGTCGACAGAACGCGCATGACGCAATCCCAGAGCCCCGGCGATCTCGTCCCGCGCGAGCACCCGCTCGCGGTTCGCGATCAGCAACGCCAGCAACTCGACCTGCGTCGAGGTCAGCGACAGCTCTTCGTCGGCGAAGTGCACACGGTAAGCCGCAGGCTCCACGACCAACGATCCCGCCCGCAATATCGCCGGATCCAATCGCATTCCCCTCTCCCCCGTTCCGGTCGATCGGCCGCTACCGGCCGCTATCGGCCGCGCGCCCGGCTCGCCGCGCGGATCAATGAAGGGCGCCGCCGCACCCGCCGGCCGGCAAACGCGGATCGCAGGGCGCGCTCGTCCGCCGCGGTCAGGCTGCGGCCCGACGCTCCGGTGACTTCGAACGTGTCGATCGCTTCGCTCCCCGACGTGGCGATAGTGGCGCGATGGATCTCCAAACCGGCGCGCGAGATCGCGCCCGCCACGCGCGCCAGCAACCCGACGCGATCGGCGGCGCGCACGTCCAGGATCGAATGCGCGCCCGACGGGTCGTGCGCGATCACGATCGTCGCGTCGACGGCCTCGACGGCCAGGCGGTCGTAGCCCGCGGCGAGCGACGCGTCGATGGTGCGCCGCACGCCGTCCCAGTCGGTCCATTCCGCGGCCTGAACCCGGAACACGTCGATTACGATGCCGCCGGGGCCGGTGGCGATCCGCGCGGAACGCACCGCGACGCCGGCTCGCGCGAACGAACCCGCGATCGCGGCGAGCGCGCCGCGCCGGTCACGAAGCGCAACGCGGACGGTCCAGCTCTCGTCGGCGCTGCGGTCGTCGCGATCGGCGACGAGCCGGGTTTCGTAGAGGCCGATGTTCGGAGCCGATTCCAGGTTGGCGATGTCCACGGGATCCTCCGGGTCGGGGGGAAGAAGGCCGGGGCCGCGAATGGCGGCCCCGGCCCTGTTGCGCTAGCTCGATTCGGGGATCGGCGTCATCGCGGGGGCGGCGGCTTTCAGCCGCGTGGCTTCCCGCGCGGCCTCCAGCGCCTCGGGCGTGACGAGCGTCCCGCTTCCGAGGTGCTCCTCGGGATAGCCCCACATGCCGTGCTCGCCGATGTCGAGTCCTTCCATCTCTTCCTCGGGGCTCACGCGCAGTCCGACGGTGGCCTTGACCAGTCCGAAGACGATCGCCGATGCCGCGACCACGAACGCGAAGACCGTGACGACACCAAGCGCCTGCACACCGAGCTGCGCCATGCCTCCTCCGTAAACGAGTCCGGGCGAACCGACGCCGGCCGCCTCGACCAGGCGTGGCGATGCGAACACGCCGACCATGAGCGTGCCGAGCGCGCCGCAGACGCCGTGCACCGACACGGCGCCGACCGGGTCGTCGACCTTGATGCGGTCGAAGAGCATGATCGCCCCGACGACCACGACACCGGCAACCGCGCCGATGACCAGCGCCGCCCAGTTTTCGACGAACGCGCAGCCGGCGGTGATGCCGACCAGGCCGGCCAGCGCGCCATTGGCGGACAAGCCGACATCCGGTTTCTTGCCGATCATCCAGGACGCGGTCATCGCCATCAGCGCTCCGGCGGCTGCCGCCAGATTCGTCGTGACGGCGATGTCGGCGATCGAAAGCGTCGCCCCCATCGTCGAGCCGGGATTGAACCCGAACCAGCCGAACCAGAGCAGGAACACGCCGAGCATTCCCAACGGCATGCTGTGACCGGGTATCGCCCGCGGCCGTCCGTCCTTGGTGAACTTGCCGAGCCGCGGCCCGACCATGATCGCACCGACCAGTGCGGCCCATCCGCCGACCGAGTGAACGACCGTGGATCCGGCGAAGTCGAGGAACTCGCGGCTCGCGAGCCAACCGCCGCCCCAGATCCAGTGTCCGGCGATCGGATAGATCAGGCCCGAGATCAGACCGCTGTAGAGCAGGTATGCCTTGAACTTGGTGCGCTCGGCCATCGCGCCCGACACGATCGTTGCGGCGGTCCCGGCGAAGACGACTTGGAAGAGCCATTTCGCCGACAGCGGCGGCGTCGCCCAGTCGAGCGAGGTGAACGCTCCCGGATCGGACGAGAACCATCCGGTCGTGCCGATGAGCGCGTTGCCGGTTCCGAACATCAGCGCGAACCCGACCGCCCAGAACGCGATCGAACTCATGCCGAAGTCCATGAGGTTCTTCATCACGATGTTGCCGGCGTTCTTCTTGCGCGTGAAACCGGCCTCCACCATCGCGAACCCGCCCTGCATCAAGAACACCAAGAACGCCGCCATCAGCGTCCAAACGGTGTCCAGCAGGATCTTCTCTTCCGACGGCCCCTCCGCCGCCTGCGCCCACGCCGCGGTCGCCGTGATGACGACGAACAGCGTCGTCAGCGCCCCCAAGATGAGCAATCGTCGCTTGCGCATGGTCCCTCCCAGCAGTCGTCCCAACATGACGAGCATCGTGGCAGAGATAGGTTTCGCCCCCGTATCGCTGTGGTCACAGCCGCGTAAATCTCATGTAACAGCCATGTTTCGGAGGGGAGCTTTTTCCGGAATCATTGCCGACCCGGAAGGCGCTACGATAGATGCGAGATCCCGATTATCCGAGGTGATTGCCCGTGACCTACGAGGAACGGACTGCCGAGTTCAAGGCTCGCATCGATGCGGGCGGCAAGGTCGAGGCGACCGATTGGATGCCCGACCAGTATCGCGAGGCATGCCTGAAGTTCATCGAGATGCATGCCAACAGCGAGATCATGGGCGCGCTGCCCGAACGCGAATGGATCCCGCGGGCGCCGACCCTTCGCCGCAAGCTCTCGCTGACGGCGAAGGTCCAAGACGAGGTTGGCCACGCGCAGATCCTCTACCGGATCGCCGAGGACCTCGGCAAGAGCCGCGAGCAGATGTTCGACGACCTGGTCAACGGCCGCACCAAATTCCACAACGTCTTCCACTATCCCACCACGTCCTGGGGCGACGTCGCGGTGATCGGCTGGCTGATCGACGGCGCGGCGCTCGTGACGCAGAAAGCATTGCTGGACTCGTCCTACGCACCCTACGTGCGCGCGCTGCGGCGTATCTGCCCGGAAGAGTCGCTGCATCTTCGCCACGGCGAGGACATGGTGCTGGAGCTGTGCGGCGGCAACGCCGAGCAGCGCGCGATGTTCCAGGACGCGGTCAATCGCTGGTGGTCGCCGATCATGCACTTCTTCGGTCCGCCCTCGAAGGACGCCGGCAAAGACGTCCTGCTGTATTGGGGCATCAAGGTCCGCACCAACGAAGACCTGCGGCAAGAGTTCTTCACCACCTACGTGCCCAAGCTTTGGGACCTTGGGATCAGCGTCCCCGACGACGAGCTCGCCTACGACGAGGCGGCCGGCGAATGGCGATGGGGCGATCCCGGATGGGACGAGTTCTGGGAAGTCGTCAAAGGCAACGGCCCGATGACCGGCACGCGGCTCGCCTACCGCAAAGCGATGTGGGACTCGCACGCGTGGATGCGCGACGTGTTCGCCGGCATCGGCGGCGCGGCCGCGTAGGGGGGCGCCGTGGACGTCTACGAGGTCTTCTCTCGCCGGCAGATCGACGATCCGCTCACCCACGTCGGCGCGGTCAAAGCCTCCGACGCCGAGATCGCGCTGATGCTGGCGCGCGAGGCGTTCTTCCGCCACGGCGAGGGCGTGGACTGCTGGGTAGTGCGCCGCGGTGACATGCATCGCGTCGCCGATCCCGCCACGCTCGGCGGCGTGACCGACAAGTCCTACCGCCGGCAGGACGGCTATCCGGGTGTCGGCGCAAAGCTTCGCCGCGTCGCCGATCAGCTCAAAGACGTGCGCATCGACCGGCCGCGCCCGAAGGGGACCGCGTCGTGAGCGACGAGCGACTCAGCCTTCTGCTGGCGCTCGCCGACGACGAGCTGATCATCGGACATCGCATGAGCGAATGGACCGGATGGGTGCCCTACGTCGAAGAGGATCTTGCGTTTTCCTCGATCGCCCAAGACGAGATGGCGCACGCACGCGCGCTCTACGAGATTGCATCGCCGATGGCCGGGCGCGACGTGGATGCGCTGGCGCTCGGCCGCCGCCCGGAGGAGTATCGCAACGCCGTGATCTGCGAGCGGCCGAACCGCGATTACGCGTTTACGCTCGCCCGGCACTATCTGTACGACTCGGCCGATCACGTGCGGCTCGACTCGCTGCGCGACTCGACCTGGAAGGAACTCGCGAATCTGATCGAGATCATCGAGCTGGAGGAGCGGTATCACCGCGAGCACGCGCAGACCTGGTTCGAGCGGCTGGCGGCGGGACCGGTCGATGCCCGCTCGCGCATCGCGGCCGCATTCGCGGCGACGATCGGCGAGGCGATGGCGATCTTCGAGCCCCTTCCCGACGAGGACGCGCTGCTCGCCGACGGGACGATGCCGCGCTCCAACGCGGACCTGCTCGGCGTGTGGCTGGAGCATCTGGGCCGGCGGCTCGAAGCCGCCGGGCTGGAGCGAGTCATGGAGTCCGGCAACGAGGAGCCGGTCGGCGAGATGGTGCCGACCTCGTCGGGCGCGATGGAAGCGGGCGACGACGCCGCACACACGTTGCGCGTTCCCGGCCTGCAGCGGCGCGACGGCCGGTGGATGCACGTCGGCGAGTTCGAAGGCGCCGGCGGCCGCTTCGGCCGCCACTCCCCCGACTTCGCGCCGCTCTGGGACGAGATGACCGGGCTGTATCGCGCGCATCCGGGGACGACGTGGTAGCCGCGACGCTCGACGCGCGCGTCCGCGCGGCGCTCGACGAGGTCTACGACCCCGAGATCCCGGTCGTGCGCATCACCGATCTGGGCATCGTCGAGGACGTGCGCGCGACCGACGACGCGATCGAAGTCGATCTGCTGCCGACGTTCACCGGCTGCCCGGCGCTGGATGCGATCCGCGAAGACGTCGAACGCGCGCTCGCGCCGCTGGCCGGCGGCCGCGAGGTTCGCGTCCGCTTCCGCCGCGACATGGCCTGGACGTCGGATCGCATCAACGAACGCGCGCGCGAGGCGATGAAGGAGTACGGGCTGGCGCCGCCCGGCGAACGCCGCGGCCTGACGCTGGTGCAGATCAAAGTCGCGTGCCCCTACTGCGGCTCGCTCGACACCGGCCACGACTCGACCTTCGGGCCGACGCTGTGCCGCGACATCCGCTACTGCAACGCCTGCCGCAACCCCTTCGAAGGCTTCAAACCGAAGTGAGCGCTACGCGAGCCACGTCGCGCTGATCTCGCCGGCCGTTCCCGGCAGCACCGCCGCCGGCGCGCACGCAGGCACCGCGGGCGGGACGAGCACCCAGATCCGCAACTGGTTGGCGCCGTCGGGGACCGTCAGTGTGTCCGCGCCACAGATCGGGCCGGAGGCGACGCCGGACTCGCCGAAGGCGTGGACGTGCAGGAACGCGTACCCGGCCGCGACCGGCAGGCCGTGCAGGTCGGCGATCTCGACCCGGACCTTCGACGCAGCATCGAAGACTCCCAGACATGCCCCGCCCAGGTTCGCGCTCTGCGGCGCTTGCGGGAGCGAGGCCACGAACGCGATCGGTCCGCAGGCAACCGGGCCGACCGGAATCGGCGGCGGCATGCCGCCGGGGACGAGATACGGCTCGGTGACGGTGTACGGGAGCAGTCCGGTGGCCGCGTCGCACCCTGCCGCGGCGACGGCCTTGCAGGCGTTCAGCCAGCCGGCTCCGCCCTTGCTCGCCGGCAGCGCGGACTTGGTCGCGGTCGCCTTCAAGAGCGTGCGCAAGGCGGACGCCGACATGCTCGGCGACTTCGACAGCACCAGGGCGGCGGCGCCCGAGACTTGCGGCGCAGCAACGGAGGTGCCCGCGATGACCGCGTAGCCGTTGATCGCCGGCGCGACGATATCTACGCCCGGAGCGGAGATCTCGATCGTCGATCCGGCGTTCGAGAACGTCGCGAGGCTTCCGTCGGTGTCGATGGCGCTGACCGCCATGCACGCGGCGTCGTAGGCGGGATATCCCACGCCGCCCGATGCGTTGCCGGCCGCGCAGATGGGCAGCGCACCCTTGCCGGCGGCATACACCAGCGCGTCGTGGACGAACGCCGAGTAGCACGGCAGGTCGCAGCCGAGCGACAGGTTGATGATGTCGGCGCCCAGATCGGCAGCGGCCACGATCCCTTCGGCCACGTCTTCGAACGCGGCGCCGTCGACCCCGACGACCTCGACGTCGATGAGTGACACGTCGGCGACGCCGGCCGTGCCGATCGCGTTGTCCGCGGTCGCGGCGGCGACGCCGGCGACGCTGGTGCCGTGGCCGAGTTGATCCCCGGCGATGCATGAGTCGCATATGACCGCCCGAGCGGTGACGCGGCCGGCGAGATCGGGAT
Source organism: Actinomycetota bacterium (assembly GCA_036398095.1). Taxonomy (GTDB): domain Bacteria; phylum Actinomycetota; class AC-67; order AC-67; family AC-67; genus DASWHR01. The sequence goes on from DASWHR010000055.1 coordinate 6,427, forward strand.
GGGTGTCGTCGATGCCGGTGTCAACGACGGCGATCGTGATCGAGCGCGATCCGGTCGCGACAGACCAAGCCCGCTCGGTGTCCATCCCGGGCGGACCTTGATGCTCCCACTGAAGCGGATACAGGACGTCGTTGGGAGCGTCGAACGGAACCAGCCGTCCCGAGCGCTCGACCGACCGGATACGGCGATCCGACCTCGCACGCGCCTCGAAGTCCGCCGGGTCGGTGGGGGCGACGACCGCGGCGCGAAGCGACGGGATAGTCTTGATCACCGCGGCCCCGAGCAGCCGGCTTCCGGCCTCCGGGACGCTTCCATGCAGGCCGACGATCATCCGGGCCGGTGCCGCGGCTGCCGTCCTGGCGGATGCGGGTAGCGTCGCCGCGAGCAACGCGGCAACGACGAACAGCGTTCGACGCGTCATGGCATTCCCCCCTGGCTGGATCTTCGACGGGTCCGGTCGGGGATCCTGCCTGCAAGCGGAATAAGATTCCGTCGATGACCTACGAGATGTACGGCTCGCTCGCCTCGTGGTTCCATCTGCTCACCCCGCCCAAGGACTATGTCGAGACTGCCGCATCGCACGTCGAACTGTTCGATCTGCTGTCGTCGCGGCCGGTCGGCACGGTGCTCGAGCTCGGATCGGGCGGCGGCAACAACGCCTCGCACCTCAAGCGGCGCTACGCGATGACGCTCACCGACCGATCGACCGAGATGCTCGCGACCTCTCGCGGCCTGAACCCGGAGTGCGAACACATCGAAGGGGACATGCGCACGCTCCGACTGGGGCGCACGTTCGACGCGGTCCTGATCGACGACGCGATCTCGTACATGACCACCGAAGAGGATCTTCTTGCAGCGATGACGACCGCGCGGGTGCACCTCGAGCCGGGCTGCGTCGCGGTCTTCGCGCCCGACGAGACCGCCGAGGAGTACGTCCCGGCGACCGAACACGGCGGCGAGGACGGCGACGACCGCGCGATGCGCTACTTCTCGTGGGACGACACTCCGGTGGGCACGACGGTGCGGACGGTCTATGTGTACGTCCTGCGCGACGCCTCCGGCGTGCGCGTCGAGCACGAGATCCACACCTTCGGCCTGTTCCCGCTCGCGACGTGGGACGGCCTGATCCGTCGCGCCGGCTTCGAGCCGCACCGCCGCTCGATCCAGCACTGGCAACACCCGCAGACCCGGCAATACATCTTCGCGGGCGTCGCGATCTGAGCGCAGGCCGAAACGACCGCCGGGTGGCGGTTTCGTCGTATGCAGGTCGCATGCGGACCGAGGGCTATGGCGGAAGGCTGAGGAAGTGTTTGCCGCGGCGCTCGAATTTGAGTGCGCCGTCGTCGAGCCAGTGGGCGGTCCACTTGTAGCGGTGAATCGTTCGGTGGCAGCGGCGGCACAGAAGGCATCCGTCACGAACGGTGTTGCCTTTGCCGGGCACAAGATGATGGACGTCGCACCACGATGCGGGGGCCCAACTGCAAAACCGGCACTGCTGATCGCGGGCGATGATCGCGCTTCGCACCTTGTCCGAGAACATGTTGGCCTGATCGCCGACGGCGATGACGTCGCGGCCGTTGAACACGATCGGCACGATGGTGGCATCGCACATCAGCATGTCGCGCGTGACGCGGCTCAAGCGCGGCCGCCGGCCCGGCAGCGGCCATAGGAGCCGAAGGCCGTCGTCTCGCCCGTCGTCTTCGAGTGCGGCGATGTCGACGGTAGCCAGGAGCCGCGGACGCGGCCGTGCGCCTGCGCCGGCGCTCTCGCCCGCAAGGGTGACTTCGCAGATGTGGACCAGCGCGTCGTATCGCTGCTGGGCGCGAGAGACGCCGCTGTCGGGATGCACAGGAGCGTCGGCGACCGCATCCAGCGCATCGACGATCGCCGCGATCGAGAGCGCGTCACCTTCGCCGTAGATGGTCGCGGTCCCGTCGAGCCGCCCTTGGATCGCCAGGAAGCTGTTGCGGATCGCGCGGTCTTCGCGGTTCAGCGCCAGGTCGGGGCGGCTGCGTGCCGCTTCGTCCTGAACCAAATCGACCAGACGTTCGGGATCGGCCTCGCACAGGCGCTTTGCGTGCTCGCCGATGATTCCGTCGATGCGCGTGCGCTCGGCGAACGGGACAGGTCGCAGCGCAGTGACGATCGCGCGGACCTGGCTCCACGACGCGCGTCCTTCGCGGAACGCCTCGGCCAGCGCGGGCATCGCCTCCAGCGTCGCGGCGGCCCGGGTGAGCGTCGTCGCATCCCAAGAGGTGACCCGCGCGTCGTGGCGGAGCACATGCTCGACGGGGCGGCCGGCGACGGCTAGGACGCCGCCGGACATCACCTGGGCCGCGGCCGCGAGCAGGGCATCGGCGCCGCGCAGCAATGCGGCGAGCACCTCCGGACGCTCGGCAATCTCCGCGCTCGATGCAGCGTCACGCGCCGCGTCGATCGCGTGAGCGATTGTTTCGGTGGGTGCGAACATCTGTTCGATTCTAGCGAAGAGCGCTCGCAATTGCAAGCAATTTTCTTGCCATCCGACCGAAAGCACAACGACGGCATGGACGGACTGTTCGCTAGCATGGATGCCGGATCACGAGTCCGGGGAGGAACCACGATGGCCGACTACAAGCTTTTCATCAACGGCGAATTCGTCGCCGCCGAAGACGGCAGCGAATTCGACACGATCGACCCGAGCACCGGCACGCCGCACGCGACCGTGGCACAGGCCGGCAAGGCCGACGCGGAGAAAGCCATCGCGGCCGCGCGCGCGGCGTTCGACGACGGCCGCTGGAGCGGACTGTCCCCCGCCAAGCGCGCCGGCTTCCTGAACGCGATCGCCGCCGGCATCAAGGACCGCGCAGGCGACCTGGCCGCGCTCGAAACAAAAGACTCCGGCGGCACGATCCGCAAGACCAAGGGCGAAGTGGCCGGCGCGTCCTACACGTTCCGCGTGCTGGCCGAGCTGGCCACGACGGTGCCGCTGAACGAGACGCTCCCGCTGACGGTCGCGCCCGGTCCGTCGCTGAACTATCTCAAGCGCGAGCCGCTGGGCGTGTGCGCCGGCATCATCCCGTGGAACTTCCCGATCCTGATGGCCGCGTGGAAAATCGCGCCGGCACTCGCGGCCGGCAACACTGTGGTGCTCAAGCCGTCCGAGAATTCGCCGGCGAGCGCGCTGGAACTGGCCGAGATCATCAAGGAAGCCGGCGTCCCCGACGGCGTCGTCAACATCATCCCCGGCTTCGGCCCGTCGGCGGGCGAGCCGCTGTGCAACAGCATGGACGTGGACAAGATCGCCTTCACCGGCTCGACCGCCGTCGGCCGCCGGATCATGCAGCTCGCGTCGAGCAACATCAAGAAAGTGACGCTCGAGCTGGGCGGCAAGAGCGCCAACATCGTGCTCGACGACGCCGACCTGGAATTGACCGTCGACGGCGTCTTGTGGGGCATCTTCTACAACTCGGGTCAGGTCTGCAATGCCGGATCGCGCGTGCTGGTCCACGAGTCGCTGCACGACGAGCTGATCTCGCGCATGGTCGAACGCGCGCGCGACATGATCGTGGGCGACCCCGCCGACATGGGAACCGACATGGGGCCGATCATCTCATCCACGCAACGCGAGACCATCGAACGCTACGTGCAGATCGGCTTGGAGGAAGGCGCGAAGGTGGCGATCGGCGGCGAGCGCGCGACCGTGGCCGGCAAGGACGGCGGCTACTGGTACCGGCCGACGATCTTCACCGGCGTCCACAACGGGATGCGCATCGCCCAGGAAGAGATCTTCGGGCCGGTGCTGTCGGTCATCCCCTTCACCGACGACGACGAGGCCGTCGCGCTCGCCAACGACTCGATCTACGGGCTCGCCGGCGGCGTCTGGTCGCGCGACCCCGCGCGCGCGATGAGCGTCGCCGACCGGATGCGAACCGGCACCGTCTGGATCAACGACTACCACCTGATCAACAACAAATATCCGTTCGGCGGGTACAAGCAGTCGGGCCTAGGGCGCGAGCACGGCGTGCAAGGCTTCCTGGAGTACACCGAGACCAAGCACGTCCACGTCGACACCACCGGCGATCGCGGCAAGCACCGCTGGTTCGACACCGTCGTCCCACGCAAGAAGACGTGAGCTTCGAGACCGAGCTGGACGCCGTCGCATCCTGGTGCGACCAGACCGACCGCATCGCGCTCGAAGTCTTCCGCGACGTCATCGAGCCCGACGTCAAGGCCGACGGCTCGCTGGTCACCAAAGCCGACCGCGACATCGAAGCGCTGATTCGCTCCTCGATCGAACGCAGCTTCGCCGGCGACGCGATCTTGGGCGAGGAAGAAGGGCTGAGCCGCGAAGGCGCAGCGCGCCGGTGGATCGTCGATCCGATCGACGCGACCACCAACTACGTGCGGGGAATCCCGATCTTTGCGACGCTAATCGCCATGGAAGACCGCGACGGGCTCGCGCTCGGATTCGTCAGCGCGCCGGCGTTGCACCAGCGATGGTGGGCGACGCGCGGCGACGGCGCCTCTCGCGGCGCCGCCGGAATCGCGGTCTCCGAGATCGCCACCCTGGACGACTCGCACGTGTGCACCGGGGGGATGGACTTGTTCACCCCGCACGGCCTGGGGGACGGCGCGGCGGCGGTGATCGAGCGGTGCGACCGGCACCGCGGCTTCGGCGACTTCTACGGCCACATGCTCGTCGCGCAAGGATCGGTCGAGGCGATGATCGACCCGATCGTGTCCTCGTGGGATTTGGCCGCCTGCCAGCTCATCGTGCAAGAGGCCGGGGGCCGCTTCACCAGCCTGCAGGGGCACGCGGGCTACGAGCACGGCTCGGCGCTGTCGTCCAACGGCCGCGTCCACGACGAGATCCTCGCGCTGTTCGGCCCATAAGAACACTCGTTACGGCGAGGCGCCTTGAATGCGTTCGGCGACCGCGGCCAGGGCGTCGCGATCACCGCCGCGTTGATCCAAAGACCAGGGGGGACGGATCGGGTCGCCGAAGCGGCGTGGGATCAGATGCAGGTGGAAGTGGAAGACGCTCTGGAACGCCGCCCTGCCGGTGGCGTGGACGATGTTGAGGCCGTCGGGGTCGAGCGCGACGCGAAGCAGGTCGCCGACGCGCACCGCTGCGGCCATCACCCGGCTCGCATCGCCGGACTCGATGTCCCACAGATCCTTGGCGTGACGACGGGGAATCACGAGCGTGTGCCCTTCGACGGCGGGATTGATGTCAAGGAACGCCACCGCGTGCTCGTCTTCATAGACGCGGAATTGAGGCGCCTCTCCGCCCGCGATCGCGCAGAAGATGCATCCCTCCATGGGCCGAGAGTGTAGCCGCCTTGTTCGCGGCGGATGACGCCGCTATCCTTGCCGCCGACACGCCCAGGGGGGATAGATGAAAAGATCCGAGATCGTCGAGCGCTTGGCGACCGTCCCGCTGTTCCGCGACTTGACCGCCGCGCAACTCGGCAAGATCGCGCGCGTAACCGACATCAAGAACGCGCGCGCGGGTGAGGTCGTCGTCCGCGAAGGAACCTTCCGTTCCGGTTCGGGTCCGGCATTCTTTCTGATCGCCTCGGGCAATGCCGACGTGACGATCAAGCGCAAGAAGGTCGCCACGCTGAAGGCGGGCGACTCGTTCGGCGAGATGTCCCTGCTCGACGGCGAGCCGCGCTCGGCGACCGTGACGGCCAAGGGCGACATGATCCTGTTCCGGATCTTGTCGTGGCACTTCTCGAAGCTGGTCAAGAGCGAGCCGGCGGTCGCGCTGGGATTGCTCAAGACAATCGCCCAGCGCCTGCGCGCCCTCGAGAAGAAAAAGTTCTAGCGCACGCTACGCGGCGGATTCGCAGACGCGTTTGAGTTTGCGCAGGCTGCGGGCCAGGACGCGCTCGATCGGCGTTCGCAGGATCGCGCCACCGATCCTGCCGAGCGCTCCGAGCGGGGGCCGCAGGTTCTCGCCCCATTCGAAGCGGGTGCCGCGGCCGGCCGGCGCGAGCGCGAACCACGCAGGTCCGATGATCGGGAACTTTTCGTGACGGACCTGAAGGAGCCGCTCGGGCACCCAATCGGTGACGACGATCTCGTCGGTGAGTGGGATGCCGGCGATTCTGGTGACCGAACGCACGCGCGTCCCCGGGCCGTCGCGACGCTCGCCGATCACCTCGACGGTAGTCATGTCCACCATCCACTCGGCCGAGCCTTCCCAGTCGCGCAGCACCTGCCAGACGCGGGACGGCGGCGCGTCGATGTGGGCGATGACGCGGAACAGGCTCACGACGATTCGGCCGGGTGCGGCGATCGAGCCGCAGCGGCGACGACGGCGGGCGCGGTTTCGCGCACCGGCAGCATCGCGAAAAAGGCGAGCAGCACGACGCCGCCGGCGGCCATGAAGGCCGCCGCGTGACTTTGATGCTCGCCGATCGCGCCGAGGATCGTCGGCCCGAGGAACGCGCCGACATCGGTCGCGATCCGGAACCCGCCGACGGCCATCGCCCGATCCGAGTCGGTCGACACATCGCCGACGATCGCGCTCGGTCCCGACCGCTGATAGCCCCACGACAGGCCGACGACGGTGAACATGATGACAAACGCGACCGGCGAATGGAACAGTCCGAGCATCGCCAGCGCGACGGCCGACAATGCCAGCGCCGGCACCGTCGCGTACTTCCGTCCCTTCAAATCCCCCAGCTTTCCGGCGTGCCAGGCCGGTCCGAGCGTGGCGAGCCCGGCGAGCATGAACGGAATGCCGACCGAGGATTCCGACAGCCCGAAACCGTCGGTCCACGTCTTGGACACGAGCGGATCCACGCCGCCCATCACGAAGAACGAGGCGGCCCCGACGGCGAGCGCCGCGCGATAGGCGGGATCGCGCAGCAGCGGCTTGAGCATTTGCCAGGCGGGGACGGCCGGGATCGGCGCGACCTCCTCGGCGACGGGTGACGGACCGCCTTCGGCGGTGGCGTCGCGCGGCCCGGGGCCGAGCACCATGTAGCACAGGGGGGCCGCGGCCATGCAGATGCCGCCGTAGAAGAACAGCGGCGCGCGCAAGCTGATGATCGCCGCCAGTCCGCCGAACACCGGTCCGACGATGAAGCCGACGCCGACGACGGCCCAGAACATCGCCATCGCTCGCGAGCGTTCTTCGGGCTTGACCGCGCCGAGCAAGCTCGTCATCAGCGCGGCGAGGAAGAACGCCGAGCCGATACCGCCGAGGCCGCGCAGAATCACCAGCGACGGGAAGTTAGGGGAAAAGCCCGCGGCCGCCGACGACACCCCGACGATGAACGCCCCCATCGCCGCCATGCGGCGCTCGCCCAGCTTGCCGATCGCAGAACCGGCGAAGATCGATGCGGCAAGGCGCGCGCCGGCGAAGGCGGTGAAGACGATCCCGATGCCGGTCTCGGCAACGCCCAGCGTCGAGGCGAACAAGGGCAGCGTCGGCACGATCATGCCGTAACCGAACATGATGAAGAAGGTGACGGCCATAACCGCCTTGAAGCGGAAGCCGGATGCGGTGGTCATGCGGCCGTCATGATAGCCGCGCGCCCCCGTGCCCTGCCGACCCGATATGCTTGCACGGATGGGCATTCCCGATGCGCTGGAACGGGGGCGACGCTCGTTCGAAAGCCGCTCGTGGGAAAAGGCTTACGCTTTCTTGCGCGAAGCCGCCGCGATTGGACCGATCGAGCCGCAGGATCTCGATCGCCTTGCCACCGCGGCCTATCTCACCGGCCGCGACGAAGAAAGCACCGAGCTGTGGGCACAGGCACACCACGAATACCTCTCGCGCGGCCTCGCGCAGCAGGCGGTCCGCAGCGCCTTCTGGCTCGCGCTCAGCTTGCTGCTCAAAGGCGATGCCGCACCGGCCGGCGGCTGGTTCGCGCGGGCCGCCCGGCTCCTGGAAAGCGAGGCGGAGGAATGCGCCGAACACGGCTACTTGATGATCCCGAAGGCAATTCAGTTGATCTTTGCGGGGAGTCCCGCCGACGCGCTGCCGATGTTCGACGAGGCGACGCGCATCGCGCAGCAGTGCGGCGACGGCGACCTCGCGACGCTGTCGCGTCACGGCCACGGGCAAGCCTTGGTCGCGATGGGCGAGACGGCGAGCGGTGTCGCGATGCTCGACGAGGCGATGGTCGCGGTCGTTTCCGGGGAGACGTCGCCGATCGTGACGGGCATCGTGTATTGCGCGGTCATTGATACGTGTCACGACATGTTCGACCTTCGGCGCGCGGGGCAGTGGACGGATGCGCTGACGCGCTGGTGCGAATCGCAGCCCGACCTGGTCCCGTATCGTGGCCAGTGTTTGGTCCATCGCGCCGAGCTGTTGCAATTGCACGGCGCCTGGCAGGAATCGATGGAGGAAACCCAGCGGGCTCGTCTGCGATTGTCCGACCCGCCGGGCCAGGCCGCCGTCGGCGAGGCGCTCTACCATTTGGGAGAGCTGCATCGCCTCCGAGGATCGTTCGACGAGGCAGAGCGCGCCTATCGCGACGCGAGCGAACGCGGCCGGCTCCCGCAGCCGGGCCTGGCGCTGCTTCGCCTGGCGCAAGGCCGCACCGACGCCGCGGCCGCGGCGATCCGCGCGGCGATCGATTCGGAAAGCCTCGTCTCTAGGCGTTCGCGACTTCTTCCCGCCGCAGCCGAGATTCTTGTCGCCGCCGGCGATCCGAAAGCCGCTCGCGCAGCGGCGGACGATCTGACCGAGGCGGCATCCGCGGGCGGCACCCCGCTGCTGCGCGCCCTGGCCGACCATGCCGATGCGGCGGTGCGGCTCGCCGAAGGCGACGCACGCGGCGCACTGATCGCATCGCGGCGGGCGCTTACGACCTGGCTGCAGATCGAGGCCCCCTACGAAGCCGCCCGCTGCCGGATGCTGATCGCCGGCGCATCGCGCGCACTCGGGGACGAGGACGCCGCGGCGATGGAGACCGACGCGGCGCGGACGTCGTTCGAGGCGTTGGGCGCGGCGCCCGACCTCGCCGGACTCGGCGCGGCGGCACCGGCCGCATCGCCGTCGGGACTGACGGATCGCGAATTGCAGGTGCTGCGCGAAGTCGCAGCGGGCAAGACCAACCGCGGCATCGCCGAGGATCTCGTGATCAGCGAAAAGACCGTGGCGCGTCACGTCAGCAACATCTTTACGAAGCTCGGCCTTTCGTCGCGTGCGGCGGCAACCGCCTACGCCTACGAGAACGACTTGGTCCAGCGGTAGACAGAATTACCCAGTCCGCGGCGAAGAAGTTGCACGATTCGGCCGATGCGGCCGCCGTCCCCTCACCTCTAGCCTCGTCGATGACGAAATCCGACGAAGGGAGAGGACGAATGTCCGGCACCGGAAACAACACGCTCGATGTCGTGGTCGTCGGCGGCGGCCAGTCCGGCCTCGTAGCCGGATACGAGTTGGCGAAGCAGGGCCGCTCGTTCGCGATTCTCGATGCCAACGCTCACGTCGGCGACGCATGGCGGAACCGATGGGACTCGCTTCGTCTGTTCACGCCCGCGCTCTTCAGCGGCCTGCCGGGGATGCGCTTTCCCGGGCCGCAGCATCTGGCGCCCACGAAGGATCAGATGGCCGACTATCTCGAAGCCTACGCCGAAGCGTTCGCGTTGCCGGTCCGCGGCGACGTTCACGTCGAGCGGATCAAGCGCGACAACGGAGTGTTCGTGATCGACGCCGGCAAATCGCGCTACACGGCGCGATCAGTCGTCGTTGCGACGGGCGGTCACCACCACCCCCACACCCCGGCGTTCGCGGACCGGCTCGACCCATCGATCGCGCAGATTCATTCGGCCCGGTACCGCAATCCGGCGCAGCTTCGCGACGGCAGCGTCTTGCTCGTCGGCGCGGGAAACTCGGGCGCGGACATCGCGATGGAGACCGTGCGTACACGTGCCACCTGGCTCGCCGGACCCAACGTGGGACATGTGCCGTTCCGAATCGACGCGCGCGCCGGCCGAAAGCTGGTGCACGTCGTCCGCTTCGTCGGCCAGCACATCCTGACGCAACGCTCGCCGATCGGCCGGAAGGTCCTGCGCAAGCTCGCGGGGCAAGGCAACCCGCTCGTGCGGGTCAAGCCGAAAGACCTGACAGCCGCCGGCGTCGTCCGCGTCGGGCGCGTCGAAGGCGTCCGCGACGGACGGCCGGCGCTCGATGACGGCAGTGTGCTCGACGTCGCGAACGTGATCTGGTGCACCGGATACCGCCCGGACTGGTCGTGGATCGACGCCCGCATCTTCGCACCCGACGGGACGCTGGCACACCGACGCGGCGTCACCGACGAGGCCGGGTTGTTCTTCGTCGGGCTTCCGTTCCAGTTCGCCGCAACCTCAGACGTGCTCACCGGCGTCGGCCGCGACGTCCGCTACGTCACCAAACGGCTGGCCGCATACCTGTCGGAAAGGAGCCTCTCATGACGACGGGCTTGAAGCAGACTCGAGCGGCGTGGAGCGAGCTCGCCCATGGGTACGACACCTACGTGACCCCCACGCACCTGTGGCTCGGAAACGAAGGCATCGAGCGCGCCGGATTGAAGGCAGGCGAGTCGTTCCTGGACATCGCCGCCGGATCGGGCGCGCTGACCATCCCGGCCGCGCGACGCGGCGCGAGCGTGGTCGCGACCGACGTGTCCCCAGCGATGCTGGAACAGCTCGCCAAGCGTTCGGCCGACGAAGGTTTGCCCGGCATCCAGACCCGCGTCATGGACGGCCACGCGCTGGAATTCGCCGATGACAGCTTCGATGTCGCCGGATCGCAGTTCGGCGTGATGCTCTTTCCCGATCTGCCCCGTGCGCTCCGTCAGATGCGGCGCGTCGTCAAGCCGGGCGGCCGCGTCCTGATCACCGCGTATGGCCTGCCGGCCCGAATCGAGTTCCTGACTTTCTTCCTCGGAGCGGTCAAGGCGGTCGTCCCACAGTTTGCCGGCCTGCCCAGCGATCCGCCGCCACTGGAGTTCCAGATCGCCGATCCCGTGATCCTTCGCGCCCGGCTCGAAGAAGCCGGTCTCGCTTCGGTGCGCATCGAGACCGTCACCGAGACGCTCCGATTCCGCTCGGCCGGCGACTTGTGGGCATGGATCGCGAGCGGCAATCCGATCGGCGCTCGTCTGGTCGCGAGCCTTTCGGCCGAGCAGCAGGCGACCACCCGCGAGGTGCTCTCAGGGATGCTCCGCGAGCGCGCAAACGGCAGCGATCATGCAGAGCTGACCAACCCCGTCAACATCGGGGTCGGAATCAAGTGAGGCGAATTCGCTCGTGCAGACTGCACTAGGACCAGAAGGCTGCGCCGAGCAGGCCGGGGCCGGTGTGGGCGCCCATCAGCGGCGTGAACTCGGCGAGGTGCGCCTCGGCCGGCGCCAGCTCGGCGGTAAGCCGGTCCAGCAAGGCGCGCGCCTCGCCGGGTGCCGCGGCGTGACAGACGGCGAGATGAAGCGGGCCGCGCGCGGCGGCGGCGCGCACTTCGTCGGCGACGCGCTCGACGGCCTTGGAACGTGAACGCGGCCGGCCGAGTTGCTCGACCGTGCCGCCCCGGAAAGCGAAGACCGGCTTGATGCCCAGCGCGGTGCCGGCATAGGCCATGAGCGCGTGGACGCGGCCGCTTCGCTTCAAATACTCGAACGTGTTGATGGTCGCCACGACCTGGGTTCGCGCGGCGACGTCGCGGGCACGGACGGCGACCGATTCGGCATCGCCGCCGGCGGCGGCGGCGCGCGCAGCCTCCAGCGCGATGAACCCCTCCCCCATCGACGCGCTCGCGGAATCCACCACGATCACCCGGCCGCCGAAGTCGCGAGCCGCAATCGACGCCGAGGTGTAGGTGACGCTTACGAACGAAGCGACGGTGACGCACACGACCGCATCGGCTTTCTTGAGCGCCATGGCGAACGCGTCGTGGAAGTCACCGACGGACGCGCCGGCGGTCGAGACCGGAACCGTCTCGGTCTGCAGCCGGTCGTAGAAGTCGCCGGGTGGAAGGTCGACGCCGTCGCGATACAGCTCGTCGCCGAACTTCAGATACATCGGCAACACGTCGATGCCGTGCTCGGCGACGGTCGCCGCCGGAAGCGTCGCGGCAGAATCGGTGAGGATCCGGACGGTCACGAGTCCCGCAAGTCGGAGACGCTCATCATCGTCTCCTCGTAGCGGGCGCGAAGGCCCGTCCACGACTGATACAGCCCGTCGTAGAGCGCAAGCCACGACGGATCCGGGCGCACCAGCTCGCCCGCGTCGGCCATCTTCGCAGCGGCGGCGGCGACGCTGGGATGCAGACCCGCGGCGGTCGCGGCGACGATCGCGGCGCCGAGCGCGCTCGCGTGCGGCTCGCGGGCGCGTCGCACTTCGCGTCCCATCACGCCGGCGAGGATCCGCACGAAGGTCGGGCTGCGCGACAAGCCGCCGCATACGGTCACCAAGCCGGGGTCGCGACCGGAGGCGTCTTGAAGCCACTCGATGCCGGCGCGCGCCGCGTAGGCGACGCCTTCCAGCACGGCACGGGCGATCTCTTCGCGTCCGGGGTTGAGCGCCGAAACGGGAATCGGGAATGCCAGACCGCCGGAGCGCATCACCGGATAGTCGCCGACGTTGATCGGCCCCGGATCCACGACCGCGACACCGCGGCTGCCGGGATCCGCATCGCCGGCCGACTGCTCGAGCCACAAATGGTTGCCGCCTTCGCCGATCAGCGCGAGCAGCCAGTCCACCAGCGCGCCGGCTTCGCCGCAGTTGACCTCCAGGATCGAACGGCCGGGCACGACGTGAGGCGAGGTGACGAGCCGCCGCTGCTCGTCGATGATCGCCTCGGCCTGGACCTGGGAGACCGGCATCATCGTGCCGGCGTTGATGGCGACGTCGCCCGGTTCGCGCGCGCCCATCGCGAGCGCCGCGCACTGGGTGTCGGCGCCGGCGCGCACGACCGGCGTGCCGGGATGCAGGCCGAATTCGCGGGCGACGTCTTCGGGCAGGCGGCCGAGCGGCTCGGTCATCACGCGCGGCAGGAATCGCGACGGCACGTCGAGCGCGTCGCAAAGCGTCTGCGACCACATGTCGCGACGCACGTCGAAGCACATCGTTTCGGCGGCCTGGGTCGGGTCGGTCGCGATCTCGCCGGTCAAGCGGAACGCGATCCAGTCGCCGAACGACAGGGCGTGCGCGGTGCGGTTGGCGATGTCGGGCTTGTTGCCGCGGAACCAGGCGAGCCGCGCCGGCAGATATTTGAAGGCCGGCAGACGGCCGGTGGTTTCGTAGATCAGGTCGCCGTGCTCGCGCTCGAGCGCGATGCCTTCGTTGGCGGCGCGGCCGTCCGAGTCCGGACCGGCGTAGAGGATCTGGCCTTTCGAGTCCAGCAGCGCGACGCCGTTGCGCTGGCTGGTGATGCCGATGACGGCGATCGCTTCGGGCCGTGCCAGCGAGGAGCGCACGGCTTCGCGCGTGGCGCTGGCGAGCGACGCCCAGACGCTTCCCGTGTCAAGAACAGGAAAACCGTCCGGATCGGTGCGATAGCGCCACCGGCGTTCCGCCGAGCCGATCCGTTTGCCGCCCGAGTCGGCGATAAGCGCCCGCCCGCCGGACGTGCCGACGTCGAGGGCAAGAACGAGGCTCATAGCGGCGGTAAGGCTACCGGGTGGGGCGCGGGAACAAAAAAACGACCCCCGAGGGAGGTCGGGGGCCGTCTATCGGCCGCTGTTGCCGGGCGCGTCGCCGCTGTTGCCGGGCGCGCCGGGCCTTCCGCCGTCGCGCCGGCGCTCCTGGTTTTCAAGGCGTCGCTGCTCGGTGCGCTCCTGCTGGCGCTCGGCGTTTTCGATGGCGGTCTCGAGGCCCTTCTGCGCCTGCTCGGGGACGCTGCCAAGGATCTGGTTCAAGTGCGCGATGTGCTGGCGCGTGCGTTCAAGGATCCGGGCGAACGCCTCGTCGGAGGCGAGGGCGCCGGCAGCTTCGAGTTCTTCGGCGAAGTCGGCAGCCAGATCGGTCACGTCCTTGCCTTCGGCGGCGAGCGCGTCGATCTCATCGATCCGGCGTTCGGCGAACTTCAGGTGCAGCGCGGCCTTGGATTCGGGCGAGCGTCGCATCGCCACCGCGATCCGTTCGGAGGCGCGCTTGACGCCGTAGAGCGCGTCGCCGGGTTTGGCGTCGGTCGAGGCCGCGATCGCGCTGCCCGCGCCCAGCGTGAGCAGCATCGCAGCCGCGATCGCTGCGACGACGGCGCGCCGCGCGCCGGTGCGACGGCTGCGTGCCCGCCCGATCGGGACGATGTCGGCACCCGGCCGCGTGCCGTGGTCCGGATAGCGCTCGGGCGAAAACGCCCGGATCGCATCCAGATGCCGCCGCGCCGCCTGGGCCGGCATCTCGCGTTGCAACGCTTGACGGATTGCCGCCTCCAAGGGTCGGTCGAGAGCCTCGGCGTCCGGACCGAGGCTCTCGCCGTGCGTCGCGACGGGCCCGGATGCGGGATCCGAAGCCGGGCCGTCGAATTGCCTGGGAGGGGCCATCACGATTACAGCGACACGGGAGGATCGCCGGGTACGCCCCCCGATCCTAGGGGGACGCTCTGAGGCTTTTGCTTGCCGAGCGCCTTGGCCAGGTTCGCGAGCGCGCGGTGCTGGAGCGCCTTGACGGCGTTTGCCTCCTTGCCGATCACCTGGGCGATCTCGGTGGAGGAAAGGCCCGAGCCGAGCCGCAGGGCGATGACTTCCCGCTGCGCGTCGGGGAGGGCGTCGACGGCCTGCCAGACGGCGCGCCGTTCGATCGCGGCGATCGCGGCCTGTTCGGTGCCTTCCTCGGCCGGGACGTCGGCCGCGGTCTCGAGGGGCTGCTCGGGCCGCCGGGTCCGGCGGCGGCCGAGGTCTACGGCCCGGTTGCGGCCGATGCGAAACAGCCAGGCGCGAAACGCGGGCGCGTCGCCGCGGAACCGGCCGATGCCGCGCATCGCTTCGAGGAAGACTTGCCCGACGAGATCTTCGGCGTCCTCGGCGCGGCGAACCTGGGTCGCGAGGAACGACAGCAGCGGCCCCGCGTAGGCACGGTACAGATCTTCGAAGGCCGTCAGGTCGCCGGCAAGCGCACGCTCGACGGCGCGCTCAGCGTCGCCCGGCGGGCCGTTCAACGACGACGGAAGTAGCCGTTGGGATCCAGCATTCGGAGCGTGCGGATCTCCGACGGGGTCGGCGGCGGAACCTTTTCGACGATGGGCGCGACACGCAGATCCCAGCCACAGGCCTCCACCGCGGCCTTGACGCCTGCGTCGAGATCGTCGTCGTGCACCGCGGTGAGGACGAACTCTCCTTGATCCTTGCGGTAGACACCGTGCGTGGTCGCCATCGCGACGATGCGATCGCCCGGCGAGGTGATGTATTCGACGTTGTCCACGAACCGGTCGCGCTCTTGGGTGGCGGTCACGATGCTGCACGAGGCGGCGGTCGCGACGTCGTTGGCGCCGCCCGAGCCCATCAGCATGCGGCCGGCGATGCGGGTGGTGTTGAGGTTGCCGCGCTTGTCGATCTGCGCGGCGCCGAGCGCGGCGACTGACTTCGCGCGGGCGCCGCCCATCAGCACGCCGAGGACGGTCTCGATGTCGCTCAGCATCGAGCAGGACGGAAAGTTTCGGTGGTTGAAGATGAACGGCTCGCCGGCTTGCGGCCGGTAGCCGACCAGGCCCATCTCGGCGACCAGGTCCACGTCCACGCCCGCCTGCGCGCACTCGGAGGCGGCGAGCCATGCGGCCAGGTTCGACATGCCGGCACCGGCGAGCATGTGGGTCAGGCCGTCGGTCTCGATGCGTTCGGCCAGCAGCCGCGCGCCGGCGACGATCGCGCGCTCGACGGGCGTTGGTTCCTCGTCGAAGTCCACGGCCGTGATCGCGTCGGTGACGTATGGGGGCACGATCGCGGGATCGGCTTGCGCGGTCAATTGCTTGAGCCGGTCCCGGCCCAGCTTGTCCACGTATGCGGCGCGATCGGGCGGATCCAGGATCCATTCGCGGATCCATGCGTCGAGCACCTGGTCGTTGCGGCAGGCGGCGCGCATGTCGTGCCAGAAGGGATAGTCCTCGCCGTAGCCGGTGATGGCTTGGATGTCGCGGGCGAAGACGCCGCCGGGATGCGCGCCGAACGGAACCTCGCAGACGGCCGCGACCACGTGCCGCGGAATCTTCACCATCGACGAGTGCTCACGGATGATGGCTTCGTCGACGATCTTTTCGACGGTGACGATCGCGCCACGCCGAGCGGCCAGCGCGCCCCAGACGTTCTCCAGCAGCGGCGGCGGGACGAGCACGTTGCCGGCCGCGTCGGCCGCGGGTGCGTGGAAGAACGACACGTCGGGCGTGAGCGCGCGGATGAGCAGCAGCCCGTCGTCGATCTCGCGGATGTCACCGGCGTTGTCGGTTGCAAGGTCGGATCCTTTGAGGGATTTCGTGGTCGTCCACGCAAGGCCGCGCGCGGCCGCCTGAAGTCGCTGCGGAAAGGTCATGATCGACCAGTGCCGCCACTCGACGCCGTTCGCGTGCGAGCGAGTGAAGACCGGGTTCGGGCCCGGCGAGTAGTAGGCGTCGCCCGCCCAGGTGGTCACGACACGGTTCGCGAGCTTTTCGTGGATGAGCGGCGCGAGCGCCGTGGACATCGACAGCGACTGGATCTCGAATCCCGGATCGGTGCCGCGGAACTGCTTGAGGATCTCCCACGCCGCCGCCGCGCCGCGGATGTGGGTCGCACCCAGATGCAGCGCATCGCCCGGCCGCACGTGGGTCGCGATCGCCTCCGCGAGGGCAGAGGTCTTGTCCCGTGAGGCCACGGCGAACCGCTTCGGAAACTCCCGGGGCTCGGTCACGGCCGCTCATGCTAGCGGGTCGTGAGCCCGCACAGTAGTGCAGCGAGATTGTCGCAAACGAGAAAAATCGCCAGTCTAGGCTGCTCGGCAACAGGAAGGATCCGGCCGACGGCGAACGGACGGGATATGAAATCGATAACACGGTTCGTGGCGGCGTTGGCGGTGTTGTCGCTGATGGGTATCCCGGGTCACGCTTCCGCAGTGCCCGGAACCATAAGCAGAATCGCCGGGGGTGGTGCCGGAGACGGGCTTCCCGCGCTCACTGTTGCCCTGAACGTCGGGAGTATCTGGCCGTCCCCGAGCCGCGGTCTGCTTTTCGGTCATCTCTGGCGAGTTCGCCAGGTATCCGAGGACGGGGTGATCTCGACCATCGCGGGCACGCACGTGCACGGATATGACGGATTCGCGGCCGAGCAGATCGGTGTCGATCGTCCCGCGATTACGGCCAAGCTGGGGTATGCCATTGGGGCGACGACCGAGGACGGTGCCGGCAACGTGTACTTCAGTACGTTGAACTACATCTTTCGCATTGATGCATCCTCGGGAACGCTTCGCCACGTCGCCGGCACAGGAAGTTATGCCTTCACGGGGGACGGGGGCCCCGCGCGAAGCGCGTCGCTCTATCAGCCAGGAGCCATGCTCTTCGATCATGAAGGCAATCTGCTCGTCGCGGATACCGGCAACAAGCGAGTCCGAAAGATCACTCCGTCGGGCCTTATCTCAACTGTCGCAGGTAATGGCCAGGATGGAGCGGATGGTGACGGCGGACCGGCGACGAACGCTGCTCTGGGACCCGTCTTCGGCCTTGCGGTTGATCGGACGGGCAATGTCTACGTATCCGGCAGCGGCTACACCAATCGAATCCGTAAGATCGACCCCTCCGGTCGAATCTCGACGGTCGCCGGTAATGGGACACCGGGGTTCTCGGGTGATGGGGGCGGCGCGGTTTCCGCCCAACTTCACGATCCGATAGGCCTATGGGTCGATAATGACGGCGGCCTTCTGATCGCCGATTCCGCAAACTCAAGGATCCGTCGCGTCGATCTCAGCACCGGCATCATCGGGACGATCGCCGGCACCGGGCAACCTGTAGCGACAGGCGACGGCGGCCCGGCACATTTCGCAGGGCTCGGTCATGTGAATTGGGTTGTGCAAGACCAAGCGGGGCACCTCTTTGTCTCTCACTCGGATGGCAACTCGTACATCCGGCGAATCAACCCCGACGGCGTGATCACGCGATATGCGGGCACGGAGCGTGCCTGCTGCTTTGCCGACGGGGTTTCCGCCTTGAATGCAGCGTTGGGTGTGGTCAAAGACGTCGCGACGGATCGTTCCGGCAACCTTTTCATCGCTGCCGGGTTCAACGTCTGGCGGGTGGATGGCCTGAGCGGCATCGTTACGCGCTTTGCGGGGAACGATTGGATCGACTACTCGGGTGATGGGGGTCCGGCTCGCAACGCAGGGCTGGCGTATCCAGGAAGCGTCGCCGTTGACAAGCAAGGAAATGTGTACATCGCCTCCGGTGACAACCGTGTCCGGATGGTCGATGCAGACACCGGCATCATCAAGACGATCGCGGGCACAGGCGCCCCCACGATCATGTGTACCCCCAACGGCCCTCGTGGTGATGGACTCCCGGCTATCCTCGTGAACCTCGCATGCGTGGCCGACATTGCGCTGGACCGCATAGGCAAGAATCTTTATTTCTCCGAGATCGGACGGGGCCGGGTCGCAACAGTGAGCTTAGAAACAGGAATACTCACCACGGTCGCAGGCGGTACGCAAAGTCTCGTGCAAGGGGACGGGCTTCCTGCGACACTCGCCGAATTGCACTTTCCCCGAGGCATCGATCTCGACCCGGCCGGAAATCTGTATATCGCGGAATCGGGACGCGATCGGGTCCGCCGGGTCGACGCCATTACCGGGATTATCTCGACGATCGCAGGAACCGGCGAGTGGGGCGAGCCGATTACTGGACAACGCGCGAGCAGCGCCAGGCTTGCGATTCCACTCGATGTCGAGGTCTCGAACAGCGGAGTCGTGTATGTCAGCTCCTTTGTTTCCAGAAAAGTCTGGTCAATCGATGACGCGGGCATCATTCACCACGTCGCCGGATGCAACTGTGGCGATGTGGTCGGCTCAAGCGGTGGCGACGGTGGACCGGCCACCGAAGCGAACTTCGACGGCGTCCCATCCCTCGCTCTTGACGCGAACGGAAACCTATTCGTCGGCGAGTTCGACGGGGGTATAGTCCGCAGGATCGAGAAACCGATGTGAACGGCGACCGGTCTGGGGCGACGCCTTTCTATTGGAAACGATAAGTATCGCCGAAAGCGTGCTGGTTGTTGTCTTTGATTCCCCCGAACATGAGAACATGGCCAGAACCAACATTCACGAAGGCCATGAGCGCACGGGGCAGTCCTGAGCCGTTCGACGATGGGTTGTTACAGGTCGCGCAGAGGGCTTGGCTTGTTGGATGGAGACTTGAGCGTCCACGTATTCGTCGACGCGGAGTACGTCCACGTCTCTTGTGATACATCAGCTGTGTCGCAAGGATTATCCGTGAATCCGCCAGCGGCGGTGCATCCGCCAAACATGACCGCAACCCCCCGAGTTGCGTCCCATGCCGCCGCAGCACCCCACCTCGCCTGGGGGCTCGTGCTCGGAGTCAACAACGCCCAACTTGTCGCAGCCCAAGATGGAAGAGCTGTGGCAATGCTCATGACGCAGATGCCACCCACGATCATCATGCGAAAACGTGCCCGACCATTGTGACCCATTAGCAGCCCCTCTCGACGCCTCGTCATGATCGTCCTAGGGCGTGCCCACACCGTGCGTGAGTGCAGCCCCGACCGTGACAATGTTCAAATGAGGGCCGAGTATTTTACGCTGCAGATGAATGGTCAAGGGGTACGTGGTTTTTCAGCAAGCTGAATTGACCCAACTGAGTGAATGGTTGACAAAGATAGCCCGGTCGGCGCACCGCCGCTCACACCAAGTAGTCAGCGCATGAATCACTCTTCGGGATGAGGCGAACTAGTTCACGTTAGCCGGGTTGGGTTCGCAGATGGCGCAGGGTTTGTAGCCTTGCTCGGTGGCTTCGGCGAGCGTCTTGGGGGCGGCGTCTTTGCCGCCGGCGAGCGGGCATCCGGGACGGTGATACGTTGCGCCGCCCGGCACGGTCACGACGAGGCCGGCATCGTCGTCGGCGGACGGAATGCGCGCACCGGCGCTCATGAGCATCTGCTCGAGCGCGCGTTGCTGGCGGCGCGATGCGTGATGGACTTGCGCGACGAAGTACGAGAAGTAGAGCGCACTGCCGATCACGCACAACGCCAAGCCGAATACGCCGCCCGAGATCAGGTACGGAATCTGATCGGTGACGTCGCGCGTGTGTGCGGCGCCGAACCAACCGAGGAAGATCGCGGCGACGCCGGTCGCCATGCACAGGCCGCCGGCGATGAGCTGCCAGAAGACCTTCGCGAACTCGCGCGGCAGCCGGCTCACGGCGCGGTCTCCCAGATGCCGAACGCGACCAGGCCGGCCGTGCCGGCCAGGATCGCGACGAAGACCAGCAGCGCGAGCGCGGGAGGGATGGGCTGCGAGGCCGGGATCGGCGACGCTGCGACGGCGCGCGTGCCGAGAGGCGGGCGCAGCGGCGGCGCGTCCGGACGCGGCGCATCGCCGGCGGGCACGCCGCCGATCGATCCGGGCTCGCCGCCGACGGGCCCGGCGCCGAAATCGTCGTCGATGCGCGCGCCCCCGCCGCCGTCGAGCGCCTCGCCGTATCGCGCGACCGCCGCCGCCGCCGCGCCGCCGACGTCGAGCGAAACGAGCGTGCGTCCTTCGAGCGAGTTGTCGGCCGCGAGGTCGATGCGAATGCCCGCAACGCGGGCGGCGCGACGGTCGGGGGCGATCGCGACGGCCGGTCCGGCTGCGGCGCCTCCGGCGGCGACGGTCTGGCCGGCGGCGTCGGCGGGCTCGGACGGGATCGAGACCGCGAGCATCGTGAGCGCCTGGTCGAGCGCGTCGCGAAGCTCGGCCGGCACCGACGCACCGGCGACGGTCACGCCGTCGCGACCGATCGTCGCCTCGCACGGCGCGGCGGCCGAACACGGCATGCTCGCCGGCAGGCCGGCGAGTGCGACGCGGACGCCGGCGAGCTGAAGCGAGCCGCCGGTGAGCCGTCCGTCCGAGGACGCCGTCGCCGTCGATCGGAGCGAGCCGATCGTGAGCATCGGAACCGACGGATCGGCCGAGGCGATGAGAAGATCGTCGATCTGCACGCTCGTCGTCGCGATCAGCGTCCCGCCGTTCCAGTCGGTGCTCGCGATCGCGGACACGGCGCGCGCGGCGATGGGGCCGAGCGCGAGATCGGCGACGGTGGACTGCGCGGCGTTGCGGTCGGCGGAGGCGAAGGCGGCCGCCATCCCGGCGTCGGGCGCGCCGCCCGGCGGGCATGCCTCGCGCGGCGTGTGCCACGGCTCTTCGGGAATCGCGCCGGGCGCTTGGCACAGGACCGTGCGGTCCGACTCGTCGGCCTCCGACGACGACGGATACTGCGCGACGGACCAGAACGGATAGTCGGGCAGCGCGCGGATCAATCCGCCGGTGCGCTGCCCGCGCGTCGGTGATCCCGCGTCGCTATCGATCTGTCCGGCGAAGATCTGCTTGAAGCTGGCGCTGCCGCACGGGTTGTCGCTCGGATCGGGAATCGCGATCTCGCCGCCGGCGGGATTGGGAATCGCGGCGAGCGTTCGCGGCGTGTCGCGTCCGGCTTGCCGATCGGCGCACGCGGTTTCGTCGGCGCCCGGATCCAGGCCGACCAGGCC
Organism: Actinomycetota bacterium; assembly: GCA_036398095.1. Lineage (GTDB taxonomy): Bacteria > Actinomycetota > AC-67 > AC-67 > AC-67 > DASWHR01. The sequence goes on from DASWHR010000055.1 coordinate 28,065, forward strand.
GAGCGATTTCACGTCGGCGACGGTCTCGCCGGGCCACAGCCACGACCCGATCGCGCGTCCGAGCGGCGACGAGGACGTCTCGGCTCGCGCGAACGGGATCGCGAGCGTGGCGAACTCGTCGGAGGTCGGCAGCGCAGCCGGCTTGACGACGCGAACGCGAAACGCGGCGGCCTCGGCCGCGGCGTCGTAGGACTCGGGCCGGTTCGATGCGGTCGCGACCGGCGAGAAGGCGGCGGCCAGCGCGCAGGCGGCAGCGGCGGCCGCAAGCAGGCGGCCGGACCGCGTGCGCCGCGAAGCGCTCATCGCTCCTATCATCGCAAACCGGACGGTCGCGGGGAAGGATCGGATTCCGGAAGGAGCGCTTTGCCCGTCACGAGGCCGCCACGCGGCCGAGATACTGCTCGACCAGCGAGGGCGCATGGGCCAGCTCGCCGGTCTCCCCGAAGAAGGCGAGGCGGCCGTGCGCCATGACCGCGACGTAGTCGGCGACCGACAATGCGTGGGATGCGTATTGCTCGACGAGCAGGATCGCATGCTCGCGCGCGCGCAGGTCGCGGATGGCGTCGTAGATCTCGGCGACGAGCCTGGGCGCGAGGCCGAGCGAGGGTTCGTCGATCGTGATCAGCGCCGCGTCGGAGGCGACGGCGCGCGCGAGCGCGAGCATCTGCTGCTCGCCGCCCGACAGCGTCGCGGCCTGCTGGCCCATGCGCGTCGCGAGCGGCGGGAACGCGGCGGTGACGCGCGCGATCCACTCACGCTCGCTTTCGTCGCCGGCGGCCATGCGCAAATTCTCGGCGACGGTGAGCGAGCCGAACACGCCGCGGCCTTCCGGGATCGTGCAGATCCCGCGCCGCGCGATCGCGTGCGCGGGAAGGTCGTGGATCGGCTCGCCGTCGAAGACGATCCGGCCGTCGCGCGGCGCGAGCCCGGCGATCGCACGAAGCAGGCTCGACTTGCCGGCGCCGTTCGGGCCGAGCAACGCGACGCAGCTCCCGCGCGGCACCGCGAGCGACACGCGATCCACGGCGCGAATTTTCGCGTACGCGACCGTGAGGTCTTCGACCGAGAGCAGCACGCTCACGAGGCGGCCTCGGTTCCGAGATACGCGGCGCGCACGGCGGGGTCTTTTCGAACCCGGTCGGGTGTGTCGCGGGCGATGATGCGGCCGAAGTCGAGCACGAACACCTCGTCGCAGACGGCCGCGACGAATTCGATGTCGTGCTCAACGAGCAGCACGCTGATCGACAGCTCGTCGCGCATCCGGCGGATCAGCGCGGAGACGGCGCCCGATTCGCGCTCGTCCAGGCCGCTGGTCGGCTCGTCGAGCATGAGCAGCGACGGCTCACCGCAGAGCGCGCGCCCGATCTCGAGCAGCCGGCCGGCGCCCAGCGGCAACGACGACGCCTCGCGATCCCGCGCCCACTCCAGGCCGACGATCGCAAGGATCTCCTCGGCGGCGGCGCGCGCGTCGCGCTCTTGCGAACCCGAGCGGCGCGAGGCGAACAGGTCGTCGGCGATCGTCGCCTTGGACCGTCGCACCTCGCGCGCGACGAGCAGGTTCTCGATCGCCGTCAGCCGGCTGAACAGCTCGAGCCGCTGGAAGGTGCGGCCGATCCCGGCGGCGGCGCGGCGGTGCGCGGGCCAGCCGGTGATGTCGCGGTCGCGGTAAAAGACGCGGCCCGCATCGGGCCGGACGAAGCCGCCGGCGACGCCGAACAGCGTGGTCTTGCCGGCGCCGTTGGGTCCGATCAGTCCGGTGATCGATCCTTCGCGCACGTGCAGCGTGGCGCCGGCGAGCGCGACCACGCCGCCGAAGCGCACCGATGCTTCGTCGACGACGAGCGCGTCGGGACGCGGCGCGCGCTTACCCACTGCGCGCCTCCTGCGGCTCGTCGACGGGTTCGTCGAAGGGTCGCAGCGCGTCGCTCATCCAGCCGGCGACGGCTTCGCGCACGCGGCGCGGCACGGTGACGATGCCGCGCGGATTGCGGGCAAGCAGGATCGCGGCCCCGCCGAACAGCACCGGAATCATGTCGCTCGCCGCCGGATGACCGATGCGATCGAACAGGAACGGCACGATCGAATAGACCAGCCCGCCGGCGAGCGCGCCTGCCCAGGTCGAGATGCCGCCGATCACCGCGACCGCGAGCCACACGATCGAATAGAAGACGATGAACTGTCCCGCGTCCACGCGCTGGAACGCGGCGACGTAGGTGCTACCGCCGATGCCGGCAACGAAGGCGGCCATCATGAACACGATCAGCTTCGTGCGCGTCGGCGAGATACCGATCGAACGCGCGCCGGTTTCGCTGTCGCGCATCGCAGCCAGGATCCGGCCGGTCCGGCCGCGCCGCAGATTGTGCAAGCCCCAGGCGAGCACCGAAAAGATCAGCACCAGGACCACGCCGAAGCGGACGTCGGATTGCAGAATCTCGGGACGGCGCACCGCGATGCCACTGGAGCCGCCGGTGATCGCGTCGCGCGTGAAGATCGCATTGTCCATCAGCAGGCTGAACGCCATCGTGGCAAGACCCAGGAACAGCCCGTGCAAGCGCAGCGCCGGATACGCCAGCAGCGCGCCGACCGGCACGGCGGCCAGGCCCGCGACCGGCAGCGCCGCGAACCAATTCCAACCCAGGTTCGTGACCAGATGCGCGGTGACGATGCCGCCCACTCCGGCCAGCGCGGCCTGCGCCAGCGAGATCTGCCCCGCGTAGCCGACCAGCAGCACCAGCGACAGGAACAGGATCGCGTGCACCAGCGCCAAGTCGACGGCGAAGGTCACGTCGGCTCCCAGGCGCGCGAGCGTGATCATGCCGGCCGCGATCAACCCGACGGTTCCCAGCCGCCGCTTCCCCGACCATTCACGGCGGAGCGGTTCCATGAACGCGCCGGCGCCTTCGGCGGCGCGCGGCTCGCGCAACGGCCGCTTCCGCGGGATCAAGAGCAGCCCCAGCAGCAGCGCGAACGGCAGCGACGGACGCACGCCGGCCGCGATCCCCTGCGGCAAGAACCGGCCGACGAGCGCCTCGCCGACGCCCAGCATGACGCCGCCGGCGAACGTGAGAGGCAACGATTCGAGCCGGCCGACCATCGCGGCCGCGTACGCGGTGATCACGATCAGCGTGAGCGTGTAGACCTCGAGCGAGACCATCGGCGTGAGCAGGATCCCCGCGACGGCCGCGAGCGAAGCGCCCATCGCCCACGACGCGGCCGAGATCCGGTCGGCGCTGTAGCCCATCGCCTCGACCAGGTCGGGCCGGTCGACGACGGCGCGCATCGCGATCCCCATCTTGGTTCGCTTGAGCACGACCCACAGCAGCAGCGACACGATGATGCCGACGCCGACGACGCCGGCTTGGTCGGCGCCGATCGAGAGGCGATCACCCAGACGGAAGACGCGGCTGGGAAAGATGCGTTGTGCGCTGAGACCGCTGCGGCCCCAGAGCGCGGCGGCGGCGCCTTGCACGGCGACCAGCACGCCGATCGAGGCGACGATCGCCACGACCGTCGGCGCGGCGCGAAGACGCCGGAAGATGAGCCGCTCGAGTCCGATGCCCAGCAGCGGCGCCATGACCGCCATCGTCAGGACCGCCGCAACCCCGATCGGCAGGCCGACGCGCTGGACGCACCAGGCGTAGAAGAAGGCGCTGAAGGCGCCGATCGCGCCGTGGCCGAAGTTGAACACGCCGCTCGCGCGGTAGGTCAGGACCAGGCCGGCGGCCGCGATCGAATAGACGGACCCGACGACGAGTCCGATGACGAGCAGCGGCCATATTCCGGCAATCAGATCCATATCCGGCCCCCGGCTTCATCGTACGACACATGCGACGAAACGCCATGGGCTGAGGCAGCGTGGATCGATTACAGGTAGTCGAAGCAGATGCCCAGGTCGGTGTCGTCGTCGCCGCCGGTGTGCGGCTGGCCGGCTGCGGCTTGGGCTTGCGTGTAGGCGCTCGACACGACGTTGCCGGTCGTGTCGTCTTCGGCGAAGCCTTGGACGCACCCGCCGCTCGCCAGGTCGCCGCCGGCGGCCACGCCGGCGCTGCCGACGCTGCCGATCGCCGCGCCCGTGTAGACACGGCCCTTGGCGCCGCCGGTGGTGGGATCGCCGCACGCGTCGGGGATCGCGCCGGGCGGCGTGCGGTTGAACCAGACGCCGTCCCAGGTCGCGACGCCGGGAACGCTCTGCCCTTGGATGCGCCGGCAGCTCGCGGCCGTGCCTTCGTCGTTGGTGACGTTCTTGTCGCGAAGCTGAGACCGGTCGTTCCAGCATTCGCGCGTGTTGTCGCCGGGATCGTCGGTCGCGGCGGCCGTGCAGGTCGTCCCGCTGCGGCCGCCGGTGTTGCGGTCGTGATAGACCTCGCCGCCGGACGATTCGCTCGTCACGGTGATGGTCGCGCCGGGCGCGTCGATGTAGGTCGGAGGCGCCGAATGCGAGGCGAGTGCCCATCCGGCGGGCGCGGCCACGGCGAGCGCCGCGACGATCGTTGCCAGTCTCCGGCTCATTCGCAAGCCCCCCTTTGTGAACGGTTGCCCCTAGCTGTCGACGGGGACTTCGACGGCGGCGGACCCGATTCCTTTGTCGGCCCCCGGGTTCCCGGGCCCGGACGGGTTCCGGGCGTAGCATTTGATCCGGACCCATGAGCGAGATCACGATCTTTTCGGCGGCCTTCGACGGGCCGGATGTGGCGGGCCCCGCGCGGACCATCGCGGCCCGCGACGCGCGCTCGGCAGCGTGGATGGCGGCCGCGTGGGCGTCGGTGACGGGACGCGTCGGGCGGGTCGCGGCCGAAGCGGCCGACGATGCCGCGTTGGCTCGCTTGGTGGCCGATCGGTCGCGCGTGCCGGTTCGCATCGATGCCGCGGAGATGATCGGCGCGGTCGATGACGTCGAGGCGTTCTGCATTGAAGGCTCGGACGTGGCGCGCGCCCCCGTCGGCGAGTGGGCGCGGATCGACGCGCGTCCGATCCGCCTGGAGCGACTCGCCGCCGATCTAATCGGCGTGCTTCCCGCCGGCGCGATCATCTGCGTCGAGAGCCCGCGGCTGGAGCCGGTCGCGCTCGCGGCAGCGGCCGCGCATCCGTCGGTGCTGGCGCTGTCGCGTCTGTGCGGCGCGTCGCGCGGCGCGGCGATCGCATGGGCGATCGGCGCGAAGGCGGCCTCGCCGCAGCGCACCGTCGTCGCGCTCACCGACGCGACCGGCTTCGCGATCGGCGGCATGGACATCGCCACGGCTTCGCGACACGACCTTCCGGTCGCGGTGGTCGTCGCGAACGCCGAACGGGACCTGCCGGCCTTCGAACTCGTCGCGCCGATGGCCGGTGGTCACGGCGAGCAGGTCACCGAGCCGTCCCGGCTCGCGATCCATCTTCGCAACGCGATGTCGGTGACGATCCCGACGGTGATCAACGTCGCCGTCGAGGCCGCCGCGGACCGCTCGCTCGCGCGACGCTGAGCGATCATGGCATGATGGGCTCTCCGAAAGGAGCGACCCGATGCCGAACGAGCATGCCGATCTCACTGCCAACGACCCGGAAGGCTTGGGTCACGCGGCACGCGAAGGAATGCGCGCCCTGGTGCTCGACGTCATCGAGCGCAAAGGCCTGTCGACCGAAGACCTGGAGGCCTGTCCGAACTGCGGGGACGTGATCATCCATCCGGGCACGCCCGAAACCTACGTCAAGGACCGCGCGCTCGGTCAGATGATCTGCGCGCCGTGCGGAACCGAACGCTCGGTGCTGCACATGGTCCTGCCCGACAACATCGACATCGGCGGCCCGGGCTAGACGAGAACCTTCAGTCGTTCGAACGATTACATTCCCACATCCCGCGACCGGAGGAGTCGTAGACTCGCACACTCGGAAGGGACGGGAATTCCAAAATTCGCCGGCATAGCTCTCGAATGAGTGCATCGTTGTCGCGGGTCGTGCTGCGTCACGACAACGGCACACAGTTCACCTCCTACCTCTACCACGACGTCGCCGCAGCACTGGACGTCAAGCTCAGCCGAACGGCGTATCGGCATCCCGACGGCACCGCGTCCATAGAACGCACCTTCCTCAGCCAGAAAACCGAATGCGTGTGGCCGGAGGAATTCGAGAACCTCGAGCAAGCGCTGGCCGCGATCACCGCGTGGGTCGCGCCCTGCAACACCGAGCGGCCGCATCAGAGTCTCGGCTACGCCACGCCCGAGGGGGTGAGACGCGCTGGCATCACAAACCCAACGCTAACGGCGGCTTGAAGTGTCAACGGACCCGGGAGTCAGCACGAAATCACGACTCGGCAATGGGTCCGTGTCAGCACTTGCCCCGTGTTACGGGGCAGTTCGGTCGTCAACTTTTCAGCGTGATCTGCCGACTACCACTCTGATTCTGACGCGGGAATCGCGACATCTCGCGATGGCCGTGATCATGGGGAGGTTCAACGTGGCATTACATTGCGCAAGGCGTCCACACGCTGCCCTGTTGTCGATCGCGCTGCTGGGGAGCATCCTGGTGTCGATGCCGGCCGCACGCGCGGCTGGGGTGAGCGCGAGCGAATCGGAGCAGGCCTGGCAGCTTCTCGATCAGCCGTTCACAGACACTACCCCGTCGTCTCATTCGATCGTGGGAGACGCCTTTCCCGATGCATCCCTGTTTGCACCTCCGCCGACCGTTTCGATCGCGGTGGTCGCGAAGGTCGAGCGACCCGTTTCGCCATCAACGTGGCAGGTGTCCATCGTCGACGATGTCGGCTCTGTCCTCGCGACGGTCTCGTTCTCGTCCGCGACCGATGCATATCAACTGCGAACGGCGCCCTTCGTGTGGCCCGGCGCGAACAGAACCGTCCACATGAAGACTTCATGGACCTCCAGCCAGCTCTGCGACGCCGGCGTATGTCCCTTGCCCGACTCGACGTTTACCGTCAGAAGCGCGATCGTGCGTGTCCATCAATCTGGCGTGCTCAAAAGCACCACCACGCGGGTCGCCTTATCGGCGGGCAACGAGACCGACGCCGGCTCGACATTCAAGGATCTGACTAACCTCGTCTACTACTATCATGTTGCGGGCGATTATGTTCCAGCGCCGACCGTGAGACTTGAGGCCGTCGCATCCAGCGGTGAGCCAGCCACGGTGGGAGTCCCACCCAAGATCGAGGTGCGGCTGATCGATAGCAGCGGCGCTGTCGTGTCCGGCGCAGGGGTGGCGTTCACGTCGCCACAAGCCACGTCGCTTGCATCCCCGCCGCTGGCATTGACCGACGGCCGCCTGTATCGGCTGCAGATCCGATCAGACTCGCTTGGCGCGAAGCTATATCTGGCGCGTCTGATCATGGATCAGTCAAGCGCGACCGGGATCGCACGCACGGTCGCGTGGCTGCCCAGCGTCAGTTTTGCCACATCATTCTCATCCGACGAGGAGCCACTGTTCGGTCAGACTCTCGCGCCCAGCTTCGACCAGGCGGGGCCGGTTCGCGCCTCGTGGATACGCAGCGTCGCCACCGTGCAAGGAAGCGGCTCGCACGCAGATGTGGTGCTGAAGAATACGGGCGTCGCCGCCATGGCACCACAGTTCAGTGCTCACACCGGCTACATGTATCGACTGACCGACACCGCGCTGCCTGCTGCTGGAAGCGTGTTGGACTCTGTCGGCCGGCTCTACAATCCGTCGCTTCTGAACCCGATTCGAGGTACGGTTTCATCCTCCGCGCTTCGGGTCGCTACCGATCTGTTCGACGCGGCCGCGCCGGCAGGAACATTTACTCAAACCACGAACCCCTACTATCCGGGCGTGTTCAGCCCGAGCGGCTGGCCCGCTGCCTTTCAGGCGACGCTCTCGGACCGCAGCCTGCCGATCGTGTGGACCCTCGACATCGTGAACGCAGCCGGTGCGACTGTCCGGAGCTGGTCCGGTAGCTCGGCAACGTCTCCGGCAACGATCACGCGAACGTGGGATGGCCATGGTTCTGACGGCCGGGTGCAGCCGGGCGGCGTCTATCAGGCGAAGCTCCGTTCTCTTGACGCTGCTGGAAACAGCAACCTGCGGACTCAATCCGTTCGCCTTGAGCTGACGCCGCTGGTGATCGCCTCGGCGTCTGGAACCTCTGCGTTCAATCCGACACCCAACACGTTCGGATCGGCACGATTCACGACCTCGTTTTCGCGGCTTGCGAGCTACAAGCTAGAGATTGCCGACGCGCAGGGGCAGATCGTCCGGACCATCACTACCGGCACCAATCTCGCTCCGGCGATGGACCAATTCTGGAACGGCAAGGACAACGCGGGGAACCTGGTTGCGGCCGGACTCTACACGGCGACGGTGACGGCGACGGACTACCTCGGAAATCAGAGCGCCGTCGAACTCCACACCGTTATTGATGCGACGCTACCCACCATCGATGCCTTGCAGTCTCTGCCCGGTTCGCCGTTGCAGGGCACCGTCCACTTGGAGGTCGGCGCCCAAGACAGCGACGCCGGACTCGATCATGTGCGATTCATGTACCGGCAAGTCAACGGCGACGAAACCGTTGGCCAGTGGACCCTAATCAGCAGCATGCCGGGCGCGAGCCCATTCAACTACGATTGGCCCACCGTCAGCGTCGCAGACGGCACCATCGATCTCATTGCCCGCGCCGCCGACAAGGCCGGAAACATTTCGTGGAATGCGCCGATCCGCACGTCGATCAGCAATCAGGGACCGACGATCGGCGCGTTCACCTCATCGCCGAGGGCGTTCAGCCCGAGTGGAAACAGCGCAAACACCACAACGACACTCTCAGCCGCTCTCTCGGACGCGGCGGCTCCGATCGACTGGAGCATCGCAATCACCAACGCGTCCGGCAATACGGTTCAGACGTTTGCCGGCACCAGCGACGCGGTCAGCCAACCATGGACCGGCCTGGATGGAGCCGGGCAGCCGTTCGCTGAAGGCGCCTATACCGCCACGCTGACCGCAACGAACTCCGCGAACCAAAGCGCGACAGCCGCGACATCGATCGAGATCGACAACACGTCTCCGGACCTGCAGATCGTAAGTCCGGTCACCGGCGGCGAGACGAGCTTCACCGAGCATACCGTCGCCGCGCTCGCCGAAGACGTGTTCGGATCACCGGCACTGCCCGGATCGGGGATCGATCCCGCATCGATCTCGCTGACCGTTGTGAAGGTGGGGAGCAGCGAGGCGGCGCAAACGCCAGCCGTCACGCTCGACGGCGAAACTATCCAGTCGGGATTCGTCGCGCTCACGCCCGGCTCAACCTACACGGCAACCCTAGAAGTCGCCGACCTCGCCGGCAACCATACCCAGGCGACTAGCACCTTCACCGCCGTGCTCGCCGCGCCGGCCACAACCCATCCAGCCTTTAGCCCGAACCAAGACGGCGTCAAAGACACCATCACGATCACCGACGCTCTCAATGTGCCCGCCGCGACACTATGGACGCTGTCGATCTCCAACGGCCAACAGACCGTCCGCACCTTCCCCGGCGGCACGGGCAGCATCATCTCCCAAGCCTGGGACGGCACCGACGAGGACGGAAATGTTGTGCCTGACGGCGCATACCAGGCCACATTGCAGGCAACCAGCCCGTTCGGAGATCAGATCGTCTCCAACATCGCCCTTATCATCGACACGGTCAGTCCCACGATCGTTAACATCACACCCGGCCATAAGTCGAACACGCTATGGAAACGTCCGCCGATCACGCAGACGATCACCGACGATCGGGCCGGCATCGACATTGCGACGCTTACGCACACGCTCGATGGCGCGACGCTGCTCGGAACGTACGAAATCGGCACTGGCTCCTTCACGGCGACGCCGCTAAGCGATCTGAGCATCGACGACTACCACTACCTCGACTTCGAAGTCGCCGACCTCGCCGGCAATCGGGCTATAAATGGCTCGAGGTTCCGCGTCGTCGACATCGACCAGACCCCGGTCACTGCTTCGATTCCGCCGGTCGGAGCCACCGTTCCATCGACATGCGCCGGCGGCTGTCCGGTCACCTTCACCGGCGCCTTCGTCGCCCTGCAGTCACACACGATCACGATCAGCTCGTCGGCGCACGCCGGCAGCGGAACGATCACGCATCCCATTCCGCTCGACGGCGTCGTTATCCGCTGGGAGACCACGAGCGGCCCCCGCGTACAGCCGCTCGCGCTCGACAGCGTCGAATCCGAGCAAGTCGTCAGCGTCGGAAGCGCAACCGATGTGCCGCTTACCCGTGTGATCCCCGCCAGCCAGATCGACCTCGGACCGATCACGCTCGCGGCACCGCTGGATGTCATACCCGACTCCGAAGCGACCCTCGAGATGAGCGGCACTTCGGTGCCGCCAAAATGCACCAATACGCAGCACGTGCTATCGCCGGAGCAGTGCGGCATCCCACTCGTGAGGGGACTACTCGAGCCGCTCACCAGCCACCTCTTCGGGACGGGCAGGTGGACGGGGTTGACGGTCCCGGGCGAGCTGCATCCGCGATGGGGAACGGCAACCGCATGGGACGACTCGGCCCGGCAGGAGATCGTCGTATTCGGGGGATGCACACACCCGGAGGCGCTGACGCGCAATGCATGCCTGACCGATCAGGTGACCAACGAGACCTGGACATACAAGCCCAGCCCCGACGACAGTCCCGGCACCTGGACGCGCCATACGCCACAAGCAAACTGGCCCACGCCTCGATACGGAGCCGCGCTCGCCTACGATCAGAACCTCAAGAGTGTGGTGATGTTCGGTGGCGTCGGCGGCTCAGCCACAACAACGACCAAAGGCGGGCTTCAGGCCGATACCTGGCAATGGAGCGGAACTAGCTGGACCGCGCTCGACGTCTCGGGTTCTGCCCAAATGCCAGCAACGCGTGTCTGGCCTGGCTTCGCGACCGACGACGCTGGCTTTCCTGTCCTCTTCGGAGGCTGCGTCGCGCTCACCGAACTGAACCTCTGCGACCAGGGTGTCGGTTACAGCCGGGAGACCTGGCGTCTGGACACGACACTGGTGAAGAAGGGCGGGTCTGCCGTCTGGAGCATCGCTTGCAGCGCGTCCTGCGGAGATCTTCCGAGCGGCCGGATCAGCATGATGATGACCTCCTATCCGAAGGTCAATGGGGTGATCCTGTTCGGCGGCGAGGGACTCGCCGGTAACACGATCGACAAGCTCAACGACATGTACGCGTGGAACGGCAACGCGAAAAGGTGGACACGCGTTGCGGATCTGCATCAAGCTCTCATCCCTTCCAAACGAAGCGGCGCCGGATTCGCCAACGTGAAAGATCCCCAGACCGACGTCCTGCTCATGTATGGCGGCGGCGAGGACCCCTCGAAACTGTTCAACGAGACCTGGCGCTACGAGGCCGCCAATGATCCCATCCTCGGGATCGTGGGCACATGGGCCAAATGCTCGTCATGCGACGAGCCGCCCGGCGAGTCGATTGACGGGTACGACGCGGGGCCGATGCGGGCATTGACAGCGTTCGCAACGGTCGGGGATTACTCGGGGAGAGCTTTCATGTTCGGCGGCATCAAGCAGTACAAGCCTGAATACTGGGACCGGTACGGCAACTCGTTCGGGGGCGCCTACCTGTTCGACCGGAGTCCGCCTCCCGGATAAGCCGCGCGAGTCTGGTCGTGCGATGGTCGCACACGACCTGCGTGTTAGAGATCCGGCCGTTCGATGCGCCGAACTAGGTGCCCAATCGTGTTGCCGATGTAGATGTTTCCTTGCGAGTCGATGGTGAGTTGAGCGTACTTGCCGTCGAGGTCAGCCATGATCGCCGGGTCGCCGTCGCCGCCGTCGATCCCGACGGTGCGATAGCAGTAGGCGCATCCGGCGATCCGGCGGATGATGCTGTCGTGGCCGATCGCGCGGATTCGGTTGTAGCCGAGCCAGTCGACCGTGTAGACGATCCCGTCGTCGGAGACTTCCACGTCACGCAGGGAACTGAAATGTGCCCTGGTCGCGGGGCCGCCATCGCCCGGCTCGCCGAACTTGCCATAGCCCGCGATGGTGGTGATGATCTGCGTTTCCGCATCCACTTTGCGGACCCGGCTATCCCCCGCATCGGCGATATACAAATTCCCCGCCGGATCCAGGTCAATGCCCCAGACGTCGACAAGCAGCGCCAGGCGCGCAGGGCCGCCGTCGCCACGGTAGTAGAGCGGCGAGCCGCCCGCCGCGGTGGTGATGATTCCGGTCCCAAGATCGAGCTTTCCGACGCGGTTGCGGCCGCTCTCCGCGAAAAACAGATTCTCACCCACGGCATCGACGGCCAGATCCAAAACGCAGGAGAGTTGGATGAGGATGCCCAAGCCTTCGCCCGGGGTGAGCGGCTTGCTACAGAGATCCCATGAGCCGACCCCGGCGATGGTGGTGATGATGCCCGTTGCCGCGTCGATCCGGCGGATGCGATTGTCGCCGCCGGTTACGACATAGACGTTGCCGTCGCGGTCGACCTCCACCGCCCGAGGCCCGTTCAATGCGGCCTCGCGTGCCGGCCCGCGGTCGCCCGAATATTCGGCGATCGTGTCGTTGCCGGCGATCCGCGTCACGATCCGGGTCTGGGCATCGACGCGCCACACGTTGCAGGCCGTCGCCACAAACAGGTTGCCCTGCCGGTCCACCGCTTGATCCTCCTGATCGCCGAAGATCGCGTTCGAGGCGACAAGGCCCTCGGCGACGTCGCCGCAGATCGAATCGACGCCGCCGTAGATGCCGATGATGCCCGACGTGTCGATCTTGAAGATGCGCGGGTCCGGGAGGTAGCTGGACAGAAACAGGTTGCCTTCGGCGTCCTCCGCCACATAAGCGACGTAGCCGATTCCTGCCAAGATCGCAGGGCCGCCCTCGCCGGAGAATTTTGGCTCTCCCGAGCCTGCAACCGTGCGGATGACGCCTGATGTCGGATCCACGCGCCGAATCCGGGAGTTGTCGGCGATCAATAGGCCCCCGGCGCGATCAACCCACAGCCCACCCGGACCTCGCAGCCGCGCCGTGATCGCAGGTCCGCCGTCGCCGGCAAAGCCTTCCGTCCCGGTCCCGGCGACGGTCGTGATCCGACCGCCCGGATCGACGCGACGGACTCGATTCAAACCACTCGCCACGAATAGATTGCCGGAAGCATCCAAAGCCAAGCTGACCGGCTGGCCGATCGCCGCCTGCGTCGCCGGGCCGCCGTCGCCGGTGGCTCCCTCCTGACCGTTGCCGGCGATCGTGGTCACCACACCTTCGGAATCGATTCTGCGCACTCGCCTGTTTGCCCTGTCAGCGATGATAAGCGCCCCCGACGGGTCGATGACGACACTCCGCGGATCGGCGAAGGTCGCATCGACGGCCGGTCCCCCGTCCCCCGAGAATCCGTGCTTGCCCGTCCCCGCGACCAAGCGCAGAATGCCCGTGGCAGCGTCGATACGGAAGATCCGATTCACCGACCCGTCCGCGAAGTAGATGTTGCCGTCCGAGCCTTCCACAGGGTGGCCAATCGCGATCCCCTGCGACGCCGGCGCGCCCACCCCGAGCCGCTCCAAGGAAAACTCCTCAGCCTCGCCCCAACGGGGACGAACGTTGCTGCCGGCGATCGTAAACAGCCGCCCCTCCGGAGAGATCCCTTGAAGCCGGCTGTTGGCAGTGAAAAGCAGCCCGCGGCTCCGAGACGGCCACATCGGGCCTCCCCCCAAACCGGGCACCGTCGTCGCCAGATGCCCGTCGGCGGCGCCGCCGCCGGCCGCCAGCGAGATATAGCCGGGGCCTTTCTCGGCTCGAACGCCCAGACCCGACGACGTCACCACGACGGTCAGGATCAACGTCAAGAACCTTCCACGGCGCATACTCATCACATTCAACAGTTCGCCATCCAACCGCCGGTGCCTATCGCCGATTCCAAAGGTCCGGATTCCCTGACTTCCGCAAAATGTGGGCACAGGGAGTGCCCGAAAGTGGGGTCTGACCCAGAATTTACCCGCGGCGGGGCTGATGGGTGGTGATGCTACGCGGCCCACCGGTGCCTGGGCGGCTACTCGGCGGCGGGGGTGAAGTTGAAGAACTGGCTAGCCGCCCCGCTACGTCGCCGGTCCGGCGACGTGCTTGATCTCGCTGTAGGCGTCGAGGCCGGCGAGGCCGCGTTCGCGTCCCAGACCGGCATGGCCGTAGCCGCCCGCCGGCGCCCACGGATTCACGCCGGCGTCTTGTGCGGCGACGGTTCCGGCGCGAATCTGCCGGGCGGCCGCGAGCGCCCGCTCGCGCGAGCCCGCCCACACGATCGCGCTCACCGCGTCGAGCCGGTCGTTGGCGATGCGAATCGCCGCCTCGTCGTCGGCGGCTTCGATAACCGCCAGGACCGGCGCGGCGATCTCCTCGGTCGCGAGCGACATCGACGGAGCGACACCGGCGACGACGGCCGGCTCCAGGAAGAAGCCGCGCGCGAGATGATCGGGACGGCCTCCGCCGGCGACCAGGGTCGCGCCGCCGGCAACGGCGGCGGCGATCATCGCCTCCGCGCGATCCCGCGCCTTCGCCGTGCGAAGCGGACCGACACGCGTGGCCTCGTTCGCCGGATCGCCGACGGTCGATCCCTTGACCTCGTGCAGCACCGCATCGACGAACGCATCGTGCGCAGCCGCGGATACGACGGCGCGGCACGGCGCGCCCCATGATTGCCCGGCGTTCGACAGCCACGCCGCGACCAGCGCGGGGGCGATCGCGGCCGGATCGGCGCCGTCCAGGACGATCGCGGTTCCGCTCGCGCCCAACGTGAACACGCACGTCTTGAGCGTCGCGGCTGCGCGGGCGGCGACGCGGCGTCCGGTCGCGACCCGGCCGGCGAGCGCGACGACGTCCACCATCGCGTTGCCGGCCAGCTCTGCGCCGACATCCCGCGCCGGACCCGACACGACGTTGAAAACGCCGGGCGGCAGGCCGGCGCGGTGCGCGCAGCGCGCAAGCGCATAGGCGTGCAGCGGCGCGCCGGACGCTGCCTTCACCACGACGGTGTTGCCGGCGGCGAGCGCCGGGATCGCCTTGTGCACGATGGCGGCGAGCGGCTCGGCCGCGGCGGCCAGGACGGCGACGACGCCGGCCGGCTCGCGCACCACGGTCGAGGAGGTGCCGGCATGATCGGGCAGGCGCGATTCGGGGTCGCGGGCGGCGCGTTCGGCATACCAGGCGAACGCATCGAGCGACGGCGTGACCGCGACGGCGTCGGCGGACGAGACCGGAAAGCCGCCGGATCGGACGGCGAGATCGATCAGCAGCGGCCGGTCGATCGTCGCCTCAACCGCAAAGCGTCGCAGCAGCGTCGCGCGTTCGGCGGGCTTCAACCGCGGCCACGGCCCTTCGTCGAAGGCCCATCGCGCCGCGTGCACCGCCATCCGCGCGTCGGCGGCAGCGCCGCGCGGGACGCTTGCGATCGCATCCTCGGTTGCCGGGTTGACGACGGTGATCGTCGTCCCGCGAGAGGCGCGAACCCACTCGTCGCCGGCGTAGACCCCCCAGACGGGCTCCATCATCGCCATCGCTTCAGCGTCGTGCACAGGAAGCCGTCGCCGCTGGGACGCCAGCGGTAGAAGTCGGCGCGGTCGCCGCGCTTTTCGACGCGGACGACGACGCCGCAGTTGAAGATCGTTCGCTCACGCGGCGTCAGCGCGCCGACAAAGCCGCCGGCCGTGTAGTTGCCGAGCGAATCCAGCGCCGCCCGCAGCGATTCGCGCGTCAGGTTCGCGCCGGCGCGCGCGACCGACTCGACGAACATCGCCGCCCCCGCCCATCCCTGCGCACCGAACGAGGTGGCATCGGCGGTCGGGAAATACTTCGACAGCGTCGAAAGGTAGTCGCCCATCACCGGATGCTGCGGCTCGGTGAAGGGCACATGCGGGATCCACAGGTACGCGCCGATCGCCTGTTCGGCCGCCTCGGCGAGCAGCTTGGGATCGTAGGCCGACAGTTGGAAGTACACGACCGGGTCGCGACCGATCCGCTGCCGCCACGACACCTTGTAGCGGCCCATCGACCGCAGCAGCTTGATGTTGGAGTTGATCTCCATGCTGGAATACACCGCGTCGACGTTTCCCGAGATCATCCGCTGAATCAGCGGATCGTAGGCCGCGTCGGTCGAGACGGGGTTGACGTCGTAGAGCTGATCGTCGGGCACGTAGCTCTTGTCTTGCCGCGATGCGACCACGTCGCACGGCGAGGATGTCGCGTCGGTCGTGGACGGATGCTTGCGAAACCGGCACCAGGCATGGTTGACGGCCCACTGCTGCGCGAGTCCTTGGTCCTTGGAGATGTCCAGCGTCGAGTGATACATCACCGCGCCGCGCGTGCCGGCTCCGCCGAGCGTCTCCGACGCCATGATCGTGTAGTAGGCGTGATCGCCGATCGTGTTGCGCGTCAGCCCGCCGAGCGGCGACCAATACACCGGCGGCGTGCCGCTGGGACAGTCCTCTCCCTGCGCGCGGTTATAGGACAGCGCGAACCCGCCGACGTCGGGCACGCCGCGCCCGCACAGATACGCCGCGCTGGCCTTGTCGACGGCCGTGAGCATGCCGACGATCGCGAACACCTTGTCGGATTCGACAAGCTTCTTCGCCGCGGTCAGGTGCGCGTCGGCGTTGAGCCGGTCGTCCTGCACGATCAGCGTGAGCGTTCGGCCGCAGATCCCGCCGGCGTCGTTGACCTTCTTGAAGTAGGCGGCGACGGCCTGTGTCATCGGATAGAACGAGCCGGGAAGCGGCCCGGAGCGCGCGACGATCGTGCCGACCTTGATCTGGGTGGCGGTGACGCCGCGATCGGGATCGGACGCGATCGGCGTGCAGCCGCTGGGTCCGAAGCGCACGCGCGGGCCGCCGGTCGCGCCGGCCGCCGGCGACGCGGTCGCGTCGCCGGGCGGGATGGCGACCGGGTTGCCGGCGGCGTCGGTCGCGGCGGCATCGCCGGGAACGAAGGTCGTGCCGGCCGCGGTCTTGGGCAGCCGGTTGCCGCACGCGACGGCCAGCAGCGCGGCGACGGCGAAGCCGGCGGCGATGCGGTGCGATCTGGTGCGAACGGGACTCATGCGACACCAATCGTACCCCGGACGCGCCGGCGCGCGAAGGACGGGATTACTCGCCCGAGCGCAACCGGTCGCGAATCGCGGGATCGCGCAGATACGTGCCGGCGAGCGTGCGCGGCCGTGCGCGGAGCGGGTTGAGCGCGCGGCCGTAGCGGCGCGCGACCGACGAGGCCATCAGCAACCCGCGATCGGTGGGCTGCATGGACTGGAGCGTGCCGTTGCGCGCCACCCCGAGCCGATGCAAGCGGATCTCGGTGATCTTGCGTGTGTGATCCAGGAAGCCGGGAAGCTGAGACAGCACCGGATGATCGGCGAAGCGTGCCCGCGCATAGTCCGCGAGCTTGCCGACGCCGGCCATCGAAACGAGCGCCAGGCCCAGCAGATGCCGGGCGTGCGAGCGGTCGCGCCGCAGCGCCTTCATCGTCTGCTCCTCGCCGAACGCAACGTGTCCTTCCTCTTGTCTCGCGAGACCGTTGAGCAGCGTGCGGATGTCGGAATCGGGAAGCGTGTCGACCAGCGCATAGATCGCGCTGAGCACGAACCCTTCGCCGAGCGCCATCTCGACGAAGCAATGCTCGGTGAACGTCGCGCCGGCAAAGTCGGTCGCGAGAAACTTCAGAATCCGGTTGGGCGGCTGCGGCTCCTGATCCAGCGAAGCGAGGATCCGAAGGAAGACCTTGACATGGGCCATCTCTTCGTTGGCTTGCCGCGCCAGGAACTGAGCGGCATCGAAGTCGGGGGCGCGTTCCAGCCAGTGGCCGACTTGGACGCCGGTGATCTCGCCGTAAAGGAACTGGGAGAAGATCCAGCCGAGGACGTCGCGGTCGCGTTCCAGATCGAAGGACGCCCCCTCGAAGTCGTAGGTCATCTCCTCGCGCGTGACGAGCATGGATCGATGCTAACCGGTCGCGGCGCCGGCCAGGTAGCCGGCCACGATCTCGACGATCCGGTTTCGATCGAGTGTCGTGTCACCGTCGGGACGCGTGTCGGGAGTGAGGCCGCCGATGCTGCCGGCCAGCCAGGCAATCTCGTCTTCGTCCGACAGCAGGGTCGCGAGCGGTTTCATCTCGACGCGCGGCATGACCGGAAGCGAGCGGAAGTCGACCCACGACTCGTAGCGATAGCGCAGCGTCGGTTCGTCCAAGCCGACCGTCAGGACCCGGAAGCATCCGGTCGCCGAGTTGATCGCCATCTCGTGCGGATCGTCGTCGAAGTCGCCGACCGTGACAATTGCGAGGTCGATGTCGGGTCGTTCCTCGATCGTGATCCGGCCGTCGTGGATCGCTTGCAGCGTTTCGCCGAGCCGCGCGTCTTCTTCCTCCCACAGGCCGCGCCACGGCTCGATGTCGTCGAGCATCTGCGGCAGCAACGTCAGCGTTTCGCGATAGAGCGCTCCGGCGAACTGTTCGTAGGGCAGGGCCAGCGTCTCGGGCGGCAGCGGCGAGGTGTCCTCGTCCTCGTAGGCCGACAGCGTCATAGACACGCGTGCGGCGAGCCGGTCGCGGACGACGCCGAAGTCGCCGGCCCGGGCGACGTCGATGAGCTGGTCGCGGCGGGCGATCGCATCCTCGGGATGCACGATCGCGTAGATGCCGCAGAGGCCGTCTTCGTCGAAGTGGTTGTTGCTGACCATCTCGGCGGTGACGTGATGTTCGGGGTGGTCCAGATAGTGGAATGCGATCTGCGTGGACAGGTCGTCGGCGAGCGCGAGCGGCGTGCCGCTCCCCTTCCAGTGGCTCAGCACGATCACGGTCCCGTCGGTGCCGGTGCCGTCGACGACGATGTTGGGCTCGCCGCCCATCTCCTCGTACGGCACGTATCGCATCGGCTCTACGGTACCGCACCCAGCCGCGATCTCACTGCAGGAATCCGCCGGTGAAGATCTCGCACGGGATCGCGCGGCCGTCGACGGTCAAGACGCTTCCGGCCGGACAGGTGCGCGGCACGACCAGCGCGGCCGAGACCGCCGCGATGAAGACGAACGCGGCGAACGCCGCCACGACCCGGCCGTCGCGCAGCTTCGCGGACGCCTCGAACACGGCGCCCATCGCGAAGCCTGCGACCAGTCCGCCCAGATGCGCGAAGTTATCGATCGGGCCGACCAAGCCCAGCAGCAGATTGATGCCGACCAGCATCAGCAAGCTCTGCAACTGCTGCCGTGCGCCCGACAGGTTCCGGTGCCGCGCATAGAAGGCGATCCACGCGCCGAGGATGCCGAACACGGCGCCCGACGCGCCCGCGGCGATCCCGAATCCGTCGTTGAACGTGAGCGACGCGGCGCCGCCGAGCAAGCCGCTGGCGAAGTAGAGCGAGAGGAAGCGCGCCTTGCCGTATCGCTCCTCCATCGGCGGGCCGAAGATGGTGAGCGCGAACATGTTGAATACCAGATGCAGCAGGCCGATGTGGACGAACATCGAGCTAAAGAGCCGCCACCATTGGCCCTCCGGGAGGGGCCGAACGAGCGCGCCGAACCGCACCAGCGTGCGCTGCGCCTGCGGGGCGCCGGTGGCGAACATCAACACGAAGATCACAACGTTGATCCCGACGATGATCCCGCTGAGCCGCTGGACGTTCAAGCGGCGAACCACCGGCATCGTTTCGGCCTTGGTGCGAACGCGATAGGCGGTCTGCCCGAGCGCGCCTTCGCGCATCCGGCCGGCGCACACCGGACAGTGATTGCCGACGGCCGCGGGAATCATGTCCTCAGGGCATATCGGACGCTCGCATCGCGAACAGGACACCAGCGTGAGGCGGTCGGGATGAAACGCGCATGGCTGCTCGGGCATTATGGCCGGGAGTCTATCGGCCGACCGAGGACCGCGCCGGACCACTACACTGGACGCATGCATCCCGCCGACTTGTTCGCTTTGACCAAGGCCGATTGGCGCGCGCTCGCGGCCGACATCGACGAGCCCGGCTTTCGCGGCGAGCAGATTCATCGGTGGATCCACCTTGATCTGGCCGGCTCGTTCGATCAGATGACGAACCTGTCGAAGGCGTTGCGCGCGGCGCTGACCCAGCGCTTCGGCGCGGCGTTCGCGACGCCGGCCGTGGTGCAGACGGGCGACCGCGGCGCGACCCAGAAGGCGCTGTTTCGTTTCGAGGGCGACGCGCTGGCCGAAACGGTTCTGATGGCGTATCCGGATCGCGTGACGGTGTGCATCTCCTCGCAGGCCGGGTGCGGCATGGGGTGTCCGTTCTGCGCAACCGGGCAGATGGGATTGCTGCGCAACCTATCCGCCGGCGAGATCGTCGCGCAGGTGCTGTGGGCGGCGCGAACGCTCCGCGATCTGGATCTGCCCGACGAATGGACGCGGCGGGTCTCGAACGTGGTGTTCATGGGGATGGGCGAGCCGCTCGCGAACTTCGATCGAGTCTGGGAGGCGGTCGAGCGGATTCACGACCCGGACGGGTTCAACCTGTCCGCGCGCGGAATGACCATCTCGACCGTCGGGGTTCTGCCGGGGATGAGGCGGCTCGCGTCGGCGGCGTTGCCGGTGACGCTTGCGCTGTCGCTGCACGCGCCCAACGACGAGCTTCGCTCGCGGCTGGTGCCGCTCAACGAGCGGTATCCCATCAAGGATCTATTGAATGCGGCGCGCGCGCATCGGAAGGCGCACGGCCGGCGCGTGTCGATTGAGTACGCGATGATC
The DNA here is from genome assembly GCA_036398095.1 of Actinomycetota bacterium. Lineage (GTDB taxonomy): Bacteria > Actinomycetota > AC-67 > AC-67 > AC-67 > DASWHR01. The sequence continues at coordinate 48,741 of DASWHR010000055.1, forward strand.
GGCGGCGTCAACGACTCCGACGATCAGGCGCGCGAGCTGGCCCGGCTGCTGCGGGGCGACGATTTCCACGTCAACCTGATCCCGCTCAACCCGACGCCGGGCTTCGAGGGTCCGGGCTCGCCGGCCAAGCAGATCGAACGATTCCGGTCGCTGCTGGAGGCAGGCGGCGTGAATGCGACGGTGCGCCGCAACCGCGGTACCGACATCGACGCGGCCTGCGGCCAGCTCGGCGCGCGTGCGGTCGCGGCCGGCGCGTAGACTCCGCCCGGCCATGGATTCCAAGACGCTCAACCTGCTCGTCCACGACCGCGAGGCCGCCTGCTACGACGAGCGTTTCGCGATCGACTATTCGCGGATCGCGCGCGCCGTTCGGCTCGATATGGAGTCGCTGCTCGGCTCCTCGCCCGCGGTGGCGCGCCGGGCGCTGGATTTCTGCTGCGGCACCGGCTACGCGGCGATCGGTTTGGCGGCCGCGGGCTATGCGACCGAGGTGCATGCGTGCGACCTGTCTTCTGCGATGCTCGAGCGCACGCAGAAGAACGCCGCCGATGCGGGAGTCGCAGTGCCGGTCGCGCAGTGCGACGGCGAGATGTTGCCGTATGCGGACTCGTCGTTCGACCTGGTCGTCGCGCGCGGCGCGCTGCATCATCTTCCCTCGCCGCTTGACGGGCTGCGCGAGGTGCGCCGCGTCCTGCAACCGGGCGGGACCGCCGTCGTCCTCGCCGAGCCGACCGAGGCCGGAGAAAAGCAGGTCGCCGCGGTCGTCGGCACCCTTGCGCGCGGCGTGGATGCGCTGCGTCGCCGGCGGGGCCGCGACAAAGACCCCGAGCATCACCAGTGGGAGCTCGCGTCGATGGCCGCGAATCTGCACACGTTCTCGCGTCGGGACATCGCCTCGCTCGCGCGCGAGGCGGGATTCGCCGACGTGCGCGTCGAGACCGCCTGGTGGTCGTGGATTCTGGCGCTGGGATTGAACTATTACCTGTCCGGCGAATCGCGGTTCGTCGAGTCGAATCCCGCGGCGCGATCGATTCGCTACGCGCTCGTGGACGGCGCGCAGATGCTCGACCGTTTCGCCGGAACGCTGGTGCCGGCGCGCTGGCGGCACACCGTGCAGGCGGTGCTGCGGTGAAATTTGCGTGGGAGGGCGGCGAGGTCACCGGCACGTGGGACGTGCCCGAGTCCGGGACGCGCGCCGCCTTGGTCCTTGGTCACGGCGCCGGCAGCGACTACCGCGCGAAGCTGCTCCAGGCCGTCGCGGCGGCGATGGCGTCGCGCGGGGTGGCGACGCTGCGCTTCAACTTCCCCTACAAGGAAGCCGGCCGCAAGATGCCCGATCCGCAGCCGAAGCTGGAAGCATGCTTCCGTGCCGTGGCCGAGACGGTCGCATCGCAAATCACGCCGGTGTTTCTGGGCGGGAAGTCGCTCGGCGGCCGGATCGCCTCGCACGTGGCCGCGGCCGGCTTCCCCGCCGCGGGACTGATCTTCCTGGGCTATCCGCTGCATCCGCCGGGCAAGCCCGAAAAGATCCGCGACGCGCATCTGCCCGCCGTCGCATGTCCGATGCTGTTCCTGCAAGGCACGCGCGATGCGTTCTGTGCGCCGGATCTGCTGGCCGCGACCATGGCGAAGCTTCCCAACGCGACACTCGCACCGATCGAAGGCGGCGATCATTCGTTCAAAGTCTCCGGCCGCGATCCCGCCGACGTCACCGAAGAGCTGATCGAACGCACCGGCGCCTTCATCGAATCCACCCTCGCGTCCTGATTCGCGCGTTCTGCCGGGACGGGACTCGGGCCCCGACACCGGGCATCATCGGCCGAGCATTGGAAAGGGCTGGTGATACCATTCGACGCATGGCGGGCGGGCTTACGTACGCGGACTTGGCGGCGTTTCCGGACGACGGCCTTCGGCGCGAGCTCATCCACGGGGAGCTCATCGTGACGCCGTCACCGCTGGTTCGCCATCAACGGCTGGTCGGTTTTCTGCATCTCCGACTGGCCGGGTTCGTCGAGCAGCACGGCGGAGGCGAAGTCTTCCTCGCTCCCATGGACGTGCTTTTTTCGAACGACAGCGTGATCGAGCCGGATCTGTTCTTCATCCCATCGGACTCATCCGAGATCATCACGCGAGCCAACATTCAAGGCGTCCCCGCGCTTGTCATCGAAGTGATGTCCGACGCGCGCATCGACCGGATCCGCAAACGCGATCTGTATGCCGAGTTCGGCGTTCCCGAATACTGGATCGTCGATCCAGAAGCCGACCGCGTCGAGGTCTATACGATGCGCGACGGCGGATACGGGAAACCGGCGATCGTCGAACCGGGCGAAACGCTCACCTGCGACGCAATTGGCGGCTTCACGCTCGACGTCACGACTCTGTTCGCGCGATAAGCGGCCGGTGGTAGGCTCCGCGGCGCCATGGAGCCGATCAACCTTCACGAATTCGAAGCCGTCGCGCGCGAGATCTTGCCGCGCAACGCATACGACTACTACGCCGGCGGGTCCGACGACGAGATCACGCTCGCAGAAAACCGCGACGCGTTCGCCAGACGATCGCTGAAGTATCGCGTGTTGGTGGACGTCGCCGAGCGGAACATGTCCACGCGACTGCTCGATTCGATCCTGCCCCATCCGATCCTGCTGGCGCCCACGGCGCTGCACAAGATGGCCCATCCCGAGGGGGAAGCCGCGACCGCGCGCGGCGCCGCGGCGGCCGGCGCGCTGCAGTGCGTGTCGACGATCTCGACCGTGTCGCTGGAGGACGTGATGGAGGCGGCGCCGCAGTCACCGAAATGGTTCCAGCTCTACGTGTATTCGGATCGGGCCGTCACCGAATCGCTGGTGAAGCGCGCGTACGCCGCCGGCTATCGCGCGATCGTGCTGACCGTCGACCTGCCGGTGCTGGGCCGGCGCGAACGCGACTTCCGCAACGTGTTCACGATTCCCGAAGGAATCACACTGGCGAACTTCACCACTCCGCCACCGCGTCCCGAAGGCGGCAGCGCGCTCGCATCGTGGGCGTCGGATCTGTCGACCCATTCACTCACATGGCGCGACATCGACTGGCTTCGCTCGCTGTCGCCGCTGCCGATCATCCTCAAGGGTTTGGTGCGCGCCGATGACGCGATCCGCGCCGCCGACAGCGGCGTCGAGGCGATCTGGGTCTCCAACCACGGCGGCCGCCAGCTCGACACCTCGGTCGCGACGATCGATGCGCTGGAAGAAGTCGCCGAGGCAACCGAAGGCCGCATCCCGCTGATCGTGGACGGCGGCATCCGGCGCGGCACCGACGTGTTGAAGGCGATCGCGCTGGGTGCTTCGGCCGTCGCGATCGGCCGGCCGCAACTGTGGGCGCTCGCCGCCGGAGGGGCCGACGGCGTCACACGCGCCGTCAACATGCTCCGCGAAGAGTTGTCGGTGGCAATGGCGCTCGCCGGCTGCCCGTCGCTCACCGAGATCACGCCCGATCTCATCGCGTAAGGGGAGGACAGTGATGAAAGCAATCCGAAAAATCGGGCCCGACGAGCGTGTCGAGGGCGACCCGACGCCCGGGATGATTCGCGAGCAGGCGGTGGCGACCGACCGGCTCTGGGCGGGGCTCGTGCGCAACGAGCCTCGGGCCGAGTCCGGCTGGCATCATCACAGCGACAACGAGACCGCGGTCTTCATCTTGTTCGGCCGGCTCCGGTTCGAGTTCGGCCCCGCGGGCGGCGACACGGTCGACGCCTCGGCCGGCGACTTCGTCTACGTCCCGCCGGAAATCGTTCATCGCGAGATCAACCCGACCGACGAAGAAAGCCGGTTCGTGGTGATCCGCGCCGTCAGCGGCCCGCCCACCGTCAACGTCGAGGGACCCGAGCCGGCGTAGCGGGTTGCGCCGGGCTCCGATACGATCGTTCTATGTTCAATCGCCCCGGCTGGCAGGCATCCATGGCACTGGGCTTTATCGCGGCCGGATTCGTCGTTTTGTTCCTGGCCTGGAACGGTGCGGCGTCCAAAGACTTCGTCCAGGGCCAGGTCCCCTATCTGCTGTCGGGCGGCTTCGTCGGGCTCGGTCTGATCATCGTCGGCGTCGGGTTGATGCTGTTCGAGTCGGGCCGCCGGGCAGGTACCAAGGTGGACCGCAAGATCGACGAGCTGAGCGAGGTCATGAAAACGATCCAGGTTTCCTCGAACGGCTCGTCGAAGGATCATGCGATGGCCGAGGCGCATTTCGCCGACGGCAAGGTCGTCGTCGGCGCACGGTCCTATCACCGGCCGGACTGCCGGCTGGTCGAAGGTAAGGACGCGCTCGTCTACGCCGCCCAGCCGCTCGCCACCGAGCAAGGCCTCAAGCCCTGCCGCGTCTGCAACCCCGACGCGTAACGACTCAAGAATCATCCGCCGCGCGTTCCTCGGGCGGTTTCACGCGGCGGAACGTCACCCACAGCAGCACGTCGTAGATCACCTTCAATCCTCCGCCGATGAAGAACGGCACGCCGGATCCGGCGATCGGAATGGTCGCGCCGCCGATCGCGGGGCCGGCGGCTTGCGCGGCGCTTCGCACCGTGGTGGTGAAGCCGGCCGCGGCGGTGCGTTCTTCCGGCTCGACGACGGCGACGACGTAGGACTGACGCACCGGCACGTCCATCTGCGACAAGGCGAAGCGTCCGAGCAGCAACGCGATCGCAGCCGGCTCGTTCGGCGCGAGCGGGACCGCGGCCAGCAGCAGGTTCGACGGCAGGTGCGTGAAGACCATGGTGTTGATCAAGCCGATGCGCTCGGCGAGCCGCGTGGCGACCGTGAACGAGACGGCTTGCAGCATGCCGGTGCCGAAGAACACGAGTCCGAGGATCTCGACCGACGTGCCGTAGCGCGAGCGAAACCAGTAGACGATCGCTGCCTGCACGACGAATCCCCCGCCGAGCGAGTCGAGCGCGAACAGCGCCGACAGCTTGGCGACGCGGGCGCGGCTCTTGGTCAGCGGCCGCGCGCCGCGAATCGGTGCCTCGACCGCGTCCGACAGGCGCGCGGCGACCAGCATCGACGCCAGCGCCAGCCCGGCCGGGATAAGAAAGAAGCGCTGCGATGCGACCGGGAGCGCGTCGCGCAGCGCCGCGGGGCCGCCGGCGGCGAGCGCGCCGACCGCGCCGACGATCGCGGCGACCGAGTTGTATCGGCCGAAGGTGCGCGTGCGCCGCGACGCCTCGACCGCGCCGGGAATCATGGCTTGCTCCAGCGCGACGAACGGTCCGGCTTCCAGCGCGGTCGCCGCGACCGTGCCCGACAGCGACGCGACCAGCAGCGCCCAGAACGCATCCGTCGCAGCGAACACGCCCATCGCGCCGGCCATCACGCCGCTCAACGCGACGTAGAGGCGCCGCCGGCCGATCCGGTCGCCGCGCGCGCCGACGAGGAACGTCCAGAACGCCGCGCCGGCGAGCGTTGCGGTCAGGATCGCGCCCGCGCGCGGCGCCGAGACCAGATCGGCCAGATGCACGCCCACCAGCACCGATGTAAAGCCGTACGCGAAGGACCGCAGCCCTCGAAGCAGCAAGATGCGCCGCACGTCACTCATGCGAGGTGCTAGCCGAGGTAGGCGGCGCGAAGGTCGATGCCGGTTCGCAACTCGTCGCCGTAGCCGGTGAACACCAGCGTCCCCTTCTGCATGATCCAGGCGCGGTCGGCGACCTTCAATGCGCCGGCGTTCTGCTCGACCAGAATCACGGCGACACCGGTCGCGGCGATGCCGCGAGCGGTTTCGAACAGCTCCTGCGCGGTCTTGGGTGCAAGGCCCAGAGACGCTTCGTCGATCAGCAGCACCTTTGGGTCGGCCATCAGGCCGCGACCGACTGCGAGCATCTGCTGCTCGCCGCCCGACATGGTTCCGGCGAGCTGGGCGCGGCGCTCGGCCAGTCGCGGGAACATCTCGTAGACCCGCTCCATCAGCTCTTTCTGCTTGCGCTTGTCTTTCCGGTGCGTCCAGTTGCCGAGCCGCAGATTCACGTGGACGGGTAGCGCGGGAAAGACGCGACGTCCTTCCGGAACGAGCACGATGCCTTTGCGAACGCGCGCGCCGGTGTCGAGCTTGGCGATGTTCTCGCCTTCGAAGTTGATCTGCCCGGCCCAGGTCGGCAGCAGACCGGCCAGCGCCATCATGGTGGTGGACTTGCCCGCGCCGTTCAAGCCGAGCATCACCGCGGTGTCGCCGGCCTCGATCTGCATCGAGATGCCGTGCAATACGGGCAGCGCGCCGTAGCCGGTCCGCAGATCGTCGATCTCAAGAAGCGGCATCGGCGTCCTCCCCAAGATAGGCGGCCACGACTTCGGGATGACGCTGGATCTGTTGCGGCGCGCCTTCGGCGAGCAGCGTCCCGAAGTTGAGCACGTAGACATAGTCGCAGACGCGCACGACCAGCGGCACGTGATGCTCGATCATCAGCACGGTCAAGTTCAGATCGGTGCGAAGCCGTAGCAGCAGATCGCCGAACACGTGCGCCTCTTCCGGGCTCATGCCCGAGGTCGGTTCGTCAAGCAGCAGGAAGTCGGGATCGCCGGCCAGCACGGCCGAGATCTCCGACAACTTCTGCAGGCCGTAGGGCAAGGACGACACGATCTCGCCGCGATGATCGGCCAGGCCCATGAAGTCTAGGATCTCCATCGCGTTGCGGCGCAGCAGCTTTTCTTCGGCGAGCACTGCCGGCGTGCCGAGCACGCCCGCAAGGACGCCGTAGGCGGCCTTGGTGTGCTGCGCGATAAGCATGTTTTCCATGACCGTCAGTCGCTTGGCCAGGCCCACGTTCTGGAAGGTGCGGCCCAGGCCGAGCGTGGTGCGCCGGTGCGTTGGAAGCTTGGTGATTTCGGTGTCGCGGTAGCGAACAGTGCCGGACGTCGGCGAGTAGACACCCATCACGCAGTTGAAGAAGGTGGTCTTGCCGGCGCCGTTCGGGCCGATCAGGCCGACGATCTCCCACTCGTTGACGTCCACCGACACGCCGCCGAGCGCCTGCAAGCCGCCGAACCGGATCCCCAGATCCCGGACCTCGAGCATCGCGCCGCCGTCGCCGCGGGCGGGGGGCGGCGAGCCGTTAGGGCCGGACACCGGCGCCTCCTTCGCGAATCGTGACGCCGTGACCGTGGTCCTTGAGCCGCTTGCCGGCCAGCCAGCCGGTGATCGGTTTGATCTGCTGCGCGATCCCGCCCGGATACAACGTGAGCGTGAGCAGCAGCAGCACCGCGCCGATGAAGCCCGGATACAGCTCGAGCTGCTTCAAGAAGCCGACTTTGGCGATCGTGTGGCCGATCCCGGATCCGAACAGCGAATGGATCAGCAAGTCCAGGATCGCGAAGAACGCCGAGCCGATGAACACCCCGACGCGCGAGCCGAGCCCGCCGACGACCGCCATCAGCACGAACGTCAGGCCCAACGCGAAATCGAAGTTGGCGGCGTCCACCGACTCGACCCGGAAGCCGAACAGCGCGCCGGCGACGCCGGCGAAGATGCCCGAGATCACGAACGCGATCAGCTTGTAGGACGTGACGTTGATGCCGAACGACGCGGCCGCCAGCTCGTTTTCGCGGATCGCGAAGATCGCGCGGCCGACTTTGGAGCGGACGAGCCGCCAGTCGATGTAGAGCGCGCCGGCGACCACGACCATCGAGAAGTAGACGAAGGTTCGCTCGCTCACCAGAAACGAGGGACGCACGGCGTTGACGCCGGCGCCGCCGCCGGTGATCGCCGGCGTCGCGAAGATCGTGAACTCGGCGACCGCACCGTAGGCGAGCGTGATCAGCGCCAGGTACAGACCCTTCAACCGCAGCGCCACCATGCCCAGCAAGAACGCCGAAACCGCACCGATCACGCCGGCCAGGATCAGCGCGACGAAGAACGGCGCCTGCGCTTTCGTCACGACCAGCGCGGCTGTGAACGCGCCGACCCCGACGAACGCCTGGTGGCCGAGCGAGATCTGCCCCGCGTAGCCCATCAGGATGTTGATCGACAATCCGACGATGACGTAGATCATCGCAAGCGAAATCGCGCGCAGATTCTCGACGTTTTCGACCAGCGCCGGCGAGCCGAGCACGATCGCTGCGATCAGCACCGCGACCCCGCGACGCGCGATCCATCCGCTCTTCGACGGCGTCCACGGCTTCGGCTTGGAGACCTCGACGTGGGCCATCGCCGCCGCTTCTTCTTCGGCGACGATCGCGGCGATCGCGGCGTTCGCCTCGACCGGCGGCGCGCCGGCGGGGGTCTTCTTCTTGCGCGGCGTCGCCACGGTCTAGGCCTCCGTCCCCAGAAGGCCCTTGGGTCGCACGAGCAAGATGGTCACCAGCACCACGAACACGAGCAGCGTCGGCATCGACACGACGAAGCGGCCGAGTTCGTATCGCCCGTCCAGGTACTGGCCGATCTGTTGCGTGATCCCGACGATCTGACCGCCGACGAACGCGCCCGGCAGGCTCGTGATACCGCCCACGAGCGCGGCGGTGAACGCGGGGAGCAGCACCGCGGTCGTCATGTACCCGGGCGCGAACGCGCCGATCGAGGGCGCGAACAAGATGCCCGCGACGGCGCCGAGCACAGCCGCGAGCGTCCAGATGAAAGACGAGATGCGTTTGGTCGAGATGCCGGCCAGCTCCGTCGCGGTCGGCTCTTGCGACGTCGCGAGCACCGCCAGACCGAGGTCGGTCTTGTTGAAGAAGTACGCCATCGCCGCGCCGATCCCGGCGAGCACCACGAAGATGAGAATTCGCTGCGGCGAGACCTGCACCCCGAGAATGCTCGGCCCGAAGCCCTTCACCGCGGGCGAGAGGCTCTGCACGTTCGGCCCGGTCGCGATCAGCTCGAGCTGGATCGCGGCGAGCGCGACGCCGGCCGTCGCGACGAGCATGGTCACGCGCGGCGCGTCGAACAGCGGCCGCACGATCAGTCGCTCGATCAGAAATCCGACGAGCGCGACGCCGGCGATCGCAAGGACGACACCGAGCAAATAGGGAACGCCTTTGCGATCGATCAGGAACCAGGCGAAGAACGTGCCCATCGTGCCGTACTCGGCCTGCGCGAAGTTGAACACGCGAGCGCCCTTGTAGACCAGCACGAGTCCGAGCGCGACCAAGCCGTAGACGGCGCCCTGGATGATGCCCAGGATGATTGCGGAGGTCACGCGCGTGCCTCGAGGCTAGAAGCTCTTGCGCAGACCCGGGAACTTGGGATCTTCAATGAACTCCCCCGAACTTCCGTTGCCGTCGCACTTGCCCACCAGCGCATGGACTCCATTCGCGCCGAAGGGACTTCCGGACGTGTAGGACAGATCGGGGAAGAAACCGGTGGTGCCGCCCTTATAGGTTCGCATCAGCGAGATCAAGCTTTCGCGGGTCAGGTTCGGCCCCGCTTTCTCGAGGATGCCGTGGATGGTTCGGTTGATGCCCCACAGCGCCAGCAGCAAGTCGCCGCCGTTGTTGCGGCCGTTGACTTGTTGCGCATCGTCGGCCGCCGTCGCGCGGTCGAAGTTGGGGTCGCCGACGCCGGCGGTGTTGCGGGCCGCCCACGCCGGCCACGGCGAAAAGAACATCGCGCCGTTGAAATCTTGGTTCGTGCATTCGCGGGCGATGCCTTGGTTCACGCCGTTGGTGACGCCGACCCCCATGTAGCGCGGGTTGTATTGCTGCCCGCCGGCTGCCCCGGCAAGGAACACCGTAAAGTTCGGCGCGGTGATCGGCGAGACGATGTCCACACCCTCGTTCTTAAGGGTCTGCGCGAGCTGCGCCGCCTCGGACTGGGTGCCCTCCTTGATGACGGTCTTGACCGTCTTCTGATACTTGGACTGGTCCAAGGTCGCAAACGCCTGATCGAAGCCCCGCTGCGCATCGTCGAAGTTCGACGTGTTCGGCCGGACGAACGCGATCTTGATCTTTCCGTCCTTCACGGTCGTCCCGCCCGGGCCATAGCGATCTTCGCCGGCGCCAAGCTGCTTGATGTATTGCATCAGCAGCGGCATCTGCTGCGCATAGGTCATCGTGAGCGCAAAATACGAGTCGTAGTTCTTCACGACCGACTCTTGCACGCCGGCGCTGAAATACGGGATGTCCTTGCGGTTCGCGTAGTCGGCACAGGCACGGATCTGGTCGGTCCCCGCCGCGCCGACAAGCAGGAACGCCGCATCCTTGCCGGTCGTGAGCGCGGTGCAGGCATCGACCGCGCTGGACGGCTTGTACTTGTCGTCGCGGAAGAAGATGCGCACCTTGCGGCCGTGGATTCGCTTGCCTTGGGATTCGAGCCACTTCCAGTACGTGTCGGCGCCGTACTGAAACGCTTTCGGCTCGATCGGCGCGGCCCCGGAGGTCGGCGCGTGGATCGCGATCGTGATCGTGTCGGCGGTGATGCCGGTCCGGTTCGAACCGACGACTCCGCTGCCGCCGCCTCCACCGCCGCCGCCGCCGTTGCTGCCGCCGCCGCCGCCGGTTCCGCCATCGGTTCCGCCGTCCGTGCCTCCATCCGTGCCGCCGTCGGTGCCGCCATCGGTTCCGCCATCGGTTCCGCCATCCGAGCCGCCGTCGATGCCGCCGTTGCTGCCACCGTCGCGGATGCTCACGTGCACCCCGGGTTTTTGACCGCACGCGGTCAAAGCCAGCGCGAGGACGGCGAGGAAAGAGATCAGCGTTCGTGCACGCATAGGCTTCTAGTCTCCGCTTCGCTCGATTCGTCTGCGCCGCAGGACGGCTGCGACGCGGTTCGCTCCGGCTTCGCCGGCCTCGCGGCCGACGGCGCGCGCCAAGCCCGCGTACGCCATCGCGCCCAACGGGAGCACGAGCCACGCGTACCACGCGCTCGGCGTGGTAACGTCGGCGACCGGCTCTTCATCGGCCGGCCGCGGCTGCGGATCGGTCGACGACGTCGGCGCCGGGCCGGGCGCCGGCTCGAATGTCGGGTCCGGTGGCGGCGGCACGAATCCGCCGCCGTCGTCGGTCGGCTCGGGCGTGGGTTCGGGCGTCGGGTCCGGCGCGGTATAGGACACAACCGCCGATCCCGCTTCCTGCGGCGACACGTAGACCTGGCGCGTTTCGTTGTTCTGCACCTCGACCGGTGCGAGGTGGAACTCCACGCGCCACGAGTCCGTGCCGCCGGTCAGGTCCGGCAGCAACACGATCCCATTGTTGTCGAGCGTTCCGGAAACCCACATCTGCGCGATCGCACTCAGATCGAACGTCCAGGCCTTTGCGCTGGGCTTTCCTTTCACACTCCACTTGTCACAGTCGTAGCCGTCCTTGACGAAGGGCTCGACCGGCTCGGTCTTGGTGGGGTCCTTCGAGTCCATCGCATACGAAGGAGCGCCCTCAACGCTTCCCCACGGCAGCGTGACGGCACACGCGGTGATGCTCGCGGCGGCCTCGTTCGTCGTCCCGGGAGCCTTGGCACCCGGGCCGGTGTGGTGCGTGGTGTGATCGGCGTCGGCTGCGTCCGTTCGGGACACATTCAGCGTGAGCGACATCGAGCCGACGGTCGCATCGTCGGGAAGCGAAAACAGCGGAAGCAGAATGTAGGAGCGCATATCCGACGCGCCGAGCTGGAGCGCGACGGCGAGATGGCCGGGCTCCACCGGCGCGCCGCTGGACAGATCGCTTACCTGACACAGGCCGGTATCTCCCGTCCCGACGCACTGGCGGACCTCGCGGTTGGAGGACCAATACCAGCCTTGGTTCTCCTGGATCAACTCGATCGAAAGATTGCCGCTCACGGCCAGCGCCGTCGGCGCCCACAGCATGGCGGCAATCACTGCCACGACCGCGACGGACGCGGCCTTGACGGCCCTGCTGCGGCGGAAGGCGGCGACGGATGTGGGGGTCACAACGGCAAGTGTAGCGCGGCTTCCGCCCGCTTCGCCCGCCGTCGTCCCTTGCTTCGGCCCATGCGCAAGCCCATGCCAAGCTTCGGCCTTCAGCCGGGTTCCGCCGCGGCACGCGGCCACGGCAGATCAAGCGCCGGCGCGACCACGTCCAAGAAGTCGCGCACGATCTTTCCCGTCGCACCCCAGATGACGTTCGGCCCGACCTCGAAGACGTTGGTGGTGAAGCGATAGCCGCGCGCCTCCCACTCGGCTTCGCGGCCGACATCGACGAGCGTGCGCAGCGGAACGCGCAACACCTCGGCGATCTCGGCCTCCGAGTGCGCGTAGGCCTCGCGCGCCGGCACGTGCGCGACGTAGGGCTTGACCAGAAATCCCGTGACATAGGTCAGCATCTCGGCCATGTCGCCGATGATCGTGATGTCGGACGGATCGACGCCCAACTCTTC
>DASWHR010000056.1:0-7220 GCA_036398095.1 Actinomycetota bacterium
TGCCGCTCGGCTTTGCGGCGCCGCCAGTAGACGAACAGGCCGACCGCGGCCAAGGCCAAGAGCGCGAATCCCGGCGCCTTCAACGCCTTGTCGATTGCCTTGATGCTGGCCGTGCCGTACCGTCCGAAGACGTATCCGACCAGGGGGATCCCGATTCCCCACAGCACCGCGCCGGCCAGATCCCAGAGCGTGAACCGCCAATACTTCATGCGAGACATGCCCGCGACCATGGCACCGAGCGAGCGAAGAAACGGCGTGAATCGGCCCAAGAACACGGTCTTTCCGCCGTGCTGCCGGTAGTAGGCCTCGGCCGCCGCAAGACGCTCGGGCCGCAGCAGCCGCTTCCACCGATTCGCGAGCCGCCGGCCGCCGTTGCGCCCGAGCAGATATCCCGTCTGGTCGCCCGCGATCACGCCGATCACCGCGACGACGATGACCTGTCCGATCGTCAGATCCAGCGACCCGGCCTCGACGAACTCGCCTCGGAAGGTGGGGTTGGCCAGGATCCCGCCCAAGATCACGACGGTCTCGCCGGGCACGATCAGGCCCAAAAAAGCGGACGTTTCCAGAAAAGTCGCAAGGAATATAAGCAAAAGCCCCCAGTCTCCGAAAACTGGGGTCATCCAGTGCACGATTTGCTCGATCACCGCCGCAATCATACGGCGGCCTGCCTTCCTCGCCTCCGTCTACCGCGGCTGACCAGGGCACGTGCAAGGCAGGCAGGATCGGGGTAGAACGTTAAGAGACTCCTATGTTGGAGCGCGTGGAGGTGACATCGGTGAGTGAGGAGCGCAACGTGATTGAGGACCTTCGGAGCCGGGTGGGTGAAGGCGCCGGCGAGGAAGCATCCCATCGGGAGAACGCACCCGATGAGCGGACCGCGCAAGAGGCGCCGCAACGGAAGATGACGCGCGCCGAAGCGGGCCGCAAAGGCGGGCTTCGCACCAAGGAACGGCACGGCGAGGACTACTTCGGCCGGATCGGACGCATGGGCGGCAAGAAGGGCGGCGAAGCCACCAAGCAGCGCTACGGCGTCGAGTTCTACCGGAGCATCGGCCGCAAGGGCGGCTCGCGATAGCACCGGGCGCGCCGCCGCGTTGAGCGCCGTATTCTCGGTGACGTGAAAACGTCCACGGCGACCAGCGCCGGCGGTGTCGTCTTCGGCGACGACGGCGGGCGCGTGGTTCTCCTTGGATACACCACGCCGCACGGCAAGCAGCGCTGGAGTCTGCCAAAGGGCGCGCTCGAACAGGACGAGACGCCCGAGCAGGCCGCCGTTCGCGAGGTCCGCGAAGAGACCGGCCTGGACGCAACGATCGTGGCCAAGGCCGCCACGATCGACTACTGGTTCGTGTGGGCGCCGGACGACACTCGCTACCACAAATACGTTCATTACTTCGCGATGCGCGCGACCGGCGGTGACTTCTCTCGCCGCGACCAGGAAGCCGAACGCGTCGAATGGTTCAGCGTCGAGGACGCGCTCAAGGCATGCTCGTACCCGAACGAGCGCGCCACCATCCGCAAGGCGCTAGCATCCCTTCGTGCCTAGGCTTCGCGCCGCGGCCTTGTTCGCCGCGCTCTGCGCGATCGCGGTCGCGGGACCGGCGGTCGGCCAATCGGCATCGCCGGAACCGGCCGCCGACGTGGCCGTCACCTCGTTCACGCCCCACACCGACCTGACGACGCCGTTCCGTTTCGAGATCCGGCTGACCAACACCGGAACCGTCCCGATCGAAGACGCGCGAATCCGGCTCACCGTGTACCAGCGCGTGCTGTCGCGGTCGGCGTTGCGCGCCTCGCTGGACGGCCGGCCGCAGACGCGCGAAGAAGGCACGATTTCCGAACCGCTGACCGACCCGATCATGTCCGGCCGGACGGTCACCGCTTCGGTGGAGCGCGATCTGGCGCAGATCAGCGGTATCTTCTCCGCGCGCCGCTCACCCAGAGCCGGCGTGTATCCGGTCCGCATCCGCGCGGAAGGCTCGGACCGCGAACTGTGGACCGGCTATTCGGCGATCGTGTTCTTCCCCGCCCCGCCCGAGGAGCGCATCAACATCACCTGGATCCTTCCGGTCCATCACGAGGCGCTCTTCGACGGCGACGGCACCTATCCGGGAGCCGGCGTCGACCGGGCGCTCGGGCCGGCCGGATCGCTGACGCCAACGCTCGCCGCGGCTGCCGACGCTTCGTCGCTTCGCGTCACCTACGCGCCGAGCGGCCTGCTCGCCGATCAACTCGCCGATCTCGCGGACGGATTCGCCCGTCGCGACGGCGAGCGTCGCGCCGAGTCGGTCGCCACCGACGCGATCCCGCGCGCCGCGGCCGCATCGATCGACGCGCTGGGCGAGGCGATGGCGAAATCGTCGGTCGAACTCGCGGCCGCACCGTACTCGCGAGCCGATGTCGTCTCGCTCATCCACGCCGAGATGGCCGCCGACGTCGGAAAGCAAGTCGCGTTCGGATTGCAGAGCGTGACGGAAACGTTCGGACGCACGCCGAATGTTTCGGTGTTCGTCCCCGCGGGCCTGCGGATCGACTCGCGCGCGGCCGCCGCCGTCGCCGGATTCGGGGTCCGTTCGGTGGTGATGGATCCCGACGTGCTTCCGCCGCAGCCGGGTCCGTTCGGGCCGGACCGGCCGGTGCGCGTCTCCGGACGCGGAGGCGTGCGACTCGACGCGTTGCTGGCCGACGAAGCGATTCGCGATCACTTAGAGAAGGCCTCCGAACCGGACGGCGGCGATCCTGTGCTGCTCGCGCAGAGCGCGCTGGCCGAAACCGCATCCGCGTGGCTCGAACGACCGACCTCGGCCGACGGCCGCGCAATCGTGATCGCGACGGCGACGACGCCCAAGGCGGAGGCGATCCGCACCCTGACCGCCGGGCTGGCGGCCGCGCCGTGGGTCACGATGCGAAGCGCCAGCGAGCTGCTCGGCGTCGTGCCGCCCGTCGAGGATCCCGTCCCGCTGCCGCTGGGCAATATCGGCCCTCGCAGCGAGATGCAGACGCTCCAGACCGCGCGACGCGCGATCGAAATCCTGTCTCGCGTCATCGTCGAACCGGCGGGACCCGCCGCGGACCTCGACCGGCTCGTGCTCGCCGCCGAATCGGCCGACTGGGCCGGCACCGACACCGGAAGCGCGCTCGCACGAAGCGCCAAGGACGCGGCCGACCGAATCGTGGGAAAGATCGAGGCCGCGCCGCGCCGGGTCACGCTGACATCGCGCACCGGACAGCTCCCGGTCACGATCCTCAACGATACCGGCTACATCGTGGCCGTCCAGGTCCGGCTGCTGTCGTCCAAAGTGGACTTTCCCGAAGGCGACCGGCTGACGGTGCAAGTCCCCGGCCGCTCCCAGACGATCGCCGTTCCCGCCAAAGCCCTCGCCGCCGGCGCGTTCGGAGTCCGCATCGAGTTGCGAACGCCCGACGGCACCTACCCGATCGGCGGAGACGATCTGGTCGTTCGCTCCACCGCGGTCAGCGCCGTGGCGCTGATCGCCGTCGGCGGCGGCGCGGCCGTGCTGATCGCCGCATGGTTCCGCCGCGGCGGAAAACGCCGCCGCGGCACGCCGGCCGGTGCGAAAAAAGCACGAAAAACGAAGCCCGCGCCCGAGGGAGGCGCGCAACCCGCCTGATACGATCGCCGCCGATGGCGATCGACGGTCCCGGCTCGCAGCAGGCCGACGCTTCATCCGCCACGGCATCGCTGGCGCGCTCGACCGCCGTGATGAGCGTGGGCACGGCCGCATCGCGCATCACCGGATTCGTGCGCCTGGCGGTGATGGCCTGGGCGATCGGCGGCGCCGAGTCGAAGCTTCCCGACACCTACAACCTGGCCAACTCGCTTCCCAACATCGTCTACCAACTGGTTCTCGGCGAAATCCTCGCGACGGTCTTCGTCCCGGTGTTCGTCGAATACATCAAAACGCGCGCGCGCGACGAAGCCTGGAAACTGGCGTCCACGATCCTCAACGCCGCGTTCGTGATCGCGGCGGCGTTCGCGATCGTCACCGTCCTGGCCGCCCCGTGGATCATCAAGATTTACACGTTTCGCGTCCCCGACGCGGCCGTGCGCGCCGAGATGGAAGCGACCGGCGCGTTCTTCCTTCGCATCTTCATGCCGCAGATGATCTTCTACGCAACCGGCGCCGTCCTGACCGGCCTTCTCAACGCGCATCGCAAGTTCGCCGCGCCGATGTTCGCGCCGGTCCTCAACAATCTGATCGTCATCGCGACCTTCATCGTCTTCCGCGTCATGCACGGCGGCGGCGTTCCCGGGCTGGCAACGCTCACCGGCGCCGAGAAGTGGGTGCTGGCCGGCGGCACCACGCTGGGTGTCGTGGTGTTCACCACGGTTCTGTGGCCGTTCGTGCGCTCGCTGCCCGGCACGTATCAGCCGCGCGCATGGGAGTGGCGGCACCCAGCGGTGCGCCATGTGGGAACGCTCGCCAAGTACTCGTTCGGCTACGTGATCGTCAACCAGATCGGCCTGTGGGTCGTCTACATGCTGGCCAACCGGACCGAAGGCGGGATCAGCGCCTTCCAGGCCGCGTTCATCCTGTATCAGCTTCCGTATGGGATCTTCGCCGTGTCGGTCATGACGGCGCTGGTTCCGTCGCTGTCCGAGCATCACGTCGCCGGGGATCTTGTGCGTTTCCGGCAAGACCTGTCGCTCGGCCTTCGAACCACCGCCTTCATCGTGCTCCCGGCCGCTGCCGGATTCGTCGCGCTGGGCGAGCCCATCATTCGTCTGCTGCTCCAGCACGGCGTGTTCTCGGCCGCATCCACGCGGCTATATGCGGATACGTTCGTACTGATGGCCGTCGGCTTGTACGCCTATGCCGCCTTCCAGCAGATCATGCGCGCCTTCTACGCCCGGCAGGACACCAAGACGCCCTGGATCGTCAACATCGCGGCCGTCGCGCTCAACATTGCGGTGGACATTCCCCTGTACCGGGCAATGGGCGTGCCGGGCCTCGCGCTGGGACACACGATCTCTTACGTGTTCGCGCTCATCTACGGCGGCGCACTGCTGCGCAAGCGTCTGGGCGGACTGGACGGACGCCGGCTGCTGTCGAGCCATACGCGGATCGGCTTCGCGTCGGTCGTGACGGCCGCAGCCGCGTGGGGCGTGGCGCGTCTGATCGGCGCCGCCATGGATGTCGAGCGACTGTCGGGTCAACTCGCGCAAGTCGGGGGAGCCGTCGTCGCGGGACTTATACTCTACGCGTCGCTGTCGGCCGCCCTGCGACTCGACGAGTTCCGTCCGCTCGCGCGCATGGTGACGGGCCGCTTCGGCCGGCGGGGCCCAAAGGAAGGATCGGAGTCATGAGCACAGCGACCATCGGCGATCAGCGGGGCGGCATCATCACGGGATGGCTGCTGCGCTTGATCATCGGGCTCGTCTTGCTCGGTCTGGTCTTCTTCGAAGCCGGCGCGGTCGTCGTCGCACGCGTCGGCGTGGACGGCACCGCCCAAACCGCGTCCCGCGAGGCCGCGCTCATCTACGGCACCAGCAAGAATCCCGACGTTGCCCGAAACGAAGCCGAGAAGGCCGCCGTTCAGGGCGGCGCGCGCGTCGTCGAGTTCACGATCTCGCCGGACGGGCAAGAGGTGACCGTGACGCTAGAACGCATCGCCAAGACGTTCGTGATTCACAAGATCGGCCCGCTCAAGAAGTTCGCGACGGTCCGAGCTTCCGACACCGCCACCGTGCGATAGCCGGCCGATGAACGTTCGCAGAGCCGCACCCGCCGAGCGCGCCGCCTTCGACGCGTTCGTCGCAGCCTCCCCGGCGGGTGATCTGCTGCAGTCGTGGGAGTGGGGCGAGATCAAGCGCTCCAGCGGATGGGCCCCCGCCCGCTACCTTGCCGAAGACGACGGCGAGATCGTCGCGGCCGCAAGCGTGCTGCGAACACGGCCGCTCAAAGGCGCGCCGCCTCTGCTCTACGCGCCACGCGGGCCGGTCTTTCGCGCCGACGTGCCCGGCGCCCTTCCGGCGCTCGTCGCGCAGATCCGGCGCGACGCCGGGAGCGCGTTCGTGCTCAAGTGCGATCCCGCGGTCGCCGCCGGCTCCGCCGAGGCGGCCGCGCTGCGCGCAGCCGGCTTCCGCGAGGCCGGCGGCGGCGGGTTCGGCGGCGTCCAGCCCAAAGCGGTGATGGTGCTCGACATCGACCGCGACGAAGACGCTCTGCTGGAAGGCTTCAAATCCAAGTGGCGCTACAACATTCGCCTGGCCGAGCGGCGCGGCGTCACGGTCGAGCAGGCCGGCCGCGACGAGCTTGCGGCCTTCTACGATCTGCTCGTGACCACGGCCGCGCGCGACGGCTTCTTCGTTCGCGGCCGCGGCTACTTCGAGACGCTCTTCGACACGCTCGCCCCGTCCGAGATGCTCTCGCTCTGGCTGGCCCGCTACGAAGGCCGCGCCGTCGCCGGCGCGATCTGCTTCGCGTTCGGCGATCGCGTCACCTACGTCTACGGCGCTTCCTCGAACGAGGATCGCAACGTCATGCCGAACCATCTGATGCAGTGGACGATGATTCAATGGGCACGCAAGCGCGGCGCGCGTCTCTACGATTTCCGCGGCGTCTCGCCCATGCGCGACGGAAAGCCGGCCGACGAGCACATCGCCGGGCTGAATCGGTTCAAGGAAGGATTCGGCGCACGCTACGTGGAGTACACGGGCGATTTGGACCTTCCGCTTCGTCCGCTGGTCTGGCGCGCGTGGGTCGCCGGCGCGCCGCTCGCGATGAAGCTCTTTAAGAAGATCAAGAAAGGCGCCGGAGCGGCGGCCGACTGATGGACGCACGCGTCGAAGCAACAACCTGGGTCGCGGTGTCGGCCGGGGCGCTCGAGCGCAACTATCGAACGGTCGCCTCCTTCGCCGGCACCGCCGTGTGCGCCGTCGTGAAGGCCAACGGGTACGGACACGGCCTGGCCGACGCGGCACTGACCTTCGAACAGGCCGGCGCCCGCTGGCTCGCGGTCACGCGAGTCGAAGAGGCGCGCGCGCTGCGCCGCGCCGGCGTCGCCGCGAAGATCTTGATCCTGACCCCTCCGCCGACGGCAACGCTCGCCGCCGAAGCGGTCACGATGGACGCCGCGCTGACCGTTTCGGACGCGACCGACGTCGCTCGCTACGCGGACGCCGCACGCACGGCGGGGCGGCCGGCGCGAATCCATCTGAAGGTCGACACCGGGATGGGCCGGCTCGGCGTGGC
>DASWHR010000057.1:0-5584 GCA_036398095.1 Actinomycetota bacterium
TCGTTGCCCGGAGTGTCGATCCTCGAATTCAGGGGCGAAGAGATCGTTCGGAACACGGACTACTACGATCTCTCTTCGTTCCTTCGGCAGGTTACGGATTGACGCCCTGGCCGCTTGCGCGCCTTCACATCCCGCGCGCTCGCGGAGATGTGAGCTGCCCGAAGTCGTTCTACTCCGGTCTGATGTCCTCGGCCGATCCGTAGGCTTCGGCCGCGCGCGCCAGCATCTCTAGGCGTGCTCGATGTTCGTCACCACATGCGTCCTCGCCATCGGGCACTCCTATGTCCCACTCGTCGGCCCACTGTAGCGGAGGCGTCGGCGGGGCGGCAATGGGTATATCTGTCGCCGAAGTCTAGGGAGGGGAGCCTTGCAGTCCGGTGCGACGATCGGCTCGCACGGCAGGAAGTGTCGCTTCCATTCAAATTGTAGCAACCGGGAGGGGGCTTGCCGCAAGCGGCTTTGAGGTGCTGACATTGCCCGTCTGTGTTTCCGAGATGGGGCGATGAATGAGTGAACATGCGGTGGTGATCGCGGGGGGCGGTCCGACGGGGCTGATGCTGGCCGGCGAACTGGCGATCGCGGGCATTGACGTCGCGATCGTCGAGCGGCGAGCCGATCAGCACGTGGACGGCTCACGCGCGGGCGGGCTGCATGCGCGCACGCTCGAGGTCCTCGATCAGCGCGGGATCGTGCAGCGGTTCCTCGATGCCGGCACCACGGTCCCGTCGCTCGGCTACGGCGGCATCATGCTGGGACTTGGCGACTTTCCGACGCGGCACAACTATGTGCTGGCGCTGTTCCAAAGCCGGTTCGAGCCGATCCTGGCGGACTGGGTCGGCGAGCTCGGCGTCCCGATCCACCGCTCATGCGACGTGACCGGCTTCGAACGGGACGACGACGGCGTGCACGTTCAACTGTCGGACGGCAGGACGCTGCGCGCGTCGTATCTGGTCGGCTGCGACGGCGGGCGAAGCCGCGTGCGCACGATCGCCGGCATCGAGTTCGCCGGCACCGACGCGACGACCAGCTGGATCCTGGCCGAGGCGCACCTGCGCGGCGATCCCGAGTACGGGATCCGGTGGGACGCGGCGGGCATGCACGCGATCGGCAAGGCATCCGACGGAGCCTCGGCGCGGATCGTGATCAACGAACGCGAGCCGACCCGCGGGGACGAGCCGAGCCTCGACGATCTGCGCAGGGCGCTCACCGGCGTGTACGGCACCGACTTCGGATTGCAGCGCGCGTCGTGGATCTCGCGCTTCACCGACATGACCCGCCAGGCCGCCGCCTATCGCAGCGGCCGCGTGCTGCTGGCGGGCGACGCGGCGCACGTGCATCCGCCGCACGGCGGCCAAGGCCTCAACGTCGGCGTGCAGGATGCGATGAACCTGGGCTGGAAGCTGGCGCGCGTCGTCAACGAAGCCGCGCCCGCGCATCTGCTGGACACCTATCACGCCGAACGGCATCCGGTCGGCGCGCGCGTGCTGCGCGCCGCGATGGCGCAAGTCGCGCTGAGCCGGCCGGGGGAGACGCATCAAGCGCTGCGCGACACGATGGCGGAGCTGCTGACGTTGGACGAGCCGCGCCGGCGGATCGCGGGAATGATCTCGGGACTTGACGTCGCCTACGACCTCGGCGGCGGCCACCCGCTGGTCGGGCGGCGCATGCCCGATCTGGATCTTCAAACCGGCGACGGCCCGACGAGCGTCTACGCGTTGCTCCGCGACGCGCAGCCCGTGCTGCTGCACTTCGAAGGCGGCGCGGACGCACCCGGCGTCCGGACGGTCCGGGCCGCATACGACGACCCCTGGGAGCTGCCCGTGCTTGGCCTGGTCGAACCGCCGCAATCCGTGTTGATCCGCCCCGACGGGCACGTCGCGTGGGCCGGGAATCCGACTGATCCGGCGCTGTCGAGGGCGCTCGCATCCTGGTTCGCGGCCACCTGATCGACCGCTGCTACGGCACGTCGAAAACGAATCGTCACCGTCGGCTCGCTCGGTTAGGGTTGGCGGGTTCATGGGGGTGCCAATGACGGACATGATTCGCACGGCCGGACTGACGAAACGGTTCGGAGACGTAACGGCGCTGGACGGGCTCGACCTGGTCGTTCCCAAAGGAACCGTGCTGGGCTTGCTGGGTCCGAACGGCGCGGGCAAGACGACCGCGGTGCGGATCTTGACCACGCTGCTCGAACCGGACGCGGGCACGGTGGAGGTTGCCGGCATCGACCGGCTGCGTCACCCGGACAAGGTTCGCGAGAAGATCGGCCTGTCCGGGCAGACCGCGGCGGTCGACGAGCACCTGTCCGGCGTCGAGAACCTCGAGATGGTCGGCCGGCTCTACGGGCTCGGCAGAATGCGAGCGCGCGAGCGCGCGAACGAATTGCTCGAACGATTCGACATTGCGTTCGCGGGTTCGCGGATCGCCAAGACCTATTCGGGCGGCATGCGGCGGCGCCTGGACCTGGCCGCGGCACTCGTGGCTTCGCCCGAGGTTCTGTTCCTGGACGAACCCACGACCGGGCTGGATCCTCGCAGCCGCGTCACGCTCTGGGACACGATTCGCGAACTGGTGCGCGGCGGCAGCACGCTGCTGCTCACGACGCAATACATGGAAGAGGCCGACCGGCTCGCCGACGACATCGTCGTGATCGACCACGGCCGTGCGATCGCGCACGGCACTCCCGACGACCTCAAGGGCAAGGTCGGCGGCGAACGAATCGAGCTGATCGTGTCCTCGCCGGGCGATCTCGGCGTGGTGCGCGCGTTGCTCGAGAAGATCTCGGACGAAGACGTGCAGGTGGACGAGGAAACACGTCGCCTGACCGCCGCCGTTCCCGACGGGCAAGAGGCGCTGCGGACGGTGCTGACGAATCTCAAGCGCCGCAAGGTCGAAGTCGTAGACGTCGGCTTCCGCCGTCCCACGCTCGATGACGTGTTTCTGACACTGACCGGCCACGGCGCAGACGGCGACCGGGTAGAGGAGACAACTCGATGACAACCCTTGCGAAGACGCTGGCCGACGGCGCCGTCGTCACCAAGCGCAACCTGATCAAGATGCGCCGCATGCCCGAGGCGTTCGTATGGACGACGGTCTCGCCGATCATGTTCGTGCTGCTATTCGCCTATGTGTTCGGCGGATCGATCGACATTCCCGGCAGCTCCTATCGCGAGTTTTTGATCGCCGGCATTTTCGCGCAGACGATCATCTTCGGATCCACCTTCACCGGCGCCGGGCTCGCCGACGACATGCAGAAGGGCATCATCGACCGGTTCCGGTCGCTGCCGATGGCGCGCTCGGCGGTCCTTCTGGGCCGGACGACCAGCGACATCCTCACGAACTCGGTGTCGATGACGGTGATGTCGATCACCGGCCTGATCGTCGGCTGGCGGATTAGAACCTCGGTTCCCGAAGCGATCGCCGGCTTCCTGCTGCTGTTGCTCTTCGCCTACTCGGTGTCGTGGATCATGGCCTACGTCGGCCTGAAGGTGCCCAGCGTCGAGGTCATCAACAATGTCTCGTTCATGTTCATCTTCCCGATGACCTTCATCGCGAACACGTTCGTCCCCTCCGAGAATCTTCCGACGGTGCTGCGCACCTTCGCGGAATGGAATCCGGTGTCCTCGCTCTCGCAAGCGGTGCGCGAGTCGTTCGGCAACACCACCGGCATCCGGCCGTCGCAGGCATGGTCGCTGAACCATCCCGTGATCTACACGCTGATCTGGGTCGGGATCATCCTGGCCATCTTCGTGCCGCTGTCGGTCCGTCAGTATCGCCTCGCCGCCAACCGGTAGCGCAGCCTCGATCGCGTTTGCCTACGCCTCGAAGTCGGCGCGGTTCACGATGACGCGGCGGTGAGTGGCGCGCGCGACGATCGTGTCGCCTTCTCGCGCTTCGCAGGTGAACGCCAGTTTTCGGCCGTCGATCGTGTCCAGCGTTGCGATTGCCTCGACGACGCTGCCGAGCTTCGATGCGGCAAGGTGGTCGAGCGTGACGTGCGCGCCGACCGTCGTCATCCCATCGGGCAGCGCTCCCGCGACTGCGTCGACGCACGCCGCTTCCAGCAGCGCGAGCACCGCAGGCGTGGCATACACCGGTACGTCGCCGGAGCCCATCGCGATCGCCGTCAACGCCTCGCTCACGACCGCACGCGCGCTGCCGGTCACTCCAGGTTGCAGATCGGTTCGAACGTCGTCCATGGCGCGCCTATAATGGCCGCCGCGCGCTCCCCGGCGCGAATCTTCCTATGAACGGACCTGCCGGCATCATGGCGCTCGTCCTCGCCGAGACGGCGGTGGGCGGCGCCGCCGTGCTCGCCTTCACGCCGCTTCGCGGCCGGGTCCGTCACGCCTTCTACAAGCTCACCGGCGGGGTGCTGGGCACGACTGCGGTGCTCGCATTCTTCGCCGCGCGCGCGCCGCTGGGAGGCTTCGACGCGACCGGCTCGCGGGCGGCCGCCTTCTGGCTGCTGGGCGTCGTCGCCGCGATCGCGGTCGTGTGGCAAGTGCTGCTGTGGACGAACGAGACGGCAAGCTTCTACGCCGGCTACGCGATGATTCCGGCCGGCGCGGGCGCGTTCGCGGCGCTGGCGGCGTTGCCGGACGCGCGCAGCAACGCGATCCTCGGCTTCTTCCAACTCGCCGGCGGCGCATTCTTTCTGGGTGCCGTCACGGTCGGGCTGCTGCTCGGCCATTGGTATCTGGTGGACCGCAAGCTTCCCGGCGAGCCGCTCGGCCGCGTCGGCCAGTATCTGCTCGCCGGTTCGGTCGTCGCCGCGATCATGGCCATCGCCGGCGGCGGCGGGGGAGCGAGCGCAACCACCTCGCTGTCGCCGCTCTTGGGCGCCGGCGTGCTGGCGGTCGCGATCGCCGTCGGTTTGGCGGCGCTGTGCACGATGATCGCTTTCTTCATTCGCGCGCTCGTCAAAGAAGGATCGATGCAAGCCGCGACCGGCTTCTTCTACCTGGCCGTGCTGATGGGCTTGTCGGCCGAGTTCGCAGCCAAGATCCGCTTCTACTAGCTAGCTACGAAACCATTGCGCAGCGAACCGCTGCGTGGCTGCAAGGATCGCGTCCTTACCCCAGTGGTGGTAGTGATCGCGACCCTTGCAGAGCCCCTCTTAGAACAGCTCCCAAACTTGGAAGCATTCGCTCGTGCTGTTGGAATGAGATGTTGGGCGATAGTTCGTATCCCCCAGGTACTCGGCTCGCCAGCAGAACCACTGGTTCACCCCGGTGTTCGCGGTGTAGGGATCCGACGTGGCGCTCCCGCCGGACAGCGTCTTGAGCCCGCCGACAAGGACGCCGCCCGACGTGCACGCCGTCGGCGAGGCCGTCGGCCCGCAGAGGCGGAACCGAACCTGGCCGGTCGGGGCCGGCAGCCCGCCCGCGGCGCTCACCGTCGCAACATCCCTAGCCGTCGTGCCGACGTGGACCGAGTTCGCACCTTGCGGTTGCGATGTCGTGCTCACGTTTGCGAACCCGCGAAGGATGAAGCACTCGGTCGTCGCGTTGGTGTGCGTCGTCGGCTTGTATTGCGGGTCACCCGAGTATTCGGCTCGCCAGCAGTACTTGCCCGGCGGGTC
>DASWHR010000058.1:0-4863 GCA_036398095.1 Actinomycetota bacterium
GCGGCGATCAGGATGGCGATCGCGGTCCACGATGCGAGGCCGGCGGCGCCCAGCCAGATGCCGATCGCGGCGAGACGGCGGCCGCCCACGGCCGGTTCGACGGCCAGCACGCGCCGGGCGCGCACGCCCAGGACGATGGCGGCGATGCTGCACACGAACGGGATCGCGATCCCCAGCACGGCCATCACCATCGCGGTGGGCGCGCGATCTTCGACCGGGACCGGCATCGGCCGGCGTGTTTGCGCCAGCGGCGGGCGCACGTAGCCGCACGCCGCGCATGCCGTCGCCTCGGCATCGGCCGGCGCGCCGCATCGGGGACAGGTCGCTCGCATCGAAGCGCGGAGCCTGCCCGACTCGCCCGTCGCGGTCAACTCGCGACCGGCCTGCCCGCCGCGCGCGCCGGGTAGGGCAGAATGGACGCCGCATGTCGATGAACCCCGAGCAATTCCTGCTGGCCGAAGTCGGCCGCCGAGACGCGACCGACTATCGCTTCCGGTGGGGCACGTATTTCGGGTGGTCGCTGCTGACGGTCGGGTTCTATTCGATCTACGGAACGCTCAAACTGGTTGATCGCCGCGTCGACCACGTCCGGCGGCGCCTTGCCGTCTCCACGTCCTTATGGCATGCGCTGGCAGCGCGCGCCGACGCGCTTCGCGTTCGCGCGGACGTGCAAGAAGGGCTCGACAACCTCTCGCGAATCCATGCGCAGATCGAGACCTACGACCGCCACAACCGTCGCAACGCGCAGGCCTCGGCCGCCGTTCGCGCGGTCATGCTCCTCGCCGCCTTCGCCGGCATGGGGCTGTTCAGCGCGCTCTACGATCCGGACGCCGGCGTCGCCGCGCAGGACGATCTCGCCACGATCGGTTCGTTGATCTTCGACGTCGGGCTTCTGGGGCTGTTGATCCACGGCGCGGTGACGAACGCGACGCTGACGCGCGACTTCCGCTTTCTTGACACGTGGGAGACCTCGTGGGCGGAGAACGTCGAATGGGTGATGTACCGGCTCGGGATGGCACCGGCCGTTCCCGCCCGCACACCGGGACCGGATCGCTCGACCGGCCTCTACGTGCTGCTGACCGTTCTGACCGTCGGCGTGTTTTCGATCCTGTGGCGTGCAGCGCTGATCGGCGACGGAAACCGGCATTTCGACGGCGACGACGCGGTTGAGGATGCGATTCTCGGCGCGATGGGCTTGCGTGGCGGCGCCGTGCCGGCCGGCGAACTGCCGGTCTTGCCGCCGGCGTAGGCCCGGCACGCGCTGCGATAGTCTTTTCCTCATGAGCGATCCCAGGCACCGAAGCCGCGATGTCACCGAAGGACCGCAGCGCGCGCCGGCGCGCGCCATGCTGCGGGCCGTTGGATTCTCCGAAGAAGATTTCGGCAAGCCGCAGGTCGGCGTCGCCACGTCGTGGAACGAGGTCACGCCGTGCAACGTCCACCTCAACGCGCTCGCTTCGTTCGCGAAACTGGGAGTGCGCGCAGCCGGCGGCGTTCCCGTCGAATTCACCACGATCGCCGTCTCGGACGGCATCTCGATGGGACACGAAGGCATGCGCGCATCGCTGATCAGCCGCGAAGTGATCGCCGATTCGGTCGAGCTGGTCGCCCACGCGGAGCGGTTCGACGGACTGGTCACGATCGCCGGATGCGACAAGTCTCTGCCGGGCATGGTGATGGGCGCCGCGCGACTCGACATTCCCAGCGTCTTTCTGTACGGCGGATCGATCATGCCCGGCCACTACGCCGGTCGCGACGTCACCATCCAAGACGTGTTCGAAGCCGTCGGAACGCACGCGTCGGGCGGCATGAGCGACGAGGATCTGCTTGCGCTGGAACGATCCGCCTGCCCTGGTGCCGGCTCGTGCGGCGGCATGTTCACCGCCAACACGATGGCCGCCGCGATCGAAGCGCTCGGCTTGTCGCTTCCCGGCAGCGCGTCGCCGCCTGCGCTGGACGCGCGGCGCGACGAATTCGCGCGGGCCTCCGGCGAGGCGCTGATTCCGCTGCTGTCGTCCGGCCTCACGCCGCGCACGATCATCACGCGCCCCGCGCTCGAGAACGCGATCGCCGTGGTCGTCGCCTGCGGCGGGTCCACGAACGCGGTGCTGCATCTGCTTGCGATCGCGCGGGAAGCCGAAGCGGATCTCACGCTCGACGACTTCGACCGCATCGCGCGCCGCACGCCGATTATCGTCGACGCCAAGCCGTGGGGCCGCTTCGTCATGCTCGACATCGACAAGGCCGGCGGCATTCCGGCGGTGATGCGCGAACTGCTGGGCGCCGGCCTGTTGAATGGTGACACGATCACCGTCACCGGCAAGACCGTCGCCGAGAACCTCGAGCGTGCCGCCTTGTCCACCGATCGCAGCGTCATCTTTCCCGCGTCGGCGCCGATCTCGCCGCAGGGCGGCTTCGCGATCCTGCGGGGCGCGCTCGCGCCCGACGGCTGCGTCGCCAAGGTCGCGGGCGGGCACGGATCGTTCACGGGTCCGGCCCGGGTCTTCGACCGCGAGGAGGACGCCATGGCGGCCCTCACCGGCGGGCGGATCGAGCGCGGCGACGTGATCGTGATCCGGTACGAGGGGCCGCGTGGCGGACCGGGGATGCGCGAGATGCTTGCCGTCACCGCCGCCGTCAACGGCGCCGGCTTGGGTGAGCACGTGTGCCTGATCACCGACGGCCGCTTCAGCGGCGCAACGCACGGCAACATGATCGCCCACGTCGCGCCCGAAGCGGCGGTCGGCGGACCGATCGCGCTCGTCCAGGACGGCGATGTGATCCACGTGAACGTGCCCGAGCGCCGCATCGACGTGGACGCCGATCTGGCCGCGCGGCGCAGCGGCTGGACGCCTCCCGCCCCGAGATACACAAAAGGGGTCTTTGGGAAGTATGCTACCTGCGTAGGCTCGGCTTCCGAAGGCGCCGTCTGGCAATGAGACGGCTCGTCCGGTGGCCGGAACCCGCCGGGCGAAGGGAGAGCCGTCGTGAAAGCACGCGCCGCCGCAGCCGCGATCCTGGTCGCGGTCCTCGCTGCATCCGTTGCGACCGCGAGGCCGTTCCCGCCCGAGCCGGACTACTGCACGACGCGCTTCGCCCCCGGCCCGATCGCAACCTCGTGTCCGTTCATCTACGGGGGCGCGCGGGTCACGACGTTCGGGGCGACACTCGCTTCGTCTTCGCCGGCGGGCATCACCATCGAGATCGTGCTCAATCAAG
This sequence comes from Actinomycetota bacterium, assembly GCA_036398095.1. GTDB lineage: Bacteria > Actinomycetota > AC-67 > AC-67 > AC-67 > DASWHR01. The sequence goes on from DASWHR010000058.1 coordinate 3,220, forward strand.
GGCCCGGCGAGCAGGTGCTCTTCATGTGCACCGCCGGGTCCAACGTGGCCGGCCCCTTCGCGCTGCCGACGGCCGAGTGCCTTCGCCGCTCCCCGGTGCTGCCCGTCGCGGCGGGAACCGAGCTGCGCTGCCGGCATCGCGGTCCCGGCGTTGGCGTCTTCGGTTGCCTGTCGCCGTGACGGATCAGGATTCGCGCAGCGAGGGGACCGCATCGGCGAGCGCGAACCGGCTCGCGCCGGGGTAGCGAACCGCCCCGGCATCGCTCCACACGACCACGCCTCGGCCGCGCACCGATGCCTCGGTTTCGTCCAGCAACAGCGCTGAGTCCTCATCGACGCCGAAGACGGTGCACTGCCGCGCCATGTCGGCCGCGAGCGTCGGGCCTTCCAGCCATATGTCGTAGTGAGGGACCGTCGCCATGCCCGGCAGCATTCCCAGCCCGATCGTCCAGATCGTGGGGGTGCCGTGCGGGTCGGCGTCGGTGTGGACGAGCGTCCAGTCGCCGAGCACCATCGCGCCGGCGGACGCGCCGACGATCCACGCGCCGTTTGCGCGTGCGCGCAGCATCCCTTCGAAAAGCGGTGAGGCTTCGATCGCCGCCATCAGCCGCGCCGGCTTGCCGCCCGAGAAATACACCAGATCGGCTCGCTCGACTTCGGCGACGTGCACCGGGTCTTCCGCGTGGATCCGATCGAGCACCATCAAACCGACGCTCTGCGCACCGAGATGCGTGAAGTGCTCGACGCCGCGGTAGGCCCAGTCCTCGGGGTCTTCGCCTGCGGCCGCGGTCGGCAAGATCACCACGCGCGGCGAGGGGCCGATCGAGCGCAAGATTTCGCGGTCGATGTCGGCCATGGCGGGCGTGAATTCGCCCGAGCCGACCAGCCCGATACGCGCGTGGGAAAGCGGATTGTCGATGACGGTCTCCTAGCGCCGATGCGATCGCGGCGAAGATTACCCGCCCGCGTCCGGGCCGGCAGGTTCCGCGCGGCTGGCAAGCCCCCTGCTTGACACCCTCTGGGGCGGCGGGGATAATCCGACGAGCATGAAGACCAGCGGAAAGGCCTGCGCGACGCTCGTCGTCGTAGTTCTTTCCTGAGCGCGTGGCGCCTTCGGGCTCGCGCGCCGACCTCTCGAATCCGAGAGGTTTTTTGTTTCCTGGGATAATGCGGGTTCAGAGGAGCAAGCGAATGGCCGAAAACCCGATGAAAGCGGAAGGTGGCACGGAATGAATCGCACGGCGTTGATCATCATCGACATGCAGAACGACTTCGCTCATCCGGATGGGCGCGGCTTCCTTCCCGACGCCGCGCACAGGATCCCGGCGATGTCGGCCGTCTTGGACGCGTTCCGCGAGGCGAAGGCGCCGGTCATCCACGCCATCCGCTCATACCGGCGCGACACTTGGGATGTCGAGCGTTTCCGCGTCCCGTACTTCCAGAACCAGCCGGGATTCTTGGTCGAGGGCACCTGGGGCGCGCAGATCGTGGACCGGCTTACGCCCGAGCCTGGCGAGCCGATCGTGATCAAGCCCCGATTCAGCGCCTTCGCTTTCACCAATCTGGATCTTCTGCTTCGGCGGGCCGGCGCGTCGAAGATCGTGGTCGTCGGCGAGAACTTGCCGAACTGTCCGCGCGCGACGAT
>DASWHR010000059.1:0-1851 GCA_036398095.1 Actinomycetota bacterium
CTTCGAGTTCGGCCGGGACGGCAAGCCGCTCTACGTCGCCGGCCCGGACGAGACGCCGGCGCAGATCCGGCATCGCCTCGAGCAGCTGCGCCGGCGGCTCGGCGACGACGGGTTCGCGTTCATGGCGCCGTTCGGCGACGACTTCGACGATCCGGACGATTTCGACGCCCTCGACGACACCGGCACGATCGACGCGCCCGAGGATTTTCCCTTGCTGGAAGGCAATCCGGGATATGACCCCGACGTCGCGCCGGACCCCGAGGAATGGATGGCGCTCGACGAGGGCGACCGGCTGTATCGCATCGAGGCCTATCACCGGGATGCCGGCACCGAGCTGCCGAACGAGAATATTCACGCCGTCTTCCACATGATCGTCGAAAACCACATCGCGATGGGCGACGAGATGCCGGTGCGGCGCACGGTCGAGCGGCTGATGGACCAGGACGGGCTCGGCCGCCACGACGCCCTCCATGCCGTCGCCTCGGTGCTCACCGGCAGCCTGTTTGATCTGATGAAAACCGGTGAGCCGGCAGGCGAAGCGTGGCACGAGGCCTACCGTGCCGAGCTCGGCCGCCTCACCGCCGAAAGCTGGCGGAAGAAGCTCGCGGAGGACGATGGCGAACCGTAGCGCGGTTCGCTCGCCGGCTCGGGGCACCACGTCGCACAACCCGATGCCGGTGTTGTGCTCCGCCGTGGAGACTTACCTGGGCCGGCGGACCGCTCTCACCTTGCCGCTGGGTCCGCCGCCGCAGAAGAACTGATCCCCGCCGTTGGACTCGAGCCCCGACACGCCCACGCCTTGCGGCATCGCGAGCGCCTGCAGGACCTCGCCTGTTCGCGGATCGATTTGCCGCAATTCGCTCTCGTCGCCTTCCCAGGTGCCGTGCCAGAGCTCGCCGTCGATCCAGCTGACCCCGGTGACGAAGCGGTTGGATTCGATGGTGCGAAGAACCGCCCCTGTCTGGGGATCGATTTGACGGATCTTCCGGTCCCGATGATGCCCCACCCAGAGCGTCCCTTCGGCCCACGCGAGCCCCGCGTCGCCGCCGCCGCCGGGCGCCGGGATCGTGGCGAGCACGTTTCCGGTCTTTGGATCGATCTTCTGGATGCGGTCCTCGGCGATCTGAAACAGGTGCTGGCCGTCGAAGGCCGTTCCCGCATGCGCGGCGACATCGATCGCGCGCACCGTCTTCCCGCTCGCCGGATCGAGGGTGTTCAGCTTGTCGCCGGACGCAAACCAGACGTGCCGGCCGTCAAAGGTGACCCCATGCACGGCATCGACACCCGGAAAGGGTCCGTACTCGCGGATGATTTCGGCTGCTGATCGTTTCATGCGTCCATCCTAGTCGGCCGTTGATCCGGCCGCCTACCTAAATGTTTGGCGCGCGGATCAACGCGCGCCTAGTCGCTCGGCAGGGGCGCAGGGAGTAACAATGTCGTCGTGAATCCCGGCACGGGTGGGGTCATCCAACGACGCGTTCGTGCGCGACCGAACGACTGCACCTTGCCCGCCGCCGCCAGCGAGTCGAGGGCCCGCTGCACGGTGCGCTGGCTGGCGCCAAGCGCCAGCGCCAGGGCCGAGCTCGACCACGACTCGCCGTCGGCAAGGAAGGCGAGCACCGCGGCATGCTGCTCTTCGACGGGCCGCGCCAGCACGACGACCTCGCGCGCGCGGCGCGGCTCCAGCCTAAACCCTCGCTTCGTCGCGCTTACGCCGGCCAGCGTCCGCAGCACCGCGCGAAGCCGCCCGATCTCGACCCGCAACCTTGCGCGATGCGATTCATCGGCGTGCTTCGCTCCGAAGGCCCGCGCAACGAGCATGTCCCTCGGCACGTCTGCGGGCCACGCCTC
>DASWHR010000060.1:0-1862 GCA_036398095.1 Actinomycetota bacterium
GTCCGTCTTGGCCGCAACGAACCCCAGCCGGATCGCAAGCCGATGCACGTGGGTATCCACCGGCAACGCCGGCCGTCCAAGCGCGAACGCAAGAACGCATGCGGCCGTCTTCGGCCCGATGCCGGGCAGCGAGACCAGATAGTGCCGGACCTCGTCGTCGCTCATGCCGCGGAGTCGCTCGAGCGTGTAGCCGCCCTCGCGATGGCGCACCTCGCGCAACACCTCTTTGATTCGCGGCGCCTTGGAATCGGCGAGCCCGCCCATTCGGATCACGTCGGCGATCGTCCGCGTGCGGGCAGCGGCCGCCGACTCCCACGAGGGGAACCGCTTGCGAAGCGCGGCCCAGGCGCGGTCCCGGTTCAGATCCGAGGTGTGCTGCGACAGCAAAGTGAAGATCAGCTCTTCGAGCGGCGGTTTCGCGGCGCTAGCGGCGGGGGAGGTGTCCGGCCGCGCCGGATGGCGCGCCGGGTACGCCCGTCCGAGTCGTCGAACGATCTCGCGCGCACGATCCTGATCGGGAGCTCCTGGCTTCGGCACGCCGGCGAGTCTACGCGCCGGCGCCGGCCCGGCTACTCGCGCGCGAGATCGGCGAACTTCGTGTACTGCCCGAGGAATGCGAGCTTCTCGGTGCCGACCGGTCCGTTACGGTGTTTCGCCACGATGATCTCGGCCTCGCCCTTGGCTTCCGTTTCCTTGTTGTAGTACTCGTCGCGATACACGAACATCACCACGTCCGCATCCTGCTCGATCGCGCCCGAGTTGTGGCTCACGACCCCGTCGGCGAGCCACGACGCCGGCCCAGGGACGGTCAGGTCATACACGTCCTCCTCGCCGGCCGGCTCGACCGCGATGACCTTGTCCCACTGAAGGTCGTCGGCCGGGAACGTTGCCAGCTCGTCGCCGATGCCGAGCGCATCGACACGACACCACCCGTCGAAGCCGAATACGCGGTGCTTGCCGGTGGCGCGGATGGACCGGCCGCTGGCGAGCCGGACGCGAAAGACCGGACGCCGGCCGACCTTCCAGACCAAGTCCGACGCGGATTCAACGATCCGGCCGCGATTGTCCATGGCGAGCACCGTGGGAGTGGTCCCCACGAGAGACTCGATCGGCACTCGACGTCCGTCGGCCAGGCAGACAAGTGTGTCGCCGGTCACGCACTCCCTTAGGTGCGACAGTTGCGGACGGCGTTCGCCGCCGCCTTGTTCGGGCTGACGGGAAAGCTGCGAGACCGCGACGACCGGCACATCCATCTCTTTGGCCAGGATCTTCAGCCCGCGCGAGATCTCGCTGACTTCCTGCACGCGATTCTCGGTTCGCCGCGACCCTTGCATCAACTGGATGTAGTCCACGACGACCAGCCCCAGATCCTGCTGCTGCTTGAGCCGCTGACATTTGGCGCGGATCTCCATCATCGAGATCGACGCGGAATCGTCGATATAGAGCGGCGCGGTGTCGAGCTTTCCGACGGCGTTGGACACGCGCGTCCAATCGGCTTCCGACAGATGCCCACTGCGGAGCCGGGTGGAGTCCACGTGCGACTCGGACGAGATCAAGCGCTGCACGATCTCGTTCTGGCTCATCTCAAGCGAGAAGATCACGACCGGCACGCTTGATTTCATCGCCGCGTTGTGCGCGACGTTGAGAACGAACGAGGTCTTTCCCATCGCGGGCCGGGCCGCGACGATGATCAAGTTCTGCCGTTGCAGACCCGAGAGGCGATGGTCGATGTCGCGGAATCCGGTCGACACGCCGGTGATGTCGCTGTCGCGCGAGGCGAGCATCTCGAGTTGCTCCATCGATTCGGCGAGCAGCTCACGGATCGGCCGGAAATCCGAATGAATCCGCCGCGCGGCGACCTT
>DASWHR010000061.1:0-18286 GCA_036398095.1 Actinomycetota bacterium
CGCGAGGGCCGCTGAACAAATAGGCGTGCGCGATCCGGTCCTCGCGGACCTGGCCTTGGATCGTGTGGGCGACGTGCTCTTGGCCGACCACGTCGGCAAAGGTCTGTGGACGCCAGCGGCGGTACAGCGCGATTTGGCTCACGGACTCTCCTGCTCGGCGTTCGCGAAAGGTCATTCTAGAAGATCGCGGGGACGGTCACATCCGGTCCACCGTGTGTAGGAATCGGTCCGGAATCCGGTCCGCTTCTTACACAGCGTGGCCGCGACTTTCGAGATTATCGGTTCAGACGGCGCAAGCCGCCCGTCGAGCCGGCCAACGGCGGTCGCGCGCGTGGTACATCTCGCGCATGCGCCGGGACATCGATGCGCTCGCCGCGCGGCTTGCCGAGCGCCAGCACGGCGTGTTTGCGCGAGCGCAGATCCAGCGAGAGGGCGGCACGAAGAGCCTCATGAAGCGCCGGGTGGCCGCCGGATTGTGGAAGGCCGTCGCTCCCGAGGTTTTCCGGCTTCGTGGTGCTCGGCCGTCATGGCATCAGCGCGTGATGACGCGCTGCCTCTCCTGGGGCGAAGGCGCGGTTGCATCCCATAGCGCCGCGGCAGGCGTCTGGGAGTTCGCCGGATTTCGGCCGGGTCCCGTGGACGTGACCGTCCCTCGCGGACGCCGCCGCAGCGGGCGGCCCGTGGGCCCCCATTGGGCGCGGCTTGATCCCGACGACGTCACCGTTTCCCACGGCATACCGGTTACGACCCCCGCTCGGACGCTCGTCGATCTGGCCGGGACCGTTCCGCTCGACAAGCTCGAGGTTGCGCTTGATGACGCGCTCCGTCGCAGACTGACATCCACCGGCGAGCTTCGTCACTTGCTGAAGAAGATGTCTCGCCGGGCGGGGAGCAAGGCGCTGCGCGCGCTGTTGAACGAGAGAGAAGGGCGCCCGGTTCCCGGGAGCCCCTTCGAGACCATGCTCCTTCGGGCGATGAAGGAGGCGGGGTTGCCGGATCCGGTTCGGCAACATTCGGTCGTGGTGGACGGCGTGCTCGCCGGGATCCTCGACTTCGCCCTTCTCCCCGAGCGGGTCGCCGTCGAGGCTGACGGCTACGAGCACCATGCCGGCAGGGCTCGGTTCGACCACGACCGCTCGCGGCGTAACCGTCTCACCGTGGCCGGTTGGCTCGTGGTGCACGTGACGTATCCGGAGTTCAAGCGGAGCCCCGACGCGGTCATCGAGACCATCCGGCGCGCGCTGCACCTTCGGAGGCAAGGCGGCGCGCCGTGAGTCGAGCACGAGTGCGGATCGAAGCGAGAGCCGGTACGCGGAGAGGGCCGGGCCGATCCGCAACACCCACCAGTGCCTGCTTACAGCTGCTTCCTTCCGGATCTGACTGGGTTCACAGGTTGGCGTCGCGCGGGGACCCGACCCTCACCGGCGTGCCGGCAAGGAACAACATGGTATCGGTTTCGAGCTGGTGGTGACGGTGGGGACACTTTCGAACTCCGAATTTCGGGGTGGCCTCTGTGCCTTCTATCAGGGAGACCCGGGTCCGACCGGTCCCATCGCTCAGAGATGCCGTATGTCGGATCGGGGCCACTGCAAGTTGACAAACCCAAACGGGACAACCCTAGCACTTTGGCACGAGGTGGCACCCGCGGAAAGGTGACATGAGATGTATGGAGGAAAATTAGGTGCAGCGGATCTAGGAGGTTTTGGGTTCCTTGCGAGGGGATCTGACACAAGGGAGATCGAAGATGGGACTCCGAGTTCAAATGCTCACGTTGGTGATCGCGGCTCTTCCTTTGGCTGGGTCGGCGGGCACATCGGAGAAGAGTTGCGGCGGTCCTTGGGTCCACGAGGCATCCTGCACGGTCGAAACTGGTGGTCCCGGGTGGGCTTGGGAGATGGCTTATACCACTTGGACGGCAGCGCCTACGGGAGGCGTTGATTCTGGCGAAGTGGACAGTGCGTCCTCCCTTGTTCTGCGTAACGCCGACACTGGCGTGATCGTGCATAAGATCACCTCAGGCGGTATCCACAGGCTCGATCAAGCAGATGCGTGGCTCTTTGGAGGAGGCGCACGGCAGGACTCGGATGACCTTCCCGCCGGTCGTTACGAGTGTGTCGTCCAAGGTCGCACAGTTGGACAGTACTACTGCACCATCTGGGCTCTTTCGTAATCGCGTTCCGTTGGATCGCTGAGGTGACGTCTCCCACCCTCGTACATGTGAAGCGGCCTGAGACATCCTATTGACGTCGAGTCGTGCCGTACCACCAACCTCGCCGAGCGTAGCTTCGAAGAAGAGCGTCGACACTAAGCGGAGAGCAGGCCGCACTTACCGCTCAACCGGGGAGGCGTCTACCAGCGACGAAAGCCCATTCCCCGGGAGGCTCAAATCGCCACCCTGGGCCATCTTGTCTTCGGCCGGAGTTGTAAAACCAACGCTTGGCGGAGGAGGTGGGATTTGAACCCACGGGACCCTTGCGAGTCCACACGCTCTCCAGGCGTGCCGATTCGGCCGCTCTCGCACTCCTCCGGGCGGGGATTCTACGGTTCCGCCGCGACCGGGGCGAGCGGGGATAACAAAGCGACCCTCGTCACGCCCGATCGGGACGCGGCGAGGGTCGCCGTGGCGGAGAGGGTGGGATTTGAACCCACGGAACCCGATTAAAGGTTCAGCGCATTTCGAGTACGCCCGATTCGGCCGCTCTCGCACCTCTCCGCGCGGCAGTGTACCGGCGTTAGCGGCGCGCGGCGAAGAATTGCCGCAGCAGATCGCCGCATTCGGCGGAAAGCACGCCGCCGGTCACGTCCAGGCGGTGGTTGAGGCGCGGGTCGCGGACGACGTCGGCGAGCGAGCCGCATGCGCCGGCCTTCGGGTCGGCCGCGCCGTAGACGAGTCGCGCGACGCGGCCGAGCACCATCGCGCCAGCGCACATGTGGCACGGCTCGAGCGTCACGTATGCGGTCGCGTCCTCGATCCGCCAGGTGCCGGACGCGGCCGCCGCTTCGCGAAGCGCGAGGATCTCGGCGTGGGCCGTCGGATCCTGATCGCGTTCGCGGGCATTGTGGCCCCGGCCGATCACGACGCCCCCGCGCACGATCACGCAGCCGATCGGAACGTCGTCGTGGTCCGCGGCGGCCGCCGCTTCGGCCAGCGCCATGCGCATGAACCGCTCGTCGGCGTTCACGGCAGTTCGATCTCGGTGCGATCCACGGGATCGAAGCGGTGCATCCACAAGTCCAGCGCCGTCCACACCGACTTCGAAAACGGATAGAGCAGCACCGGAAGGACGGCGTTCATCGCGACCGCCGTCAGCGTGATCGACACCCACGGCGGCTTCGGCCACGTCGCTGCCGCCCACGTCACCAGCAGAATGCCGAACGCGATTTCGGTCACGACCAAGTTGATGGCCATCGCACCGACAAAATGCGCGTCCTCCCGCGCCAGCTTCAGATGGCATCCCGGACAGCGCTCCCGCATGGTGAACCAGCCTTCGAACAGTCCGCCGCCGCCGCAGCGCGGGCAGCGCTTGGCCAGCCCGCGAGCGATCATCTGCCCGCCCGACGGCTCGTACGGAGGTCCGGGGGTCGGCACGGCCTCAGCCTACGCCCCGCGTCTTGACGGGGCACTCCGGCGGCGCGAGGATCGCTGCGCATTCGCAGCGAATCAGGAGGATTCCTTGACCGCCCCGGTGTTGATCTTCATCCACGGCCCGCTGGCCGGAAAGCGCATCGCGATCGAGCGCGAGGAGCTGACCGTCGGCCGCGCCGACTCCAGCGACATCGTGCTCGACGACAAGCTGGTGTCGCGGCTGCATGCGATCTTCATGCGACGGGGCGAGGTGGTCCTGGTCGAAGATCTCGGCAGTAACAACGGCACGTATGTCCAAGACGAACGGCTGCACGCGATCCGCCAGCTCCACGACGGCCAGACGGTCGCGATCGGCACGAGCCGGATCATGTTCGAGGATGCGGGGACGGCGGGAGAAGAAACGACGCAGATCGCGCAGGCGTCCGGGTTGGCCGCTTCTACGACGTTCACGCAGCGGCAGTTGCAGGTTCTCCGTCTGCTCGCTCGGGGGCTGTCCAACAAACAGATCGGCGAACGGCTGTTCGTCAGCGAACGGACCGTCAAAGCGTACCTATCGAGCGTGTTCGAAAAGCTCGAGGTCTCGAACCGATCGGCGGCGATCACCGCCGCCCTGCGGCTTGGGCTGATCGATCTTGCCGCGGATGCCCCGAGCCCGGGCGAATAGCCCATTCTGACGATCAAGATCGCCTCCGGCCGAGCCGAGAACTGACATGAGGAACAGCGTTGAAAAGTGTTGTGGCCCGAGGAATGAAGCGCCAGCGCGAGGGATGAAGGGCCGGGCAACTACGCAGACCTCTTGAGCGAGAAACTTCCCGTGAGGCCGGCCCGAGGGCCGGCCTCGTTCCTTTCCCTTCGCCCGCGGTTTCCGAAGCGGAGCCTTGTCCGATACATCGGACATTTCGGCATTGCCGGAAGCAAGCGGCAGGAGAAACCTCCCCCCCGACGAACATCTGACGAGACAAGGCAGTTCACCCCACCTGGGGAGGAGAGGGGGATTTCACTTGAAGAAGATTCTTGCATTGCTCATGCTCGTTCTGGCGATCGGCGCCGCGCCGATGATCTCGTCGGCCGACGAGTGCACCGACGTCGAGGGCAACCGCGCGTGCACCACGGACACCGGCGTTGCGCTTGACGGCGATGCCGACAACCCGGACCCGCTCGACGGCTTCATCACCGTCGACCTGGAGAACGGTGGCGGTTGCGCCAGCGACGACGGAGACTACGACGACCCGGAGCAGGGCCGCACCTGCCTCTAACGTCGAAAACCGATTGAGGGCGAGCGATGCTCGCCCTCAATCATGTCCGGAAGTACCCTGTCGCCCATGAGGCGCCGCGTCGCGATCCCCGACCCCTACAGCCTCGCCGCCACGCTCGGGCCGTTGCAGCACGGAGCCTACGATCCGACCGTGCTGTTCGAGGGCGCGATCGTGTGGCGGGCGTTTCGGATCGGGGGCGCGGCGGTGACGGTTCGCTACGAGCGCGTGGCCGGCGGAGTCGACGTCGATGCGTGGGGCGAGGCCGCCGAAGAGGCGATCGACGCGGCGCCTGCGACGCTCGGTCTTGACGACGATCCGTCCACGTACGTGCCGCACCACGCCATGCTCAAGGATCTGCATCGCCGCCATCCGGGGATGCGCATGACGGCGACGGCTGCGATCTTCGAGGCGCTGATCCCGGCGGTGCTGGAGCAGCGAGTCACCGGCCGCGAAGCCACCAGCGCATGGGCCGCGATCGTCCGGCGCTACGGCGAGCCGGCCCCCGGGCCGGCACCGCTGAAAGTCGCGCCATCGCCCGAACGTCTGGCCACGCTTCCCTACTCCGCCATGCATCCGTGCGGCGTCGAGCGCGCCCGTGCCGACACGATCCGGCGGGCGTGTTCGCGCGCCGGGCGGATCCGCGAAGCCGCCGCGATGACGCCCGCCGACGCCCGGCGCCGGTTGCGGGCGCTGCCCGGCATCGGCGTGTGGACGGCCGCGGAGGTGACGCGCGTCACGCACGGCGACGCGGACTGCGTCAGTGTCGGCGACTTTCATGTGAAGAACGTGGTGGCGTGGGCGCTCGCCGGCGAGCCGCGCGGAACCGACGAACGCATGCTCGAGTTGCTCGCGCCGGAAGGTGGACATCGCGGGCGCGCCGTGCGTCTGCTGGAGATCGCCGGAATCGCGCCGCCGGCTTTCGGGCCGCGACATCGCCGCCGCGATATCGCATCGTTATAGCGGCCCCTTGCATTTCGAAGGGGCCGGAGCGTAGGGTCGATCCGAGGAAAGGGGTCCGGATGGCACACAAGAACGCCGGCACGCTTCGGCGGATCGACGAGGCCATGTTGCGCGAGGACATGGAAGCCTTTTTCGCAGAGTTCACGCCCGATGTGATCGCTCACGTCTCGGGGAAGAACTCGCTCGCCGGCGACTACAAGGGGCTCGACCAGTTCCAGTCGCTGTTCCAGCAGTTCATGGAGCGGGCAGGCGAATACACGTTCGAGAACCACGCCTACCTGGCCGACGACGAGCACGGCATCGTGTTGCAGCGCGGAACCTACGCCAAGGGCGGGAAGCGGATCTCGCTGGACGAGGTGTTCATCTCCCACTTCCGCGACGGGAAGGTTTCCGAGATGTGGTTCGTCAGCGCCGACCAGCCCGCGCTCGACGATTTCATCGGCTGACCGAGCGCGCATGAACAACGACCCGCCGAGTCCTTCGGCGGGTCGTTCGTTGTGCGCCTTCGTTGCCCTACGACACCAGCGCGAGACGCACCGCGCCGTATGCGTCGGCGACGCCCCAGCCGTAGTCGCTGTCGAAACCCTTCGAACCGCGATCTTTGGCGGTCCGGATCAGGATCGACTCGACTTTGGCCGGCGTCAGCTTCGGGTTCGCGTCCAGCATCAGCGCGACGATTCCCGCCACGTGCGGCGCCGACATCGACGTTCCGCTATAAGCCACGTAGAGCGATGCGTTGTTCGCGAAGGCCGCCGGATCGCCGGTTCCCGGTGGAGGCAATCCTTCGCTGAGCGGAATCAGGATCGAGGGCCGCGCCATTGCCGAGAAGATCGCGACGCCGGGCGCGGCGATGTCGACCTGCGGGCCGCGCGACGAAAAGTTCGCGACCGCGCCCGCACCGCACGTGGACGTCTCGGTGTATCCGTAGGACTTGCAGATCGCTCCGACGGTAATGACCTCTTCCGCGCGCGCGGGACCTTGGCCGACCGTGTCGGCGTCCGGCCCGGCGTTGCCGGCCGAGAAGACGCTGACGACCCCGGCCTTGTGTGCCGCCTTGACCATCAGCACGATCGGCTCGAACTCGTCGTCGGCTTCGAGCGTGCCCCACGAGTTCGACGCGACGCGGATCCCGCCGGGAAACGCGTCGTCGTTGCGGTGCTTGAGCAACCATTCGTAGGCCAGCAAAGCGTTCGTCTCGAAGCCGAGGTCGTAGAGCAGGCCGTGATGCGCGTCGGCGATCTTCAAGCTCACCAGGCTCGCGCCGGGCGCGACGCCTTCGAAGTTCAGCCCCTCGCCGCCCGCACCGGTTCCGGCGACGATGCCTCCCACGTGGGTGCCGTGACCGATGGTGTCCACCGGCGTGCCGGTCGCCTCCGCGTACTGGTCGGTGTACTCGCCGTCTTGGATCGCGTCCATGAACCACGCGGGCTCGAAGTTGATGTGAGCGGCGACGCGGTCGGCAAGATCCGGATGCGTCGAGTCGATCCCGGTGTCCACGATCGCGACCGTGACGTCTTTGCCGGTGTAGTCGCGCGCGAGCCGGTTCGTGTCGCCGCGCAGCAGGTTCACCTTCGTGTCCAGGCGCGCGCCGTAGTTGTGCATCTGGAGCCGGCCGTCGGCATCCACGTACTGCACGTCGCGCCAGCGTGCGATCGTTCGGTAGGCCGAGATCGGGCCGAGCACGATTGCCGCGTCGATCGAGTCCAGGACCGCCGCGTTCGTAATGCCGGCCGCGGCGAGCCTGCGGATGGTCGAGCGGTCCACGTCGTGGGTGAAGCCGACGATCGCGCGCGGCGAGACGTCGGGTGAGAGCAGATCGGTGTCGAAGACGGCTGAGGGTCGGGCGTATGCCCCTGCGCCGACGGCGGCGATGACCAGCATCGCCGCGAGAATCAGTTTCGCGATCTTCAACGGAATCCTCCATCTGGGTCGGATCGACCGGAAAGACTTCTGCGCACCCGCGGACGGCTCCTTGCCGATCCGCGGGGACCAACCGGGACGCTTCTTCCCGCGGCCTCGCGCGTTCATCCGATTCGGCGGATGCGTCCAGTTTGCCAGACTCACCGACGCGGGGCGCGGTAGGGTGACCGGCGCGAAGGAGGTTGGAATGTTGCATCGAAAAACCAGCATGGTGGCCCCGGATAAAGTGCTCCCCGGCCGCGCGACGCCGATGTCGGTTCCCGATCGGCACCATGCGCTCGGCTCGCCTCTTCGAGCGCCCTGGCCCGACGGCAGCGAGACCGCGATGGTCGCGATGGGTTGCTTCTGGGGTGCCGAGCGGATCTATTGGCGCCTGCCGGGCGTGTATTCGACGTTCGTCGGCTACGCAGGCGGGTATACGCCGAATCCGACGTACGAGGAAGTGTGCTCGGGGCTGACCGGCCACGCCGAGGTTGCGGTCGTCGTCTTCGATCCGACGAAGATCTCGTACGAGGATCTGCTGAAAGCGTTCTGGGAGAACCACGACCCGACGCAGGGGATGCGGCAAGGCGGCGACATCGGGACGCAGTACCGCTCGGCCATCTACACCTACGACGACGAGCAGTTCGACGCGGCGAAGCGCTCGTGCGACCGGTACCAGGCGTTGCTACGCGAGAAGGGCTTCGGCGACATCACGACCGAGATCGCGCCGGCGCCCGAGTTCTACTATGCCGAGGACTATCACCAGCAGTACTTGTCGAAGAACCCCACCGGCTACTGCAACCACGGCTTCTGCCAAGTCCAATACTCCTAATGTCGGAACGGCAGCGTGACACTGTGATCGACCTGGTCCGTTCGGGCGCCACCACGACGGTCGTCTTCTATCACTGGGTCTTTACGATCATCGTGTGGCGGCCGGACGGCCCGCACGCCGATAATCCGATCGGCTACGTGTCCGGGCTGTGGTTCCTGACGTGGATCCTTCAGGTGTTGCCGCTGTTCTTCATGGCCGGCGGCTACACGCACTCGCTCGCGTGGGCCAAGTATCGCGCCGCGCCGCGAGCATGGCGCCGCTTCGTCGCGAGACGCGCCGGACAGCTGCTCGGTCCGGCCATGCTGCTCGTCGCGGTCGTGCTGGGTGCGGCGTGGTTGATCGCCGCGCTTCGGCCCGGCCCGGACCCGTGGTTCTCGCGCGGCGTGATCTTGGTGCTGTCCCCGCTGTGGTTCCTGGTCGTCTATCTGATGCTCGTCGTCACGGTGCCCGTGTGGGACCGGCTCCACCGGCGATTCGGCGAGCTTGCACCGATCGGCTTGGCCGTGTGCGCGATGGGCGTGGACGTCGCCCGCTTCCGCTACGGAATCGGAGGCATCGCGCTCGCAAATCTGGTGTTCGTCTGGGCCGCGTGCCATCAAGTTGGCTGGTCCTGGGAGCGACTGCGCGCGGCACCGAGACGGTTCGGTCACGCGTTGATGCTGATCGGATTCGCGGGACTGGCGGGCTTGACGAACATGGGGCTGTATCCGCGCTCGATGGTCGGCACGACGTCGCCGCTGGATCGCTTTTCGAACATGGGGCCGCCGACCCTGCCGATCATCGCGCTGTTCGCGCTGCAACTCGGGCTCGTCGTGGCATCCCGCGAGCATCTTGCGCGGTGGGCCGAGCGGCCGCGCATCGCGGGCGGCGTCGCATGGCTCAGCCGAAACGCGATGCCGCTGTTTCTGTGGCACTCCGTGGGGTTTGCGTTCTTCTTCGCGGCGATGAAGCTGTGGCTGTCGGTTCCGGAATCGCCGACGACGCTCTGGTGGCTTTCGCGGCCGCTGTGGTTGATCGGTCCGGCGCTCGCGACGGTGCCGTTGCTCGCGGCGAGCGCGCGTTTGCTGCGTCCGTCGGGTGCGGTCACCGCCGCGCGCCCGCGCGGCGCGATCCCGGCCTGAGCCCGTGGGTCCGCTCGTCCTTGCCGCGGGCCTGATCGTCTACAACTCGCTCGCGAATCGGTGGAAGCCGTTTCATGCGTGGGCATACGTTCCGGCGAACGTGGTGATGGCCGGCGCCGTCGTTGCGATGGGCGCGTGGGCATTCGACCTGGACCGACGGGTGATGGGGTTGCGATGGGAATCCGCATGGATCGGAGCGGCGATCGGGGTCGCGGCGGTCATCCCCGTCTTCGCGCTCTTGCCGTTCGAACGGGGACGGACGCTGCTGCGAGACGAGCGACTCGCCGGTGTGCGCGGCGCCGGCGCTGCCTACATGCTCGCGATCCGCATTCCGATTGGAACGGCGGTCGTCGAAGAAGTCGTGTTTCGCGGTGTGCTGCTCGGCAGCGTGTTGCATCGCGGATCCGCCGCGGCCGTTGCGGTGTCGAGCGTCGCGTTCGGCTTGTGGCACACCGTGCCGACGCTTCTGATGGCTCGGCAGAATCGCCTCGATATGCGGGTCGTGCCGGCCGGCGTTCTGCTGACCGCAGCCGCGGGAGTTTTCCTGGGGTGGCTCCGAATCGAGACCGGCTCGGTTGCCGCGCCCCTGTTGCTGCACGCGTCGATCAACTCCCTGGCCGCCGCGGCTGCGATGATCGCGCTCTCCGGTTCCGGTCACGGGTCCGCCAGCCAACCGCCGCCGAGCGGTCCACCAGATTGAAAGAGTGCGACCCGTAGCGAAGGGCTGCAATCGAAGCAATGAGTTTTCGCATAGGCAACTATTCGGCGGACATGGTCAAGATTCCTGGACGAACGTCAGACGACGCTCGTGCATCGGTAGTAGCCGGCGCCTTGCGAGATCACCGAGCACAGGAGCGGCCCGCCGGCCGGAAGCCCGAAGGAATCGGTTCCCATCGCTTGCGGCCCGAGTTGTGCCGAGCATGAAGTGCCGCCCGAACAGGAGAGTATCCAGACCGCGCCGGCAGCGTCGGTCACCCGAACCTGCAGATCCGCTCGTGATGAAGAACCGTAGATAATAAGCGTCGGCCCTGCGATCGAAAACGTGCAGCTCGTGACGCTGGAGTAATACCCGCCGCACTCACTGATGAGCAGCGCCCGCGCCGGCGACGGGGCGACCATGGCTGCAACGAGTCCGGCGGTGACCAACATCCGATTGAGTTTGCGCATCTCCCACCTCCGCCCCCATGGTGCACCCGAGATGCCCGAGTTGTCTAGGGCGGTCGTCGCGAAACGAAGCCCTCGGAACGAAGGACCGAGCGAACAAGATGGCCGCCGAGTGTCAAGCATCAACCGAAGTAGGCGTCAAGAATCAGCCGAAGTAGATGTCAAGGATCAGGTGAAGGCCTGTAGACCATCACCCGAAGCCATTCCGACAAGCATCAGGCGAAGGACGACATCTCGATGGCGCGGCCGCAGGGACTCGAACCCCGAACCTTCTGATCCGTAGTCATCTCAAGCTCAGCGCTGTAGCCGCGCACGTTTGCGCAGGTCGATCGCGAGCGCTGTAGCCGAAGTTATCTGCTCAGAATCGTGGTTTCTCCTCATCGCGTCTTGACGGATAGTAACGCAACGCGTTATGTTTGGGCATGATTCAAAGCTTTCGCGATCGGGACACCGAACGGCTCTTCCAGCGAAATCCAGTACGCCGATTCGGACCTTCCGTTCAGAAGGCTGCACTCAGGAAGCTGCGAATGCTCGATGCGGCAGTCATTCTCGAAGACCTTCGGGTGCCGCCGGGCAATCGGCTTGAACGCCTCAAGGGTGACCGGGCCGGTCAATACAGCATTCGGATCAACGACCAGTGGCGCGTTTGCTTCCGCTGGGTCGGAGAGAACGCTCACGATGTCGAGATCGTTGACTACCACTAGGAGAATCCGATGACCAAGAAGCTCGCTCCGGTTCATCCGGGAGAGATCCTGCTCTCGGAGTTCCTCGAGCCGCTTCAAATCTCGCAGTACCGGCTCGCGAAGGCGATCCATGTTCCGCCGCGCCGTATCAACGAGATCGTGCACGGCGATCGATCGGTCTCCGCCGATACCGCCATCCGGCTCGCGCGATATTTCGGAACATCCGAGCGATTCTGGCTCAACCTGCAGACCCAATACGATCTGGACATCGAGCGAGACAAGATCGGCACGAAAGTCAGCCGCGAAATCTCACCGCTCGCCGGATGACGTCCTCCAAATCAGATGGTGTTCAGCGCTGTAGCCGCCACTGAACAACAAGCTGAAAGCCGTTTCCGCTGTCAGCGCGGCCGCAGGGATTCGAACCCCGAACCTTCTGATCCGTAGTCAGACGCTCTATCCATTGAGCTACGGCCGCTGGTAGGACGAGGAGAAATCCTACCATGCGAGATGACCCTCGATTTCCGCGTTTGCGTCAGGCGGAAACGACGAGCGCCCGCCGGGCACGGTGATTTCCCGACGGGCGCTGAAGCGGAGGCGGAGCGATTTGAACGCTCGAGGGCCTTGCGACCCAACGGGATTAGCAATCCCGCGCCATAGACCAGACTAGGCGACGCCTCCGTGTGCGCGCGCATTCTACCCAAGCGGCGGAGGGCCGGGGATTCGAACCCCGAAGCCGGTTGCCCGGCGGCAGATTTCAAGTCTGCTGGCTTGCCAGTTAGCTCTAGCCCTCCGCCTCCAAGGGTAGCGGACGGCTACGGCGTGGGGCCGAGGAGTTCGAAGCCGGCGTACCCGACCAGCGGGTGGGGCACGTGCACAGAGCCGTCCTCGCGCTGGTTGTTCTCCATGATGGCGATGAGCATTCGGCCGATGGCCACGGCAGTCCCGTTGAGGGTGTGCACAAACTGCGGCCCGGAGTCGGTCTTGATGCGGCAGTTCAGCCTGCGGGCCTGGTAGTCGGTGCAGTTCGAGCAGCTCGTCACCTCGCGGTAGGCGGCCTGGCCGGGCATCCACGCCTCGACGTCGTACTTCTTGGCGGCCGGCTGACCCAGATCGCCGGCGGCGATGTTCATCACGCGATACGGGATCTGCAGCTCTTGCAGGATCTCTTCTTCGACCGAGAGCAAGAACTCGTGCTCGTCCCAAGATTGCTCCGGCGTCGTGAACGAGAACATCTCGACCTTGTCGAATTGGTGCACGCGAAAGATCCCGCGCGTGTCTTTGCCGTAGGTCCCCGCCTCGCGGCGAAAACACGTCGAAAATCCGGCGTAGCGCAGCGGGAGCGCATCGGCGGGGAGATACTCGTCCTGATGCATCGCCGCGAGCGGCACCTCGGACGTTCCCACCAGATACAAATCGTCTTCCGGCAACGTGTAGATTTGGGCTTCGTCGGTCGGCAGAAACCCGGTTCCCTCCATCGCTTCGCGACGCACCAGCACCGGCGGAACGACGGGCGTGAAGCCCTTGTCCGACAGCTTGCCCATCGCGTACCGCACCAGCGCGAACTCGAGCAGGACGATCTGGCCTTTGAGATACGCGAAGCGCGAGCCCGACGTGCGCGCGCCGCGCTCGACGTCGATCATGTCGAGCGTCTCGCCGATCTGCAGATGATCGCGCACCTCGAAATCGAACGCGGGCGGCAGGCCTTCGCGGCGAACCTCGTCGGCCTCTTCCTCGGTATGGCCGTCGGGTGCGGTCGGATGTGGCAGGTTCGGGATTCCCAGCATCAGGTCGCGAGCACGGGCGGCCAGCTCGCGCTCGTGCTCTTCGGCGGCTTTGACTTCTTCCGAGAGTGCCTTGGCTTTTTCGAGCAGGGCCGGCCGCTCGTCGCTCGACGCCTTGCCGACCGCGGCCGACGCGGCTTTCTGCTGGCTGCGGAGCTGATCGAGGCGCGTTTGGACGGCGCGCCGCTCGGCATCGGCCGCAAGCGTCTCATCGATCGGATACGTGCCGCCGCGGCGCGCGAGCGCGGCCCGAACCTCGTCGGGACGCTCGCGGATCATCTTCAAGTCGAGCATGAACTAGACCGCCCGCGGATACGATCCGAGGACGCGCACGTCGAGGATCTTGGTGCGCAGCGAGTTGAGCGCGTGGCCGATCTGCGCGTCGGACGCATGGCCCTCCATGTCGATGAAGAAGCAGTACTCGCCGAGACCTTCTTTCGTCGGCCGCGACTCGAGCTTCGTCAGGTTGATGCCGCGATCGGAGAACTCGTGCAGAATCGCCAGCAGCGATCCGGGCCGGTCCTTTTCGATGTAACACACGACGCTGGTCTTGTCGGTCCCGGTTGGGGGGACCGGTTCGCGGCCGAGCAACACGAAGCGGGTCGCGTTCTCGTGCCGGTCCTCGATGTCGGGCGCGAGGATGGTCAATCCGTAGATCTCGGCGGCGAGGCGCGTGCCGATCGCCGCCCAGGGCGCATCCTTTTCGGAGACCTCCTGCGCCGCTTCGGCCGTCGAGTTCGACGCGTGCACGCGAACGCCGGGCAGCAACGCGGCGAGCGAGCCGCGGCATTGCGCCGTCGCGTGCGGATGGGAGAGCACGTCGGTGACGTCACCGAGCGGGATGTGCGGACGGGCGAGCAGGCAATGCCGGATCGGCAGCACGACTTCGCGCTGGACCTGCACCGCGTGGGTTTCGCCGGCGAGCGTGTCGAGCGTAATGTTGACGCTTCCTTCGATCGAGTTTTCGATCGGCACGATGCCGCGGGCGACGCTTCCCCGCTCGACGGCCGAGATGACCTCGGGGATCGTCGCCATCGCGACCGGCTCGGCCCCGGCGCATTCGGGCGTCGCGATCAGGGCCTCCTCGGTGAACGTCCCGGGCGGCCCCAGATAGGCGGCCTTCACTCCTTCTCCTTGGACGCTTCGGTGCCGAGCGCGCGACGGATTGCGGCCTGCTCTTCGTCGGACAAGTGATATTTGCTGACCCCGGTTTCGACGGGCTTGGCGTACATGCGCGTCTCGTTGCGTCCGTTGATCGAGGTCAAGACGATCCCGTTGCCGTCGATGTCGAGCAGCGCGGCCGAGAACGACAGCCGGCCGCCCATGTCTTCGAAGGCGTCGAAGCGCACCAGGCCGACGTGCTGCAGCGACCGGCGTGCCGCGCCGAACAGTTCGGCGTTCTCGCGGTCCAATCGCTGCACGACCGAGACGATGTCGGCCGCGATCGTGGCATCCGATTTGTCGCCGCCTTCGCCACCCTGCAGGACGGCCATGGAACGCTTGAGCGCGTCCAAACGGGTGCTTGCCCGAAAAGCGAGCGCGAGCGAAGCGCCGGCCACGCCTACCCCGGCCAGCGCGACGAATCGCAGCGCATCAGCATCCCATGCCATCGTTCGCCCTCCCGGCGAAATCGGGCCCGGCAAAATCGCGCGAAGTATACCCTTCCCGTATGGGGCTCCCGGCCGTTAGAATCGCAGATGTGGAACGGCCTTCCCACACGGATACGCTGGACCGGCTCTTGGACGCGGTCGCCGGCGGCACCGTGACACCCACCGAAGCCGTGGATCACATCGCCGCTCTCCGCGCCCGCCGCCGGCTCGACGATGCGCACGCGCGTCTCGATCTTCGCCGGCAGAGTCGCACCGGGTTGCCGGAGGTCATCTACGCGCCCGGCAAGACGCCCGCGCAGATGCGATCGATCGCCCGGGTGCTGCTGGAACGGTCGGCCGCGCCGGTCGTCGCCACGAAGGCGTCGCGCGACGCGTTCAACGCGGTCCGGGACCTGTCGCCCGAATCCGAGTACCACGAGACCGCGCGAACGATTGTGCTGCGACGCGAACACGGCGCGCCGATCGGTCAATGCATGATCGTCACCGCCGGCACCTCCGACATCCCGATCGCCGAAGAGGCCGCCGTCACCGCCGACGCATGCGGTGCGAAAGTCGAACGCGTCTTCGACGTCGGCGTCGCCGGCATCCATCGCGTGCTCGGCGTGTCGGAGGACTTGCGGACCGCCGACGTGATCATCGTCGTCGCCGGCATGGAAGGCGCGCTTCCCAGCGTCGTCGGCGGCCTGGTGCACGCGCCGGTCGTCGCCGTCCCGACCTCGGTCGGATACGGGGCGTCGTTCGGCGGGATCGCCGCGCTGCTGGGGATGCTCACTTCATGCTCGCCGGGTGTGGCGGTCGTCAACATCGATAACGGTTTCGGCGCGGCGGCGTTCGCCGTGCGGATGCTGCGGGCGCGCATGTGACCACCGTCGCCTACTTCGACTGTTTCAGCGGCGTCGCGGGAGACATGACGCTGGGCGCGCTGATCGACGCCGGCGCGCCGCTGGAGGCGATCGAAGCCGCGCTGTCCAAGCTGTCGATCGAGCCGTTCGAGCTTGAGGTGACTCGCGTCGAGCGGCTCGGGATCAGTGCGATCGGCGTGCGCGTACGCGCGGCGGAAGGAGGCGTGCTTCGAACCTACGCGGCGGTGCGCGCGATCATCGAGCAAGCCGACCTTCACGACCGGCCCAAGCAACTCGCGCTTGCGATCTTCCGGCGGCTGGCCGAAGCCGAAGCGAAAGTGCACGGCAAAGAGGTCTCGCGCGTGGCATTCCACGAGCTGGGCTCGGCCGACACACTCGTCGACATCGTCGGCGCCGCCGTCGCGCTGGATCTGCTCGGTGTGGAAGAGGTGCACGCATCGGCCGTCGCGACCGGCATGGGCATGATCCGTACCGACCACGGCGTCTACCCGGTGCCCGGCCCCGCCGTGGTCGAGTTGCTCAAAGGCGCGCCGATGTACTCGCGCGGCATCCCGACCGAGCTGGTCACGCCGACCGGCGCGGCGATCCTGGCCGCCACCGCGCGCAGCTTCGGTGAGATGCCGCAGATTCGCGTGCAAGCCGTCGGCTACGGCGCCGGCACGCGCGACCTAGAGATCCCGAACGTGCTGCGCGTCATCGTCGGCGAGATGGTCGCCGACGAGCAGTTCGGTCCGGTGCCGGCCGTCGTGCTCGAATCCAACATCGACGACATGAATCCCGAGCTGTACGAATACGTGATGGAGCGTCTGTTCGCCGCCGGCGCTCAGGACGTGTGGACCACGCCGATCGTGATGAAGAAGGGGCGTCCGGCCGTGACGCTGTCGATCCTGTGCGGTCCGGCCGAAGAGCAATCGGTCCGGGAGGTGTTGTTCGCCGAGACGACCACGCTGGGACTGCGGCGACGCGCGGTCGAGAAATGGATGCTGCCGCGCGAGGTGATCAGCGTTCAGGTCGAAGGCGGCTCCGTCCGCGTCAAAGTCGCCCGGACCGGAGGGCGCGTGACCGGCACCTCGCCGGAATACGCGGACTGCGTGCGGGTCGCGCGGGAAGCGTCGCGGCCGCTCAAAGAGGTCTACGCCGAAGCGGCGTCGGCCGCGCGAGCGATGCTCACCGAGTAGCGAACTCGAACACGCCCAGCGCGCCGAACGCGTCCTCGCCGGCCGGTTCGCCGAATTGCTTGCGCACCGCCGCCCGGACCGCGCGCGAGTCGGGGAAGTCGATGTCCTCCAGTGAGACGACGAACAGTTGCGTCCCCCCCGGCCGGGCCTTCAATCCCTTGCGAAGAAGCAGATAGTCGAAGGCGCGCGTCGAGTTGTGCGCCGAATCCCACGGGTAGGGGGTCCACACCTGGATTTCGAACGGCCCGTCGGCGCGCGCCGCGATCCAGTCGGTGGCGGCCGCGACATTGTGGAAGGTCGCGGGTGAGGTGGCGTTCAGCTGATCGGGAAGCCGTGCCGGATTGGCGACGGCCGCGATGTTGAACGCGGCGATCAGCAGGACGGCCGTTGCGGGAACGGCCAGCGCCGCGGTCCGCTTCGTGATCCAGGCAAACGTCTTGTAGGAGATCTCGACCAGGCCGCCGGCGAACAGCACGATCGCGCCGGGCAGCCACGGAAGCAGCCAGTAGGCGAACATCTCGCCGCGCCACAGCAGCGCACCGATCAACCCCAGCGTTTCGAAGAGCATGAGCGTCTGGAACGCGGGCGCCACGCGCCGGTCGTTCCAGTGATACCGCTCCCATGCGATCAGCCCGATGATCGCGGCGAGCACGATCGCGGCTGCAACGGCGAAGCGCGGCGTGCCGATCGTCTGCACGAACAGATCCTTGAACGCCTTCATGAACGAGCCACCCGTCTCGACTCCCGGCTCGCCGCGGCCGAGCAGCAGCCGGATCCACGAGCGCATCCCGGCAAAGCCGCTTCGCAGCTCGGCGACGATCATCGGGACGAGCGGAAGCGCGAACAGGCCGGCGATCCC
This sequence comes from Actinomycetota bacterium, assembly GCA_036398095.1. Lineage (GTDB taxonomy): Bacteria > Actinomycetota > AC-67 > AC-67 > AC-67 > DASWHR01. The sequence continues at coordinate 17,796 of DASWHR010000061.1, forward strand.
GGCCCAGGAGCGCGCGCGAAGGGGCGGCCGGCGGGTCAGCAGCCAGATGCCGAGCGTTGCGGGAAGGATCAGTCCGGTCGCGTGCAACTGGGGGGCGAGGCCGGCGGCGAAGGCTGCCGGCGCGAGCCATCGTTTATTGGACGGCGCTCGGATCAATGCGTAGACGAGCAGCGCGGCGAAGAACGGCAGCGTGTTGGGATTCCATCCGAAGCGGCCGAAGTAGACGGCGATCGGTGCGGTCGCCATGATCGCCGCGGCGCTCAGGCCGGCGAGCGCGCCGAACGTTTCGCGTCCGATGCGCCAAACCAGATAGACGGCGCCGACACCGGCGATCGCCGCCAGGAACGCTCCGGCGAACGGGCTCATCCGAAACAGCGCATAGAACGGAGCGATGAGGTAGTAGTAGCCGGGACCGAGGTACACGCCGCGCGAGGTCGGCTGGCCGGTCAGGACCGGCTTGTGATCGACGAGCATGCGTTGCGCGGCCATCG
>DASWHR010000062.1:0-13837 GCA_036398095.1 Actinomycetota bacterium
GTGCACCGCCAGATCGCCGTAGGTCTCAACCAGCCGCGCGGCATGTCCGGGATCGGTTCCGGCGGCTCGCAGCAGCTCGGCGACGTCGCGGCGCACGTCCCGGATCGGTTTCGTCAAGCCGATCCGGATCCGGTGTGTATCGCTGCGCCGCTTCACGCCGAGCCGCTCGCAGGTCGCGTCGACCGCATCGCGGGCCATCCGCCGGAAGGTGGTGAGCTTCCCGCCGGTGACCGAGATCAGCCCGCCCGGCGAGACCGTGATCGCATGGCGGCGCGACAGGTCCGCGGTCCGCTCGGTCGTGGCGGCCGCTCGCAGCGGCCGCAGGCCCGCCCATGCGCCGACCAGATCATCGCGCGTCAGGTCGACGTCCATCCATCGGTTGATGCCACCGAGCACGTAGTCCACGTCGGCTTCGGTGACGGCCGGCGCGTCCAGCGGCCCGTCGTATTCCGTGTCGGTCGTTCCCAGCATGACCCGGTCTGCCCACGGCTGCAGGAACAGCGAGCGACGGTCGCGCGCTCCCGACGGGACGATGCATGCGGCGCCGAGCGCGATCCGCTCGCGCGGGATCATCAGATGAATGCCTTTCGCCGGCCGCAGCGCGATCGGCGTGCGCGGATCCTCCAGCGTGCCGACGTCGCCGGCCCAGATGCCGGTCGCGTTCACGATCGTCTTCGCGCGGATCTCGAAGCTGCGTCCGCTCCGCGAGTCGGTGACCCCGGCCGCGGCCAGCCGCCCGTTCGCATCGTGCACGAAGCCGTCCACCGGCACGTAGTTGGCCGCCGCAGCGCCGAAGCCGATCGCGGCGCGGATCAACTCGAACACCAGCCGTGCGTCGTCGGTGGAGGCGTCCCAGTAGGTCCACGCCGACACGACGCGATCGGTGTCGATCGCCGGCGCGAGCTCTTTCATGCGCGGCGCGCGGGCTCGGCGGTGGCGCGGCACGCCCCGCACCGCCGACAGCACGTCGTAGATCGCCAATCCGTAGGCCGCGAATCGCGACTCCTTGCCTTTGCGAAAGACCGGGTACAGGAACTGCAGCGGCCGCACCAGGTGGGGGCAGAGCCGCGCGAGCAGATCGCGTTCGTGCGCCGCTTCCCACGTCAACCCGAACTCGTACTGCGCCAGGTAGCGAAGCCCGCCGTGGACGAGCTTCGATGACTTGCTCGACGTGCCCGACGCGAAGTCGCGCCGCTCGACCAACGCGGTCTTCAGACCGCGCGAGGCGGCGTCGAGCGCACAGCCGGCGCCGGTGACGCCGCCGCCGACGATGAGCACGTCGAAGGTTTCGGCGGCGAGCCGGTCGATCTGTTCAGCACGCGTGGACGGTCCGATCGGGGGCATGGCCCGTATCATAGGCGCGTCATGTCTTCGATCCGGACCGATCGTGCGCGCGCCGCGCTTCGCGACGCGGGCGTCGCCGCGCTGATGTGCGGCCCGGGCGCCGATCTTCGCTATCTGACCGGTTATCACGCGCTTCCGCTGGAGCGCATGACGCTTCTGGTCGTCACGCCGGATGCGGAGCCGTTCCTGGTCGCGCCGCACTTGGAGCGGCCGCGAGCCGAAGCGTTCACCTCCGGCATCGAACTCGTCACGTTCGGCGAGACCGACGATCCGGTGGCGCTGGTGTCGTCGCGTCTGGGCGCGGTGCACGCGCCGATCGCGGTGGGGGACCGCCTGTGGGCGATGTTCGTGCTTCGCCTGCAAGCCGCATTCGATCGCGCATCGTTCGTGCCCGCCTCCACGATCATGAAGGTGCTGCGGATCCGAAAGGACGACGCCGAGATCGACGCGCTGGCGCGCAGTGGGGCGGCCGCCGATCGGGTCGCCGCTTTGATCGCGGCCTCGTCGGTCGCGGGCAAGCGCGAACGCGACGTGTCTCGCTGGATCAGCGACGCGCTGATCGCGGAAGGGCTCGAGCAGGTCAACTTCGCGATCGTCGCCGCCGGCCCCAATGCGGCGTCGCCGCACCACGAGCCGGGCGATCGCGTGATCCAAGCCGGCGACGCGCTGGTATGCGATTTCGGCGGGACCCTGGACGGCTACTGCAGCGACATCACCCGCACCTTCCATGTCGGCGATCCGCCGCACGAGTTCGTTCAGCTTTTCGGCGTGTTGCACGAGGCGCAGGAAGCCGGGGTGAACGCCGTCAAGCCCGGCGTGACCGCCGAATCGGTGGACGCCGCCGCGCGCGAGGTCATCGCCGCCGCCGGCTACGGCGAATACTTCATCCACCGCACCGGCCACGGCATTGGCCTGGAAGAGCACGAAGAGCCCTACATCGTGGCCGGCAATACCGAGCCGCTCGAGCCCGGCATGGCGTTCAGCGTCGAGCCCGGCATCTACATCCCCGGAACGTTCGGCGCGCGCATCGAAGACATCGTCGTGTGCACCGACGGCAGCGGCCGCCGCCTCAACAACGCCTCACGCGACCTGAAGGTGATCGCATGACCCTGCCCCTGGGGCATCTGGGCTTGAGCGACGAGCAGCGCGCGTTGCTCGGCCTGGTCCGCGAAGTCGCCGCCCGCGAGATCGCACCGCACGCGTCGGCCTGGGAACGCGACGGCATCTTCCCGCGCGAGGCGTTTAGCGCGCTCGGCCGCGCCGGTCTGCTCGGCCTTCCCTATCCGGAAGAATTCGGCGGCGGCGCGCAACCCAACTGGGTGTATCTGCTGTGCCTGGAAGAGCTCGCGGCCGCGCTGCTATCGGTGGGCCTTGGCACCAGCGTGCAGGTCCTCACCATGTTCCCGGCCGCGCAGTTCGGCACCGACGAGCAGCGCAAGGCGTGGCTGCCGCCTGCGTGCGCCGGCGAGTGGATCGGCTCGTACTGTCTGTCGGAGTCCGAGAGCGGATCCGACGCGTCGGCGCTGACGACCAAGGCGACGCGCGACGGGGACTCCTACGTGATCGACGGACGCAAAGCGTGGGTCACGCACGGCGGCGAAAGCGACTACTACATGGTGATGGCGCGAACCGGCGAGGCCGGCGCCAAGGGAATCTCGACGATCTTCGTGCCGGCCTCGACGCCCGGCGTCGCGCGCGCCAAGACCGAGAACAAGATGGGCATGAAGTCCTCGCCGACCGCGCAGATCACCTTCGATCAGGTGCGTGTGCCGGTCGAGAACCGCATCGGTGAGGAAGGCGAAGGCTTCCGGATCGCGATGGCCGCGCTCGACGGCGGGCGCCTAGGGATCGCCGCTTGCAGCGTCGGTTTAGCCCGCGCCGCCTTCGAGGCCGCCGTCACGTTCGCCAAGGACCGCAAGCAATTCGGCCGTCCCGTGATCGAGAACCAGGGCCTGTCGTGGATGCTCGCCGACATGCTCACCGGCATCGAGGCCGCGCGAACGCTGACGCTGGACGCCGCCCGCCGCCGCGACGCCGGCGCGCCGTTCTCCACCCACGCCGCGATGGCCAAACTGTTCGCATCCGACACAGCCATGCGCGTCACAACCGACGCCGTCCAAATCCACGGCGGCTACGGCTACGTCGACGAGTTCCCCGTCGAGCGCTACATGCGCGAAGCCAAAGTCCTGCAGATCGTCGAAGGCACCAACCAAATCCAGCGAGTCGTCATCGCCCGCGCCATCACCCGCGGCTAACCGATGACGACGCTCTATACGGACGCACGGATTCTGGATCCTCGGCTGGCGATCGTGAACGGGGACGCGTTCGCGGTTCGGGAGGGTGTGCTGACGTGGGTGGGCCGGGCAGGCGAGGTGCCGCGCGCGAACCGGCGGGTTTCGCTGGACGGGCGGACGGTGACGCCCGGTTTTGTTGACGGGCACGCGCATCTGACGATGACCGGGCTGATGCTCGGCGGGATCGATCTGCACGCCGCGCGCAGCGCGGCGGCGATGGTGCGGCGGCTGGCGGCATGGGTGCGGGGCCGCTCGGCCGACTTCGTCTACGGCACCGGCTGGGACGACTCGTCCTGGCCGCAGACGCCAACCGCCGCGATGATCGAGCGCGTCGCGGGCGACCGGCACGTCTATCTCGCGCGCGTCGACGCGCATTCGGCGCTGGTATCACACACGCTGTTCGCGGCCGCGGGATGCGCCGGGCTCGACGGGGTCGAAGTCGACGCGCGCGGCGAGCCGACCGGGATCGTCCGGCGCGACGCGCACCACGCGGTTCGGAGTTTCTTCTTCAAACGCATGCCGATCGGCGCGATCCGCGACGCGCATCGCGCGGCGGCCGAAGCGGCCGTCGTGAAAGGCATCACGACGGTCCACGACATGGGTGGCCCGCTGCACGCGGCGGGGGAGCGGGACCTCGAAGAGCTGGTCCGAGGACGCTTGCCCATCAACGTCGTCTGCTACTACGCGAGCGAGGACGTGACGATCGCGACGAGCCGCGGGCTCGCACAGATCGGCGGCGATCTGAATGCCGACGGCTCGCTCGGCTCGCGCACCGCGGCGCTGTCGAGGCCGTATGCCGACACGCGCGGCAACACCGGATTCCTGTATCGCGACGCGAACGCGTTGGGCGAGTTCTTCGAAGCGGCGACGCGCGCCGGCCTGCAGGGCGGCGTGCACTGCATCGGCGACGCCGGATGCGAGGCCGCCGTCGCCGGCCTGGAGCGTGCCGCCAAGCGCGCCGGCATCGCGAAGGTTCGCGCGATGCGCCACCGGCTCGAGCATTTCGAGATGGCGAGCGCCGAGATGATCGCGCGTGCCGCGCGGCTCGGTGCCGTGTTCAGCGTGCAGCCCGCCTTCGACGCGCACTGGGGCGGCCGCGACCGGATGTATGCGGCACGCGTCGGCGCGAAACGTGCCGCGGCGATGAACGACATCAAGTCGATGCGCGCGACCGGCGCCACGGTCGGCTTCGGCTCGGACTGTCCGGTCACGCCGTTCGATCCGCTCGCCGGCATTCGCGCCGCCGCCGAACCGACGAGTCCGCGGCATGCGATCTCGATCGAGGACGCCTTCGAAGCCGCGACGGCCGGCGCGGCCTCCATGGCAAACGAACGCGTGCCGGCAGGTCGCATCGAAGCCGGATACCGCGCCGACTTCGTCGTGTGGGAGGACGATCCGGTGCGCAGCCGCCGGCCTCGCATCCGCGCGACGATCGCAAAGGGAAAGATCGTCTACGGAATGCTCTCGGACGCCGGGCGAGGCAGCGGTTAGGCGATGCGGGTGACGGCCAGGACGACGGCGTCGAGCGCTTCGAAGGTTTGTGCAAGGCGGCCGGCCAAATCCAGGCTGTGGACGAGCTGAAGGCCGATCCCGTCCTCGCGTAGGAACGCGACTTCCCAGACTTCGTCCAGCGTCGAGCGGACGATCATGGCCGCTGCCTCCTCGCCGCCGTACCCCTACGAGCGGCTTTCACCTTCGATAACGATTCAAGGATCGGCGATGTTCCGCCTGGTCTTGAATCTGTGGATAACTTACCGCGCAGCGGCCTTGATGGCCACGCTTCGGGGCGAAACCGAAGGTCAGGAGTGCCCCAGATGGCACACGATCCGGTATTCCTCTTCGGTCACGGGCGTGACCGACAGCCGTGAGCCTTTCTGGACGACCGCCATCGCCTCCAAGCCGGGTGTCTCCTTCAACTCCGACAGCGGCACGACCCGCGGGAAGGTCTCGACGTAGCCCACGTCCACCATCATCCAGATCGGCTTCTCGGGGGATGCCTTCGGGTCGTAGTACGGCGACTGCGGATCCAAGGCGGTGTGGTCCGGGTGGGCCTCGCGGACGACGTCGGCGAGGCCGGCCACGCCCGACGGCTTGGCGTTCGAATGGTAGAAAAGGACCCCGTCGCCGGCCCGCATGGCCATCATGTTGTTGCGAGCCTGATAGTTGCGGACCCCGTCCCAATGCTCGCACTTTTTCCGGGCGAGATGGCCGATCCCGAACGTCTCGGGCTCGGATTTCATCAGCCAGAACCTCATGACAGCGGTCGAGCATACCGGCAGGTCCGGCATCCCGGCAGGAGAGGCGGGCAATCGTGACGAAACCCTCCCATAACCGGGTCGTTCGAGCCCGATGCGAATACGGGAGGTTTCCTTCATGCTCAAGCAACTTCGCCGAGTCCTGCCGCTGGTCATGCTCGCCGCGGCGCTCCTGGTGCCGGCGCACGGCCGCACCGAGATCGCGGGCCTCGAATACATCACCGTCTCCGACGGCACGCTGATCGCCGTCAACCTCCAGTTCCCGTCGGGCGCCGCGCCGGTCGACGGCTGGCCGATCCTGATCCAGATCGACGGCTACGCGGGCGCGTCCGGCCCGATGAACGCCGGCGACGCCAGGTACGGCAACGGCAAGTACGTGACGGCGCACATGAGCCTGCGCGGCACGGGCTGCTCGGCCGGCAAATTCGACCTGTTCGACCGGCGCAGCGCCTTCGACGGCTACGAAGTGATCGAGGATCTGGCCGGCCGCGGCTGGTCCAACGGCAAGGTTGCGATCTGGGGTCACTCGTACTCGGGTCTGACCGGCTGGCTGACCGCGGCGACGCAGCCGCCGTCGCTCGAAGCGATCTCGGTGTCCGGCCTGATCGACGACCTGTACCGCGGCATCGTCTACATGGGCGGCGTGTCCAACCTCGGCTTCCCGCTGCTGTGGACCGGCGGGTATCGGCCGGCGTCGGAATACCAGGGCGGTGTGATCCCCGGCGTGTCGTCGGGCGATCGCACGTGCATCGCCAATCAGGCGACGCGCTATCCGCCGGACGTGATGGACAACCCGATCGTCAACGGCGTCGCCTCGCTCGGCGAGGACAACCAGTGGTGGGCGTCGCATTCCACGATCACCTACTTGGACGGCATCAACGTGCCGACGCACATCGCGCAGAGCTATCAGGACGAGCAGACCGGTCCGCGCGGATCGAACCTGCTGTGGCAACGCCTCGACGAGCGCAAGCCGAACCTTCCGAAGCGGCTGCTGCTGACCAACGGCGTGCACTCGACCAACACGAATCCGCCCGAGGTTCGCGACGACCGCATCGCGTTCCTGGACTGCCACGTGCGCACGGTCTGCAGCGCCGACATCCTGGATCCGGCCAAGCGCGTGAAGGTGCTCTGGGAGATGCACAACGACGGTAGCGCGTTGCGTTCGACCGGCGTGACGGCCGACTCCGACTGGCCGCTGTCCCAGAGCGCGTGGACGCGGTATTACCTGCAGCCGAACGGCGGGCTGGACACCGCCGTTCCGGCGGGCGCCGGGTCGTCGCCCTACGTGTCGGGAACGAAGCGCGCAGGCGCGTGGAGCTATCTCGCCGGCTCGAACGTCGGCACCGAGATCACGACCGCGAACCTGCCCGACGAGGTGCGATTCACCTCGAGCGCGTTCCAGGCGCCGACCGCGATCGCCGGGCCGATCAGCATGACGTTGTTCGCGTCGTCGACCGCACCCGACACCGAGTTCTACGTCGAGTTGAACGATGTGGACGCGGACGGGAACATGACGCGGTTGCAGCGCGGCATGTTGAAGGCCTCGCATCGCGACCTGGACGTGTTGCGCACCGACTACAACGCGGACGGCGAGATCATCCGGCCGTATCATCCGCACACGAACACCGCGACCAAGGTGATCGTGCCGGGGTCGGTGTATCAGTACGAGATCGAGGTCTTCCCACTCGGTCACGTGTTCCGGCCCGGACATTCGCTGGTGATCCGGATCACGCAGCCGCCGGCCAACGACTCGCTCGCGACGTACGTGCCCACGACGCCGCCGGGCGTGAACAGCATCCTGTTCGGCGGTGACACGCCGTCGTCGATCCTGCTGCCGTTCGTCCCGACCGCGACCGTGTCCGGCCCGGACCTCGGCTGCGGAAAGCAGGTCGGCCTAGAACGTTGCTCCAAGCCGGTGCTGTAGCGGGGGCCACCACGGTGCCGGACAGCGACTCGCGCCTGCCGAGATGGCGACGGGGTACATGCTGTAGACGGGCCGGCCTCGCGGGCCCTAGGACGGATGTTTCCTCTCGATGCGGTAAATGCGGGTCGTATTTGACGCGGACTTACCGCAACGATTGATCGCCGCCGCAGGCCGGCCGGTTTCGGTGCTCCTCGGGTTAGGTTTCCCGGCGGACGCTCATTGTTTCGGCGATATTGGCGCCGCCGACGACGACTGCGCCCCAGACGGCGGCGATGAGGAATCCCAGCATCTCCAGGCGGTCGCTGCTTCCGACAAGCGCGATGTGCGTCATCAGATGAATGAGGCCGGTGAAGAACAGGGTGGCGGCGCCGGCCCAGGTGGCGGTGGCCGGCGTGCGGATCGACATTCGGTAGAGCACGAAGGGGATCGCGCCCAGGAAGAAGACGGCCGGCGCGACGGCGAGCGCGCCGAGCGGGAGACGGTCGGGGTCCTCGGCGAAGCCGGCGACGGCTAGGCCGGTTCCCGACAGGGCCGCAAGCACGAACCCGGCGGTCGAGTAGCGACGGACGATCGAGACGGTATCCATGCTCATATCCTCGGTCTGCTCGGCTGAGAAGTTTATCGGGAATCGCACCTATTCTCGGTGCCGAAAATGCCCAGAACGCAAATACGAAGGCGGCGCCTGAACCAGGCGCCGCCTTCGATCCGGTCGAAGCCCCGACGGGGTCACGACATGCTGGCTTGGATTCTCTGGACTCGTTCGGCTTTCACGACCCGGCGTTCGGCGTCGGATGCATGATCGGCGCACAGATCCAGGTGAAGGATCACATCCTCGGCGCCGTTGGAGACATCCATCCGGTCGATCGCCGGCTTTCTCGGCTCATCGCACCAGTCGCATACTGGCTCGTCGCCTAGCGTCACGCTGCGCCCTCCTTGATCGGGGACCGTGCCGACCCCCACAGAGTACCCCCTGGGGGCCACATCTCCGCAAGGGAACGGGCCCGAAATTCTTCCCCGTCTAGAAACCCGTGGCCGGCTTGCGGATAATGGCCTTCCGTCTTCCCCCGAGAGTGTCACAGCCCTGGGTTAGGGTGATTTCCGTGCGAGCTGATGGGGGGAATATGGGTCCGGCCAGGGGATTTGCCGCTCCGGCGTCCGGGAGGGCCGCGTGAGCGACTCCGCCCAGAAGCCGGTCGGTCGCGTCATCGGGACCGATCCGGCCACGCCGCTCGAGTTCTGGGTCGCGGTGGGGGAGGGCGAGTTCCTCCAGCTCGACGACGTGATCGCCTGCGAACGCGACGTCCCCGGCCCCGGACCGGTGTCGATCTACGGGATCGTCGCGCAGGTCCGCGCCCGTCACGAAGGCGCCAAGTTCGACTCGGACGTGTTCCTGATCGAAGACGGAGTCCTTCCGGCCCAGATCGCCGAAGCCGCGCAGATCACGGCCACCCGCTTCGAGCCGGAAGTGTTCGTCCCCCCGCTGCCCGGCGCGGAGGTCCGCCGCGCCTCCGGCAAGGAGCGCGATCAGGCGCTGTTCTTCGACGGGATGGAAAAGCGCCTCGTCGCGGGGATGAGCCGCGAAGGCGAGCCGATCTTCGCGAACCTCGAGTTCCTCGACGGCACCCGCGGCGCGCACGTCAACATCAGCGGCATCTCGGGCGTGGCGACCAAGACCACCTACGCGACGTTTCTGCTCTACAGCCTGTTCAATTCCCGCGCGCTGGGCGCGGAGGCGATCAACACCAAAGCGCTGGTCTTCAACGTCAAAGGCGAGGACTTGCTCTTTCTGGATCATCCGAACGCGATGCTCGACGGCGAGCAGGCCGACCGCTACCGCACGCTGGATCTGCCGGTCGGGCCGTTCCCGTCGGTCGGGGTGTTCGCGCCGCCGCGACGCGGCAGCGCCGCCGCCGTTCCCGACGTCGCCTCGCGCATCGAAGGCGTCACCTCGTTCTTCTGGACGATCGCCGAGTTCTGCACCGAAGAGCTCCTGCCGTTCCTGTTTGCCGACGCCGAAGACGACCGCCAGCAATACACGCTCGTGGTGCAGAACGTCGCGCAGCGGCTGCGCCACGACGCCGCCCCGCTCCCAGAAGGCGGCATCGAGATCGAAGGCGTGCACATCCGCACATTCCGCGAGCTGGTCGAGTTTCTGATCGACCGCGTCCAGGACGAGGACCACATGCCCTATTGGGCGGGCCGCGCGATCGGCGCCGGCACCGTCGGCGCGTTCGTGCGGCGCCTGCAAGGCTCGGTTCGCCACGTCGAGCATCTGATCCGCGGCGACGTGCCCAACGCCGAAAAGCACAAGGTCGCGTTGCAGAAGCAGGTCACGGTCGTCGATCTGCACAACCTCAACGATCGCGCCAAGCGCTTCGTCGTCGGTGTCGTCGTGCGAAGAGCCTTCGAAGAGAAGGAACGCACCGGCGTCGCCAAGCCGCTGCTGTTCCTGGTGCTCGACGAGTTGAACAAGTACGCACCCCGCGAAGGATCCAGTCCGATCAAAGAGATGCTGCTCGACGTCGCCGAACGCGGCCGGTCGCTGGGGATCATCCTGATCGGCGCGCAGCAGACGGCAAGCGAAGTCGAGCGGCGCATCATCGCGAACTCGGCGCTGCGCGTCGTCGGGCGGCTGGATTCCGCCGAAGCGGGCCGCGACGAGTACGGATTCCTGCCGAAGGCCACGCGCCAGCGCGCGACGATCTTGAAACCCGGCTCGATGATTCTTTCGCAGCCGCAGATCCCGATCCCGCTGCTGCTGGAATTTCCGTTCCCCGCATGGGCGACCCGAAGCAGCGAGGCCGGCGCCAACCCGGCCGGCGGCGACCATCCCGACGATCCGTTCGAAGGCATGCCGCTGTGAAGATTCTCCACACCTCGGACTGGCACGTCGGCAAGACGCTTCGCGGCCGCAGCCGGATCGACGAACACGAAGCCGTCCTCGCCGAGATCGCCCAGATCGCCGAGCGCGAACAGGCAGACCTGGTGCTGGTCTGCGGCGACCTGTTCGACTCGGCCGCGCCGGCACCCGAAGCCGAACGCGCGGTCTACCGGGGGCTGCTCGCGCTGGCCGACACGGGCGCGACCGTCGCCGTCTTGGCCGGCAACCACGACAGCGACCGGCGCCTCCAGGCGGTGCAACCGCTCCTGGAGCTCGGCAAGGTGATCGTCGCGCCCGTGCCGACAAGCGATTCGGCGGTGACGGTGACCGCGCGCGGGGGCGAGACGGCCCGGCTCGCGATGCTGCCGTGGGTCGGCAAGCACTACATCGTCAAGGTCGAGCAGCTCATGTCGCTCGACGGCGCCGAGACGCAGCAGCACTATGCCGAGCGAGTGAAGCGGATCGTGGCGAAGCTCTGCGAGCCGATGAGCGCCGACACCGTGAACGTGCTTGCCGCGCACATGACGATCGCCGGCGCCGACACCGGCGAAGAGGTTCGCAGCGCGCACGTGTTCGACTATGCCGTGCCCGGCACCGTCTTTCCGGCGTCGCTGCACTACGTCGCGCTCGGCCACTTCCACACGCCCCAGAAGGTCGCCGCGCCGTCGCTCGCCTGGTATTCGGGCTCGCCGCTGCGGCTCGGCTTCGGCAGCGACGCCGAGGAGAGCTCCGGCAAAGGTGTCGTGATCGTCGAGGCGGCGCCCGGCGCGCCCGCCGTCGCGCGGCTCGAGCCGCTGACCGCCGGCCGGCGGCTCCGCACCATCCGCGGCACCATGGACCAGCTCGAGACCATGGCCGCAAGCCAGTTGACCGGCGAGGACTATCTTCGCGTCTACGTCCGCGAGCAGGCCCGTGCCGGGATCGCGCAGCAGGTGCGCGAATGGTTCCCGAATGCGGTGGACGTCCAAGTGGACCCGCAGGACGAGGACGCGGCCGCCGCTGCCGGCTCGACGCGCGCGGGACGCTCGCCCGGCGAGCTGTTCCGCGACTATCTGACGCAACGGCAAGCCCACGACGAGCGGGTCGTGGGACTGTTCGATCAGATCCTCGAGGAGATGCATGCGGCCGACCCGGCTTGAGATCGAAGGCTTCACCGCCTTCAAGCAACCGGAGGTCGTCGACTTCGACGGCTGCGATTTCTTCGCGCTGTGCGGCCCGACCGGCGCGGGCAAATCCAGCATCATCGACGCGATCGCCTTCGCGCTCTACGGCGCGATCCCGCGCCTCGACCGCAACGACGTCCGCAGCCTTGTGTCGCAAGGGCTGCTCGAATGCAAGGTCCGGCTCGACTTCACCATCGGCGAGGCGCCCTACACGGCCGTGCGGGTCGTCGCGCGAACCAAGTCCGGCGCGACCACGCGCGAGGCGCGCCTGGAACGCGCCGGCGAAACGCTCGCCGGCGACGCCAAAGCCGTCAGCGCCAAAGTCGAAGAGCTGATCGGGCTGACCTTCGAGCAGTTCACGAAATGCGTCGTGCTGCCGCAAGGCGAATTCGCGCGTTTCCTGCACGACAAGCCCGCCGACCGGCAGGACCTGCTCGTCAAGCTCCTCGGCTACGAGCTCTACGAGCGAATGGGCCGCCGCGCAAACGAACTTGCGCGCGACGCGGGCGGCCGCGCCGAATGGCTGCAGAAACGGCTCGACGACGAGTTCACCTTCGCCACCGCGGAATCCCGCGCGGCATCGGCCGAGCGGCTGGGTGTACTGGAAGCGCTGCGTGCCCGAATCGAACAGGCACAACCGGAAATCGAAGCGCTCGACGCGGACGCCAAAGACGCCAAGGCCGAAGCGACCGCCGCCCGCGCGCGGCTGGACCGGCTCGCGAAAGTGTCGGTGCCCGACGGGATCGGCGAGCTGGCCGGAGCCGTCGGACGTGCACGCGACGCGCGCGAGGCCGCCGACGCGGACGCCGAACACGCCGATGCGGCTCGCCGCGATGCCGAAGCCGCGCTCGAAGCGCTCCCGCCGCGGGCGACGCTCGAAATCGCCCGGCACGCGCACGCCGACCGTGCCACGTGCGAAACGCAACGGACGCAGGCTTTGGCTGCCTTGGAGTCTTTGGGGCGGGTTGCGGCCGAAGCGGCCGTCGCGTGCGAGGCGGCGTCCGCGGCGGTCGATGCCGCCGAAGCCGCGCTCGAAGCCGCGCGCATCGAGCATCGCGCGCACGACCTCGCCCGAACGCTCGTCGCCGGCGAACCGTGTCCGGTCTGCCGCCAGACGGTGACCACGGTCCCCGGCGAGCGCGTGCCCGGCGACGTCCACGACGCCGAGCGGGCGCTCAAAGGCGCTCGCGGCGCCCGCGACGATGCCGACCGCGCGCGACGAAAAGCCGCCGAAGACAACACGCGCGCCGAAGTCACGGCCGACACGCTCACCAAGGAGCTCGACGAACTCGCGCGCCGCGTCGCCGACCATCCCGATCCCGGCCAGCTCGACGCCGCGCTCGCGCAGCTCGACGCGGCCGAGCAAGCCGCCGCCGCCGCGCGCCGCGCCGGCGAAGCCGCGCGCCGGACCGCCACCGACTCCCAGCGCCGGCTCGACGGCGCGCAACGCGCCGAGCAGGACGCGCGCAAGGGCTTCGACGCGGTTCGCGACTCGCTCGCCGATCTGACGCCGCCGCCCGCCGCGCGCGAAGATTTGGCGGCCGACTGGCACGCGCTTGCGGAGTGGGCGGCCCGGCACCACGCCGCCCAGGTCGCCGCGGCCGACGCCGCCGACCGGCGCGTCGAGGAGATCCTCGAACGCCGCCGGCAGCGTGCCAACGAGCTGGTCGCCGCCGCGCGCGACGCGGGAGTGGACGTCCCGCCCGGCGCGCGGCTCGGCGAAGCCTGCATGCAAGCCTTCGTCGAGCAACGTGCCGTCGTCGAACGGATCGACGCCGCGCTCGAAGAGATCAAGATCGTCGACAAGGACCGCAAAGCCGCCGAGGAAGAGCAGGCGGTCGCCTCCACGCTCGGGCGGCACCTGTCGGCCAGCAACTTCGAAAAGTGGCTGCTCGACGAAGCGATGGAGCGGCTCGTCGCCAGCGCATCGCGCGCGCTGCGCGAACTGTCGTCCGGGACGTACTCGCTCGCGGTCG
>DASWHR010000063.1:0-4712 GCA_036398095.1 Actinomycetota bacterium
GCCCCGAGCCGCCCCGATAGACGGTCATTTTGCCGGGCAGCCGCACTCGGTTTTCAGTCCCCCTCGGCGTGATCTTTGTCGCGGTTCGGCGCCGGACGGCGCCGCGCGGCGAATCCTAGCATCCATCAAATCCGCCCCCAAACCGAAGCGGCCGGATAGGGACTAGCGGCTGCGCGGAAGCGGGCCCGGCGGGGCGAGCAGGTGGCCTTGGCCCGAGCGGACGCCGATCGCTTTGAGCATCGCCAGCTCGGCTTGCGTCTGGATCGACTCCCCGACGACCGAGGCTCCGATCTCCGCCGCGAACGCAACCACCGTCTGGCCGAGCACGCGACGCACCGGATCGGTTTCGATGCCGCGGATCAGCAGACCGTCGAGCTTGATGATGTCGGGGGTGAGCTGAAGCAGATGCGACAGCGTCTCGAAGCCGGCGTCGGTAACGTCGGTGGCGATCTGCACCCCGGCCATCCCGAGCGTCGCGAGTGCCTTGCCGAGCGCGCGATCGTCTTCGATGTGCAAATGATCGGTCAGCTCGACGACGAGCTTGCCGGCGGGAATGCCGCGGACGGCCGCGAGAAACGCGGGCGATGCAACGGTCGCGGTCGAGGCGTTGACGGACAAGAAGGCTCCGATGGGCAGCAGATCGAGATGCGACAGCGCCGCCTTGACGGCGGCCATCTCCAGGTCGGCGCCGAGGTCGACCCGCGCGGCCTCGGCGAACCACCGGTCCGGCGTCCGTTCGGGTTGCGTGCCGAAGCGAGCGAGCGCCTCGTACCCGAGCGTCATGCGCGAATCCAGATCGACGATCGGCTGGAACACCATCGAAAGGCCGCTTCCCTCCAGCACCGTACGGATCCGCTCGATCGCGGCGTGGCGCGCGGCCGGGGCGGTCAGGCCGTGCTGTTCGATCAGGCGTGCGACGGCTCGGGCCAGAACGCGGATCATGCCGGCGTCGGTGTCTTGCAACAGTGGATCGGGCTCGTGCGACAACGTGCCCAGGACGCCGAACGTCGATCCGTCCGACATCGCGACCGGGACGGCCGCGAACGCGCCCACGGAAGAATCGCCGTTTTCGGGATAGCCCGGCTCGCGTGCGATGTCCGCGACGATCGACGGGACGGTCCCTGCGATAACGCGGTCGATGAGGTCGTCGAGCGTGGCCCCGCCCAACAGCAGTGGAAACGAGGCTGCCGGACCGTCGGTGAATCGGACGCTCGCGCGCGGAGAGCCTTCGGCCGGCGCGCCGGTCTCGACGAGGAATGCGACCTGCATGCCGAGCTGTGCGCGGGTGATGTCCAAGATTCGGACGACCGCTTCGGCACCGACGCTGCTCGCGTCGGACTTCGAAAGCGATGTGCGAGGTTGCGGTGCCTGTGCCATCGGATTCTCTCCCGGTCCCACGTTCACGCTAGGCCGTTCGAACCGGACGGGTCAATGGGCAATTTGAGCCACTAGAATGGGCCGGATGAGCGAACCCACCGGTCCTTCCGGCATTCCCATCCGGCCGCTCTACGAGCCGGAGGAGGATGCGCGCTCGGTTGCGGACCGGCTCGGCCGGCCCGGCGAGTTTCCGTTCGCGCGCGGGATCTATCCCGACATGTATCGCGGCAAGACGTGGACGATGCGACAGTACGCCGGGTATGCGACGGCGCGCGAATCGAACGAGCGCTACCGGTATCTGCTCGAGCGCGGCCAGACCGGACTGTCGGTCGCCTTCGATCTACCGACCCAGATGGGCTACGACTCCGACGACCCGGTCGCGGCCGGCGAGGTCGGCAAGGTCGGCGTGGCCATCGACTCGATCGAAGACATGCGGATGCTGTTCGAAGGGATTCCGCTTGATCAGGTCTCGACGTCGATGACGATCAACGCTCCGGCGTCGCTGCTGCTGTTGCTCTACGAGCTGGTCGCCGAAGAGCAGGGCGTCGATGCCGCGAAACTGACCGGCACGATCCAAAACGACATCTTGAAAGAGTACGTAGCGCGCGGCACGTACATCTTCCCGCCGGAGCCGTCGATGCGGCTGATCACCGACACGTTCGCCTACTGCGCCGAACGGCTGCCACGCTTCAACACCATTTCGATCAGCGGGTATCACATGGGCGAGAAGGGCGCGACGGCCGTGCAGGAAGTCGCTTTCACGCTGGCCGATGCGATCGCCTACGTCGAAGCAGGTTTGCGCGCCGGCTTGGACGTCGATCGGTTCGCGCCGCGCCTGTCGTTCTTCTTCGTCGCGCGCTCGTCGCTGTTCGAGGAGGTCGCGAAGTTCCGCGCCGCGCGGATGCTGTGGGCCGAGATCATGCGCGACCGGTTCGGTTCGACGCAGGCCAAATCCCAGATGTTGCGCTTCCACACACAGACGGCCGGGGTGCAACTGACCGCCCAGCAGCCCGAGAACAACATCGTCCGCGTCGCGATCCAGGCGCTCGCCGCGGTGCTGGGCGGGACGCAGTCGCTGCACGCGAACTCGTTCGACGAGGCGCTCGCTCTGCCGACCGAGAAGGCGGCCAAGATCGCGCTGCGCACCCAGCAGATCCTGGCGCACGAAACCGGCATCGACGCGACCCCCGATCCGCTGGCCGGCTCGTGGTACGTCGAGTCGCTCACGCGCCAGGTCTACGATCGCGCGAAGGACTACATCGCCGCGATCGACGAACGCGGCGGTGCGGTGGCGTCGATCGAATACATGCAGGCCGAGATCGAGCAAGCCGCATATGAAGAGCAGAAGGCGGTTGACGCACACGAACGGATCGTCGTCGGCGTGAACCGGTACGCCGAGGACGATACCGAGCGGGTCGAGATCCTGCGCGTGGACGAGGCGATCACGCGCGAGCAGTCGGAGCGACTGGCGGCGCTCCGCGCGCGGCGCGACGACGCGGCCGCGAAGGAGGCGCTGGAGGACGTGCGGGCCGCCGCGCGCGCAGCCGATAACCTGCTGCCGCCGATGCGCGAGGCGCTTCGCCGCTCGGGCACAGTGGGCGAGATTTGCGGCGTGCTGCGCGAAGTTTTCGGCGTCTACCGGCCGAAGCGGTAACCGGATGCAGATCGTCGTGATCGGAGGCGGCCCCGGCGGCTACGAGGCTGCCTTGGTCGCGGCCGAACTGGGTGCCGAGGTGACGGTCGTGGATCGAAGCGGTCTGGGCGGCGCCTGCGTGCTCTGGGATTGCGTTCCGTCAAAGACGCTGTGCACGACTGCCGAGGCGGTCTCGTGGCTGGAGGCTGCGCCCGACCTTGGACTCGTCGAAGAGGATCTGCTGGCGCACCGCAGCGTGAACCTGCCGAAGATCTTCGCTCGGATCGTCTGGCTGGCCGAAGCCCAGTCGCGCGATATCGAAAAGAAGATGGATGCGGCCGGCGTGCGCGTCGTGCGGGGCAGCGGCCGGCTCGGCGAGCCGGGTCGGGTCGACGTCGCATTGGAGGACGGCAACAACGAGCGGCTGGATGCCGGCACGATCCTGATCGCAACCGGTTCGTCGCCGCGCGAGATGCCGTCGGCCGAGCCGGACGGCGTCCGGATCCTGAATGCGCGCCACGTCTACGAACTCGACGAAGTCCCCGAGCATCTGATCGTGGTCGGATCGGGTGCCACCGGCGCCGAGTTCGCGCACGCCTTTAACCGGCTCGGCGCGCGCGTTACGCTCGTGAGCTCGCGCGACCACGTGCTCCCGGCCGAGGACACCGAAGCGGCGGAGGTTCTCGAAGCGGTGTTCGAGCGGCGCGGCATGACGATCGTGAAGCGCACGCGAGCGGCGTCGGCGTCGGTCGCCGGTGACGGCGTCGTGGTCACGCTCGACGATGGCCGCATCATCGAAGGATCGCACGCGCTGATCACGATCGGCATGGTCCCCAACTCGCGAGGGGTCGGGCTGGAAGATGCCGGTGTCCGCGTGAGCGACTGGGGCGCGATCGAGATCGACGGTGTTTCGCGGACGAACGTGCCGCACGTGTACGCGGCCGGGGACGTCACCGGGCACATGATGCTTGCAAGCGTCGCGGCGATGCAGGGCCGGATCGCGATGTGGCATGCGCTCGGGCAAGCCGTGGCACCGATGCGCTACGAGGCGGTGGCTTCGACCGTGTTCACCGATCCCGAGATCGCGACGGTCGGGCTGTCGCAAACCAAGGCTCTGGAACGGGGCCTGCACATCGACGCGCTCACGCTTCCGCTGGCGACCAATGCGCGCGCGAAAATGCTCGGCCTGGAGGACGGCTTCGTCAAGATCATCTGCGTTCCGGGCGCGGGGACGGTGCTGGGCGGCACGATCGTGTCCCCGCACGCGTCGGACTTGATCTTGCCGCTGTCGGTCGCGGTGCACTCGCGGCTGACCGTCGGCCAGTTGGCACAGGCGTTCTCGATCTATCCGTCGCTCGGCGGCAGCGTCCAGGAAGCCGCCCGCCAGCTCGGCCGATCTACCTGATCAGGAGCCGTCCGCAGGCAGCGGGCTAGTGAGCGTGTAGAGCACGGCGCCCGATTCCGCATCGACAACGATGGCAGTCTGGTACTCCTCAAGGGTCGTATCGTGTGTGGGCTGGACGGGAGCATTGGATGCAGGCACCGGCCCACCAAAACGTTCCCGGATGCCGCGCGATCGGATGATGATCGCCCATACGAGCTTTCCGTCCACGGTGGGATCTGGATCGGACAAGCGGCCCAGTACGACCTCCGGGTCGCAGACACTCTCCTCGAACGCCTGAGCGGCATCGCCGCCCTCCGC
>DASWHR010000064.1:0-62798 GCA_036398095.1 Actinomycetota bacterium
CGCTCTTGGTTGTAGACGCTCACGCCGGTGATGTCGGTGGGGAGCAGGTCGGGCGTGAACTGGATGCGACGCCAGGCGCAGCCCATCGTTCGGGCGAGCGATTTGGCGAGCAGGGTCTTGCCCACGCCGGGCACGTCTTCAATCAGCAGATGCCCGTGAGCGAGCATGCACACCAGCGCCAGGCGGACCTGGTCGTCCTTGCCTTGGAGAACCTCGTCGATGTTGTCGCGGATGCGGGCCAGCAGGACGGCGCTATCGGCGACGCTTGATGGAACGGATGTCTTTCGCGGCGGCACGAGTCCTCCCGGAAGGTGAGACGCCAGTGTACCCGCCGGTCATCCGGCCGGGCAGGCCTTCCGAAGAGGTCATACGGTGCGGACCGCCCGAAAGATGGGTCCGTCCTTCCGAGGGCCGCCGACGTAGGAAATAGTGGCAGGAGGGGTAGAATCGCCACCCGCGGGGAGGACGAACGTGGCCAGCCCGCACCGACAGTTCCGGTCACAGGAGGTGGGAGACCTTGATTCACGGCAAGACAGTGCGCTTTGCGGCGCTCGTGATGGTCCTCGGTCTCGTCGCGACGGCATGCGGCGGCGACGGGGACGGCGACACCGGTCAAGGCAAGACCGGAGGCACCTTCGTGTTCGGCGCTTCGGCGGACCCGGTGAGCCTCGACGGCGCGTTCGTTTCCGACGGCGAGTCGATTCGCGTGATCTACCAGGTCTTCGAAGGGCTCGTTCGCACCGAGGACGGCGGCTTCAAGCCGGTTCCCTCGCTCGCGACGAAATGGGACTCGTCGGCCGACGGCAAGGTTTGGACATTCACCTTGCGCGAAGGCGTGAAGTTCCACGACGGCACCGATTTCAACGGCGAAGCCGTCTGCTTCAATTTCAACCGCTGGTTCAACTTCAAGGGTCTGTTGCAGAGCGACGCGGTCTCCTACTACTGGAAGACCGTGTTCGGCGGCTTCTCCGATAAGCCGGCCGATAGCCTGTTCAAGTCGTGCGCCGCTCCCGATGCGAAGACCGCGGTGATCGAGCTGACCAAGCCGTCGGCGTCGTTCCTGTCGGGCTTGGTGCTTGCGAACTTCTCGATTGCCAGTCCGACTGCGCTGCAGAAGTACGAGGCCGACAAGGTTTCGGGCACGGAGGAAGCACCCAGCTTCGACGGCACTTACGGTTTGGCCCATCCGACCGGAACGGGTCCGTTCAAGTTTGTGTCCTTCGCGGCCAAGGACCGTCTGGTCCTTGAGCGAAACGACGACTACTGGGGCGAGAAGGCCAAGTTCGATCGCGTGATCTTCCGTGCGATCGCGGATGCGGCCGCTCGCCGAACCGCGCTCGAGACCGGCGAGATCCATGCCTACGACAACCCCTCGCCCGACGACATCGCGACGCTGCAGAACAACTTCAACGTCGAAGAGCGGCCGCCGTTCAACGTCGGCTACATCGGGTTCAACGTCAAGATCGCTCCGTTCGACAACCTCAAGATCCGTCAGGCGGTCGCGCACGCGATCAATAAGGAAGCATTGCTGACGGCGAAGTATCCGCCGGGCGCCGAGGCGGCGATCGAGTTCCAGCCGCCGGACCTGTTCGGCTGGAACGGCGACGTCGCCAAATACGCCTACGACGTGAACAAGGCCAAGCAGCTCATCGCCGAATCGGGGTTGCCGCAGCCGGTCACGCTCGAGTTCTTGTATCCGACCGACGTCAGTCGCGGCTACATGCCGGACCCGTCGGCGAACTTCCAGGCATTCAAGTCGGACCTGGAAGCGGCCGGGTTCAGGGTCACGCCCAAGTCCGCGCCGTGGAATCCCGACTATCTGAACCAGGTGCAGTCCGGCAAGGCCGGGATGTATCTGCTCGGCTGGCTCGCCGACTTCGGCGATCCGGACAACTTCGTCGGCGTGTTCTTCCAGCAGTACTCGGACCAGTTCGGCTTCACGGAGCAAGCCATCTTCGACAAGCTGAACGCGGCCGAGATCGAAACCGACGAAGCCAAGCGCACGGATCTCTACAAGGAAGCCAACAAGCTGATCATGGATTTCGTGCCGGGCGTGCCGTACGTGCACACCGCGACGTTCGCCGCCCTCTCCAAGAAGGTGCAAGGGTTCGTCCCGAGCCCGATCAGCTTGGAGCGCTACTCGATCATGAGCTTGTCCTAGCAATGACGAACCGGGGGCGGCCTCGTCCGATCGTGGCGGGCCGCCCCCATCCACTTCATGCTCAAGTTCGCGGTCCGGCGGCTCATCCAGTTGATCCCGATCCTGATCGGGCTCTCGCTGCTCGTCTTCATCTGGATCCGCTCGCTCCCCGGAGGTCCGGCCGAGGCGCTGCTCGGCGAACGCGCGACCCCCGAGCGCATCGCGGAGATCCGAGAGCTCTACGGGCTGGACCGTCCCGTCCATGAGCAATACTTCTCGTATCTGAAGCGCGTCGGGACGCTCGACTTCGGACAGTCGATCGCGAGCCGTCGCAGCGTCACCACCGAGATCGCCGAGCGGTTCCCCGCGACCGTCGAGCTTGCGCTTGCCGCGATGATCTTCGCGGTCGGGATTGGAATCCCGCTCGGGTTCGCCGCCGCGAAGCGATACCAGACGTGGTTCGACCATGGATCGCTCGCCGGCTCGCTGCTGGGAATCTCGATCCCGGTGTTCTTCCTCGCGATCCTGCTGAAGTACCTCTTCGCCGTGAAGCTGCAATGGCTGCCGACGGTCGGCCGGCTCGACGTCACCCGAACGGCCGCGCATCCGACGAACTTCTTTCTGCTCGATGCCCTCTTGACTGGGGATTGGTCCGCGTTCTGGGATGCCGTCCGGCATCTGATCCTGCCGGCAATCGCACTCGGGACGATCCCGCTCGCGATCGTGACGCGGATCACGCGGGCGGCGGTTCTGGACGTGGTCAACGAAGACTACGTGCGCACCGCGCGGGCGAAGGGTCTGGCGCCGTCGGTGGTGGACCGGCGGCACGTGCTTCGCAACGCGATGCTGCCGATCGTGACCATCGTCGGCCTGCAACTGGGCTTGCTGTTTTCCGGCGCCGTGCTGACCGAGACAGTCTTCGCGTGGGGCGGGATGGGATCGTGGCTGGCCGATGCGATCTTCAACCGCGACTATCCGGTTTTGCAGGGCGGGATCTTGTTCCTCGCCGCGATGTTCGTCGTGGTGAACCTGATCGTGGACATGGCCTACGCGCTCGTCGACCCGCGGATTCGGGTGGGGTGAATCCATGAGCATCGCGGAGGTCGAGGCGCGCGAGCTGGCCGTCGTCGTTCCAGACGATACCGCCGGATTGTGGCGCGAGGCCTGGCGCCGGCTGCGCCGCAATCCGATCGCGATCTTCGGCATGGCGATGATCGCCCTGTTCATTCTCGTCGCGATCTTCGCACCGCTGCTCGCGCCCTACAGCCCGACCAGGGTGGACCTGACCCAGATCCGGCCGGGATCGTTCCCGGGTCCGTCGGCCGAGCATTGGTTCGGCCTGGATCAACTCGGCCGCGACGAACTGTCGCGGATCCTCTACGGCGCGCGCTACTCGCTGATCATCGGCGTGGTGTCGCTCTCGATCGGCGCGGCAATCGGGATGCTGATCGGCGGGCTGGCCGGCGCCGGCGCGCGATGGGTCGATTCGGTCCTGATGCGGCTGATGGACATGATGCTCGCGGTTCCCGGCCTGCTGTTCGCCATCGCGGTCGCCGCGACGCTCGGCCGGTCGCTGACGTCGGTGATGATCGCGATCGGCGTGGTGAACGTGCCGATCTTCGCGCGGCTCCTTCGCGGATCGATGCTGGCGCAGCGCGAGCAGGATTACGTGCTGGCCGCCCGGGCCGTCGGCGTGAAGCCGCGAACGATCGTGATGAGCCACATGCTGCCGAACGCGATCGCTCCGGTGATCGTGCAGGGGACGCTGTCGATGGCGACCGCAATCATCGATGCGGCCGGCCTCGCCTTCCTCGGGCTCGGCTCGGCCGACCCGGGCGTGCCCGAATGGGGTCGGATGCTGGCCGAGACCCAATCGTTCCTGCAGCACGCGCCGCATCTGGCGCTGTTCCCCGGCGCGGCGATCGTGCTGTCGGTGCTCGGGTTCAATCTGGTGGGCGACGCGCTCCGCGAAGCGCTCGATCCGAAGCTGAGGCGATAGCGTGGCGCTGCTCGAGGTCCGGGACCTTCACGTCGTCTTCAAGCGGCGGGGCCGCGCGCCCGTCGCGGCCGTGGACGGCGTCTCCTTCGACATCGAGCCCGGCAGTATGACCGGCATCGTCGGCGAATCCGGCTGCGGCAAGAGCGTCACGTCGCTGGCCGTGATGGGGTTGCTGCCGTCGCGCGGCGTGCAGGTGCACGGCTCGGTGCGCCTGGACGGCAGCGAGCTGATCGGACGGGGGGACGAAGACATGCGCGGGGTTCGCGGCCGCCGGATCGCGATGATCTTCCAGGATCCGATGACCTCGCTCAATCCGGTGCTCACGATCGGACGGCAGATCGGCGAGGCGATTCGCCGCCACTTCGGCACCGACGAAGACGAGGCGCGCCGGCGCACCGCCGAGATCCTCGACGCCGTCGGGATTCCCGGCGCGCGCTCGCGGCTGGGCGCCTATCCGCATCAGTTCTCCGGCGGGATGCGCCAGCGCGTCGTGATCGCGATGGCGCTCGCCTGCGAGCCGTCGCTGATCATCGCCGACGAGCCCACCACTGCCTTGGACGTGACCATCCAAGCGCAAATCCTCGAACTGATCCGCGGCTTGGTCATCGAACGAGGCACGGCCCTGATCATGATCACGCACGACTTGGGTGTCGTCGCCAACATGTGCGACACGGTGAACGTGATGTACGCAGGACGCTTCGTCGAAAGCGCCGAACGCTACGCGCTGTTCGCCGCGCCACGTCATCCGTACACGGCCGGACTGCTCGCATCGGTGCCGCGACTGGACGAGCCGCGCGGCACCCGGCTGATGCCGATTCGCGGCAATCCGCGCGATGTGATCCCGTGGAGCGCCGGATGCGCGTTCGCGCCGCGCTGCGACAACGTGATCGATCGCTGCACGGCCGCCGCTCCGGGGCTCGAGGAGATCGAGTTCGGCCGGACGCTTCGCTGCTTCAATCCCGTCCCGCCGCCGCCCGAAGTCCCGCCGCCCGCGGCGAAGCGGAGGCGCGCGTGAGCGATCGGCTGCTTGCGGTCCGGGATCTGCGCGTCCACTTTCCCATCAAGCAAGGCCTGGTGATGGAGCGAACCGTCGGCGCGGTGCGCGCCGTCGACGGCGTGGATCTGGATATTGAGCGCGGCGAGACGCTGGGGCTGGTGGGGGAGTCGGGCTGCGGCAAGACCACCGTCGGCCGGGCGATCCTTCGCCTGGTCGAGCCGACATCGGGATCGATCGTGTTCGACGGACGCGACATCACGCATCTGAAGGGCGAAGCGCTGCGACAGATGCGCCGCCGCATGCAGACGATCTTCCAGGATCCGTTCTCCAGCCTCGATCCCCGCCAAAGCGTCGCCCGGATCGTCGCCGAGCCGATGCGCGTCCACGGCCTGGCATCGCGAGCCGAAGTCCAAGATCGTGTTCGCGAGCTGCTTGAAACCGTTGGTTTGCCGGCCGAGGCGGGGAGTCGCTATCCACACGAGTTCTCCGGCGGTCAGCGGCAGCGAATTGGCATCGCGCGAGCGCTGGGACTGAACCCGGATCTGATCGTGGCCGACGAACCGGTCTCGGCGCTGGACGTGTCGATCCGCGCGCAAGTGCTGAACCTGCTGGAAGAGCTGCAGGATCGCTTTTCGCTGACCTACCTGTTCGTCTCTCACGACCTGGCGGTGGTCCGCCACATTTCCGACCGGATCGCGGTCATGTACCTGGGCACGATCGTCGAGGTCGCGTCCGCGGACTCTCTCTACGAACAGCCGCTGCATCCGTACACCTTGGCGTTGCTGTCGGCGATCCCGATCCCGGACCCGGTGGTCGAGCAGCGTCGTCGCCGGATTCTGCTGGCCGGCGACCTGCCTTCACCGGCCGATCCGCCGACCGGCTGCCGGTTTCACACCCGCTGCCCGTTCCGCCGGCCCGAGCGTTGCCACGACGAAATCCCGGCGCTGCGCGAGATCGATGGCGGCCATCGGGTCGCATGCCACTACGCCGAGCAGATCCGCGACGGCGAGATCCGGCCGGCGGCCGGCGCCGTCGTCGAGGGTTAGCCGCGCGGTTTCGGCTCGTTTTGCGGCGGGAAACGTCCCGGGCCGCTGCTATACTCCGCGGCGAGCCGGCCACCCCGGCCGGCGAAGGAGGCCGTACCCGCTTGGGGAGAGCACTCGTCCTCAACGCGACGTATGAACCGCTGTGTGTCGTTCCGATCCGGCGGGCGGTCGTCCTTGTCCTGAAAGAAAAGGCCGAAGTCGTCCACGAAAACGGCGGGGCGCTCCACTCCGAGCGGATGAGCTTCGCGATCCCGTCCGTGATCCGGCTCAAATACGTGGTGCGGGTGCCGTATCGCGCGCGCGTGTCGCTGTCGCGCAGGGCCGTGTTCGTTCGCGACAACTTCACCTGCCAGTACTGCGGCCGGACGGCCGAGAACGTCGATCACGTCATCCCGCGCTCCAAGGGGGGGACTCACACCTGGGACAACGTGGTCGCCGCGTGCAAACGCTGCAATTCCACGAAGGAAGACAAGACGCCGCAGCAGGCCGGGCTTCGCCTTCGCCACCGGCCGGGCGCCCCACGCGAAACCGTCTGGATCGTCGTCGCCGTCGGCCGCGTCGATCCAAAGTGGGAGCCGTACTTGGGGCGAGTGCGCGATCTCGTCGCGCCACACTCATCGGCCTAGCGGTAGGATGCGTCGCTGGGATTGCAGATACTAGTAGGATATGCAATCCTGGTGGCATGTTCGACCGGCCGTTTTGGATATCCCGCATCGAGCAGGCGTGGGAGCGACGGTCCCTGGTGTGGCTGGTGGGGGTCCGGCGGTCCGGCAAGACGGTTCTAAGCCGCTCGCTCGACGGCGTCGAATACCTCGACTGCGAGCTGCCCAGCGTCCGACGTGTGCTCGCCGATCCCGAGTCGTTCTTGCGCTCGGTTCGAGGAAAGCGGGTCGTGCTGGACGAGGTGCATCGATTGCCGGATCCGTCGGAGCTGCTGAAGATCGCCGCCGACCACTTCCCCACGGTGCGAATGCTCGCGACCGGGTCGTCGACGCTGCAGGCGACCGCGAAGTTTCGCGACTCGCTCAGCGGGCGCAAGGAAGAGGTGTGGCTGACGCCGATGATCGAGTCCGACCGCCGGAACGCCGGCGGCGATCTGCCGGCCAGGCTGGGGCGCGGCGGACTTCCCGAGTTCTTCCTGCGGGGCGGGTCGGAACAGGAGATGCAAGAGTGGCTCGATGCGTATTGGGCGCGCGATGTGCAGGAGTTGTTTCGATTGGAGCGGCGCGCCTCGTTCGTGCGGTTCGTCGAGCTGATCCTTGCCCGAAGCGGCGGCATCTTTGAAGCGACGGCGTTCGCAGGACCATCCGAGGTGAGCCGGCAAACGATCGCGAACTATCTCTCCGCGGTCGAGATCACCAAAGTTGCCCACGTCGTGCGGCCGTTTTCAACGCGCCGGGCAACCGAGATCGTCCATGCACCCAAGGTCTACGCGTTCGACACCGGATTCGTGAAGACGTTTCGCGGCTGGGGAGAGATGCGCGACGAGGACCTGGGCGTGTTCTGGGAGCATTATGTTCTCAATGAACTGCATGCGCGGGGCGGGGTTATCGACATCAGGCATTGGCGCTCGACGAAGCATCAAGAGGTCGACTTCGTGATCGTGCGCCGCGGACGGGCGCCGCTGGCGGTCGAATGCAAATGGCGCGCCGACGGCCGTGAAGATCTAACCGGCCTCAAAGCGTTTCGCCGCGCCTACCCGAAGGGAAAGAGCCTCGTCGTGACCTCCGATGCCGAGCGGTCCTTCGAGCGGGAACTCTTGCCCGGCGTTTCGGTCCGGTACGTGAGCCTTGAAGAAATGCTTCAGGCGGTGGGGTCGTAGTTGGATAGGCATTCCGGCCGGTATCGCTACATACGGCCGATTGCTCCGGGCGCGCGGCGATGTTTCATTCCCGGTGGTGAGAATCGATGCAACCAATCGGGCAGGTCGTGCGTTTCACTCGCATGCTAAGGGCCGAGAGCGCGTCCAAGGAGACAACGCCGATCGAAGGCACGCGGCTGGAGGAGTTGTATCTATCTCACGCGCACTCGGCGAAACGGATCGCGTATCTCCTGACCGGCGACGCGGCTCTCGCTGATGACCTTGTGCAGGACGCGTTCGTTCGGCTGGCCGGAAGGTTCGTGGACTTTCGGCATCCGGATGCCTTTTCAGCGTATCTGCGAAAGACAATCGTCAACCTTGCTCGGTCACGATTTCGAAGGAGCAAGCATGAGCGCGAGCACTTCAATCGGGAAGCCGGTCGTCGCGAATCCCACTCGTCTCTTCCGGATGTGGCGCTCAAGCTCGAGGTGCGAGCGGCGCTCATGAAGCTGAACATTCGGCAACGAACCGCGCTGGTGCTGCGGTATTACGCGGATCTCCCCGATGCTCAGATCGCCGACCTGCTGGGATGCCGCATCGGGACCGTCAAGTCTCTCGTGTCGCGTGGGGCTGCCGCGCTGAGAGCCGAACTGCGAGGTGGAAGTCATGGATCTTGAACTCAAAGAACTCTTGCGGTCCCTCGAAGACGATGTTCTGCCGACGGGCGCGCTGCCCGCCGCAACCAGGAAGCGGGCGCAGCGGCGGAGAGCCGTGGTCGGCGCGGTCTCAGCGATTTCGCTTTTCGCCGGATTGCTCGCGGGATGGAATGGCGTACAGGCTGTTCTCGATCGCGACCGGATTGATCCTGCAACGGGAGGTCGCGGGTTTGCCGTCATCAAGTTGGGCGGTTATCCGGGCGACTGGAGGTTGGCGGAGGGGGGAGGCCGGATTTGGGCCGGTGCCGGCGGAAGGATCTTCGAACTCAACGAGGCGAGCGGCGCCGAGGTGGGGGAAACGGTCCTCGGTGAGGATGGTTCTACCCCGGATGACGAGTTTCCATTCGTGAAGATCGCCGGCATGGCCGGTTCCGAATCGGGTCTGTGGGTCGGCGCGACCGTGTCCCGTAGCCAGGGCGATGTGTGTGGCTCGGCAAGGCACGAACATACCCCGGGCGGGCGATGCGGACTAGTGCGTCGCGTCGAGTACGAATCGCGGCGGCTCGGGCCGGAGATCTTTGTCGATGATCCGATTCGCAGCGTCGCTCTGGGGAACCGGGGGGCAGTATGGGCCGCGGGAACCACGCGCCTGTATCGGATCAACGAAGCCGACGGGAATGTGACCGAGGTCCTCGTGCCAGACAATGACGAGTTCTTTTGGCTCGACTCCGACGGGGACTGGTTGTGGGCTCTCGGGTGGAAGCAATTGAGCGAGCCTGATGACAACGGAACGATCACCTCGGAGCATCGTCTGCTACGGATTGACCTGGAAACCGGAGTCGTGACGGGAACCGTCAGATTTCCCAAGGGGGTTCTGCGGATCGCAGTGACGGATCGAGCCGTGTGGGGGATTGGCGGGGCCGCCATCCCCTCGCGCGGGCCCGATCCGACATCCGCGTTACCCGATCGAATGCCCACGGTGCATGTGGGCTATGCATTCCAGATCGACAAGGAATCCCTTAGCGTCGTTCGCGAGATCAATCCTGGGATTCTGCCCATCGCCGTGACCGGTACGGCGGGAGGCGTGTGGCTCGCGGGCGTGGATACCGTTGATCCCGTCACGAGCGGTCGAGTGGGATTCGCAGTGGCCGTTACGGATGAAGGAATCATTGCCCGGAGGGAATCAATGTCGGCGTCGCCGATCGATGTCCTCGTATCTCGTGGAGCGTTGTGGACGGTGTCGGGTGGGCTCGAGGGCTACGTTGCGCGCCGTCCGTACAGCATGAGGCGCTAGTCGTTGATCGGGCGTTCGCGCGCCTGATCGGCTTCTTCGATCGAACGGTACTTGCGGATTCCTCGGAGGGGCGGGGTCGGGTCGAGCCCCGGTGCCATCTCGCTGAGCGCGAAGGCCGATCGAAGGTTTTCCGCCGGAGATCACTATGCCTCGTCGAGCTCCATGGAGTTGATCGTAGCGGTGCTGTCGTCAACTCCAGGGCATACCGGGTGAGACTGTTTACTTCCGTGTTACGAGACTCTTAGGGAGTCTTGTGTTGTATTTGTGATGTTCTGTTTACAGAATGCGAACACACGTTCGGAACATTGTGAACAGCAGGCACCGAGAACGCATTGACATCAGAAGAGCGCGGCAGTATCTTCGTGGAGCGTTGTGGTGAGAAGTGGTGGACAGATGAGCGGTTGGACGACGAAAGAGCAGAGGATGAGGACGTGTTCCACGGTGCGGCGCAACACACGATCGACGCCAAAGGGAGGGTCTTCCTCCCGGCGAAGTTCCGTCCCGGTCTCGCGGGCGGGCTCGTGGTCACGGCCGGGCCGGGCAAGCGTCTTTGGATCTTCGACCTTGCGGCGTGGCCGCCGTTCGTGGATCGGTTGAACCAGATGCGGCGCGAAGGAAAGGTCGATGCCGACGCGGCCGGCATGGTCATCGAGCTGGCTCACGACACCACGGCAGACGCGCAAGGACGAATTCTCTTGCCCGAGGTGCTACGCGAGTACGCGGGACTTGACCGCGACGCGGCGTTTGTCGGGCAGGGAGATCGCATCGATGTGTGGCCGGCAACGGTTTGGGAACGTCGCCGCGAGACGGGAACGCGCACGCTCGCGGACATGACGGAGTTCCCCGCCTGACGAAAGAGGTGGATCGACATGATGCAGCAGGAGCAGTCGGTGGGAGCAGCGGTGGTGACGACGGTGGCGACGGACGCGCAGGTGCGTCCGGGAACCGCCCGCGAGCTCGCCGATTCGCTCCTGCTGTTCGGCTTGACCGTGACGAGCTTGGGGGCCTACCTCGGGATCGCGCTCGTCGCGGTGCGGTTGCTCGGAACAAGGTAAGGCTGTGCACGTTCCGGTCCTGGCGGACGCCGTCGTGGCGCTGCTGGTCCCGGGGCCGATGGACGCAATTGTGGTTGATGCGACGATAGGAGCGGGTGGGTATGCGGAACGGATCCTTGAAGCAATGGGCCCCCGCGGCCGGATCATCGGCATCGATCGCGACGAACGCGCGCTGGCGCTCGCGCAGGAGCGCCTTGCGCGGTACGGCGAGCGAGTGACGTACGTACACGCAGCATTTGACCGGTTGGAGGAGATCGTGCGCGACGAACACGAAGGACAGGTGGACGGAGTCGTCTACGACTTCGGCCTGTCTTCGATGCACGTCGACGACGCGGCGCGTGGTTTCTCGTTCCGTCAGGACGCTCCGCTCGACATGCGAATGGATCCCTCGCAATCGCTGACCGCCGCAGATGTCGTCAACACCTACGAAGAACCCGATCTGGCCCGGATCATTCGCACCTACGGTGAGGAGCGATGGGCCGCCCGCATTGCCAGTTTCATCGTCCTCCACCGCCGCCGTGCCCCAATCTCGACAACCCTCGAGCTCGTCGAGATCATTCGAGCGGCGGTGCCCAAAGCGGCGCGCCGGGGCGGGCCGCACCCGGCGCGCCGCACCTTTCAAGCACTCCGCATCGAAGTGAACCGCGAGCTCGAGCAGATCGAATCTTCCCTGCCGCAGGCGCTCTCCGTCACCAGTCCTGGCGGGCGTCTCGTCGCCGTTTCGTATCACTCGCTGGAGGACCGCATCGTCAAGCGGTTCTTCCGAGGCGAAGCCGACGGCGAGGCGCCGCGCCTGCGGTTGATCAAACGCAAGCCGATCCGGCCGAGCGAGGAAGAGATCGCTCAGAACCCGCGCGCCTCGTCGGCGCTGCTGCGCGCTGCCGAAGTGCTGGCGTCGCCGCGTCCGGAGTTCACCGGGCCCGAGGGGAGCGCGGCGTGACCCCGCCGGCAGACTCCGCGGCGGCCCGCAAGGCGCGCGCATCCGCCGCGCCACAGATAAGCCCCAGGCGACCGGCCCCGGCGCCGGCCCGACCCCGCCACCTTCGTGTGGTGCGGGACCGGCCGGCGCCGGGCCGGCGCCCCCCTGCGTCCACGATGATCATGGCCGGACTGGCCACCGCCGTCGCGCTGTTCGGCATGGTCACCGTACAGTCGCTCGTGGGACAGACCCAGATCAAGACGACCGAAATCCAGCGCCGCGTGGACGCGAAGAGAGACGCGCTCGAAGCGCTCGAGGTTCAGGTCGCAAATCTCGCTTCCCTGGATCGTGTCGCGGCACGCGCAACCCAGCTGGGGTTGGTCGTGCCACCCGCGATCGTGTTCCTGCCGGCTCCCGGAGATGAGGATTTCGGCGCCGGCGCGCTGCCTTCGTTCGACGATGCGATCTCCTCGTCGGGTCCGAAGACGGCATCGTCCGCACCCGCGTCGCGCGGCCCGGCGCGCTCGGGGGCCCCAACGGCCGGTCAGGCCTCCCCCAACACGGGGGGACGGTAGGAGCGCGCGCGAGTGCGACGACGAGGCGCCCGGCCCGCGCTCAGGCTCTTCGCGTTGCTCGGCATCTGCTCGTTCGGGCTCGTCTCGATCGGCGGACGCCTGGTGCAATTGCAGGTCGTCAAGGCCGCTGCATTCGAAGATCTGGGTGCGAAGCAGCGCGTCCGTCACGTTGAGCTTCCCGCGCGACGCGGTGCCATCTACGATCGCAACGGCGTTCCGCTCGCCGTCTCGGTCGATGCGCGAGCCATCTATGCCAATCCTCAATTCATCGATGATCTCAAGGCGACCGCCGCCGCGTTGGCAAAGCCGCTCGGTTCGGACGCCGCGGCCGTGCTGGCGAAACTGATGAAGAAGAAGGCCGGGTTCGTCTATCTGGCGCGCAAGGTCGACATCGCCGCCGCGAACGCCATCATGGCGCTCAAGCTTCCCGGGATCGGCGCGCTCGACGAGACCAAGCGCGTGTATCCGCAGGGCGTGCTCGCCGGTCAGGTGCTCGGGTTCGTCGGGACCGATAGCCAAGGCCTGTCCGGCATCGAAGCGACGTTCGATGAGGTTCTTGCGGGGACGCCCGGCGAGCAGATCGTGGAAGTCGATCCGCAGGGACGGCCGATCGCGAGCGGCGACCGCTCGGTCCGCGAGCCGGTCCGCGGCAGCGACATCGTGCTGACGCTCGATCGCGACGTTCAGTTCCAAGCCGAACGCGCCGTTGCCGACGCGGTCACGAAGTGGAACGCCAAGCACGGCATCGCGATCGTGTTGGACTCGCGCACCAACGAGGTGCTCGCGATGGCAAACTATCCGCCGTTCAACCCTGCGCGGTTTTCCGAGTTCCCGGTCGAGGCGCGCCGCAACCGCGCCGTGCAGGATGCCTACGAGCCGGGCTCGGTCAACAAGCTGGTGACGGCCACGGCCGCGCTGGACTCCGGTCTGGTCAAGCCGGGCGACGTGATGAGCGTTCCCTATCGGATGTACATCGGTCGTGAAGACTTCACCGACTTCGAGCCGCATCCGACGTGGAACATCACCTACAGCGAGATCCTTTCCAAGTCCTCGAACGTCGGAACGATTCAGGTTGCGCAGAAGATCGGCGGGAAGCGGCTCTACGACATGATGGGCAAGCTCGGATACGGCCGCAAGACCGGCATCGAGTTCGGCGGCGAATCACCCGGCATTTCGCTCGCCTACGAAAAATGGTCCAAGACGTCGATGGGGACGATTCCGATCGGGCACGGAATCGCGGTGACGCCGCTGCAGATGCTCAACGTCTACACCACCATCGCGCGCGACGGCGTGTGGATGTCGCCGCGGCTGGTGACCAGCGTCGGCGAGGACGAGCGCAGGCCGGCGCTCCCTGATCGGCGCGTCGCCTCGACGTTCACCATGGCGCAACTTCGCGGAATGCTGCTCAACGTGGTCGAGAACGGTACCGGCCGCAATGCGCGGATCCCCGGGTATCTGGTCGGCGGGAAGACCGGGACGGCGCGCAAGCCGAATGTGGGACGCCGTGGGTACGGAAGCTCGGTCTTTACGACATTCATCGGAATGGTCCCGGTCGATCGGCCGCGTTTCGTGGTCGGCGTCGTGCTCGACGAGCCGTCGCTGCACATTGCCGCGGCGACGGCCGCGCCGGCGTTCCAGAAGATCACCTCCTACGTGCTCGCGAGATGGGGCGTCCCGCCGCAAGTCGTTCCGCCCGAGAAGGAGTTGCGCAAAGCGATGCAGCCGGCGCGCGCGCCCGCGCCGCCGAAGCCGGCCGCGACGTCATCGCCGAAACCGAGTGCCACCGCTCAGGCGAGCCCGAAGAGCGGCTCCGAAGAAGGCCCGAGCCCGTGATAGACTCGCCGTCGGCGCCGGCCGGATCATGCGTCCGGAGGCACAGGGTGGGGGCGCCGCACGGCAGACGAGACTCGCAGATGACGCTCCCCCAACCGATCTCCCTCGAAGCGCTCGCCAAGCGCGCCGGCGCGTCCGTGCGCGGCGGCGCCGCCGTCGCCATCCGCGACCTCGCCTACGATACGCGCGCCGCGACGCCCGGATCGTTGTTCTTCTGCATCCCCGGATTGCGCGCCGATGGACACGATTTCGCGGTCGCGGCGGTCGCGGCGGGCGCAGTCGCGCTGGTGTGCGAGCGGCCGGTGGCCGCCGATGTCCCACAGCTGCTCGTCCCGTCGGTGCGGGACGCGATGGGGCCGATCAGCGCCGTTGCCTTCGGCGAGCCGTCGCGGGCGATGACGCTCGCCGGCATTACCGGGACGAACGGAAAGACAACCACGGCGTTCTTGATCGAGCAGTGTTTCGC
This sequence comes from Actinomycetota bacterium, assembly GCA_036398095.1. GTDB lineage: Bacteria > Actinomycetota > AC-67 > AC-67 > AC-67 > DASWHR01. Next base: position 14,782 of record DASWHR010000064.1, read on the forward strand.
TGCGCTGGGCATGACCACCGGCCTGCTCGGAACGATCGAAACGCACGTCGCCGGCGCGATCGAAGCGGCGGGCCGCACGACGCCCGAGTCGGTGGACTTGCAACGGACGCTGGCGCGGATGCGCGCCGCCGGCGTCACCGGCGCGGCGATGGAGGTCTCCAGCCACGGGCTCGCGATGGGCCGCGTTGACGGCGTGTGGTACGCAAGCGCCACGTTCACCAACCTGACCCAGGATCATCTGGACTTCCACGAGACGATGGAAGAGTACTTCGCCGCGAAAGCGTTGCTGTTCGATCCGGCGCGCGCCGGAACGGCCGCGATCAACGCCGACGACGAGGCGGGACGGCGACTGACCGCTCTGACCACGTTGCCGGCCGTTACCTTTGGTGTCGATCACCCGGCCGACGTGCGGGCAACCGATGTGCGCATGGACGCCGCCGGCTCGTCGTTCGTCTGCCTTGCGCCGCAAGGACGCGTACCCGTGCGCGTGCGCCTAGCCGGGCCGTTCAACGTCTCGAACGCGCTCGCCGCGCTCGCCACGATCCACGCGCTGGGGCTCGATGTCGAAAAAGCCGCTGCCGGGATCGAAGCGACGCCCGGCGTGCCCGGCCGCTTCGAGCGTGTCGACGGCGGCCGCGACTTCACCGTCCTCGTCGACTACGCGCATACGCCCGATTCGGTCCAGCGCGTCTTGCACGCCGCGCGACGGATCTGCAGTGGCCGTTTGACCATCGTGGTTGGATGCGGCGGCGACCGCGACCGCGCGAAGCGGCCGCTGATGGGAGCCGCGGCGGTCGCGCTTGCCGATCGCGCGATCTTGACCAGCGACAACCCTCGCAGCGAGGAGCCGGGCGCGATCATCGCCGACATGGAGCAAGGCGCGCGCGAGACCGGCCGGACATACGAAGTCGAAGTGGATCGTCGCGCCGCGATCAGCGCCGCCGTCCGCGACGCGCGTCCCGGTGACGTGATCGTGATCGCCGGGAAGGGACACGAAAGCGGCCAGGAGTTCGCCGGTCGCACGGTCCCGTTCGACGATCGCACGGTCGCTCGCGAGGAGCTGGCCGCCCGATGATGCCACTCACGCTTGCACAGGTCGCCACGATCGCCGGCGGACGCGTGGACGGCGACGATCGAATCGTCGTCGACACCGTCGGAATCGACACGAGAACGATCCCGCGCGGCGCGCTGTTCGTCGCGCTGACCGGAACGCGGGACGGCCACGCATTCCTCGCCGACGCCCTCACGCGCGACGCCGCGGCTGCGCTGGTGCGCGGCGACGCCGCCGTTCCGGCCGGACTGGCCGCGATCCGCGTTCCCGATCCGTTCACCGCACTCACCGCGCTCGCCGCCGACGCGCGCGACCGAACCAAAGCTCGCGTCGTCGCGATCACCGGGTCGAGCGGCAAGACATGCACGAAGGACTTCACCGCCGCGGTCCTGTCGCCGGCGATGCCCACGGCCGCCTCGGTGGCGTCGTTCAACAACGAAATCGGCGTGCCCCTGACGATCCTGTCGGTTCGCGACGACACCGAAGCGCTCGTGGTCGAAATCGGCGCGCGAGGTGCCGGCCATATCGCCGCACTGATGCCTCTCGCGCGGCCGGACGTCTCGGTTGTGACCAACGTCGGAGACGCGCACGCCGGCATGTTCGGCTCCGCCGACGCGATCGCGGTGGCGAAAGGCGAGATCGTCGAGGCACTCGGCCGCGACGGATGCGCGATTTTGAACGCGGACGACGAACGCGTCGCTGCGATGGCTTCGCGTACGGCGGCGGCCGTGGTGACGTTCGGAGGATCTCCGGCAGCCGATGTGCGTGCCGAACGCATCTCGCTCGACGACGATGCGCGGGCGCATTTCACGCTGGTCTGTGAGGCCGGCCGGGCCGGGGTCACGCTGCCCGTTCCGGGCGAACATATGGTCTGGAACGCGCTCGCGGCGGCCGCCGTCGCCCTCCAATTCGGCCTGGACGTCGAGGCGATCGCGCGCACGCTCGGCTCCGTCACCACATCGCCGCATCGGATGCGGATCGTGGACGCGCCCGGCGGATGGCGCGTCGTGGACGATACCTACAACGCGTCGCCCCAGTCGATGGCCGCCGCGCTCAAGACGCTCGCGTTGTTGGGACGCGGCCGCCGGACCTGGGCGGTGCTCGGGCAGATGGCCGAGCTTGGACGGGGCTCGACCGAAGCGCACGACCGCGTGGGTCGTCTGGCCGTGCGGCTCGGCGTTGGCCGGGTCGTGACCGTCGGCCCCGAGGCGAGACCGTTGCACGAGGCGGCACGGTTGGAGGGCATGTCGCCCGAGGACGCGATCGTGGCGGCGGACGCGGCCGAAGCGGCGGTGTTCGTGCGCGGTGCGGTCGAGCCCGGCGACGTCGTGCTCGTCAAAGCCTCGCGTGTCGCCGGGCTCGAGCGCGTCGTCGATGCGCTCGTCGCGGAAGAAGGCACGGCATGAGAGCCGTCCTGTACGCGGCGATGGTGGGACTGTTCGTGTCGCTCGGGGGCACGCCGTTCTTGATCCGGCTGTTCCGGCGGCGCAAGTTCGGACAACTGCTGCGGGAAGACTGGACCGACGAGGGCGCCTATCATGAGCAGAAGCGGGGAACGCCGACCGCGGGCGGCATCATCATCATCGTGGGAATCATCGCCGGGTACGGCGCGGCGCACCTTCTGGTGCCCATCAAGGCGACCGGCCTTGCTGTGCTCGGCACGGTCGTCGCGATGGGCCTGGTGGGATTCGCCGACGACTACACCAAGGTTCGCCGTCAGCGGAGCCTTGGGCTGAACAAGACGGCGAAGATCCTCGCGCAGCTCGCCGTCGCCGTCGGTCTCGCGATCGTCGTCATTCACTTCTCGGGCCAGTCGCGCTTCGTGACGCACCTTTCGTTCGTTCGCCGCACGCGCCTGGACTTGGGCGAGATCCTGTTCATCGCCTGGGTGTTCGTCGTGCTCGCCGCGACGACCAACGGCGTGAACTTGACCGACGGGCTCGACGGGCTCGCGGCCGGGTCGAGCGCGATCGTGTTCACCGCCTATGTGTTCATCGCCTTCTGGCAGTTCCGTCACCCGGTCTACGAGATTCACGATGCGATCGAGCTCGCCATCGTCGCCGCGGCCGGGCTGGGCGCGTGCGCCGGATTCTTATGGTGGAACGCCGCTCCGGCTCGCATCTTCATGGGCGATACCGGATCGCTCGCGCTCGGCGGCGGAATCGCGGCGCTCGCGATCTTCACGTCGACCCATCTGCTGCTGGTCGTCATCGGCGGGTTGTTCGTGCTCGAGACAACCTCGGTGATCATGCAGGTGATCGCCTTTCGCGGCTTCAAGCGGCGCGTGTTCAAGATGGCGCCGCTCCATCATCACTTCGAATTGAAGGGCTGGCCCGAGTTCACGGTGATCGTCCGGTTCTGGATCATCGCGGGACTGTCGGCGGCCCTTGGAATCGGCCTGTTCTACGCGGATTTCCTGGCACGCGGAGGCGCTCGGTGAGCCGGTTCGCCGACCCGGCCGAGCGAATTCTGCCCGCCGCCGGCGATCGTGTCGTCGTCGCCGGAACAGGGTTGAGCGGCGCGGCCGCCGCACGCGCGCTCATCGAGCTGGGCGCAGCCGTCACCGTCACCGACGATGGGCCGGGGCGCGCCCTCGACGGCGCGCATCGCGCGGTCTTCGGCGGAATGGATCCCGCGCTTGCCGGCGAGGCGGATTTGATCGTCGCATCTCCCGGTATCGTGCCCGGCGCGCCGCTGCTGATCGCCGCACGTGAGGCCGCCGTCCCCGTCTGGAGCGAAGTCGAGTTGGGCTTCCGCTTGACGGAGGCTCCGATCGTCGCCGTCACCGGAACCAACGGCAAGACCACCACGACCGAGATGATCGCCGCCGCGCTCGGCCGCTTCGGCGCCGTGGCTGCGGGAAATATCGGCACGACGCTGACCGGTGTCGCAGGTGCCGCGCGCGGCGTGATCGTGTGCGAGCTGTCGTCTTTCCAGCTTCAGCATGTCGTGTCGTTTCGCGCGCGCATCGCCGTGCTGCTCAACATCGCCGAGGATCACCTGGACTGGCACGGATCCTTCGACGCGTACGCTGCGGCCAAGGCGCGGATCTTCGCGAATCAAGAGGCATCCGACACCGCGATCGTGCACGACGATCCGATCTGCGAGCGGATCGCGCACGGGGAAGCGAGCAGGATTGCGTTCTCCGAGGCTCGCCTCCCCGCCGGCGGTGCCGGCGTCGCTGGCGGCGCGATCGTCGCCGGTCGCGTCCGGATCGCGCTCGATGCGCTCGCCGCGCGCGGCAACGGCATGCTCGCCGACGCGGTCGCGGCGGCGGCGGCTGCCGACGCATTCGGCGCCGACCCCGCCGACGTCGCCGCCGCGCTCGCCGCGTTCCATCCAGGCCGGCACCGCGCTTCGCTCGTCGCCACCATCGGCGATGTCGACTACGTCAACGACTCCAAGGCGACCAACCCGCACGCGACCCTCGCCGCGCTGCACGGCCGCACCGGCGTCGTGCTGATCGCCGGCGGCCGCAACAAGGGGATGAATCTGGCGGCCTTGGCGCTCGCAGGCGGGGTCGCCGGCGTGGTCGCCATCGGCGAGTCGGCCGGCGAGGTCGAATCCGCCTTCGCCCGCGCCGGCGTCCCCGTCGTGCGCGCGAACTCGATGCGCGACGCGGTGGATGCCGCGCGATCCATGGCCCGGCCGGGGGGCGTGGTAATGCTCTCGCCCGCATGCGCCTCGTTCGACTGGTATCGCGGCTACGCCGAACGCGGAGACGACTTCGAGCGGATCGTTCTTGCCACCGCGGAATCCGGCGGATCTGCGGTGACAATAGGGGAACGGCAACCGAGGAGAGGAGACGCGTGACGGTGGTTCAGCTGGCGCGGGCCCGCCTGGGCCGGCGCCGCCGCACTCGCGCGCGTGCCCGCGCCGACGCCGCGCTCAACACCTCGTCGTGGCTGGTTGCCGGGCTCGCCGGGACGCTGCTCACGTTCGGCTTGGTCATGATCCTGTCGTCATCGTCGGTCGCCGCGGCCGAGAGCTACGACTCGCCGTTCTATTTCGTCAAGCGCCAGCTGCTCTGGGCCGCGGTGGGCGCCGTCGTCGCCTTCATGATCGCGCGTTCCGACTACCGTCGCTGGCGGCCGGTGTCGTGGCTGCTGCTGGCCGCGTCGCTCGTCGGGTTGATCGCCGTGCTCATCCCGGGCGTCGGCATTCGCGTGTCGGGCTCGTCACGATGGCTCGGCGTCGGGTGGATTCGCATTCAGCCGTCCGAGTTCGCCAAGCTCGCGCTCCTCCTGGTCGCGGCCGACGTGGTCACGCGCAAGCAGCATCGACTCGCCACGATGAAGGAGATCTTCAAGCCGCTGGGCATCATCACGCTGATCATCGTCGCGCTGGTTATGAAGCAGCCCGACCTGGGGACGACACTGGTCATCGGCATGATCGTGTTCGTCATCTTGTTCGTCGGCAGCGTCCCCATGCGTCTGATCGCCGGCATGGCCGGCGCCGGTGCTGCTGGAACCTTGCTGCTCGCCATGTCGGCGCCGTATCGAAAGGACCGGCTGCTCAACTTCCTCGACCCGTTCGCCGACAAGCTCGGATCCGGCTACCAGGCCGTGCAAGGATTGATTGCGGTCGGATCGGGCGGGATGTTCGGCGTCGGCCTGGGCGAAAGCCGCCAAAAATGGCTCTACGTGCCGAACGCCCACACCGACTTCATCTTCGCGATCATCGGCGAAGAGTTGGGGCTGCTCGGCACGCTCGCGGTGCTCGCGCTCTTCATGGGCCTGGCCTATGGCGGGATTCGCGTCGCCCGCCGCGCGCCCGACACGTTCGGGCGCTTGGTTGCGGCAGGCATCACGGTTTGGATCGTCGGTCAGGCGGTGATCAACATGGGCGCGGTGACCGGCCTGTTGCCGATTACCGGCGTGCCGTTGCCGCTGATGTCCTTCGGCGGTTCGGCGCTGGTGTTCACGATGGCCGCGATCGGCATGCTGGTCGCGATCGCTCGGCAAGAGCAATGGCCACCCCCGAAGGAGGGAGACGCGAAGGCATGACCGGCCTGGGACCCGCCGAAACGGCCGGGCGCGTCGCGCCACCATGCAGACCTCGATCGTGATCGCCGGAGGCGGAACCGGCGGCCACGTCTATCCCGGGCTCGCGCTTGCCGCCGCGATTCGCGAGCGCCGCCCCGACGCGCGCATCGTCTTCATCGGCACCGCTCGCGGCATGGAAGCGCACGCCGTGCCCGCCGCCGGCTTCGATTTGGAGACGATCGCCGTGCTTCCGTGGGCCCGGACGCTGGGAGCGCGACGCTTTCTTTCTCCGGCAACCGCGCTTCGCGCGACGGTACAAGCGGCGCGCATCCTTCGGCGCCGCCGCGCGCAGGTGTTGGCGAGCATGGGAGGCTACGCGAGTCTTCCGGCGGCGCTGGCCGCGCGCCTGCTCGGCATTCCGATCGTTGTGCACGAGCAGAACGCGATTCCCGGACGCGCCAACCGAATCGCATCGCGTTTCACGCGCCGGATCGCGGTCACGTTCGCCGAATCGGCGTCGTTGCTTGCCCACGCCGGCGCCGCTCGCGTGACCGGCAACCCGATCCGCGCCGAGATCGCGACCTTGGATCGCTCCGCGCTCCGACATGACGCGCTGGCTGCATTCGGGCTGAAGGCCGGAAAGACCACGATTTTGGTCACCGGCGGCAGTCAGGGTGCGAAACGATTGTCCGAAGCGGCGCGTGCGCTGGCCGCTCGGTGGGCGCAGGATGATCGCATGCAAATCCTGCTGATCGCCGGGCGCGGCGAAGCGCGCGAAAGCGCCGGACTGATCCGCGAGATCGAATTCACCGACCGCATGAATCTGGCATACGCAGCGGCCGATCTGGTCGTGTGCCGTTCCGGCGCGGGGATCATGGAAGTCGCCGCGGCCGGCCTGCCGGCCGTTCTGATTCCGTATCCGTATGCGCGTGACGACCATCAACGGGCCAACGCGCGCGTGCTCGAGCGAGCCGGGGGAGCGCTCGTGCTGGACGAGCCGGCGGCGACGCCCGAACGCCTCGCCGAAACGATCGGCATGCTGGTCGCCGACCATGCGGGCCGCGAGCGAATGGCATCGGCGATGCGCGCCTTTGCGCGCCCCGACGCAGCCGCCGATCTCGCCGCCATGGTTTTGGACGCGGCCGGGACGCGCAAGGGATGAGCGAGCACGCCCGCAGCATCGACGATCTATCGAACGTGCATCTGGTCGGCGTCGGCGGAGCCGGTATGAGCGCGCTCGCGCGCGTGCTGGTCGCGCGCGGCGCGACGGTGAGCGGTTCGGATGTCAAAGAGTCTCGCGGCTTGGTCGCGCTCCGAGCGCTCGGCGTGCGGGCCGTCGTCGGGCATCGCTCCGAGAACATCGCCGGCGCCGGCGCGCTGATCGTGTCGAGCGCGATTCCCACGCACAACGCCGAGCTCGCCGCCGCCCGGGCATCCGGAATCCCGGTGCTTCAACGCGCCCAGGTGCTGGCGATGCTGATGCGCGAACGCCGCGGGATCGCGGTTGCCGGCACGCACGGCAAGACCACGACCACGTCGATGATCGCGATGGCGCTGCGTCACGCCGGCCTGAATCCGACGTTCCTGATCGGCGGCGACCTCAACGAGACCGGCTCGAACGCCCACCACGGCAGCGGCGAGTGGCTCGTCGCCGAGGCCGACGAGTCGGACGGGTCGTTCCTGTGGCTGGCGCCCGACATCGCCGTCGTCACCAACATCGACGCCGATCATCTGGACTACTACCGGGACGAGGACGAGATTCTTCAAGCGTTCCTGTCGTTCGTCCACAACGTCCGTCCCGGCGGGACGGTTGTGATCTGCGACGACGATGCAGGCGCGGCGCGCGTCATCGACCGCATCCCCGGCGCCGTCGTCCGCTACGGACTCGGCGAGGGGCAGGGCTGGCGCGGGCGCGTCCTGGAGCGCGCCGCCGGCGGCATGCGCGCGGCCGTCTCGCGCGACGGTGAGGCGCTCGGCGAGGCGAGCCTGTCGGTCGCGGGCGACCACAACCTGCGCAACGCGCTCGCCGCGTTCGCCGTCGCCGCGCTTGCCGGCGTGCCGTTCGCCACCGCAGCCGAGGAACTCGCCGTTTTCGGCGGCGTCGCCCGCCGGTTCGAGTTCCGCGGCCTTGCCGGCGACATCACCGTCGTGGACGACTACGCGCATCATCCGACCGAGATTTCCGCAACGCTCGCCTCGGCGCGCGATCGCGGCTTCGAGCGGATCGTCGCGGTCTTCCAGCCGCACCGTTATTCGCGCACGGCCGCGATGGCCGGCGCGTTGGGCGCATCTCTGGCCGCGGCAGACGTCGCCGTCGTCACCGACGTCTACGGCGCCGGGGAGCAGCCGATCCCCGGCGTGACGGGCAAGCAAGTCGTGGACGGACTGCTCGATGCGGCGCCCCGGGCCCGCATCGCCTACCTGCCGGTTGGGAGCGACCTTGCCGGCTACGCGGCCCGGGTCGCGCGGCCCGGTGACCTGATCCTCACGCTCGGCGCCGGCGACATCACGATGCTCGGTGACGAGATCCTCGACCGGCTGCGCAGCCGCGGCTCGCAGGCCCCATGACCGCCACCGGTGCGGCCGATCGCGCTGCCCGAATCATCCGCGCCGGCGCGCACGGCCGCTGCGAGACCGGCATGCCGCTGGGGCCGCTCACCTCGTACCAGCTCGGCGGCCCGGCGGCCGTCTATATAGAGGCCGAAGGCGACGCGGATCTGGCGGCGCTCGGCGACGCGCTCGACGAGACCGGGCTTCCGCTGCTGATCGTCGGACGCGGCTCGAACATGCTCGTCTCCGACGCCGGCTTCGACGGCATCGCGGTCCGCCTGGGCGGCGGCTACCGGTGGGCGCGCGTCGAGGGGGCCGCCGTCCATGCCGGCGGCGCTATGCCGGTTCCGGCGCTCGCCTCGCTCGCCGCGGGCGCGGCGCTGGCCGGATTCGAGTTCGCCGCCGCCATCCCGGCCAGCTTCGGGGGGGCGATCGCGATGAACGCCGGTGCGCACCATCGAAGCGTGTCGGAAGTCGTGACCGAGGCGCGCGTCTACGACTTGACCCGGCGCGCCGCCCGGACCGTCGCCGCAGCGGACCTCGGGTTCACGTACCGGACCAGCGCCCTGCCGCTTGCGTCGATCGTGACCGCCGGCGTCGCCGCGCTCGCGCCGGGCGATCCCGGGGCGATCGCGGCCGGCATGCGCGAGGCCCGCGAATGGCGGCGGGCCACCCAGCCGGTCGGCCTTCCCAACGCCGGCAGCGTGTTCAAGAATCCGCCCGAGGAGGCGGCCGGCAGTCTCGTCGAACGAATCTGCGGAAAGGGAACCCGGTCCGGCGGCGCGCGCATCTCTGAGGTCCACGCCAACTTCATCGTGACCGAGCCCGGCGCCACCGCCGCCGACGTGCATTCCTTGATCCGCCGGATCCAGCGTGAGGTGTTGGACAATGCTGGTGTGCGCCTGGAGACCGAGGTCAAGCTGATCGGCCGGTTCGGAGAGACCGAGTGAGCCGTCGCCGTTCGCGCCGCCGCGCCGCGGCCGGCCCGCCGCCGGCCGGCACCCGCCGGGCGCGCCGCGCCAGGATCCGCCGGATCCGCCGGATCGTCGTCACGGTGACCGTGACCGGCGGGATCGCCGTCGGGGGAATGGCGTTGATGCGATCGTCGCTGTTCGCCCTCGACGGGATCGAGGTTGCCGGTGCCACGATGCTCAGCCGCGCACAAATTCTGGATGCGAGTGGCCTTCGGATCGGGATGAACGTGCTGTCGGTAGACGCCGGCCGGGTCGAGGCCCTCCTCGAGGATCTTGCGATGGTCGCCGAGGCGAGCGTCGAGCGCGTCTACCCGTCGAAGGTGCGGATCACGGTTCGCGAGCGCACGCCCGCGGCCGTCGCCCGCCTGGCGGGGGGAACCTGGCTGATGGAAGCCTCGGGACGGCTGATCGCTCCGGTGAGCGTGCCGCCGGAGGGGATCCCGCAGGTCACCGTCCGGGCCGAGGCCGGATCCGTGGCCCTGGCCGAAGCGCTTCGCCTGTGGAGCATGCTGCCCGAGTGGGCTCGCGACAAGACCACCGACCTGGAGGCCGCCGAGCCCGAGGAGATCGTCGCCCGGATCGGCGGAACCCGGATCGTGTTCGGCACGGCCGAGTCGGTCCTGTCCAAGATGCAGGCGGTCGTCGCGATCTTCGAGCGGGCCAAGACCGACGGCACCCGAGTCAAGCAGATCGACGTTCGCGCCCCGGCCCGTCCGGCCGCCGTCTTCGCTTGAGCCACCCCGGCGCGCGCCGCCGTCAACCTTTCCGGGCCGCCGGCCGATATCCCCTTCAAGCAACCCGAGAAGAGGACGGGCATGACCATCGATCGCAGCCTCGAACAATTTGCCGATCGCCTCCGCGCGGTCGTGAGCATCCTGACGCTCTCGGTCGGCGGGGCGTTCTTGTTCGTCTTCCTCCCGCGTGCCATCTGGGTTCGGGGCTCGACGCCGGGCGGCGTCATGGCGACGAGCGTCTTTGCGGCCGCTCACTTCGCACGGGTGAAATTTTCTTCCGATTGCGGCTTGACTTGAACGTGAAGCCTCAGATACTGTCTCGACCATGAGGTGAGGTTTACATAACACTCAGTCTAAAGTTGAGCGTTAACACTAAACCTGACCAGCGCAAATAGCGGATCTACCTCACGGCGTGCCTTCCCCAACGCTTGTGGCTCAAGTACTGCTCGAGGTGAGCCACCGGCGAGCGCCGGCCGAATTTTTGGCGGGTGGACCCTAAGCGCCGCTTCGGCTTCCCCTGAAGCGGACGCCGGGTCAACGACGGGTTCCCGGACATCGGGCCCCGGCCGTAGGGGAGTAGAGAGTGGTCGTGGCCACCGAAGGAGGCGGTCCGTAATGGCAACAACCCCGCAGAACTATCTCGCGGTTATCAAGGTCGTCGGCATCGGCGGCGGCGGAGTCAACGCCGTCAACCGAATGATCGAAGAAGGCCTCAAGGGCGTCGAATTCATCGCGATCAACACCGACGCGCAGGCCCTGCTGATGTCGGACGCAGATCTCAAGCTCGACATCGGGCGTGAGATCACCCGTGGCCTGGGTGCCGGCTCCGACCCGGAGCAGGGTCGCCGTGCCGTCGAAGACGCGCGCGACACCATCGAGGAGGTTCTCAAGGGAGCCGACATGGTGTTCGTCACCGCCGGCGAGGGCGGCGGCACCGGCACCGGCGGCGCGCCGATCGTGGCCGAGATCGCCAAGTCGCTCGGCGCCCTGACGATCGGCGTCGTGACGCGACCGTTCACGTTCGAGCGAAAGGTCCGCGGCGAGCAGGCGGAGCGCGGCATCCAAGAGTTGAAGAAGCGCGTGGATACGCTCATCGTCATCCCGAACGACCGGCTGCTCGACGTCGCCGATGAGAACACCACCATGCTGGACGCCTTCAAGATGGCCGACCAGGTCTTGTTCCAAGGCGTTCAGGGCATCACCGATCTGATCACCACGCCGGGCGTCATCAACCTGGACTTCGCCGACGTTCGGGCGATCCTGACCGATGCCGGTTCGGCGCTGCTCGGTGTGGGCCACGCCCGCTCGGACAACCGTGCGGTCGAAGCGGCCCGGGCCGCGATCTCCAGCCCGTTGCTGGAGTCCTCGATCGACGGGGCCCGCGGCGTGCTGCTCTCGATCACCGGCGGCAGCGACCTCACGCTCTACGAGATCAACGAGGCCGCCCGGATCATCAGCGATCACGCCCACCCGGACGCCAACGTCATCTTCGGAACGGCCATCGACGACTCGCTCGGCGACGAGGTCCGCGTGACCGTCATCGCCGCCGGCTTCGAGCGGTGGGCGACCCGTGAGGTCGGGTCCGACCTGACCATGGACGAAGACGAGGAAGACGAGTTCACGTCCGAGCCGGCCAAGCCGCGCCGGACGCTGGTCTTCGACTCCGACGACGAGCTGGAGGACATCCCCTCCTTCTTGCGTCGATAGGAGGGACCGCCGGACAGGAGCACGAGCCTGTTCGCCTGGGGTGCATTCTCGGGGCGGGCGGGAGCGGGACCCGGCGCGTACCTCGGGACATCTGCTCTCGCCCGCTTCGGCATTTCCGCGATCTTCACGACCCGGCACGGCGGGGTCGGCGGCGCCCTGAACCTTTCCCTGGTGGCCGGCGACGATCCGGATCGCGTGCTGGCCAACCGAGCCCGGGCGCTGGAGGCGATCGGCGCCCCGCCCGGCGCGTGGACCGGCGGCAAGCAGGTCCACGCAACGACCGTCACGCGCGTCACCGCGGCCGAATGCGGCCGAGGCGCGACCGAGGTGGCCGGCGCGGCCGGCGCGATCCCCGACACCGACGCGCTCTGGACCGACGAGCCCGGCGCGGCGCTGGTGGTCCTGGTCGCCGATTGCGTTCCGATTCTGATGGCCGACCCGCGCGGGCGGCGCATCGCGGTCGTTCACGCCGGGTGGCGCGGGCTGGTCGCCGGCGTGATCGAAGCGGCCGCCGCCGTCTTCGACGATCCGTCGCGCGTCGTCGCGATGGCCGGCCCGTCGATCGGACCCTGCTGCTACGAAGTCGGGGAGGATGTCGCTCGCCCCGCGCTCGATCGCTTCGGCGGCGGCGTGATGCGCGGATCGAACCTGGATCTGTGGGCGGCCGCGGCCGCCGCGCTTCGCGACGCCGGGATCCGCGACGCCACACTGGCGCTCGCCTGCACGCGCTGCGAATCGCACCGGTTCTTCTCGCACCGCGCCGGCGATGCGGCCCGGCAGGGGCTGCTCGCCCGGCTGGACGCGTGATGCCACCGCTTCCGCCGCCGGGACTCGGCGCCCCCGCCGTGCTCGAGCGCATCGCCGCCGCCGCCGTCCGCGCCGGCCGCGATCCATCCTCGGTCACGCTGGTCGCGGCCGCCAAGACGGTCGAGCCGGACCGAATCGTCGAAGCCGGGGTCGGCGACGTCGGCGAGAACCGCGCGCAAGAGCTTGCAGCCAAGCAGGAGGCGCTCGGTGCGTATCCGATCCGCTGGCATTTCATCGGACGGCTGCAGCGCAACAAGGTTCGGCTCGTTGCCGGCCGCGTCGCGTTGATCCATTCGGTGGACTCGTTCGAGCCGGCCCGCGCGGTCGGTGGGCGAGCCGTCGCCGCCGGCCTCGTCCAGCCGGTCCTGATCCAGGTCAACCTTAGCGGCGAAACCGCCAAGGCGGGCGTCGAGCCGGCAGGGCTCGGCGCGTTGATCGACGCGGCCCGCGAAATCGACGGCATCGAGGTGCGCGGCCTGATGACGATCCCCGCGCCCGGCGACGAGGCCGCCACCCGCGTCGTCTTCCGCTCGCTGGCCGCGGCCGCCCGCGCTCACGGCCTCGCCGACCTGTCGATGGGGATGACCGGCGACTTCGAGATCGCCGTCGAAGAGGGCGCCACGATCGTGCGGGTCGGCACCGCGATCTACGGGATTCGGCCCGCGCCGGGCGGCGGCCCGACCCCACCCGGCGGCGGATAAGATTCTTCGTCGGGATGGGCTTGCTTCCCATCTTCGACGCCGATCAGCCGCTCCTGGCTTACCATGCCGGGAAGCACACAGGAGGCGGAGAGAACACGATGGCCGGACTGTGGAAGAAAACGCTGGTGTACCTCGGCCTGATGGAAGAGGACGAGGAGCTGGAAGAGATCACGCCGCAGGCCCCTGAGCGGCGGGAAGAGCCGACGCGCATGGTTCGGACGCTGGCTCGCGACGAGCCGGCGTCGAATCATCCGGCCGGCCGCGGCGTCGTCCGTCAGCTCACGACCAGCGCGTCGCCGCGGCAGGTGCACGTCGTGGAGCCTCGCGTCTACGACGACGCGCAGGAGTTCGGCGACCGGTTCAAGGCGGGTGTGCCGGTGATCATCAACCTTCGCTCGACCGAGCCGCGACACGCCCCGAAGATCCTTCATTTCGCGTCGGGGCTCGTCTACGGTCTGAGCGGCCGGATGCAGAAGGTCGCCGACTCGGTCTATCTGATCACGCCGGTCAACGTCGAAGTCTCCGCGGACGAGAAGCGGCGACTCGCCGAGCACGGCTTCTTCGGCGAAGCGTAGCCGTCGGTGGCCGTCCTCTGCCTGCTGCTGCGCATCTACACGTTCGTCATCTTCGCGCGGCTGATCTTGTCCTGGTTCCCGCAGATCCCCGAAGCGATCCGTCCGATCGTGGGGGTCTTGTACTCGATCACCGAGCCGGTGCTGCGGCTCGCGCGGCCGCTGATCCCGCCGGTTCGCATCGGGATGGGCGCGATGGACTTCTCGCCCATATTGGTCTTCGTGGTGCTGGGCATCGTGTCCCAGGCGGTGTGCGCGGCGGCGTGACTTTCCGCCGCAGCGTGGTAGGTTCGGAGATGCGATGACGATCACCCCGCACGACATACAGAACAAGGAATTCCGCGAGGCGTTCCGCGGCTACAACGAAGACGATGTCGATACCTTCCTCGACGAGGTTGCCGAAGAATTCGGCCGCGTCTTCGCCGAGAACCAGCGGTTGCGAATCCAGCTTGCTTCCGTCCAGCAGGACGCCGCGCAACACGGGGCGCCGATCCCGGCACCGGCGGTGTCCGCGCCCGCCCCGGCGGTTCGCGCGGAGGAGAGGGCCGAGGCGCGCGAAGAGATGAAGCGAGCGCTCGTCGCGACGCAACGCGCCGCCGAAGCCGCGCTCGAGGAAGCGAAGCGTCGCGCGGCCGAGATCATCGCGCGTGCCGACCAGCGCGCCAAAGAGATCGACGAGATGACCGCGCGCCGCGCCAAGGACGTCGACTCCGGCGCGGCCGGCGCGCTCACCTCGATCCAAGCGCGTGTCGAGGAGCTTCGCCGGCAAGAGATCGAGCTGCGCACGAGGCTTCGCCGAATGCTCGCCGAGCACGTCAAGATGCTTCAGCAACTGGAAGGCGAATCGGTCGCCGGGACCGCGAGCGAGCCGCCATCCGCGCCCCCGGCCGCACCCCCATCCGCGCCTCCGGCCGCATCGGCCGCTCCTCCCGCCAAGTCAGGGAGCCGTTGGGACACGCCGCGGGTCAAAGCCGTTCCGCCCGACGGGCCGCGCCCGGCCGGATTGGGGCTGCGGCGCGCTCAGACGGCAGTCTCCGAGCAGTCGC
This sequence comes from Actinomycetota bacterium, assembly GCA_036398095.1. Lineage (GTDB taxonomy): Bacteria > Actinomycetota > AC-67 > AC-67 > AC-67 > DASWHR01. Next base: position 29,909 of record DASWHR010000064.1, read on the forward strand.
CCGGCGAGGCGCGGCCGATGGGGCTGCGCCCGGGTGGACCATCCGCGGGAACCGAGGCAGACACCCGCGCCGCCGTCGTGGCGCGCATGACCCGCGACCTGGGCGACGCGGCCAACGCGCCGGATCCGGCGACCCGGCCGGAGACGCGTGAGGCCTTCTGGCGCCGCTGAGCGCAGGTTCGCATCTCCCCGGTTTGTGCCGTTAGGCTGGTTCCTGGCATGCCCGAGGGCTAAGCGTTAGACTCGGGCGCCGTTCGTCCGGGACGGAAATTGACGGAAGGAGCGTTTGGTTTGATCGCTGCGAGCGCCGTGCTGGTCGTCGTTGCATTCGTGACGCTGATCATCGGCATTTTCCAGACGGGCCTCGGATTGATCTGGGTTTCGATCGCATCCAGCGTCCTCGCCGCGATTTTCCTCCTGCTCGGTGTCGTGAAGGGACGGCCGCCGCGCGTCGCCACCGCCGGAGCGGAGTACGGCGAGCCCGCGTGGGGCGATGCCGCCGGAGCGCCCACGTTCACCGAAGCGCCGACGGCCGCCGCCGAAGCACCGCCGGCGATCATCCTCGGCGACGAAGAAGACGAAGAATTCGAAGAGGAAGCGCCCGTCGAGGAGATGCTTCCACCGCGCCGCAGCACGGCCGCGCCGCCCAGTCGTAGCACGACTCGTTCGACGACGAGCCGTACGACGACGAGCCGCGCGACAGCGAGCCGCGCGCCGGCCAAGAAGGCCGCGGCGAAGAAGACCGCCGCGCGCACGCCCGCCGCGCAGCAGCCGGTCGTCGTCATCCCCGACCGCGACAAGTTCCACAAGGCCGCGTGCCGCTACGCCAAGGGCCCCGGAACGATGAAGCTCACCAAGAGCGAAGCCCGCCGCGAGGGCTACAAAGCCTGCGGCGTCTGCAAGCCCTGACGGGCTCCAAAGACTGCCCGTTCGTCCATTGCCGAATCCCCGCACCGAGATCACCGTGTGGCGACCTCGATGAAGGGAGTGGATGATGCACGTCCGCCGTTTCACGCTACTCGTGATCCTGCTTCTGGCGGGGACCGCCTGCGGGCGGGACCCGGTCGATGCGCGAACGAGCGATGGACTCGACGTTCGCTACGACCATGTTCTCGATATCCATTGCGGTGTCTGGGGGACGACGTTCGACGGCAGCGACTGGGACGCCGACCCGATCATCGACGACGGCAGCAAGCCGCGACCTGAGTGGAGAGCGGAGGATGAACAAGATGGCGACGCCAATGACGCGATAGCCGGGGCAATCAGGCTAGTGTCCAAGGACGTCGCCGTCTTCGAAAGTCGTGGGGGTCTCGTTGCCCGATTCACGCGCCGGCCGGCGCCGTGGCCGGACGATGACGTGTGTGAATAGCGCCACTCGGGTCGAGGGCACGCCAATGGGATCCGATGGGGGTTCCGGTCGGATGTCTGTGGGGCCGGGCGGTTACTCGCGGGGCGGTGGCCGCGTGGGTGGCGGGCTTTCGTAGCGGCGGCCGCGGTGGGTGAACACGATGGTGGCGTCGGGGTTGATGGTGATGTTCCAGCCGCGGTTGTGGATGCGGCGGTGGCAGCGGCGGCAGAGGCTGAGGAGGTTTTCGGGTGTGGATCGGCCGCCGTTTATGCGGTGGATGATGTGGTGGAGATCGGTCCAGTTGAGGGGCCGGTGGCAGCCGGGGAAGCGGCAGCCTTGGTCGCGGGCTTGGACGGCGCGGCGGATGCGGCGGGGGATGGGGGATGTTGGGTCGCCGACGGCGATGGGTTGGCCGTTGCGGAAGATGATGGGGAGCACGTCGCTGTCGCAGAGCAGTGTGTGGGTGCCGATCGGGGAGAGGAGCGGCGCGCGTCCGGTGAGGGCCCAGAGGAGTCGTGCGGCGGCGTCGTTGTGGGTGAGGTCGGCGATGTCGATGATGGCGGCGACGACCGGCCGGGATCTGCTCTGGCGGTGGCCGCCGGCGTTTTGCGTGAGTGCGATGAGTGCGTCGTAGCGCATTTGGGCGCGGCTGCGCGGATCGGTTGTGGTGGTGGGGTCTGGTGGGCCGGCTTCGCGGTCGAGGGCGTTGATGAGGCCGGCGATGGAGGTGGGGTCGCCCTCGCCGTAGAAGCTTGCGCGGCCGTCGAGGTGGGGTTGGAAGGCGATGAAGCTGCGCTCGACGTCATTTGTTTCGCGTTGTTGGGTGAGGTCGCGGCGTCGGCGTGTGGCTTCGTCTTCGACGAGGCCGACGAGTTGGTCGGGGTCGGCGTTGATCGCGGTGGGGATCTGCTCGCCGATGAGCCGGTCGATTTCAATTCGATCCTGTGTGCGGCACGGTTTGACGGCATGGGCGATGCTGCGGGCCTGTGACCAGGAGAGCACGCCTGATTGGGCGGCGGCCATAGTGCGCGGCATCGCCGATACGACGGCGGCGATGCGGGTGATCGCGCGGGACTCGTAGCTGGTTTGGCGCGCATCCATTTGCAGCATGATTTCGGCGGGAAGGCCGGCGCCGGTTTCGAAGCCGCCGCGCGCGACGACCGCGGCCGCGGTTGCGGTCAGCCGATCCGCGGCACGCACCGCGTCGATGGCGAGTTCGGCGGCGCGCTCGGGTGCGTCGATAGCGAGGCGCTGGATGCGTTCGACCACGCGCGATAGCTCGGCGCGGACCTCGTCGATGTCGCAACGCTTGATGGAAAGCATGCGACAACCATAGAACAGGGGTACGACAACAACGATCGATGCGTGTGGTCAGGCCTTTTCGATGGAGAACGGGATCTTCGCTCCGTCGAGCTTGACGTCGGCTTTGCCGAGCGGAGATTCGGCTGCGCCCCGTTCGAAGGAGACGGCGAGAACCTCGGCGGCGATCCAGTCGCGGTGCGCCTCGATCGCGGTCCACAGATCGTCGGGAGCATCCATCGTCAGCTTGATGCGGTCGGCGACGGCCAGGCCGCTGTTCTTTCGCAGGTTCTGCACGGCGCGAACCAGTTCGCGCGCGTTTCCTTCGGCGCGAAGCTCGGGCGTGATCGTCGTATCGAGATGCGCGGTGACCCCGGCGTCGGATGCCGGCGCAACCGCCGCGTCCGACGGTGGCGCGCCGTGCGTGATCTGTTTGACGTTGAGCTCTTCGAGCACCATCGGCTGCAGGGCGCCGGCGACCTCGGCGCCGTCCACCCAAACCCTCGCGAGCGGCTGGCGCACCTTCGCTTTCGCGGCCTCGCGCGCCTGCAGGCCGAGCGAGACGACCCGCCGCGCGACGGCCATCGAAGCCCGCAAGTCCTGGTCGATCAGCGACGAGTCGAAGGCGGGCCAGTCGGCCAAGTGCACGCTGTCGGGCGCGGATGAATCGACCGAGCACACAAGGTTGTCCCACATCTCGTCGGCGGTGAAGGGACAGAAGGGGGCGACCATCTTGGCCATCGCGACCAGGCACTCGTACAAGGTCGCGTGCGCGGCGGCCTTGTCGGCGTCGCCGGCGCCGGACCAGAAGCGGCGGCGTGAGCGGCGCACGTACCAGTTCGACAGCTCGTCGGCGAACGCGGTCAATTGCCGGCCGGCATCGGCGGCGTCGAACGCGTCCAGCGACGCGGTCACGCCGCGGATCGTGTCGTGCAATTCGGCAAGAATCCAGCGGTCCAGCTCGCCCCGCTCGGCCGGCGCCGGGGCGGAGAGCGATCGCGGGCTCAACCCGTCGGTGTTCGCATACAACACGTAGAACGAGTAGACGTTCCACCACATCCGCATGAAACCGCGCAGCACCTCGTCGATCGCCTCGAGGGACAGCCTGCGCGACGTCCAGGGCGAGCCGATCGTGAGCAGGTACCAGCGGAGCGCGTCGGCGCCTTGGCCGTCGAGGATCGTCCACGGATCGATCGCGTTGCCGAGCGACTTCGACATCTTGCGCCCGTCGGCGTCCACGATGTGGCCGTGGCAGATCACGCGCTCGTACGACGACTTCCCGAACAGCAGCACCGACGAGGCGAGCAGGGAATAGAACCAGCCGCGCGTCTGGTCGATGCCTTCGGCGATGAACTGCGCCGGGAACGCCGATTCGAACGTCTCGCGGTTCTCGAAGGGATAGTGCCACTGCGCGAACGGCATCGAGCCCGAGTCGTACCAGGTGTCGATCACGCTGGTCACGCGGCGCATCTCGCCGCCACACTCGTCGCAGGCGAAGACGATGTCGTCGACAAAGGGCCGGTGCGGGTCGAAGCCCGACAAGTCGCGGCCGCTGCGTTCGGCCAGATCGCCGAACGAGCCGACGCAGACGGTGTGTTGCTGCTCGCAGCGCCAGACCGGAAGCGGCGTGCCCCAATAGCGGTCGCGCGAGAGCGCCCAGTCGATGTTGTTCTCCAGCCAGTCGCCGAAGCGCCCGTGCTTGATGTGCTCGGGATGCCAGGCGATCGCGTCGTTCGCGGCCAGCAGATCGGCCTTGCGAGCGGTCGTGCGGATGTACCAGGAGTTGCGCGCGTAGTAGAGCAGGGGCGTGCTGCACCGCCAGCAGAACGGATAGGTGTGCTCGATCGTGTCTTCGCGGAAGAGCACGCCGCGCTCGCGCAGGTCGGCGATGATCGCCGGGTCGGCGTCCTTGACGAACGTGCCCCGCCATGGCGTGACCGCCTCGACGAACTTTCCTTCACCGTCCACCATGTGGATGACCGGCAAGTCATTCGCGCGGCCGGTCTCCATGTCCTCGGCGCCGTAGGCGGGCGCCGTGTGCACGATCCCGGAGCCATCTTCGGTCGTGACGTATTCGGCCGCCACCACGTACCAGGCGCGCTTGTCGGGCTGGGCGAACGAAAACGGCGGCGTGTACGAGCGGCCTTCCAAGGATCCCGGTTCGTAGTGCTCGACCACCACGGCGTCCGGGCCGAACAGGCGGTGAACAAGGGGCTCGGCGACGATCAGCCGCTCGGCTTCGTATTGGACGGCGACGTAGGGGACCTCGGGATGGATCGCGGCGGCCGCGTTCGAGATCAGCGTCCACGGCGTCGTCGTCCACACCAGCAGCGACGTGCCGGGCTCGTCGGTCAGCGGGAAGCGGACGTAGACGCTCGGATCGGTGACGGTCTGATAGCCCTGTGCGACCTCGTGGTCCGACAGCGGCGTCCCGCAGCGCGCGCAGTAGGGCGTCACCTTGTAGTCCTCGAACAGCAGCCCATCGTCGTAGATCTTCTTGAGCGACCACCACACCGACTCGACGTAGTCGTTGGACATCGTGTAGTACGGATCGTCCATGTCGGTCCAGTAGGCGATCCGCTCGGTCATCCGCCGCCATTCGCCGACATAGCGCAGGACGCTCTCGCGGCAGCGGCGGTTGAATTCCTCGATCCCGAATCCTTCGATGTCGCGCTTGGACGACAGGCCAAGCTCCTTTTCGACTTCGAGCTCGACCGGCAGGCCGTGACAGTCCCAGCCGCCTTTGCGCGGAACCCAGTCGCCGCGCATGGTGCGGTACCGCGGAAACAGGTCCTTGAAGACGCGCGCCAGCACGTGGTGGACGCCCGGCTTCCCGTTCGCGGTCGGCGGGCCTTCGTAGATGTTCCAGCGCCGGCCGCCTTCGCGAAGATGCTGGGAGCGCGCGAACACGTCTCGTTCGCGCCAGCGGTCCGTCACCCGCTGCTCCAGTTCGGGCCAGCGGACGCGCGAATCGACCGGTCGGAAGACGCTCATGTGTGAGCGCGCATCATAATCTGGTGCACATGAGCGACGAGCAGACCGAGCGCACCATCGGGGATCTCATCGAGGAAACCGCCCGCGGCCCGGTGCTGCGGATTCGCGTGACCCCGCGTGCCAAGCGCGCCGGAGTTCGAATGGCCGCCGGGCGGCTGGCCGTGGGCGTGCGCGCCCCCGCCGAAGCCGGCAAGGCAACCGAGGAGGCGCTTCGCCGGGTCGCCGAGCTGCTCGGCCTGCCGCGCTCCGCGGTTCGCCTGGCGAGCGGGGCAACCAGTCGCGACAAGCGCATCCTCGTCCCCGGCCATACCCCATTTGACCTGCGGAAACGCATCGCCGAGGGCCTCGGGACGCTGTTATAGGAGTGTCTTGACAGCCCATGGGGGCGGTGCTACTTTCGGGCATCCGTCGGCCGGGGCCTGTCCCCGGACGTTTCCTATCGTCGCCGGTTCGGCGGCGTCCCACGCAGGACGAGAGGAGCCGGGTGGCTCGCCCCGCCAAGAAGACCAAGACCGCCGCAGCCAAGAAGGCGGTGCCGGCCCGCGCGCCTGTGAAGAAGACGCACGCGAAGAAGGCAGGCGCGAAAACGGTTCCGGTCAAGAAGGCAGCCGCAACGAAGCCCGCGGCTGCGGCGAAGAAGACGCCCGCGACGAAGCCGGCCGCGAAGCCCGCCGCGAAGCCGGTGCCGGCAAAGAAGGTGGCCGCGAAGAAGGCCGCGCCCGCGAAGAAGGCGCCGGTTCCCAAGCTCGCGCCCGCGCAGAAGATCGTCGCGAAGGCCGTCGCTTCGGGCGCGCCACCGGCAAAGGCCGCCGCGCCGCCGAAGCCGGTCAGGCTTCGGCGACCCAAGTTTTCGCCGAACGAGCTCGAGGCGGTCCGGCAAGAGCTCCTCGATCATCGCGCGACCTATGAGAAGGAGTTCGACGATCTCGAGTCAGGTTCGCTCAACGTTTCGCAGTCTGAGATGAGCGGCGAAGTCTCCTACGACGAGGAGTTTGCCGACTCCGGCACCTTTACGTTCGAGCGCGAACGCGATCTGTCCCTGTCGAACAACATTCGCGACCTGATGGACAAGGTGGATAGCGCGATGCGCAAGCTCGACGAAGGAACCTACGGCGTGTGTGAGCGATGTCGCAACGCGATCGACAAGGCGCGGCTCAAGGCGCTTCCGTACTCTGTTCTGTGCATCTCGTGCAAACAGCAGGAAGAGCGAATCAGATAAGCGGGCGCGCGGTTGCTGCGCTGTCGCTGACCGCCGCCGCCGGTCTGATCACCGACCAGGTCACCAAAGCCGTGGCGCTCGCCACGTTGCCCGAAGGCGGCACCGTCCCCGTCATCGACGGCGTGCTCCACTGGACGCTTCAACGCAACCCGGGAGCAGCCTTCAGCCTCTTCACCCGCGTTCCGGCGCTGTTCACCGTCCTCGCGTTCGCCATCTCGGCCGGCATCATTTGGTACGCGCGGCGGGTTCGCGAGACCGGCTTGGGGTTCGCGCTCGGGTTCGTGCTCGGCGGAGCGCTCGGCAACCTGGCCGACCGCATCTTCCGTCCGCCGTCAGCGTTCCAAGGGCACGTCATCGACTTCATCGATTTTCGCGTCTGGCCGACCTTCAACATCGCCGACGTCTGCGTCGTGACCGGCGCGGCGCTGCTGTTCCTGCACAGCGTTCGCGCCGAACGCGCCGACAAGCGCGCTGCCGCCGCGGGCGACGACGCCGCCGCCGCGCCGTGAGCGAGCTGTCGTTCGACGTGTCGGCCGACGAGTCCGGACGCCGGCTCGACGTCGTGCTGGCCGCGCGAGCCGGGATCTCTCGCACGATCGCCGCGACGCTGAACGTTCTCGTGGACGGTCACCAGGCCGCGAAGTCGCTTCGAGTGGAGGCAGGACAGCGCGTCCGGGCGACGCTGCCACCGGAGGCGATCGCCGAGCCGCAACCGGAGGCCATCGACGTACCGATCGTCTACGAGGACGATGCGCTTTTGGTTGTGTCCAAGCCCGCCGGACTCGTTGTGCATCCCGCGCCGGGGCATCCCGGCGGCACGCTCGTCAACGCGTTGCTGGCCCGCGCCGGCCGCCCGGCCGGCGGCGAAGTGTGGCGTCCTGGCATCGTGCATCGGCTCGACGCGGGAACGAGCGGCCTGATGATCGTGGCGAAAGACGAACAGGTTTATGCGCGACTGGTCGCGATGCTGTCGGCGCGCGAGGTGCGGCGCACCTACGTGGCGCTGGTGGAAGGCGAGCCGTCGAGCGAGACCGCCACGATCGACGCGCCGATCGGCCGGTCGCCGCGGCATCGCAAGAAGATGGCAGTCGTCGCAGGGGGGCGCGAATCCGTCACCCATTATCGCGTGCTCGAACGGCTCGGCGAGGTTTCGCTGCTCGAGGTGCGAATCGAGACCGGCCGGACGCATCAGGTTCGCGTTCATCTATCCGAGATCGGCCACGCCGTCGCCGGCGATCCCGTCTACGGACGCGGGCGCAAGCTCGCGGCGCGGCTGGGGTTGGAGCGGCCGTTCCTGCATGCCGCCCGCTTGGAGCTTGCCCATCCATCGACGGGCGAGCCGCTGGCGTTCGAGGATCCGATTCCGGAGGATTTGTCGCGAGCACTCCGCATCGCGCGCGGTGCGCCGTAGCCGGCGCCGCTCAAGCCCTTGCCGATACAGCAAGCGTGAGGAGAATTCGAGGCGTCGCGGTTGTGTGCGCGGTCGTATTCGCCGTTTCGATCACCGGGCCTGTGCGGGCGGCCGGGGTGCAGATCGTTCGGGGCGACCGCGCATGGGCGCAGTGGTCGGGTGCGAGCGGATGCGTCCAATGGTTCGTGCACGTGCTGGCCGAACGGTCGCAAGTGATCGATCCGCCGGGAACGCCCGCCGGGGCGTCCGTGGCGTGGGTTTCCATCGTCAAAGCCGACGCATGCACCGGCGCGCTGTTCGAGTCTTCGACCGGCCATGCGCTCACGCGCGGGATTCGGTTCGATGCCGGCGGCGCCTCGTTGCGCGCGACGGTGCCGTTGACGGACGCGATCAGCGCGACGACTCGCTCGGTGCGGGTCGAGGTCGATTGGATCGCGACTGATGCGGCCGAGGCGCACTGGGTCGCACACGAATACGGAACGGTCCGAATCGATGCGACTTCGAGCGAGGCGGACGCAGACGGAAGCGTCGTTCGCAGCACCGGCGCCGTCGCGAGTGGCGATGCGGTCGCTGCCGGGATCATGACCTTCCGGCGGACCGCCGCCGGCCGGGACGTCTAGCGTTTCCGGTCTTCACGCAGCCGCAAGGCCCATACCGCTCGCTCGACTCGCGCTTGTTCGATCCGGGCGCGAACTTCGTCTGGGAGATCGCCGGCGAGCAGGTCGCCCACGGCCGCGTCGTCGATGCGGAGCACTCGATCGAGCAAGTCGGGCGTGAGCGCGTCGCGCACCGCGGCCGGATCGAAGGTGTCGCCGGCCCGCGAGAAGCGCGTCACCGAACCGCCCTTTCCGAACAGCCGTTGCAGGTCGTTTTGCTCGCAGTGCTCGTGGATCGCCGGGGCGATCTCTTCCAGGCGGCGCCAATCCTGCAGCATGCGCTTCTTGCGGCCGATCCACTCGTCCACGAGCGGCTGGATGCCGGCATCGGCGTCGCCGGGGGGTCCGTACTGGTGGGACCAGAGTGGACAGCGCGGCTGGAAGTCGCACCAGTTGCACAGCGGGTTGTCGCGGGGCGCGAAGTTGCCGCCGCGGATCTGTTCGGCGACGCGAAGGATCCGCTCGCGCACGGCGACCGCGTCCTGGGGGGTGCGGATTCCGGATAGCGGCTGGCCCGGCAGCAGGAAATACAGGGTGAGCTTGTCCGGGCGGATGCCCCAAACCTCCCAGGCGGCCATGTAATAGATGGAAAGCTGCAGGTCCTGCTCGATGCGCGAGAGGGGTGGCAGTCGCCGGTTGGTCTTGTAGTCGATGATTTCGTAGGTGCCGTCGGGGTGGCGGTCCATCCGGTCGATCACGCCCGAGACCTTCACGCCTTCGACGTCGATCTCGAATCGCTGTTCGAGCGCGACGGGGATCTGGAAGGACGGCGCATTCGCTTGATGGAAGGCGGTCAGGACCTGGCGGCCGTGGTCCTTATAGGAGCGGTTCGCCGCGGGGTTCGGGAACTGCGATTCGTCCCAGACGTCGTCCAGGTGAGCAAGCATCTCTTCGACGGGCGGCGGAACCGGGACCGGCTGGTTGTACCAGCGGCGAAGGGCTTCGTGGAGCGAGTTCCCGAAGGACAGGATCGGCGACGGCCGCGAGGGCAGCTTGTCCAGATAGCGAAACTTGTACTGCAGGCCGCAGGTTTCGTAAGTGGACAGGCTTGAATAGGACAGCCGCGAGCCGGGCGGGGCCGGGGGAGCGGCGGCGGGCAGGTCCAGAATCAGTTCGTCCATCGTCGGTCGGAGCGTAACACCCGGGGCCGACAGGTTACAGGGCTGTGATTTTCGAAAATTTCTCCGCGTCACCCGGCGTTCGCGTTCTTCACGTTCTTGAAGGCGGCGCGCCCGGCGGGTAGTCTGGATCACGCGGAATGACACGGCTGTAATTCCGCGGAGACAAGCCTTCCCTATCTTTTCGTATGCATGCGCGCGGCGGCATCGGCCACGTCGGCCGGGTCCGCCGCCATGACGTTCGGGCCCGGCGAACCGGGCCGAGGGGTGGGTGAATCAGCGTGGTGAGTTGGTGAGAGCCGGATGACGGACTCCTTCGTCCATCTGCACGTCCATACCGAGTATTCGATCTTGGACGGCGCCGCGCGAATCAAGGAACTGATCGGCGAGACGGCGGCGATGGGCATGCCGGCGATCGCGATGACCGACCACGGCAACATGTACGCGGCGCTGGATTTCTATCGCGAGTGCCGCGCGGCGGACGTGAAGCCGATCATCGGCGCCGAGCTGTACGTCGCCATGCGCTCCCGGTTCGAGAAGTCCTCGCGCGAAAAGGACGGCTCGCGGCATCTGACGGTGCTCGCGACCTCCGATCAGGGCTACCGAAACCTGATGAAGATCGTGTCGGCGGGTCATCTGGACGGATTCTTCTACCGGCCGCGCGTGGACAAAGAGGTCCTTGCCGCCCACTCGGAGGGCATCATCGCGCTCACCGGATGCTTGGCGAGCGAGGTCAACGAGCATCTCAAGAACGGCGACGTCGAAGCCGCCACCGCCAGCGCCGGCGAGTACGCCGACATCTTCGGCCCCGAAAACGTCTACGTCGAGTTGCAAGATCATGGGATCGCGGATCAGCACAAGGTCTTCCCGCAGCTCCTGGACATCTCGCGTCGCACCGGGCTGCGCACGGTCGCGACCAACGACTTGCACTACACGCGCAAGGCCGATGCCGCCGCGCACGACGTCCTGCTGTGCATCCAGACGAACGCGAAGGTCAACGAGCCGAACCGCTTCAAATTCGACGGCCAAGAGTTCTACCTGAAGAACCCGCAGGAGATGCGCACCCTGTTCGCCGACCATCGGGACGCGTGCGACGCCACGCTCGATATCGCCGAACGCTGCACGATCGAGATCGAGTTCGGGAATCTGCATCTGCCGCCGTTCCATCCGCCGGGCGGCGAGACCCAACAGGACTATCTGCGGCGGCTGACCTATGAGGGCGCTGCGCAGCGCTACGGCGAGCATCTGCCGGCTGAGCACCGCGAACGCATCGAGCACGAGCTGAACGTGATCATCTCGATGGGCTTCGCCGGCTACTTCCTGATCGTCGCCGATCTGATCGCGTTCGCTCGTTCGCGCGGCATCCGCGTCGGTCCCGGCCGCGGCAGCGCGGCCGGGTGCGTGGTGTCGTATTGCTTGCGCATCACCGACCTGGATCCGATGCGCTACGGATTGATCTTCGAACGGTTCCTCAACCCGGAACGCCGGCAGATGCCCGATATCGACATGGACTTCGACGAGCGCCGGCGCAGTGAGGTGATCCGCTACGCGACCGAGAAGTACGGCGAAGACCACGTCGCACAGATCATTACCTTCGGGACCATCAAAGGGAAGCAGGCGATCCGCGATGCGGCGCGCGTGCTCGACCTGCCGTACGTGGTCGGGGACCGGCTCGCGAAGATGTATCCGCCGGCGATCCTCGGCAAAGAAGCCCCGCTGGCCGCGTGCTTCGAAAAGGCGATCGCCTGGCCGGACAAGGAAGTCGCGCGCAACGACGCGTATCAGAACGCATCGGAGCTGCGCAAGGCCTACGAAGACGAGGACATGTCGCGTCAGGTGATCGACATCGCGCGCACCTTGGAAGGGCTGCGCCGCCAGGTCAGCGTGCACGCAGCCGGGGTCGTCATCGCGGATCGTCCGATCGTGGAGTACGTGCCGCTCAAGCGCGCCGACGAAGCCAACGGCGGAGGCATCGTCACCCAGTACGAGATGGGCGGTGTCGAGTCGTTGGGCCTGTTGAAGATGGACTTTCTCGGCCTGCGAAACCTCACCGTGCTCACCGACACGGTCGCCAACCTGAAACGGGGACGCGGTGTCGATCTGGATGTGGACAATGTGCCGCTCGAAGATGCGGCGACGTTCGGCATGCTCACCGCCGGCCACACGATCGGCGTGTTCCAGCTGGAGTCGCCCGGCATGCGCGAGCTGGTAAAAAAGCTGCGGCCGGACTGCTTCGAAGATGTCATGGCGCTCGTCGCGTTGTATCGGCCGGGGCCGCTCGGTCAAGGGATGCACGTCGAATATGCCGAGCGCAAGCACGGCAACCGTCCGGTCACCTTTCCGCATCCTGATCTCGAGCCGATCCTGCGGGAGACGTTCGGGATCATCCTCTACCAAGAGCAGGCGCTGCGGATTGCCGTCGACATGGCCGGGTTCTCGATGGCCGAAGCGGACACGCTCCGCAAGGCGATCGGCAAGAAGATCGCGGATGTGATGCACGCGCAGAAGGAGAAGTTCATCGCCGGATGCGTCGCGAAAGGCTACACCCAGCAGCTCGGCACCACGTTGTGGACGCTCATCGACGAATTCTCAGGGTACGGTTTCAACAAGAGCCACTCGTGTGGGTACGCGTTGATTGCGTATCAGACGGCGTATCTGAAAGCGACGTATCCGGTTGAGTATTTCGCGGCACTGCTGACGAGCGTTCGCGGCAATCAGGATCGCAGCGCCCTGTACTTGGCCGAGTGCCGGGCGCTCGGCATTCGCGTGCATCCCCCCGACGTCAACCTGTCCGATTCGGACTACACGCCGACCAAGGACGGCGAGATCCGCTTCGGTCTTTCCGCCGTTCGAAACATCGGCGAGAACGTCGTCGCGCTGATCGTGGAGGAACGGCACGAGCGCGGCCCGTTCGCGACGTTCACCGACTTCTGTCATCGCGTCGACGCGACGGTGCTCAACAAGCGCGTCGTGGAGGCGCTCGTGAAGGCCGGGGCGTTCGACTCGCTCTGGGACGAGGGCGCGGCCAAGCGAGCGGCCTATCTGGAATGGGGGACCGACAAGCGCAGCGGCTTGCCGACGCTCGGGTTGTCCGAGGCGGCGGCCAAGATGCTCGACGCTGCGGCCGAGGATCGCCGCAACGAAGCGGCCGGTCAGTCGTCGCTGTTCGGCGCGGACGAGCGGCAGTCGATGACAACCGTGGCCGAGCCGTCCTCGTCGGGAGCGATTATCGACAAGCGGGCGCTGTTGACGGCCGAGAAGGAAATGCTCGGCCTCTATGTTTCGGATCATCCGCTCCTCGGGGTCGAAGCATCGCTGCGTGCGCTGTGCGATACGCAGATCGCCGACGTCGAGACGCTGGAAGAGGGGCGGACGGTGACCATCGGCGGCATCATCTCGCGCGTGCAGAAGAAGTTCACGAAGAAGGGTGAGGCGATGGGCGTGCTCACGATCGAAGACCTCGCCGGCGCGATCGACGTCGTCGTCTTCCCGTCCAGTTACATGACCCTGCCGGCCGAGGTCATCGCGCAGGACGCGATCGTCGTGGTCAAGGGCAAGGTGGACATGCGCGAAGATCCCCGCAAGATCGTGGCGCAAGAGATCACCAGGCCGGTGCTCGCGGTGGGCGATTCGGCCGCGGGGTGCGTCGCGGAGGGCGAACCGAAACCGGTCTCCGGCGGCGCCGTGCTCGAACAGGCCCGCCGCGCCGCGGGGGCACGCCGCCGCACGCCGGTCCGGGCCGCCGACGCCACGCTCGTGCTTCGCCTGTCGGCCGAACGAGCCGGCGATCCGTCCTTCGTCGCCGATCTCGCGGCCGTGCTCCGTTCCCATCCCGGTCCGACCCCGGTGCATCTGCATCTGACCAGCGGGGGTGGCGCCACCAAGGTAATGCGGCTGTCGGACGAGTTCCAGGTTGAGCGTCGCACGGGCTTATACGCGGAGCTCAAAGCGATCCTGGGATCGGGTGCCGTCGAATAGCGACCTTCCGTCACCTTTCTCCCCATCTCGCGTAGAGTGACCGCGCCATGAGTGAGCTCGAATCCCGTGCCGAGCGACTCACGCCGAGAGAGTGGCGTGTCGTCGCGCTGGTCATCGAAGGAGTTCCGACATCGCAAGCATGCGAGCGGCTCGGCATCGCGTCGGGCACGTTCGAGAGTCATAAGCAGGCGATCCGGCGCAAGCTCGGGATTCCTCGTGGCGAGCGGCTCGAGAGGCATCTGCAAGCCTTCGCCGGCAACATTCCGGTGCCGACCGAACGCGAGGAACGAGCGCCGTCGATGCCGACGGTCGACGAGCCGAGCGACCGGCGCATCCGGCTGCTCTACCGCATGACGATGGACGAGTTGACCGAGGTTGCGGGATCCGCCGAACTTCGCGCGACGCTGCTCGGTCAGACCATCAAGCGCATGTCGAGCGACGACCTCGACGACGCCGAGCGAGAGATCGCCGATCTGCGCGAAGCGGCGACCGAGATCCGCGCGCTTGCGGGCCGCCTGCTCGAATCGGTCCGCACCCGACCGTAGCGCTCCCTCAGACGACGATCGTCTGTGCCGTCGCGATCGCCGGATTGCCCGACCGGTCCCACGCCCAGATCTCGATCCGGTGCGGACCGGGTGGGCCGGACGGAAGCGGCGGCGGATCCCAGTAGACCGATTGCGCGCCCGGTCCGGACTGGCGCGGCCCCGATGCCCACACGACGGTCACCCCGTCCGCTCCGGTCACGTCCACCGAATACGCGAACCAGTCCGAGGTGTCGTCGGAAAGCGTGAACGTGATCGAGGCGCGCTTCGCTTGGACGCGCACGACCGTGTCGGCTCGCACGTTCGTGATGCGAGGCGGTTCGCGATCGGTCACCGCCGCGCCGCGGGCGGCTCCCCCCCACGCTCCGTCCCACGCGCGAACGTAGAGCGTGCGGACCGGCGGAGAGTCGCTCGCAACCGGAATCTCACCGACCAGGTCCTCGGTTTGATCTCCCCAGGCGCCGTCGGCCGGACGCAGCGCGAAACGAGCCGACGGATTGCCCGGCGCATCGACGTATACCTCTGCGGCGGACACGCCCTTCGGCGATCGCGCGACGGCCGTAATCGTCGTCGTGGTCGCGTCGCGCGGCGGGATCGCCGCGTCCACCGACTCGGTCGTGGCGGTGGCGCCGTCGCGGATCGCGCGGTCGGCGTTGACGATGCCGTGTCCGAACCGGGGATCCCATCCGGGATGCTGCGCGTCGTCGGTCGCGGTCCGCTCGATGAGCGAACGCACCTGCGCGGCGGTGCGCGAGCGGTCTTGCGCGACCAGAAGCGCCGCGACGCCGGCGACGTGCGGGGCGGCCGCCGAGGTGCCGCAATCGATCGTGCGGAGGCGCGTGGGCATCGGTGCGAGGGAAAGGACGTTGCGGGCCGGGGCGGCGACCGAGACGTTGTCGTTGTAGTTGGAGCATGATGCCCGGCCGCCCGCGGCGTCGACGCCGGCCACGCTCATCGCCTCCGGATACGAGGCGGGGTAGAAGGGCTCGTCGTCGGTGTTGTTGCCGGCCGCGGCGACCACCAGCGCGGCGCCGGGTTCCGACGTCGCGGCGATGAGCGCGTCGCGCACCGCCTGCGACGGCTCGCTCAAGCCGAGCGACACGTTGATGATGCGCGCGCCGGCGCGATGCGCCGCGGTGATCGCCTCGGCGACGGTCGACGCGGTGGTCGATCCGCTTCCATCGAGCACTTCGTAGGGCAGGATCAGCGAGGGATAGGCGATGCCGGCGATGTCGGCGTCGTTGCCGGCGGCGGCCGCCAGGATCCCGGCGACGAAGGTGCCGTGCCAGGCGAGCGTTCCCGCTCGCTTCGACGGCTCGACCCAGGATCGTTGCGCGGACCAGTCGATCTGTCCGCCGAAGGTGGCGTCGCTCGACGATCCGCCGGCGTTCGCGAAATCGGGATGCGTCGCGTCGATGCGCGAATCGAGGACGGCGACGAGCACCGGATCCGACGACAGGCGCTCCTGCGCGGTCATCGTCGGAAACGCCTGCCAGGCAAGCGGCGCCTCGATCATGCTCGCGTTCCATTGCGCGGTCCCGCCGCACGGCGTCCACAGGCACGGATCGCCGGGTTCGGCCGCGGCGCGCGCGGCCGCATCCGGTTCGGCCGAGCGCACGCCGGGAAACCTGCGGTAGGCGGCGATCGCGTCGGCTGCGGGAATCGATTCGGGCAGAGCCACCAGATCCCAGCTGCCGGGCGCCTCGAGTGTTCGCAGCCGGACCGCCCCCACGGCGCGGTGGGCCGCGGCCGGGTCGGCCCCGCGGTGGAACGAGACGAGCACGCGGCCGCCGGGAGTGGAGCCACCGGCGACGGCGCCCTCGGGGACGGCGCCCCCGGGTACGGCAAGAGAGAGCGCGGCGACGAGCGCCAGCGCCGCACCGATCGCGCCGCGAAATCGTGTCATTCTCTCACAGCGAGAAACGCGGCGGGCGCGGGTGTCGACGCGCCGTATCGCCCTCCTGTGCCGGATCGTCCCGTCGTGTGACGGTCGCGCGAGCCGCCTCGGCACACCGCGATTCGCCTCGACAAACCGCGGGGAGCGGCTCGGCCCGCTCGGCTAGAATCCCGATCCGATGCTCGAAATCGTCGATCTGCGGGGATTCACCGGCGACCCGTCGCCGATGATGCCGCGCGCCACAGCCGATCTGGGTGCGGCTCGAACGGCCGTCCGCGAGGTCGTACGGACCGTTCGCGAACGCGGCGACGCGGGCCTGATCGAATGCGAGATGCGCTTCGGGCGCGAGCGCGTGGACTATTTGCGCATCCCCGAATGGCGGATCGAGCAGGCGCTCGACGAATGTCCGGGGTCGCTTCGCGACGCGCTCGAGTCGGCGGCCGCCCGCATCCACGACTATCACGCGCGTCAGGCCGGAGAAGAGCGCGCGCCGTTTTGGCGCATCGGGCCCGGCCACGCGCAGGTCGGCGAAGAGACGCGCCCGATCCGCCGCGCCGGCTGCTACGTCCCAGGGGGCCGCGCGGCCTATCCCTCGACCGTGCTGATGACCGCGATCCCTGCGCGGGCGGCCGGGGTGTCCGAGATCGCGGTGTGCGTCCCGCCGTCCGCCGACGGACGCGTGCATGCCGCCACGCTCACCGCGTGCGCGATCGCCGGGGTCGACGAAGTCTACGCGTGCGGCGGGGCGCAGGCCGTCGCCGCCATGGCCTACGGAACCGAGAGCATCCGCCGCGTGGACAAGATCGTTGGCCCGGGCTCGATCTGGGTGACGCTCGCCAAGCACGAAGTCGCGATGGACGTGGGCGTGGACTCGTTCGCCGGTCCGACCGAGGTCGCGATCATCGCCGATGGCACCGCGCCTCCCGAGTTCCTCGCGGCCGACCTGGTTGCGCAAGCCGAGCACGATCCGCTGGCGACGTGTCTGCTGGTGACGCCGTCGCGGGCGCTTATCGACGCGATCAACGATCTGCTCCCGAAAGAGGTCGCGGCCGCGTCGCGCGCCGCCGACATCGAATCGGCGTTGCGGACCTACGGAAGGGCGATCCTGGTCGACGGGCTCGAGCAGGCAGTTGAAGTCGTCGACGCCTTCGCGCCGGAGCATCTCGAGCTGGCGCTGGTCGATGCCGACTCGTGGCTGCCGAAGATCTCGAACGCCGGCGCGATCTTCATCGGCGTCTGGTCGCCGGTCTCGCTCGGCGACTATGTCGCGGGAACCAATCACGTGCTGCCGACTGCCGGGGCGTCGCGATTCGCTTCGCCGCTGCGCGTCTCCGACTTCATCAAGTCCACCGCGACGATTCGATTCGAGCCGGCCGGCATCGAATGGGTCGCTCCATGGGCCGTGGCGATCGCCGGCGAAGAAGGCCTCGACGCGCACGCGCGCGCTTTGAACGTGCGGCTCGATCACATCCACTCGTCGATGAGCCAGGACGGTTCCGCGCACGAAGCGCCCGAATCGCCGGCCGCCGGGGAGCCTCTGTGAGCAGCGGCGCCCGCCGGCCGTTCGAGTTGCGCGACGACTTGGCGAAGCTGCCGCCGTACCGCGCGCCGCAGGATGACGCGCCGATCCGTCTGAACACCAACGAGTCGCCGTACCCGCCGCCGGACAAAGTCATGGCCGAGGTGGCGGAGGGCGTGCGGCGCCTTCCCCTGAACCGGTATCCCGATCGCGACGCGCAGGGGCTGCGACGAGCATTGTCGGAGCGCAACGAGTGGCCGGCCGACGGAGTGTGGGCGGCCAACGGATCCAACGAGATCATCCAGACGCTCATGCTCGCCTTCGGCGGCGCGGGCCGGCGCGCGCTGCTGTTCGAGCCGACCTACGCGATGCACTCGCACATCGCGCTCGTGACCGGCACCGGAGTCGTGCGACGGCAGATCGATGAACCGTGGATCTTGGATCCGACCGCGGTCGCGGCCGCGGTGTCCGAATCCGAGCCCGCCCTGACGTTCGTCTGCTCGCCGAACAATCCCACCGGCAACGCCCAGCCGGTCGAAGCAGTGGAGGCGGCGTTGTCCGCCGGCTCGGGTTTGGTCGTGGTCGACGAGGCATACGGCGAGTTCGGCGGCGTGTCCGCGCTGGGACTGGCCGGCAAGCACGATCGCGTCGTCGTCGTTCGATCCTTTTCCAAGTCCTGGCGGCTTGCCGGCGTGCGACTGGGCTATCTGCTCGCTCATCCGTGGCTGGTCGAGGCGATCCAAGTCGCTCGGCTTCCCTACCACCTGTCGGCGACGACGCAGCTCATCGGCGAGACGGTTCTGCGTCACGCACAGGCCGCGCTCGCGGCCGTCACCGAGATCGTGATGGAACGCGAACGGCTCGCCAAGGAGCTTGCGCGGGTCCCCGGCATCGAGGTCTTCCCGAGCGACGCGAACTTCCTGCTGCTGCGCACCCCCGTCGAAGCCACGCCGGTGTGGCGCCGGCTCGCCGCGGCCGGCGTGCTCGTGCGCGACTTCTCGGGCGTCCCGGGCCTTGAGCGTTGCCTGCGCGTGACCGTCGGAACCGCCGATCAGAACGCGACGTTCGTCGAGACCTTGAGGAGTGTGCTGAATGCCGGCGAAGAAGCGTAGGGTCGCTCGCGCCGCAACCGTGCGACGCGCCACGAAGGAAGTGGACGTCACCGTCGAGCTGAGGCTGGACGGCGACGGGACCGCGACGGCGAAGACGGGGTTGCCCTTCTTCGATCACATGCTCGAGCAGCTCGGCAAGCACGCCGGCTTCGACCTGAAGATTCGCGCGAAAGGCGATCTGGAGGTTGACGCGCATCACACCGTCGAAGACACAGGGATCGCGATCGGGGAAGCGGTCGCCGACGCGCTCGGCGACAAGACCGGCATCGGCCGGTTCGGCGCGGCGCTGGTGCCGCTCGACGAAGCACTCGTTCGCGTCGCGCTGGACGTGTCGTCGCGCCCGTATCTGGTTCACGACGTGGACGCGAAGGCGAAGCTGATCGGCGCCTACGACACGCGGCTCACCGAGGAGTTTCTGCGCGCGTTCGCGCAAGCCGGCGGCATGACCATCCACGTCAACCTGCTCGCCGGAAAGAACCCGCATCACATCGTCGAGGCCGAGTTCAAGGCGCTCGCGCGCGCCCTGCGGGAGGCATGCGCGCAGACCGGCGGGCGAGGCGTGCCGTCGACGAAGGGACGCCTGTGACGCGAATCGCCGTCCTGGACTTCGGGATGGGAAACCTTCGGTCGGTCGCGAAAGCGCTTGAGAAGGCCGGCGCAGCGGTGGACGTCGTCGAAGACGTGCCGGCCGGTGCCGACGGACTCGTCGTTCCCGGTCAGGGCCATTTCGGATCGTGCGTCGCCAACTTGGGTTCGCGCGTGAACGACATCGCGCGATGGATCGAGGACGGAAAGCCGTACCTCGGGATCTGCCTGGGGCTGCAAGTGCTGTTCGCCTCGAGCGAAGAGGCGGCTGCGCCCGGTCTGGGCGTGCTGCCGGGAACGGTTCGCCGCTTCGCCGGGGACCGAAAGATTCCGCACATCGGCTGGAACGAGGTCGTGCCCGGCCAAACGCAGCCCATCTTCGAGGGAATCCGGGCGCGAACGCGGTTCTACTTCGTCCACTCGTATTATCCGGATCCGGCCGATGCCGGCGACATTGCCGCGACGACCGACTACGGCGTCGAGTTCGCCTGCGCAGCGGCCCGCGACAACGTCGTGGCGACCCAATTCCATCCCGAAAAGTCGGCCGACCCGGGGATCGCGCTGCTCCGTAATTTCATCGGGATGTGCGCATGATCGTGCTGCCGGCGATCGATCTTCGTGGTGGCCGCTGCGTGCGTTTGACCCAAGGCGACTTCGATCAAGAGACCGTCTACGACGACGATCCCGTCGCCGTCGCGAAGCGCTTCGAAGCCGACGGAGCGAAATGGCTTCATGTGGTGGACCTGGACGCCGCACTGGACGGGGTGCCCCGCAACCGCGATGCGATCCGCGCAGTCGTGGACGCCGTCGGCTTGAAGGTCGAGATTTCCGGGGGGATCCGCGACGAGGACGCGGTTCGCGCCGCGCTCGAGGCCGGGGCGGCGCGGATCGTGATCGGCACGCGCGCGCTGGGCGATCCCGCGTTCGTCGCGCGGGTCGTCGGCGAGCACGGCGATGGGGTCGCGATCGGCCTGGACGTGCGGGGCACGCGACTGCAGGCGCGCGGGTGGACCGAGGACGCGGGCGAACTGCATCCGGCGCTGGCTGCGCTCGACGATGCCGGCGTGCGAACCTACGTCGTCACCGACGTCGCACGCGACGGGATGTTGTCGGGTCCGAACCTGGATCTGCTCGCCGACGTGATGAGCCGCACTCCGGCCGTGGTGGTGGCGAGCGGCGGCGTGTCCTCGCTGGACGATCTGCGCGCCCTGGCGCGACTCGGCGTCGGCGAGTGCATCGTCGGCAAAGCGCTTTATGCCGGTGCGTTCACGCTTCCCGACGCGATCCGGGCGGCCGCGTCGTGACGCTCGCGCGGCGCATCATTCCGTGCCTGGACGTGGACGCCGGCCGCGTCGTCAAGGGCATCAACTTCATCGACATCCGCGACGCCGGCGACCCGGTCGAGATGGCTGCGATCTACGACCGGGAAGGCGCCGACGAACTGGTCTTCCTGGACATCACCGCCAGCGTCGAGCGACGCGACACCATGATCGAGGTCGTGCGGCGCACCGCCGAGCAGGTCTTCATTCCGTTGACCGTGGGCGGCGGGATTCGCGCGGCGGGCGACGTGCAACGGATGTTGCGCGCCGGTGCCGACAAGGTCTCGTTCAACACCGCCGCCGTCCGCGATCCGGGCGTGCTGCGCGCGTCGGCCGACGAGTTCGGCGCGCAGTGCATCGTGATCGCCATCGACGCGCGGCGGCGCGAAAGCGGATGGGAGGTCGTCGTCGAAGGCGGCCGCACGCCGACCGGTATCGATGCCGTCGACTGGGCGCAGCGCGCGACAGGAGAGCACGGCGCCGGCGAGATCCTGCTCACCAGCATGGACGGCGACGGAACCAAGGACGGTTACGACGTCGCGTTGTGCGCCGCCGTGGCGGACGCGGTCGGCGTACCGGTCATCGCTTCGGGCGGCGCCGGGACGCCGGATCATTTCGTGGAGGCGCTCACCGACGGCCGGTGCGACGCCGCGCTCGCGGCGAGCGTGTTTCATTTCGGCGAGATGCGGATTCGCGACGTGAAGGAGCATTGCGCCGCCGCCGGCCTTCCGATGCGGCTGTAGCATGGAGGAATCATGAGCGCGATCCCCGATCTGACCTACGATTCCAACGGCTTGATTCCGGCGGTGGTGCAGCAGCACGACACCGGCGAGGTGCTGATGGTCGCCTGGATGAGCGCCGAATCGCTCCAGCGAACGTTGGATTCCGGGACGACCTGGTTCTGGAGCCGGTCGCGGCAGGAGCTGTGGAACAAGGGCGCCACGTCGGGCAACACGCAAGCCGTCAAGGAAGTCCTGTTCGACTGCGACGCGGACACGCTGCTGGTGAAGGTAGAGGCCGCCGGGCCGGCGTGCCACACGGGCGAGCGGTCCTGCTTCTTCCGCTCGATCGGGGGCTAGCGTCGTGGGAGTTGCGTACCAGCCGAGCCGGGAAGAGTTCGTCCGCCTCGCGGCGACGCACACGCTCGTCCCCGTGTGGCGCGAAGTGCTCGGCGACCTCGAAACGCCCGTAGGCGCATACCGAAAGCTGGGGGCGTCGCCGAACTCCTTTCTGCTCGAGTCGGTCGAGCACGGGGAACGGTGGGGACGCTACTCGTTCATCGGCGTCGACCCGTTCCTGGTGATGACGGCGCGCGACGGCGCCGTGCATCTGGAGGGGGCCGCGCCGGCAGGCCTGTCGGATGCGGGAAACCCGCTTGAAGCGCTGGCGGCCGCGGTCGCGGCGTTCCGTGCGCCGACGCTTCCCGGTCTGCCGCCGCTGCACGGCGGCGCGGTCGGTTTCCTGGGCTACGACGTCGCGCGCTATATCGAGCGGTTGCCGCAGACCACCGCCGACGACCTCGGGCTTCCCGAGATGGCCATGCTGTTCATCGGACGACTGCTGGTGTTCGATCACCTGCGGCAGCGGATGACTGTGATCAGCAACGTGGCGATCGGGGACGATCCGGAAGGGCAGTACGACGAGGCCGTCGCCGGCGCCGAGGCGATCGTCGAACGGCTCGCGTCGACGCCGACGCATTCCACACCGGTCTCGCCGCGGCTCGACGCGGAACCGCACGGCGTTCGCTCGAACATGGATCCCGCGACGTTTCATCGCATGGTCGAGACGGCAAAGGAGCACATCGCCGCCGGCGACGTCTTTCAGGTTGTGCTCTCGCAGCGATTCGAGATGGACACCACCGCCGACCCGTTCGACGTGTATCGCGTCCTCCGCCTGATCAACCCGAGCCCGTACATGTTCTTCCTGCAGTATCCCGGCCTGTCCGTGGTCGGCTCCTCGCCGGAGCCGCTCTTGAAGGTGGTCGAGGGCGAAGCGGTGCAGCGGCCGATCGCCGGGACGCGCTGGCGAGGCCGCACCGAAGACGAGGATGCCAAGCTCGCCGACGAACTGCTCGCCGATCCGAAGGAGCGCGCCGAGCATGTGATGCTGGTGGACTTGGCGCGCAACGACTTGGGGCGCGTGTGCACGCCGGGCACCGTTCGCGTCGCCGAACTCATGGCGATCGAACGCTACAGCCATGTGATGCACATCGTGAGCGAAGTCCGCGGCGCATTGCGGCCCGGAACGAGCGCCATGACCGCGCTGAAAGCGTCCTTTCCGGCCGGCACCGTGTCGGGTGCCCCGAAGATCCGCGCGATGGAGATCATCGATTCGCTCGAACCGACGCGACGCGGTCCCTATGCGGGCGCCGTCGGCTACCTGGACTTCAGCGGCAACCTCGACACGTGCATCACGCTGCGGACGGCGCTGATCACCGGCGGGACGGCCTACGTGCAGGCCGGCGCCGGCATCGTCGCCGACTCCGACCCGCAGGCCGAGCAGACCGAGTGCCGCAACAAGGCTCGCGCGTTGCTAACCGCGATCCGCGCAGCCGAGGAGCTCGCCGCGCCGTGAGCCTTCGCGCGCGGCTCGTGCTCGGCGCCGCAGCCGGCCTCGCCGCCTCGGTCGTGGCGATCGCGGCCGCGAGCGCAACCTGGCGCACCGTGACCACCGATGCGATGTTCGTCACTGTCGACGGAGCCCAGGTCGAGATCAACGGGCCACGGAACCTGGCCGGAACGACGCAAGACGGATCGCTTGCGCTCTTCGGGATCGCCGGCGCGGCGGCAGCGCTGCTGGCGCCGATGCTCGCAGCCAAGCCCAGGCTCGGCGCGTCGGCGCTCCTTGCCGCATCCGGCGTCATGGTCGCGTCGATTGCGGTGCTGACACGCGGGCTGCTGTCGGTTCCCGACGCATGGGTCCCGGGGACGACGCCCGGCCGGGTCACGTTCGGCGCCCCCACCGCCGCGCCGCTGATCGCGATGCTCGGCGGTCTCGGCATGATCGCCGCCGCCGTATGGCTGCTGACCGGGGCTCGATCGGCTCCGCGCCTGTCGATGCCCGAAGGCCCGCCCGAACAGCATCCGCGCGACGAGGGAGCCTGGGAATGATCCGCTTCCTGGCCGCGCTCGTGGAAGACCGGCGGCTTGCGCTGTGGTCGGCCGGGGCGCTCGCAATCGTCGCCGGGTCGGCTGCTCCGTGGGTGCACGTCGCCTCCCCCCTGCGGCCGCTCACCGAACTCGGGCTGGATGCCGGCGGCAAGATCACGATCCTGTGCGGCGCGGTCGCGCTCGCGCTCGTGGTTGCCTACGTGCATCTGCGCGCTCGGGATCTGGCTGCCGGTGCTGCGATCGCGGCGGCCATCGCGGCAACGCTGGCCGGCGTGTATCTGCTACGCGTCCGGGATGCATCCTCTCGCGTGCTGGCCCGCATGCTCGAGGTCGACGGCGAGGCCGTTCGAAGCGAGTTCGCAGCCCGCGCCGGGCTCGGCGGGTGGGTCGTGCTCGCCGGAGCCGCAGCCGTGATCGTCGCCGCGGCCGCGCTGCTGGCTCGGCGGCCGGCCGCTGCCGGCGAGCCGGATTCTCGCCTCGTGGCCGGGACGAATGCCGCCAAACAGGAACCCTGAGGCGAATTTCACACTCGCTTCACACGATCCGCAGGCGGGTCTCACATCCGTGCCGCTTACTAGAGCACGACGGAATCGAGAGAAGGAGACCACTGATGAAGACCGGACTCAAGACGGCAATCGCCCTCGCGTTCGTCGGCGTCGTCGCAATGGCGGCGGCCGCCTTCGGCCAGTCGGGCGATCCGAGCGGCAGCCCGTCGCCGGGCGATGCGCCCCGAGCCCGCGCCGACAAGCCCGCCGGGCTCCGTCACCGCGCAATCCATTCGGAGACCAAAGTGCAGACCGCGGATGGGTTCGCCACGGTCATCGCCGACTTCGGTGAGGTCACCTCGGTGAGCGGCAACACCGTTACGATCAAACGGGTCGACGACGAAACGGTCACCGTCACCGCGACCGGCGACACCAAGGTCATGCGCAACGGCGAGCAGGCGTCCGTGTCGGACATCAAGGCCGGGGACCGCGCGCATATCGTTCAGGTCGTCGAGGACGGCGCGACCACCGTCCGGGCCATTCGCGCCGCCGACGAGAACTTCACGCCGGAACGCAAGCACGGACCGAAGCGCCGCCTCCGCGGCCCTCGTCCCGGTGCGCCCGCCGATGCGCCCGCCGATGCGCCCGCCGATGCTCCCGCTGGCGAAGACGCATCGTTCTTCGCCGCCTGATCTGCTTTGTCCACCAGCGTGCGGGGTCCTTCGGGGCCCCGCACCGATATCCCGGCTACGATTCGAGGCAACCATGGCGACCGGCACGATTCTCGTCGTCGAGGACGAGCGATCGATCTCGTCGCTCGTCGAGATGTATCTTCGGAAAGAGGGCTTCGACGTGGTCTGCGTGGCCGACGGCGCGCGAGCGGTCGAGTCGGCTGAGGCGATCATGCCGGCGCTCGTCGTCCTGGACGTGATGCTCCCCGGCCTCGACGGGCTCGAGATCTGCCGCCGGTTGCGGGCGCGCGGCGCTGTGCCGATCATCATGCTCACCGCACGCGACACGCACCTCGATCGCATCATCGGGCTGGAACTCGGCGCCGACGATTACGTGACCAAACCGTTCAACCCGCGCGAGCTCGTCGCGCGCGTCAAAGCGGTGCTGCGTCGAGCGGAACCGCGGCCGGACGAGGACGACGACACGCTCACGCTCGGGCCGGTTCGGGTGGACGTGTCCCGGCGGATCGCGCGCGTCGCCGAGCGAGCCGTCGAGCTCACCCCGAAGGAATTCGATTTGCTGACTTTCTTAATCCGCAATCGCGGAATCGTCTTCGGCCGCGACCGGCTGCTCGAGCGCGTCTGGGGATACGAACGCGCGGTCGACACGCGCACGGTCGACTCCCATGTTCGGTCGCTTCGCGCCAAGCTCGGCGAGGAGGCGCAGATCGTCAAGACGTTGCGCGGTGTCGGCTACAAGGCCGAAGCGTGAACGGGACGCTGCGCGGCCGGCTCGCGAGGGCGCTGGCGGCCGTGGCGGCCATTTCGGTCGTGATCACCGCCGTCATCGCCTACGGGCTGGTTCGGCGATTCGCGCAGGACGAGGCGCTCCGCCAGCTTCGCCGCGACGCCGGGGTCTTGTCGCGGCAGCCGCTCGACGGAGACGATCCCGTCCGGCTGCGCATTCCGGCGCAGCTTCGCCTTGCGGTGCAACTACTCGAGGCGTCTGGCGATCATTTCGCGCGGATCGGGCCGGGCGGCCGCGTCGTTACCGAGGATCCGGTCGCGGCATCGATCGCCGCCGCGGTTGTTCGCGAGCGAGACGGCCTGGACCGCGCGAACGGGACCGTCGACGCCGAAGGCCGCCGGTACGCGTATGTGCTCGTCCCCGTCGCGGACGGGCGGCGCACGGCGGGTGTCGTTCTGCTGGCGCGCCCCGCATCGCTCGCCGGCGATCTGCTCCGGCCCATCCTCGCACGCGTCGCGGCCGGCGGGATCGTCGCGGTGCTGGTCGCCCTCGCGATCTCCTACGCGATCGCGCGCCGGCTGTCGGGACGCGTGCACCGCCTCGCCGAAGCGGCCGGCTCGATCGCCGCCGGGGATCTGGACCATCGCGTTCCGATCGAGGGCGGCGACGAGATCGCCGAGCTCGCGCGCCGGTTTAACGCGATGGCCGCCTCGCTGGCGGAAGCGCGGCGACGCGAACGCGAGTTTCTCGCCGGCGTCTCGCATGAGCTTCGCACGCCGGTCACGGCGATCCGCGGATACGCCGGCGCCATCGCCGACGGAACGGCCGCCTCGCCGGCCGAGCAGACGGAAGCGCTCGGTGTGATCGAGGTCGAGGCCGAGCGGCTCGAACGGCTGGTGCAGGATGTGGTCGATCTCGCGCGATTGGGATCAGACCAATTCCGGCTGGAGCGCGGCGCCGTGGACCTTGCCGGAACGCTCGACGAGGCGGCGCGCGCACACGCGGCGCAGGCCGCAGATGGCGGCGTCCGCCTCGAGACGGCCGTCGCGGAGCCGCTTGGCACCACCACCGACGCGACGCGCGTGCGTCAAGTCGTGTCGAACCTGGTTGAGAATGCGCTGCGCGTCACGCCGTCGGGCGGCCTGGTGCGCATCGCCGGGCGGGTCGACGGATCACGCATCGTGATCGAGGTCGCCGACACCGGTCCCGGCATCGCCGCGACCGACTTGCCGCATGTGTTCGAGCGCGGTTACCTGTGGAACGCCTATCAGGGCGAGCGACGCGTGGGAACCGGACTCGGACTGGCAATCGTGCGCGAACTTGCCGCCGCGCTGGGCGGACGAATCGATGTCGCGAGCGAGCCCGGCCGCGGGACGACGTTCCGCCTGCAGCTGCCGATCGGATGAGGCGCGCCGGCCGGTCGTGGGGTGCGGTGCTCGCGCTGCTGCTCGCGACGGCATGCACGACGTCGTCGCCTCCCGCGGCCCGGCCATCCCCATCCGCGTCGCCGTCGGCGTCCCCGTCGCCGTCGGCGCCTCCGGCACCGGTCGTCTTCGACGCGGCTCGAGCCTTCCGCACGATCGAAGCGCTCTCGATCGGGATCGGCCCTCGCGAAGCGACGAGCGCGTCCTACCGGCGCGCCGCCGATCTGGTCGCGGACTCGTTTGCCGCGCACGGATACGCCGTCCGGCGCCAGATCATCGGTGTCCCCGCCGGTTCCAGTTCCGGCCGCGACGTTCCCGACGGCGAGACCCAGAACGTGATCGCAACTCCG
Source organism: Actinomycetota bacterium (assembly GCA_036398095.1). Classification (GTDB taxonomy): domain Bacteria; phylum Actinomycetota; class AC-67; order AC-67; family AC-67; genus DASWHR01. The sequence goes on from DASWHR010000064.1 coordinate 57,693, forward strand.
CCGGGATACGATCCGGCAGCGCCGCATCTGCTGGTGGGCGCGCACCTCGATACGGTCCCCGCTGCACCCGGAGCCAACGACAATGCGAGTGGCGTCGCCGTGATGATGGAGCTGGCCCGGCTGGCGCGGTTGGAGCCGACGGGGATGCCGGTCGTGTGGGTCGCGTTCGGTGCCGAGGAGCGGCGCGTTCCCGGAGACGGCGGAATCCTGTACGGCTCGCGCGCCTACCTGGACGCGCTGCCGCGCGCCGAGTACGACGCGCTTCGCGGGGTGCTCATTCTGGACGTCGTCGGACGAGGATCCGAGGTGCTGATCGCCTCCGCGGGAACGACGCCGCCGCCGATCCGGGATGCGCTCAAGGCGTCCGCGGACCGGCTCGGAATCGCGGCGCGCGTTCGTGCCCTGACGAATCTGCTCAGCGACCATCGACCGTTCGAGCGGGCCGGCTTCGTCGTCGGCTGGCTCTACACCGGCCCGTTCGGCCAGATTCACACGCCGCGCGACACGATCGCGATCGTCGATCGGGATGCGCTCCGGCGGGTCGGCGCGATCGCGTGGGACACGCTGCGCACGGTCTCGTTGTAGCGGTGCGATCCTTATACTGGCGACGATGTCTTTCTTGCAGCGCATCACCGACGAACGCCGCGCCGACGCGAAGCATCGCCGCGGCGACGGCGCGCTCGAGACCGCGAAAGCGGCGGCGCTCGCCGCACCTGCCGTGCAGGACTTCACCGGTGCGCTCGTCGCGCCCGGCCTGGCGCTGATCGCCGAGATCAAGCGCGCCTCGCCGTCGAAAGGTCCGATCGCCCCGGACGCCGACGAAGTGGCGATCGCCCGCGCCTACGAGACCGGCGGCGCGGCCGCCGTCAGCGTCCTGACCGAACCGAATCATTTCCGCGGCACGCTCCAAGACCTCCGCAACGTCCGAAGCGCCGTGTCCGTGCCGGTCCTTCGCAAGGACTTCGTCTGCGACGATTTGCATGTCTACGAGGCCCGCGCTGCCGGCGCCGACGCCGTCCTGTTGATCGTCGCGGCGTTGACACAGTCCGAGCTGGTCTCCCTGATCGACGCGACCGCCGTCTGCGGCATGGCCGCCGACGTCGAAGTTCACGATGCGGGCGACGTGCGGCGAGCGCTCGATGCCGGCGCGCGGATCGTGGCAATCAACGCGCGTAACCTTGCGACGCTCGACGTCGATCTGGCCACGATCGAGACGGTGCGGCCGCTGATCCCCGCCGGAATCGTCACCGTCGCCGAAAGCGGCATCGAGACCCGGGATGACGTCCGCCGCATGCGTGACGCAGGAGTCGACGCCGTCCATGTCGGCGAGACACTGATGCGCGCCGCGGACCCGGCGGCGGCAATCCGCGCGATGCTCGGCTGATAGACTCGCCGCCGCGATGGCTCGCATCCGCACCGATCCCGATCCGACCGGTCATTACGGCCCGTTCGGCGGAAAGTTCGTGCCCGAAGCGCTCATGGGCGCGCTCGACGAGCTCGAGCAGGCCTTCGAGGCCGCGCGGAAAGACGAGTCGTTCACCGCAGAGCTGGATCGCCTGCGGCGCGACTACGCCGGCCGTCCGACGCCGTTGTGGCCGGCGCGCCGGCTCGGCGACCATCTGGGCGGGCCCACCATCTATCTGAAGCGCGAAGATCTCAACCACACCGGTGCCCACAAGATCAACAACGTGCTCGGCCAGTCGCTGCTCGCCAAACGGATGGGCAAACCGCGCGTCATCGCCGAGACCGGCGCCGGACAGCACGGGGTCGCGACCGCGACGGCCGCCGCGCTGTTCGGGCAGGAATGCGTCGTCTACATGGGCGAGGAAGACATGCGCCGTCAGGCGCTGAATGTCTTCCGAATGGAGTTGCTCGGCGCGACCGTCGTCCCCGTCACCGCGGGAAGCCGTACGCTCAAGGACGCCATCAATGAAGCGTTGCGCGACTGGGTCACCAACGTCGAAACCACGCATTACGTCATCGGCTCGGTCGTCGGTCCGCATCCGTTTCCGCTGCTGGTCCGCGAATACCAACGGATCATCGGCCAAGAGGCGAGGCAGCAGATCACCGCGGCTGAAGGACGTTTGCCCGATCTCGTCGTCGCGTGCGTCGGCGGCGGATCGAACGCAATGGGCATCTTCCACGGTTTCGTCGGCGAGAGCGACGTGACGCTTGTCGGCGTCGAAGCCGCCGGCGAAGGCGTCGAAACCGGGCGGCACTCGGCGACGCTGGGCGCCGGTGAGCCCGGCGTCCTGCACGGCGCGATGAGCATCCTGATTCAAGATTCGGACGGGCAGGTGCTCCCGACGCACAGCATTTCCGCCGGCTTGGACTATCCGGGTATCGGCCCCGAGCACGCCTACTTCCGCGACGAGGGCCTTGCCACCTACACCACGGCGACCGACGATGAGGCGCTCGCCGCGTTCGAGTTGCTCAGCCGCACCGAGGGAATCATTCCCGCGCTGGAATCCTCGCACGCGCTCGCTTGGGTCGTGCGCGAAGCGAAGAACCTTGCCGGCAAAGTCGTGGTCGTCAACGTCTCCGGCCGCGGGGACAAAGACGTCGACACCGTTCGCGCCCTGATCCAGAAGCGGAAGGGCTGACGGATGGGCATGTTCAAGCGCGACGAGCGGCTTCCCGAGCACACGGTCGTCACGACCGCGGGCGACGGCTCGCCCCGCCGGACGCTGTCGACCGCATTCGAAGCCGGCAAGCGAGAGGGCCGCGCGCTGCTGATGCCGTTCCTGGTCTGCGGCTATCCCAATGCGGACTCGTTCCTGGGATGCGTCACGGCGGCGGGCACCGCCGGCGCCGACGTGCTCGAGATCGGGATTCCGTTCTCGGACCCGATCATGGACGGGCCGCTGATCGCCGCCGCATCGACGGCGATGCTCGCGCGCGGCCAGTCCGTCGACGACGCCTTCGCATTGCTCGCGCGGGCATCGATCGCGTTCGGTCGCCCGATCGTGGTGATGACCTACTACAACCTGATCTTTCATCGGGGATTGAAGCGGTTCGCGCACGACTGCGCGGCCGCCGGCGTCGCGGGAGTGATCGTTCCCGATCTCGCCGTGGAAGAGTCTCTCCAGTGGGGTGTCGCCTGCGAGCAGGCGGGGATCGCGGCGATCTTCATGGCCTCGGTCACGTCATCGCCGGAGCGGCTCCGTCAGATTGCCCACACCTCCGAAGGATTCGTCTACGCGGCCTCGACGCTGGGCGTCACCGGCGTTCGGGACGAGCTGTCGGATCGCGCGCGCACACTGGTCGGCGCGCTGCGTGACGCGGGGGGCAAGCCGGTTGCGGTCGGCATCGGCGTGTCCACACCCGAACATGCGCGCGAAGTCGCATCCTATGCCGATGGGGTCATCGTCGGCAGCGCGATCGTACGCGCGATTGACGAAGGCGGCGCCGATCCGGTGAAAGCCGTGTCGAATCTGGTCACGGCGCTGCGCGGCGCGCTCGGCTGACCCGGCGCAGGATCGCGTAGACAATCCCTGCAGCCACAGCCGCGATGACCGCGACCATCGCCGCCGGTGGCCACGAGCGGCTCGCGGGTTTCGGCTCACCGGGCGCGTAAACCGGCGGATCCCCCGCGGGTGCGGCCGGGCGCTCCAACACGATGAGCCCACCGTTGATGTCGCTGGCGAAGCCGTAGCCGCCGGCCGACACGACCACGTCCCAGATCAGGGGCCGGACCATCATCGCATCGGCGGTGATGAACTTGTCGCGCGCATCCGACGTGACGAAGTCGCGGCGCGCGACGTGTGGCACGTGGGAGCCGACCTCACGCGGCCGTCGTGCGTCGCCGGACAGCACCTCGCGCCAGTCGAGCACCCACACGCCGCCGTGGTAGTGCGCCGTCCAGGTAATCGCATCGCCCGCGTACCAGGTGTTGTGCGGGCTGAACGTGAGATTGCCGGCCGCGTGTCCGCCGGGGTTTCGCCACTCGCCGATCATGCGGATGTCGGCGTGGTCGGTCGTGTCGAGCAGCCAGAGCGGCCCGGCGACGCTTCCATGGCCGGCCGGAAGCGGATCGAACTTCTCGTAGAGCTCGGGGCCCGCGAAGGTGTAGCGGCGATCGCCCTCGCGGAACGTGGACGCGTTGTGCATGTACCACTGGTTTCCCGCGACCTCTGGTTGCGGCTGCCACTCGCCGGCCGCGCGGGGCGCGAGCGGGTCGCCCACGTCGTAGACGGACAGCGTGCCGGCCTGGGCGCCCGACAGATACAGATAGGTGGTCTGATCAACCGGGTCGTCGTAGAGCGAGACATCGTGTGCGCCGTCGGCGACGATCTCGCTCGACTTGGTCAAACGCCCGCCCGGTTCGACGCGATAGATCGCGACGCCGGGTTGTGCTTGTGCGGGTCCCAGCCCGCGGGCCCGCGCGAAGACCCACCCGCTGTCGCCGATCTTGTGGAACGCGAGCATGTGCACGCCGACCGGTGGAACTCGCGTGAACGAGATCTGCCGCGGCGCGCGCGGGTCGGCGATATCGACGGTGACGATGCCGGGCTGCAGCCGCGTGGATTCGTCGCCTCCGCGGCCGGATCGCTGGACCGCGAGAAACGCGTAGCGCGCGTCGGGCGTCACCTTGACGTCGGCGCCGCAGTCCAGATCCGAGGCCGTCTCGCAATGCGGGCCGCGGAATCGCGAGAGCAGCTGCGGGGCGAGCGGGTCCGAGATGTCGAAGACCACGAAGCCCGCGTCGGGGAAGGTCGTGGCCATCACGACGATATCGCCGGCGATATCCAGCTCGCCGAACATCTGCGGCTCGGGGACGGCGTCGCGAAGATCCAGCGTCGCGGCGGCGCGCAGGCGGCATTCGAACCGGTGCTGGGTCGGGTCGTCGTGGTCGTGGCCGAGGCCCTCCGGCATCGGATCCGCGGCGGCCGGCGGCGCGCACGGCGCCGGCGCCGGCTCCGCCGCCGGCGCGGCGAGCAGCGCGGAGCAGGGCAGCAGCCCGGCCGCCATCACCGCGGCCGCGATCCGGGAACGTGAGCGCATCGAGCCCCCATCATCGTCGATCTGCTCGGGGCTACGAGACGGGACGGGCGATGGATGTGGCCCCGAACGGGAGCCTGCGTTCGCCCGGGTTACGCCTCCGCC
>DASWHR010000065.1:0-56122 GCA_036398095.1 Actinomycetota bacterium
TGGCGCGACGATGTCGGGCACGGGGCGAACCTGCGTCGTCTGTTCGGAGACGCCACCTCGCCTCTTATCGAAGAGGGTGAGTTCGTCCTTTCGAGCGAGCTACCCGAAGGAGCGGGCTACTTTCGTATCCTGCGCGCGATCGCGAGCGGGCACCGCACATACGGAGCGATCCGCACGTTCGCCGACATCGAGATCGACCGGCAGCTTGATCGGCTTGTTCGTATCGGCCTTGTCGAGCGCGTGGTCCCTGCGACCGAGGATCCCACGCGGACCCGTCGAGCCGTGTACAGGATCGCCGACAACTTTCTCGCCTTCTGGTTCCGGTTCATCTATCGACGCCGCAGCGACATCGCGCGCGGACTGGGGATCGAAGTCGTCGCACGAACGATCATCCCCAGATTTCCGGACTACATGGGCGAGCCTTGGGAGGAGATGGGGCGCGAGCATATGCGTGGGCTGGCGGCCCGAAACGCGCTTCCGGTGCCGGTATCGTCGATCGGTCGCTGGTGGAACAAAGATCACTCGGTCGAGATCGACATCGTCGGCGTTCAGGGTCGAACCGTTGTACTGGCAGGCTCGGTCAAATGGGCTCGGCGGGTCGGAAGAAGCGAACTCCTGCGTCTGCGCCGCGCCGTCGAGGCGTTGCCGGACCGGGCGGAGGACGTCCAACTGGTCCTCATGGCCCGTGATCATGTTGATGGTGTCCAGCCGTCCGAAGCGATGATCGTCACCGCGCCGGATCTGTACCGCACTACTTAGCGAAGGCGCGTCGCGCTTCGCGTCGCAGTTCCGCGAAGGTCGTGCGCGCGAGCTTTGCGGCGAGAGCGGCTTGCGCGTCGAACCAGGCGTCGTGGATGGCGCAGGTTCCGTCCAGCCGGCACGGGCCGCCGCGCAACACACATTTGCCGCTCCGGACCGGCCCCTCGGCGGCCTCGATCACCTCAAGAAGCGAGATCTCGCGCGGGGGCCGCGCAAGCTCGTACCCGCCGGCGGGCCCGGCGACGGAGGTGACCAGATCGGCTTTGATCAGCGTTGCGAGGACCTGCGGGAGGAACTTCTCCGGAAGGCCCATCTGGGCGGAGATCTCGCGGCCCTTGAGGCGCCGGCCGGCCACCGCCAGGGCCAGCACCGACCTAACCGCGTAATCCCCTTTCTGACCCAGCTCGATCTGCATAACAACCTTGAGTTTACAACTATAGGTTCGGGTGGTAAACATTAAGTAGCAAACTTATGGTTATCCGGTTCAAGGGACCGAAAGGAGGCGCGGGTCATGGCCACCACCGTCGAGGAAGAGCGCGAAACCGCCGCGGCGCCGGTCAAGCCGCCGCGGCACTCGCACAAAGGTCTAAGCAGCCTGTTCGGGATCTTGCTCATCGTCACGGCGGTCATGGCATTGATCGCCTCCCTGATCTCAAACGGCGACTCCGAAGCCGGCCTGCAGCCGGTCGAAAGGGTCGCGCTCACTGCCAAGGCCCGGCTCCCCGTGATCAACGCGGTCGAAGGTGCGAATTGGACGCACGCGCCGGCCGTCCCGCCGCCCATCACCCGAAGCGGTCAAGCGCGGCTGGTCGTGAACTGGACCGCAACGGAGTTCACCCACAATCTCGACCCGGCAAACAAGGTGCGCTACGCCGCGTGGGGTTTCGAGGGGAGCACTCCCGGACCGATCCTGCGCGCGCGAGTCGGCGATCTGATCGTGGTGAATCTCACGAACGATGCAAAGGCAACGCACCCGCACAACATCGATTTCCACTTCGCGACGGGGCCCGGTGGCGGCGCGCCGGCGTTGAATGTCTCTCCGGGTGAGACGGCGAGCGTCGAGATGCGTGCGCTCACGCCGGGAATCTACATGTACCACTGCGCGACGCCCGACATTCCCACGCACATCGCGAACGGGATGTACGGCTACGTCATCATCGAACCCGAGAGTGGCTTGCCCGCAGTCGACAAAGAACTCTACGTCGTCCAATCGGAGTTCTACGCGGCGATACGCGGTGCGGGTGTCGCGACTCTGGACATGGCGAAGCTCGATCTGGAAGAGCCGAACTACGTCGTCTTGAACGGAGCGACCGGTTCGCTGCTGGGCGACAACGCACCCACGGTGAAGGCCGGTGATACCGTTCGAATCTGGTACGGGAACGCGGGGCCGCAGCTCATCTCGTCGTTCCACGTGATCGGAGAGATCTTCGACCGCGTCTACCGCGAGGGCGATCTCATCTCGCCGCCCGCGCGCGGCGTCCAGACGACGATGGTTCCGGCAGGAGGCGCGACGGCCGTCGAGTTCACCATCGACGTTCCGGGAACGTACTTGCTCGTGGACCACGCGATCGCGCGCACGCTGCACAAGGGCGCCGTCGGTACGATCGTGGCCGAAGGCAGTGAAGACGCCGAGGTCTTCGCCCCCGGGGCAAGCAACCCGCCCGCGAGCGGCGACGACGGACACGGCGGCGGCCAGACCGCCGCAGGAGTTGCCGCGACGATCACCAAGGACGCGTGGGATCAGAAGAACGCCGCCCGCGCCTACGATCCCGCGGTCATCCGCATCAAGGCGGGGACGCCGGTGACGTGGACGAACGGAGACGCGGTGGCGCACACCGTCACCGCCGACGAAGGCGCGTTCGATTCGGGGTTCCTGAACCCGGGGCAGTCGTGGAGCTTCACGTTCGAAACGCCCGGGACGTACACGTACTACTGCACGCCGCATCCGTGGATGAAGGGTTCGGTCATCGTGTCGTGAGCGCCGCACAGGGCGAGCCTGTGACGCCCCACGCCGGCGAAGGCGCGCATGGTTCTCCCTTCGCCGGGGTGGGGCCGACGGCCGCGTTCGCGCTCACCGCCATCGTCGCCTCGATCGTGTGGCGCCTGGCGGGCTCGGTCCTTCCCGGCGGCCGCTGGCCCGCAGTGCATCTGTTCACGCTCGGTGCCCTGACACCTCTGATCGCGATGTTCATGACGCGGTTCGCCTCCGCCCTTCTGCACGCACGACCGGGGGGCGGGGATCCATCACAGATCCGAGCCGTCCTGCTCGCGGCCGGCGCGACACTGGTCGTCGCCGGCCGCCTCACGTTCAGCACACCGCTGCTCACCGCCGGCGCGTCCCTGCTCGCGATCGCGGTCGGCTGGCTCTACGTCGGGCTGCGCACACTCCGCCGCGGAGCCCTTCCCGCACGCTTCGGCTTCATCGTGCGCTCCTACGAACGCGCGTGCGGCGCCTTCCTGCACGGCGCGCTGCTGGGCGCGTTGGTCGGGGCCGGCGTGTTCCGCGGCGCCTGGTACGCATCGGCGCGCGCCGCGCACCTGCAGTTGATGCTGCTCGGGTGGGCCGGCATCACGCTCCTGGCGACGATCGTGATGTTCGGACCGGCGGCGATGCGCGTTCGCATCGCCGGCGACACCGAGGCAGTCGCAGCGCGGTGGCTGCCCCGCGCCGCCGTCGCAACGACCGTGGCCGCTCTCGCGCTTCTCGCGATGGGAGCCGGCGGGTCCGCGGCAAACGCGGGGCGCGTCGTAGCAGCGATCGCCCTCTCGGTCTACGCGTGGACGGTTGTGCGGATCTGCGCCGGTATCCTGCGAACGGCGCGGCGTGCCGCTGCCTCGGCCGCGCGCTCGTTCGTGTCGGGAGCCTGCGGCTGGTTCGTTCTCGCATCCAGCTTGAATGCGGCTTCGGCAGCGTTCGCAAAACCGCAATGGATGGACGCGGCGGTCGTCGCGCTGCTGGCCGGCGTGTTTCTGCAGGCAATCCTTGCGTCTCTCACCCATGTGATCCCGCTCCTGGTCGGTCGCGACGCTCGGCAGCGGGGAACAATGTCGAGCATCCTGTCCATGCTCGGGCGGACGCGCGCCGCCGCGCTCTCGGCCGGCACCGCACTCGCCGTCGCCGGAACCGGATGGGATCCGAGCGGCCCGCTCCCCCGAACCGGCTGGGCGCTGGCCGCGGCCGCGATCGCCGTCACCATCACGCTCGGCGCCATCGCCAGGTGGACGTCTCGCGTCGGGCGGTAGGCTTCCGCCCGTCGGATTCGAGTCGGGGGGAGCGTCATGGCGTTGAGCGAACGGCAAGAGAAACTCTGCAGCGAACATTCTTGGGATTTCAGCGATCTGCGTGCTCTGTTCCTTAGTTGCACCTTGAAGCGGTCGCCGGCGATCTCGCACACCGAAGGGCTCGCGCAGATCTCGATCGAGATCTTGCGGCGCAACGGCGTGGACGTCGAGCTGATCCGCATCGTGGATCACGACGTGCCGCCCGGCGTGTATCCCGACATGACCGAGCACGGCTTCGAGCGCGACGAATGGCCGCAGATCTTCGCCAAGGTGCGCGCCGCGAACATCGTCGTGTTGCTCACACCGATCTGGCTGGGCGAGAAATCTTCGGTCTGCACGAAGGTGATCGAGCGTTTGTACGGCCAGTCGGGCGAGCTGAACGAAAGCGGCCAGTACCTCTACTACGGGCAAGTCGGCGGCTGTCTGGTCACCGGCAACGAGGACGGGATCAAGCACTGTTCGATGAACGTGCTGTATTCGCTGCAACACCTCGGTTTCGTGATCCCGCCGCAGGCGGATGCGGGATGGATCGGGGAGGCAGGACCGGGACCGTCCTATCTGGATGAAGGCTCAGGCGGACCCCAGAACGACTTCACCAACCGCAACACGTCGTTCATGACGTGGAACTTGCTGCACCTGGCGCGCATGGTGAAAGACGCGGGCGGGATCCCCGCGCACGGCAACCAGCGCGCCGAGTGGGACGCGGGCTGCAAGCCCGACTTCCCCAACCCCGAGCACCGTTAGGCGCTCGTTTACGCCTGCAGCGTCACACCGTCGGCGGGGCGGACGGCGTCGATCAGCTCTTCGCCTTCGGCGACGGTGACGCCAGGCCACAACACGCATCGCGTCGCGGTTCCGAGCACGCGAGCGCCGTCGCCGATCACGGTGAGCCCGCCCGATGCCGCCATGTTCGCGGCGTGATAGTCGCGCAGCGTCCCGCAGTCGAAGAACGGCGCTGCCGACTCGACGAACTCCAGCGGCATGCGCGAAAAGACCGAGTCGTACAGACCGCAGAACGTGGCCGGCAACGCGGCCGCGACCGCCGCGGGAAGCAGGCACGCTCCGGTGTAGCGCCACCGGCCCTCGAAGTCGGGCCGCTCGGCATCGGGGACGACCAGCAGACGCGGCCGCGATCCGTCCCATGCGGCGACCAGATCGTCCAACCCATCCGCATGCCATACGTCGGCGTTGACGACCAGCACGTCGCGGCCGCCGATCCACCGCTTGAGATTCCCGATCGCCCCGGCCGTGCCGAGCGGCTCCTGCTCGATCGACAGGTGGGCGCGGCCGGACAGATGCTCGACGAGCAGATCGCGATGATGGTGGATGTTGACCGCGACGCGCGACGCATGACGACGCGCGCGCGCCAGGTTCGCATCGACCAGCGGCACGCCCCCGACGGGACAGAGCGCTTTGGGCCGATAGTCGGTGAGCGGACGCAGCCGCGTTCCCAGACCGGCGGCCAGCACGACGGCGGCACGTTCCACGCGCTGCGGTTTACCACATCGGCCGCACGCAAAGGCTGTGTATGGTTGCGGGCGTGAGCGCCCACGCCGGATTGACCCGCGACCAAGTCGCGGATCGAACGCGGCGCGGGCTCGTCAACGACATCCCGGCAACCACCACGCGCACGGTCGGCGAGATCCTTCACGCCAACGTCTTCACGCCGTTCAACGCGCTGCTCGGCGGATTGCTGGCCGTCATCCTTGTCGTCGGACCGCTTCAGGACGCGCTGTTCGGCGTCGTGCTGGTATCGAACGCGCTGGTCGGGATTATCCAAGAAACGCGCGCGAAACGAACGCTCGACCGACTGACGTTGCTGACCGCGCCCAGCGCGCGGGTCGTGCGCGACGGCGCCCCGAAGACGATCGGCCTCGGCGAGATCGTCGTCGACGACGTGCTGGCGGTCGCGGCCGGCGAGCAGATCGTCGTCGACGGCCTGGTCCTGGAATCCGGCGGGCTCGAGATCGACGAGTCGCTCGTCACCGGCGAAGCGGAGCCGGTCGCGAAAGTGGCCGGAGACGACCTGCTCTCGGGCAGCTTCGTCGCGGCCGGCACCGGCCTGTACCGAGCGACGCGCGTCGGAAAGGCCGCCTACGCGAGCGCGCTCGCCGAGGAGGCGCGCAAGTTCACGCTCGCCCATTCGGAGCTGCGCTCCGGCCTGAACCGGATCGTTCGGGTGGTGGGATGGCTGATGCTGCCGACGGCCGCGCTGCTGCTCGCCAGCCAGCTTCGCTCGCATGAAAGCGTCGCATCGGCGATGCGCGGCACCGTCGCCGGCGTCGTCGGCATGGTCCCCGAAGGGCTGATCCTGCTCACCAGCATCGCGTTCGCCGTCGGTGTGGTCCGGCTCGGCCGCATCAACGTGTTGGTGCAAGAACTCGCCGCAGTCGAAACGCTCGCGCGCGTGGACGTCATCTGCCTCGACAAGACCGGCACGATCACGTCGGGAAAGATCACGGTCACGACGATCGAGCCGGTCGCAGGACGCGGCGACGAAGATGCGGCGCTGGGCGCGCTCGCGGCGGCCGAGCCGAATCCAAACGCAACGCTGCTCGCGGTCGCCGAGACGTTTCCGGCATCGACCGGATGGCAGGCGACGCGAACCGTTCCGTTTTCGTCGGCGCGGCGTTGGAGCGGCGCCGACTTCGGCGAGCGCGGCACCTGGCTCCTGGGCGCACCTGAAGCGCTCCTCGACGGATCGCGTCACGACAAGACGCTCCGCGCGGCCGAAGAGCACGCCGCGCTGGGACGGCGCGTGCTTGTTCTTGCGCGGTCCGCCGCGCGGCTGGACGCGACTCCCACGCTTCCCCGCGACCTGATCGTTGCCGCGCTCGTCGTCTTGGAGGACGAGGTGCGTCCGGAAGCGTCCGCCACGATCGCCTACTTCGGCCGCGAGGGCGTCACGATCAAGATCATCTCGGGCGATCATCCCCGCACGGTCGGCGCCATCGCGGCGCGCGCGGGCGTGCCGAACGCCGAGGCGATCTTCGACGCGCGCGGCCTGCCCGACGACCCGGCCGGCCTGGACGCGGTGATCGCCGCGCACGCCGTCTTCGGCCGCGTCGATCCGCACCGCAAGCGCGCGATGATCGGCGCGCTGCAACGCCGCGGCCATGTGGTCGCGATGACCGGCGACGGCGTCAACGACGTGCTCGCGCTCAAAGACGCCGACATCGGAATCGCGATGGGATCGGGCAGTCCCGCGTCGCGAAGCGCCGCGCAACTGGTGCTGCTCGACAACTCGTTCGCGCCCGTGCCGATCGCGGTCGGCGAAGGCCGTCGCGTCATCAACAACATCGAACGCGTCGGAAACCTGTTCCTCACCAAGACCGTCTACTCGATGCTGCTCGCGCTGGCGATCGGCGTTGCCGGGCTTCCCTTCCCGTTCTTGCCGCGGCATCTGACCCTGATCGGCAGCCTCACGATCGGGATCCCGGCGTTCTTTCTGGCGCTCGCGCCGAACACCGAGCGCGCGCATCCCGGCTTCGTGTCGCGGGTGCTCCGGTTTGCGGTTCCGGCCGGAACGCTTGCGGCGGCCGCGACGCTGTCGGCGTACTGGCTCGTCAGCACACAAGGCGGCGTCTCGCCCGTGCAGGCGAAGACGGCGGCGACGCTGGTGCTCGCGACGATCGGGCTGCGCATCCTTGCGCTGCTGACCCGGCCGGTGACGGGATGGAAGTGGATCCTGATCGCGGCGTCGGCGGCCGCGCTCGCCGTCGTCGTCGCCGTGCCGCAGCTCCGGCACTTCTTCGAATTCGAGTTGCCGCCGGCGCTGGTGATCCTGGCGCTGATCGGAATCCTGGCGCTGACCGAACTCGCGATCCGCGCCGCCACCACCGTCGTCGACGAAGTCAGCCGGCGCCGCAGCGCACCAGGCCGCGGCCCGGTATAACTTCGGCGGTGACCACCACTGCCACGACCTCGGTCGGCCGCGCCGCCGAACGCAGGCGCACCTTTGCGATCATCTCGCATCCCGATGCGGGCAAAACGACGTTGACCGAAAAGTTCCTGCTGTATTCGGGAGCGATCGCCGAAGCCGGTGCGGTGCGGGCGCGCCGCGAAGGACGCGCCGCCGTCTCCGACTGGATGGAGCTCGAACGCCGGCGCGGCATCTCGATCAGCTCGACGGTGCTTCAGTTCGACCACGGCGGCGTGCACATGAATCTGCTCGACACGCCCGGCCACCGCGACTTCTCGGAAGACACCTACCGGGTGCTGACCGCCGTCGACGCCGCGATCATGGTCCTGGATGCGGCGAAGGGAATCGAGCCGCAGACCCTGAAACTGTTCGAAGTGTGCCGGCTCCGCGGCATCCCACTGCTGACGTTCATCAACAAATACGACCGCCCGGGAATGGAGCCGTTGCACGTGCTCGACGAGATCGAAAAGACCATCTCGCTTCATCCCGCACCGGTCGTATGGCCCGTCGGCATCGCCGGCGACCTGCGCGGCGTGATCGACCGGCGCGACGGAACCTATTACCGCTATCAGCGCACCGCGCGCGGCGCGACACAAGCCGTCGAAGAGCGCGTCGACCCTGCCCGCGCCGCGATCGAAGAAGGCGACGCATGGCGGCACGCGCAGGAAGAACTGGCGTTGCTCGACGCGACCGAGTCGACCTTCCGTCACGACGCGTTTCACGGCGGCGATTCCACGCCCGTGTTCTTCGGGTCGGCGCTCACGAACTTCGGCGTGCGTTTGCTGCTGGATGCGCTCGTCGATCTCGCGCCGTCGCCCGGCCCGCGTCCGACGACCGGCGACGACGCACGCCCGATCGACGCGCCCTTTTCGGGATTCGTGTTCAAGGTTCAAGCCAACATGGACCCGAACCATCGCGATCGCATCGCGTTCGTGCGTGTGTGTTCCGGACAGTTCGAGCGCGGCATGACCGCAACGGTCGCGCGGACGGGACGGCCGTATTCGCTCAAGTACGCCCATCAGGTTCGCGGGCGCGACCGCGAAACGCTGGACGAGGCGTATCCGGGCGACATCATCGGATTCGTCAATGCCGCCGACCTGTCGCTGGGCGACACGCTCTACGTCGGCGAGCGTGTTGTGTTCCCGCCGATCCCGACGTTCGCGCCCGAGCAGTTCGTGACCGCCCGCAACCGTGACACCAGCCGATACAAGCAGTTCCGTCGCGGGCTCGCCGCATTGGACGAAGAAGGCGTGATCCAAGTGCTGCGCCACCCGGACCGCGGCGATCAAGCGCCCGTGCTCGCCGCCGTCGGTCCGATGCAATTCGAGGTCGCCACGCACCGGCTCGAAGCCGAGTTCGGCGCCCGCGTGGATCTTTCACCGCTCGACTTCACCATCGCGCGTCTCACCGACGCCGACGGCGAGCGAGTCCTGCGCGGCCGGCGGGACGCCGAAGTCCTGCACCGCGCGAACGGCGCTCGCTACGCGCTGTTTCGCAGCCAGTTCTGGCTCAACCACTTCCGCGACGACCATCCCGACGTGCGGCTCGACACCGTCTTCGCATCCACGGACTGACTCGGTTGCGTTGGGCCGTCAGGCGGCGCAGGGGTGCGTCGCGACCTGGGCGGTATCGAGTCCGACTCGTCGCGTGAGCCAGTCCAGCCCGATGCCCTCGAAGGCGGCGGCCGAGTTCGGCTGCAACTGAAGGAAGTGGCCGGCGCTCGGGACGATCTGCATCTCGAAGCACGTCGCGGACGACCAGAACAGTTGCTCCTTGGTCTCCTCCGGACCGCCGGACTCGCAGACGGTCAGGCAGGCGAGACCGTCGTGATCGCCGATCACCGACAGCACCGGCACGCGGACGAGACGCGTCAGCGGATACCACGTTCCGAATGTCACCGCCTCGCCGGCGGTCGCGGTGTCCTTGAGCGCTTCGTCCAGCGCGACCGTCGCCGGATCCGCGGCCGGCAGATGAAAGAACTGGTCGCGCGAACCCGGCTGCGTCGTCGCATAGCCGAGTGGGATGTCATCGCGGCCCGCGAACTTCGGATCGGCCTGCGCGGGATAGAAAGCCATGAACAACTCGGCCAAACCGATCGGCGACGGACCGACCACGATCCCGGTGTTGATCAGCCCGTCGACGTCGTCGTAGGCCTCGGCCTGAAAGATGTTGATCAACGTGCTCAGCGAGTTCCCTGCGAGCGCCACGTTCCCGAACGCCACGCCGCCGATGTCGCCGCCGCGCAGCCGTTCGACCAACTGATGCTGCAGATACGCCTCGGTCTGCACGCTCACCAGCACCGCTGCCGGCCGGTCGCTTTCTCCCGTGCCGATCCGGTCGTAGTTGAAGACGGCAAAGCCTGCGCGCGTCGCGTGTCGCACGAACGAATAGGTGTCCTTGTCCGCCGGCCAATCCCAGTAGGCGTGCGTCGCCAAGCCGGGCGGCGACGCCAGGATCACCGTCTGGCCCGCATAGGGAGCGGTCGCGCACAGCCACCCGGCGACGCGATACGACGTCGGATCCGCCGGAACCAGCGCGACGTCGAGATCGTGGCGCGTGCACGATGCGTCCTCGGATGACGCGCTCGCTCCGGCCGGCATCAATTGAACGCTCATCAGAAGGATCATCGCAAGCCGCACAAGCATGTGTTTCAGCATCGTCCCCCCCGTCTCTTTCGAAGGGGGGATTCGGCATGCGGAACGGCAATTCCTTCGAACGCGGACCCGCGAAACAGGTTCGCGGGCCCGCGTTCTCCGAAGGATGAACTTAGCCGGTCACGGGGCAGCCGGTGAGGCGCACATTGCCGGCGGCACCCGAGTCGGCGACGGCGGCGACGCCGCCGTTCAGATAGTCGGGCAGCGTCACCGAGCAGAACGAGCGGAACTCGGGCGAGAGCCGATCCACGATCCACAGTCCCTCGATCTGGTACGGCACGTTGCCGCCGAACAGCGGATCGCCCGACGTCGCCATCTGCACCGGGTCGTAGAACCCTTGGCTGATGGTGTGCTTGTCGATCGAGCCGGACACGAACCGCTTGGAGGTCAGCTGCGCGAACGCGCTCGCCACGATCCCTTGGCGGTAGCGGCGCTCCTGCGCGGCATCCCGGCCGTGCAAGGCAACGACATCGCCATCCCCGTCCACGACCAGCTTGCCGCGAACGTGCCGGTCCAGCCAGGCGAGCGTGTAGTAGTTGATCACCGGCTCGGCCAGCCGGTTGCCGGCCAGCGATCCGACGCCGTTGCCGTTCCAGTCGATGTGGTTCGAGGCGCGAAGCGTGATGTGGTAGACGTCCATGCCGCGCGCCTGGTGCTCTTGATACGTGACAAGACCGCGATCGCGCGTGTCGGGATAGTCCGTGCGTGCCGTGCCTTGCGGCGCGCTGAAGGCGCCGTCGGTGCGCTGGTACATGATCGGCGCGCACGGGTTTTCACCGGAGCAGTTGTTGTCGGCGATCGCGTCGCCACCGTCCCACGCGACGATCGCGTCGACGCGAGGATCACCCTGATAGCTCAGCGCGGCGGCTGCACCTTGCGAATGGCCGGCCATCGCGACGCGCGACAGGTCCGCTTCCCGGCCGATCTCGCCCGAGGCAGACGAGGCCAGCCAGTTGAGCACCTCGCCGCCGTTCGCGGAATCCTGCACGTTCGGCACACCGGTCAGCGGGTGGATGCCGTTGACGACGATCGCCATGTATCCGGCCTCGGCGTAGACCTGCGCGTTGAACCGGTGATGCGTCATCTGCGCGATGAAGCCGTGATGAATCACGACCACCGGATACGGCGGCGCGAAGCGCTCCAGCGCGGCCGGCTTGTTCAGGCACGTGTTCGGCTTGCACGGACGATAGATCTCGGCCGCGGGCACGCCGGGGATGCCGTAGACGCCGGGAATGTCGGCGGCGATGTAGTCGAAGCGCCAGCGGCGGCCGTCGAACCGGTGCGGGTTGCGATACCAGTCTTCGCCGTAGCGCCCCGAGTTCGTGTGATTGTGCGGGTGAAAGCGACGGTCGGCGTCTCGCTGGTTGTCACACTCCAGCCGCTGGCGGTCGCGCTCGATCCACGCGGGGCTGCCCGGCGCCGGATCGCCCGCCGGATCCTTGGTGCCGTCCGGCCGTGTCGGGTTGAACAGATCGTTCAAGCAGTCGATTCCGTGCGTGATCGGCCACGAATCCAACGGCGCGGCCTGCGCGCCGCCGACCGGAGCCAGCACCGCCGTCAAAACGGCCGCGATCAAGGCTCTCTTCAGCATCGTCTTCCTCCCGGTCTCGTGCGGTGCGACGTCGTCGTCGTGTGCGTACTTCGACCAGTCCGGCCGGCCTTCCTCCGGGGGATTCCACCATTTTCCCGGCAGCGATTGGTGGAATCGACCAATCGAGCGGGCAGGAGGCCGCTGCGGCGGCGGCGAATTGCCTCCGCTATGGCGACCGTCGATCCGCAGGTGCAGTGGGAGGCGTCATCGCCGCCGGGATGGGAACCGGTGGCCGAGGTGTGCCGCGCGATGTTCGAAGAGCGCGCACAGATCACCGAGCACATCAACGACCGGATCCGCCGCGAGATCGAAGACTTCGAGGAGCGGAGCAGCGTGATCTCGCGCTCGGATATCTCGTGGTCGACGGGCGGCGGCGTCGTGAACTTCATTCGCGGCGTCGCGGAATGCCGGCCCGCCGACGACGACAATCTCGAGTTCCAGCGGCTGGTGGGACGACGCAGCGCCATGCGCGGCCTGCCGCTTCAGCCGCTCATCGCCGCCTACGAGGTCGGCTTCCGGGAACTGTGGTCGCTGCTCGCCCGTCGCGCCACCGGCGGTCCCGCCGCCGCGTTGCTCTTAGAGCACGGATCGATCGTGTGGCAACGACTGGTCGAGACCACAACCGCGGTCGCCGAGGGGTACAAGCACGAGATCGCGCGGCGCGAAGCGTTCGAGTCGACGGCGACCGCGCATTTTCTGGAAGCACTCGGCCAGGATCCCGACGCCGACGACGTTGCGGTGCTCGCAGGCAAGTTGGGTTTCGATCCCGCCGGCGACTTTCAAGTCGTCACGCTCGGCGGCCCGATCTCGGTCTCGGACGTCGCACGATCGCTCGCGGCCGATATTCAAGCTCGCGGCGCGCTCGCCGTCTCGACCCAGCGCGGACGCACCGCGGTGGTCATCACGCAAGGCATGGCCCCCGACGTGCTCGATTCGGTGCTCGAACAGGTTCCGCCCACAACGGCCGTGGCGGTCGGCGGCACCGGCCAGCGGCCATCGGGCGCTCTGCTGAGCTTCGTGGAAGCCGAACGTGCGCTCGAGCTTGCCGTGGCGCGCAAGAACGTCTGCCGTTTCGACGACGAATGGCTGCTTGCCTCGCTCATGACTCACCGCGCGTCGGTTCGGCGCGTGCTCGCCCCGGGGATTGCGATCGCGAACGTCAATCCGCATCTGGTCCACGCGCTGCGTGCGTTTGCCCGCAGCGGGTTCTCGGTCACCGAAAGCGCACGAATGCTGGCCGTCTCTGCGAACAGCCTGCGATACCGGTTGACTCGCTGGCGCACGCTGACCGGCTGGGATCCGTGGATCTTCGACGGCCTCAGCCGCTCGCTTCTGGCGATCGACATCGCAGAGCTTGCCCCCGGCGAGGCCCTACACCGTCGCGATCCCTAAAGGTTCCTTAACGAGGTATGAACCGTTCGTTCCGTGGGTACTATTCCTCTGTGGCATTGACATGCCCCAAACAAGGTCCCGGGAGCGATCGCCGGGTTGAGATCCGTATCCTTCCGGAGCCGCGCAAGGTCGCCCGCCTCCGCCGGGCGCTCGAGACTTTTCCGCTGCCGCCGCTATTGCTCGATGACGCCAAGCTGCTGCTGACCGAGACGGTCACCAACAGCATCAGACATGCCCAGCTTCGGCCCCGCGAGCGCGTGCGCATCGCGATCCGTTGGGATGGCACGACCTTGCGAGTCGATGTGTTCGACCACGCGAACGCAGGAGCCGAACCCGGTCCCGTCATCGGCGGCATCCGGCCTTCGCCGGGAGCCGAGTCGGGATGGGGATTGTTTCTGCTCGACCGTCTCGCCCGCCGATGGGGCAACGCCCCCGGCCACTACTGGTTCGAGCTGACTCTCTGAAGCAGAAGAAACAAACGACTCAGCCGTCGCGAGGGGAATTAGCCCGTCCCGGCCATGTCTTTGTGACCGTCCCGTGCCGATACCTCTGGCATGAGCGCGTCCCGTCGCGCTGCGTCCGGCCCGCGAAGAACCCTCGTGGTCGCCGTGGTTTCGGCCGTCGTGCTGATTCCCGTCGCCGTCACGGCCGCCTGCCAGAGTTCGCCGCGATGCCTTGCTCCGGAGCGAGCGTCGCGCGGTATCGGTCGCGAGTTGGTCGCGCTGGGGCCGGCGGGCGTGGATTCGGTGCCCGCGCTCGTGCGGATGCTGCAGTGCCGATCCTGTGCCGACCCGACGCCCGACCCGAGCGTCCAGCCGTCGGCGTCCCCGTCGCTCGGCGACGCGAGGCCGGTCGCGACGCCCTCCCCGTCGCAGGCGACGCCCGCACCGCCGGCCGTCCCGGCGCCCGCATCCACGATTCGCCGGCCCGCAGTCGATCCGAGCATGGCGGCGAGCGTGCGAACGATCGTGGTCCCCACGCCGCGGGTGCACGTGGTCCGCGTGCCGGTCGAGGTGCCGGTCGAGCGCGTCGGCGCACCGGGGTTTCCCGTCCCGGCCGCGGCGTTGGCCGCGATCGCGTCGGCACTTGCGATTGCGGTCGTGCTCAGGCGGCGATCGC
Source organism: Actinomycetota bacterium (assembly GCA_036398095.1). Lineage (GTDB taxonomy): Bacteria > Actinomycetota > AC-67 > AC-67 > AC-67 > DASWHR01. Next base: position 14,720 of record DASWHR010000065.1, read on the forward strand.
GTACGGCGTTCGTGGCGCGCGATCCCGAAGCCGAGTTCCGGCGGCTGACCTCGACGCTGCTCGCGAATCTGTCGCACGAGCTCTACACACCGCTGACACCGGTCAAAGGCTACGTGTCGATCCTGCGGAATCACGACTTGGACGGCGCGCGGGTGCACGAACTCGCCGAGCTGATGGCCGGCGCGTCCGACCGGCTCGAGTCCACGCTGGAGTCGGTCGTTGCCTATGCCGAAGCCGAGTCGTCCCGCGTCGATCCGCACCACGACGCCGTTGACGTCGCCGAGCTCCTGCGCGCCTCGATCGCTCGAAGCGGCGCGCGGGTCGATCTGAAGATCGACCGGCCGCTGCCGCGTGTCTGCCTCCATGCACGATTCATCGATATCGCCGTGCGGGCGCTCATCGACAACGCCGCGAAGTTCTCGCCCAAAGGCGCCTCGATCCGCATGACGGTCCGGTCAAGCGCGGGGACGGGCGGGCGGTTCCTTGCGATCGAGGTCGCCGACCGCGGGATCGGCATGACGCCGCGGCAGCTGCGCGTCGCCTTCGAACCGTTCCGTCAGGTGGACGATGCGACGACTCGCTCGTACGGGGGGTTGGGCGTGGGCCTTTCGCTCGCGCGGCGCGTCGCCGGCGCGCACGGAGGGCGGCTGATCGCGACCTCCCGTCGCGGGCGCGGAAGCATTTTCACGCTCTCGATCCCGCTCGTGCCCGCGGATCGGCCGGTGCCGGTCCGGGCATCTGCCTGACCGTTTCGTGCTGAACCGGTAAAAAGCAGAACCAAGCGCAACCAAGCGCACCCTTTCGTGCCGCCCCGGCGCTTCCCTGATCAAGATGAGCGGATTCGACCCCGTATTTTCCGCTGAACGGTTGCCCTACGACGACGACCCGGCCGAACTTTCGTTCGATCTCGCGTTGGACGGTGAGCGCGTCTGGCGGCTGAGTGGGGAGATCGACCAGACGGTCGTTGGGCTGTTCGCCGACCAGCTTCACGCGGCGCTGGAACGCGGCCCGCGTGCGATCGATCTGTCGGGCCTCCGCTTTATCGACTGCGCCGGCATGCGGACGCTGGCTCACGCGCTCATCGCATGCGGCGAAGGCATGCGCGTGCGTGCCGTTCCGACCTACGTCCGCCGCCACTGGACGATTGCCGGCTTCGACGCGATCGCTCCGCTTCCTGCCGAGTAAGCGCGGGTCCGTCCGGTCGCCGATTAGATGACCGAGAAAATGAAGCGGTCGAACGATGCGAACCCGGTCGTGCCGCCGAAGTCGATCTGCGCCTCCGCCACATAAGTGCCGGCCGACGGCGTGAACGCGCTCGACATCGAAAAGTCCGTCGCGGAGGTATCCGTCACCAACGCTGCCGGAAGCACGCACGGGGCGCAGCCGGGGCCGGTGACGACGAACCGCCCGGGTTGCCCGGCGCTCAGCGGCCATACGGTCGCGTCGCCGGACATGATGACTCGCTCGGACAGCGAGAACGGCACGGATGCCGGCTGCGTCCATTGCACGCCGGCGACCACCTGAACGTCGAACTGATTGCCGGTGTAGATGTGTGGATCGGCCCCGATCTGCGGCAACGAAGAGCCGCCCGTCGCGCCTGCCGCGTGAATCGCCGCGATCGCATCCGCCAGCCCGTGCCCGGCTCCGAAGTTCGTTCCGTTGGTCGGGTTGCCGGGGTCGGCGACGTAGCCGCCCGGCGTGGGGAATTGGTTCGCGGTGTCTTCCAGCAGATCTTCGATCTTTGCGGGCGTCAGCGACGGATCGGCCTGGAGCAGCATCGCGACGATGCCGGCGACGTGCGGCGCGGCCATGCTCGTTCCGCTCGCGACCGTGTAGTAGGGCTCGTAGGTCACGTGGAGACCGGTCGGCAGATAGAGCCCCGTCTTCGCGCCGGTCGATGTGATCGACGTGCCGGGAGCCGAAACGTCCGGCCAGTTCTCTTTGTTCGCGTCGGCGGACGACCCGCGCGAGCTGTAGCGCGATAGCGAACCGGTGCGCGTGGCGCGCTCGGCGTCGTCGTAGTCCGCGACGCTGATCACGCCCTTCAGGGGGTTCTTCGCTTCGGGGTTGATCAGATCGATCGACCCGTCTCCGGCATCGTTTCCGGCCGAGAACACGACCGTGATTCCCTTCCCGACCAGCGCGGCCACCGCAAGCGAGATCGGATCGGACGGATCATGCGGTCCCGGTTGGCCGCCCCACGAGTTGTTCACGACCTTGATCGCCGGCGTCACCGACGCGGCGTTGCACGAGATCCACGCGAACGCCTCGAGAATCCAAAGCATGCGGCTTTCTTCTCCCACGCCGAGCCCGTAGAGCATCGCGCCGGGTGCGGCTCCCATGAATCGTCCGTTGCTCGCGACCCCGCGTCCCGCGACGATGCCGGCGACATGCGTTCCGTGCCCGCTCGTCGTGTCGCTGGTGGCAACATCCAGCCACGCCGCGTCGTTGCACGAGTTGTCGAACGCCAACAGGTTGAGCGCCGCATCGGCCATGTACGAGCCATAGCATTTGTCGAAACCGGAGTTTGCCTCCGCCAGGAAGGGCGTCGGACAGAGCCACTTCTTGTTGCCGGCCAATGCCGGGGCAAGATCGGGATGCGTGCCGTCGATGCCCGAGTCCACGACCGCGACGCCGACTCCGCGGCCGTCCACCACCGAGCCGCCGATCATCGCGGGCGTCGTGCTGGTGGACTTGCCGTCCCACGCTTCGCGAGCGCGCGAGGCGATCGTGCCGGTCGCGCCGTGGCGGATCGTGCGCGCGTTGTCGTAGACGCCCGCGACTGCGCCGAGCCGCGCCAGCCCCGCGACCGCCGCGACCGGCCCGGTGACATAGGCGGTCTGGAAGTTCTGGAAGACGCGATGGACGGTCACGCCCGCACGTTGCAACGTCGAGAGCTCGGCCACGCCGGGCCGGCTGTGAAAGGAGACGAGCGCATCGACCGGAGCGTCCGGAACCGCAACGACCGGCACCGCGATCGTCGCGACCGTCAGCGCGAATGCAACCAGATACCCGACTCGTCTCACCTGAACCCCCTCGATCCCCACCCCGATCGATCCTGCAGGCTTGTTCTGCGCGGACCCGTTGTCTTCCTGCCGACCCCACAACGTCCGCTGCTCGGCCGGCTGGTCAGGGACGTTCTGTTTCGATGCTCGGCACGCTACTCGCCCCGGCGATCCAGTCGCGGATGGCGCGGGTCGCGTCTACGTCTGCCCTGTTGTAGTCGAGGAGCCATCGGCGGGCCGGCTCATCGCCGAGGGCGGCGCGATCGAATTGGACCATCGATTCGCCGCCGCCGGCGTCGTCCATGGGCCAGGCGAAACCGGTGATCGGCGCGATGACTTTCAGGCCGCTGCCGGTGCCGGTGATGAAGTGGTGATCGAAAACTTCCCGCAGATCGATCCACTCGTCGCTGTCGATGAACCGCTTGACCTCTTCAAGCAGGCCCGCGTGCCGGCCGATGCGGTACATCTGCGTGTTCTCGGCCGGCTCGTGCCAGCAGTAGGCTCGAAAGGTGAGCCCCCGCGCGAGCGTCGCGGCGCGGGTGGTCACAAGCCACTCCCAGAATGCGGTGAAAAGCTCGGCTTCTGAGTCGGGCGTGAGCGGCCCCCAGGTAAAGAACGGCCGGTATTCGCCTCCGATGAGGACGCCCCACATGTAGACGCCGTCCTCGACGTTTTCCATGTCGACGTCGACCTCGACGTCGGCGCGAGGAACGTCAACGTCTTCAACGCCGCGCTTGCGGTAGACGGGCGCGGATCCGAGCGCGGCTCGTGCGCGATCGATGTGCTCGGGCAGCGACTTCATCCCCGTCGAGGCGTACGCCGCGGTCCGCTCATCCAGAGAGGCAAGATGGCCGACCGTATCGATGCCTTCCGATTCCAGGATCGAGCGCTGCTTGGGGCGACGGTCGAGGAGCTTCACGTCCGAGAGTGGATGGTCTGCCGGCATTCCTTGCACGGCCTCCGACAGCGAGGAGAGATCAACGCCTCCGGCCACAAGCCGCGCGGTCAGAGGATCCAGCGACGCCACGTCGGCTCGCGTGGTGACGCCACGGTCCCGATACGTCTCCCACTGCGACCACGTCAGGCTGGGGATGAGGCTGGGATGGCCGCTGTCTTCTTGGAGTTGCGGCCGGCACCAATCCCACCACGGACACTCATCGCATTCGGACTTGCGAAACGGAATGACCAGCAGCGGCGTCGCGGGATCGTCGAGATGCCGCATCGCGATCGCCATGATGTCGAGTCGAAACCCGAACTCGAAGTCGTAGATCTCCATCGTCGACCGCATCTTCTGCTTGCCGGTCGAGGACGGCGTTCGCCACATCGGCTCGTTCAGGTCGTACCAGACCACGCGCCGTTCCACACCGATGATGCCGCCGAGGCGTCCATCTTGCGCCGCGCGGCCGGCAGATTCGAGCATCCGCTGGTAGTGCGCAAGCTGAAGCAAGTCGCTCTTGTTGGACCGCGCGCTTCCTGCTTCGTCGTCGTGGGCGGCCTCAAGAGTCGCATCGGCGAACTGAGAGGTGCGCGCATGGCCCGAGTCGGCCTTGAGTGTCATGTGATGCTTGATGTCGACCGGCCGATAGCCTCCGTCGGGCGCCACGATCAGCACGTCGGGTTTGCCGACGCGGCGGCCCAGATCATCGGATGGCAGACGAGCGTTCAAGATCAGCGACGCGCGAGCAGCCATCGCATCTGCCGTGCGTTGTTCCCGAAGCGCCGGGTCGTCGCCGACGACAACAACGACGCCGGGGTGGAGTGCCGTGAGCTCCGCGACAATATCCGCCTCGAATGCGTTGCCCCGATCGAAGCGGCGTTGCAGCATCGCGCTGGTAGGCCGAGGCTCAACCGGCTTCAGAATGTCGAGCTGCGCCCGCACCGGACACCGCTTCGCGATGTACCCCCCCTGAGGCGGGACGAGCGAAACATCATTCCGAGGTGACATGAAACCCATTGTCGCACGCGGGTACGACACGCAGACAGACTGGTTAAGAGGTTGCGCACCGACCCCCTATTCGGTCGCTTTGGGATGACCGAGGTGGACGGCTTCGATCAGGATGCGTTTACGGGGGCGGGGACCTCGTCCGGTCCTGGCGGGTCGGGCGCGACCGCCCTCGGTGGGATCTTCGACGAAGTACCACATTCGGCCACCCCCGGTCACCTCGTATTGCCAGCGTTCATACGTTCGACCTTGATAGCTGCCGGACGCGAGGCTCCCCTTGAGCCGCGTCTGTCGATCCGAATGAGTCGTCGGGTTCGACGAGAGCTGATCCCATGCGGCGGCGGCCGCGTTCGGCGCTGCCGCGCAGAGCTTTTCCCAGTCACGCGCCGCTCGCGAGTCGATCGCCTCGATCGCCCACTCGGTCGTGCGCGTCGGGCGTGGCAGGCGGCTACCGCGCCCGGACACGCGAGGTGTCGGGCCGGTGCACGGGGACGGCCCGTCCCCGGTGCCGCTTCTTCAAGCGCTGTGCAACGTTCGGATCGGCGTAGGCCTCCGCGGTTGCCTTCCACCCACGGAGCGACTGAGTCAAAGGTTCGTAGTTTTCGATTTCCACACACGCAGCCGCTGTGCGCGCGAAGTCATCGAGGAACGCCCGACGATCTGACTCGGGAAGAAATTGGGTCCACGGAATCTCCTCGGTCAGCCATTTCGCGGTTGCCGACTGGGCACGTTCATCGTGAAGCGTGGCTCGCAGAAAGCGAGCCAGCACGCCGAGCGAGTCGCGAATTCCCTGCTGCCGCGAGTGCAGCGCGAGGTAGAGATCTTCCCCGTCTCTGCGTTGAAGGACGACGTCGCGGTATTCGACCTCCTCGAGCACTTCGCCCGAGTTTCGGAGCAGATAACTGAAACTGTGTTCCGCTGATGCCATGCGATAGAATATACATCACTACTTCTGAACTAGCAATCTCACGCTCACGGATGAAAACCCGGGAAGCTTAGCGGCGGAGTTTGGCGAGCATCTGCTCGCGCGTGGGGACTTTTACGTTCCACACAAGCCGAGCGGCGCGGAGCACGCGCAACATGTACCAGCCGGGATCGACCTGCCATGCGCGCAGGCCGAGCCTGGCCGACCAGGGGAACGCGTGATGGTTGTTGTGCCACGATTCGCCGAACGAGATGATCGACAGCGGCCACACGTTCTTGCTCTCATCGCGCGCCTGATACGCCTCGCGTCCGTAGAAGTGACAGATCGAGTTGATGCTCCACGTCACATGATGCAGCAGCGCGATTCGCACAAGCGACCCCCACAAGAACGCGGACACCATTCCGCCCAGCGTGCCGCTGAGGAGCAGACCGACGAGTGCGGGCAACAGGAACGTGACCAGCGTCAGCCAACCGAAGCTACGATCGACGCGCGCGATCGCCGGCTCGGCGACCAGATCCGGCGCCCACTCGCCGCGGTCGCTCTGTTCGGAGTCGAACAGCCAGCCGATGTGCGCATGCGCGAGCCCGGCCAGCACGCCGCGCAATCCCTTCGCGGTCGCGAGATGCGGCGAGTGAGGATCGCCGAACTGATCGGCGTAGGCGTGATGACGGCGGTGCGTCGCGACCCAAGCGATCGTCGACCCTTCGAGCGCCATCGAGCCGGCGACGGCAAGCGCGACCCGAACCGGCTGGGCCGCGCGAAAGCTCTTGTGCGTGAACAGCCGGTGATAGCCGAGCGTGACACCGAGGCACGTGAACGCGTAGAAACCGAGCATGATCCCGAAGTCGGTGCCGCTGATGCGCGTGCCCCACAACGAGATGATCGCAGCGACGACGGCGAGCGGCGGCATGACGGTCAGCACCAGCGTGATGCGCCGCTGAAGTCGCAGCTGCTGCGCATCGAGGCGGATGACACCGCGCGTCTCGGGCTGATCGGGTCGTTCCAGGAGTTGAGTGGACATGGTTCCCTTCCGGCGAGCGGCGCGGGGCCAGGGCAATCTAAAAAACGAGCGGCCGCGAATGCCCGCGGCCGCCCTATCGCGCAACTTCGAACGCCATCCACGTTAGCACTGCGGCAAAGCGCCGGGGAGTGGGCAGTCCTGCCACCCCCAGCGAAGCGTCAGAGTCGGAATCGCGCTCCGAGTGGCGGGCGTCGCGCGGGCGCTTCGACTCGGATGCGCGCGTCCACGGCGACCGCGCCGGCGGGCCCGGTCATGACGGGGTTCAAATCCATCTCGGCGATCTCTTGGTGCTCTTCGACCATCGCACCGACGCGGAGCAACAGATCTTCCAGCCCGGCAACATCGGCCTTGGCCGCCCCGCGGTAGCCGTCGAGCAGCGGGAAGGTCGCCAAGCCGCGGATCATCTCGCGCGCATCGACGTCGGTGAGCGGGGCAAGCCGCACGTTCACGTCATGCAGCAACTCGATCGCGGTGCCACCGGCGCCGCAGGCGACGACAGGCCCGAAGGTGCCGTCGTGCACCACACCGACGAACATCTCGACGCCGGACTCCACCATCGGCTGAACCAGGAACCCTTCGACCGTATGGCCGGCCTCGCCGAGCCGGCGGGCCATCTCCGTCGCCGCACGCTGCACGGTCTCGGCGCCCAGCAAGCCGATCTGAACGCCGCCGGCGTCGCTCTTGTGGAGCAGCGTCGGCGAGACCGCCTTCAACGCGACGGCGCCGCCGAGCGAGCGCGCCGCGCGTCCAGCTGCCGACGGTGAAGGCGCAACCGTCCACGCGGCGAACGGCACGCCGTAGGCGTCGAGCACGCGCGCGGTCTCGACCGGCGTGAGCCATCGCGGGCCGCCGGCGAGAATCTCGGCGAACATCGTGGCGATCTCGTCGCGCTGCGCTTCGGGATAGGCGGGCACCTCCCCTTCCGGCCGGTCGCGCCATGCGCCGTAGGACGCGGCACGCGCCAGCGCGCGAGCCGCCTCCTCGGGAAACGCGAACGCCGGGACGCGGCGCGCGCCTTCGCGCAGCTCGGCGGGCGAGCCGGCGACGCCCATGAACACGCTCAGCACCGGGATCGGCGGATCGAGCCGTCCCGAGGCGTCCACGATCGCGCGCGCGACATCCTCGGCTTTGGTCACCAGCGGCGGCGCGAAGATCGAGATGACCGCATCCACGGCCCCCGAGTTGCCGATGGCATCGATCACGGCGCCGAAGTCGTCGGCGGTGGCAGAGGCGATCATGTCCACGGGATTGCCGGTCGCCGCTTCGCCGGGGAGGAACGCGGCAAGCGTCGCGCGCAGTTCGTCGTCAAACGCTGCGATCGTCAATCCTTGCGCGTCGCACGCGTCGGCGCACAGAATCCCGGGCCCGCCGGCGTTGCCGACGATCGCGACGCGCGTCCCGCACGGCGGCGGCTGGCTGGACAGCACCGACGTCACATCGAACATCTCCGCGAGCGTATCGGTTCGGATCACGCCGGCTTGGCGAAACAGCGCATCCACCGTCACGTCGGAGGCGGCCAGCATCGCGCCGGTATGCGACGACGTGGCGCGCGCGCCGGCCGCGGAACGGCCGCTCTTGACGGCGATGATCGGTTTCGACTTTCCGACGCGACGCGCGATGCGCGAGAACTTCCGCGGATTGCCGAACGACTCCAGGTACAGAAGGATCACATCGGTGTCGTCGTCCTGCTCCCAGTATTGAACCAAGTCGTTGCCCGACAAGTCGGCCTTGTTCCCGATCGAGACGAACGACGACAGCCCAAGGCCCAGCCCGGCCGCGTGATCGATGATCGCCAGGCCAAGCCCGCCGCTTTGCGACAGGAACGCGACCCGCCCGTGGGGCGGAAAGTTCGGCGCGAACGTCGCACCGAGCCGCACGTCGGGCGCGGTGTTGATCACGCCCATGCAGTTCGGGCCGATCAGGCGCATGCCGGCTTCGCGGCAGATCTCCACCAGCTCGCGTTGCCGCTCGACGCCGTCGCCGCCGACTTCGGCGAATCCGGCTGAGATCACGATAAGGCCGCCGACACCTTTCGTCGCGCATTCGCGAGCGACGCCGATCACGTCGGCGCCGGGAACGACGATGACGGCGCAGTCGACGGGTCCCGGGATCGCGGTCACCGACGGGTAGGCGACGACCGATTGGACGACGTCGGCTTTCGGATTCACGGGATACACCGGCCCTTGGAACTCGTTCGCAATCAAGTTGTGAAACAGTTCGCCGCCGATCGTGCCGCGCGAACGGCCGGCGCCGACGACCGCGACGGACGTCGGCGCGAGCAGCCGTCGAGCGGCGGCGACGGCGGCCGTGCGCTCACGCTGCTCGAAACGCTCAACCGCCTCGGCCGTCAGGGAGGTGGGGTACTCGATGCGGACAATGCCCGGTTCGGATGTGGTATTCAGCGGAAACCCGCTGTCGCGAAGCAGGTTGATCATCTGCCGGTTCGCGGGAAGGATCTCGGCGACGAACGCGGCGATCCCCTGCCGCGACGCTTGTTCGGCGAGCTGGCCGGTCATGATCGTCCCGAGGCCGCGGGCCTGATACGCGTCTGCGACTTCGATGCCGACGTCGCCGCGGTCGTCGTCGTCGCGCACATACATGGCGTGCGCGATGATGCGCCCGCCTGCCAGCGCCACCAAGCCGAACCGGTTGCGATAATCGACGTTCGCCGCCCAGCGCGCCACGTTTTTCAAATTAACGCCGCCCGAAAAGAAGCGGAGATAGATCGTCCGATCGGACAGCGACTCTAGGAAGTCCCGGATCGCGTCCTCGTCTTCGGCGCGCACCGGCCGGACGCGCACGGTGGACCCGTCGCGCAGCACCACGTCGGCGTCGAGATGCCGAGGATACGAGGACGCTTGGTCGCCGGCCTGCACGGGCTTCACGCTACGCCTTTCCCGTCGACTTAGCCCGCTCGGCGCTGATCGCTGGTCGGCGCGATCGGCGCGGCGAGCACCGGCGGTGCAACGATGAACGCAAGCGGATCGGCTCCGAGCGACACCGCATCCGCCATTCGCTGGATCGCGTCGGGTCCGGCGTGGCGGAGCTCCGGAGCGAGAATCTCGCGACGGCGCACGTCGATCGGGTCCCACGGGCCGAATCCGATGACGATGCCGTGCGGGGCACCGGTTTCGCGAAACGCGAGATAGGCCTGGTTGAGAGCGTCGTGCATCATGGTGTCGACCCGCTCGGGCATCACAATCAGCATCTGGTCGCCACAGCGGATCGCATCGCCGTTGCGAACCGCGGACAACCCGGCCGCATCCAGGATCGCGCGCACCAACTCCACCGGGTCGGTTGCGTCGCGGATGCGTCCGCGCACCGTCACCGGAAGATCGAAGGCCTGGGCGACCGGCATGCGGAACGCCGGCCGTTCACGCGGATCAAACGATGCTGTGGTCGGCCCGCGATGCGAACCCAATCCGGCGGCCGCTTCGGCGCTGCGTCGAGACGCCGGCGGCCGGCGGAACGAAGCCGGTGGGTTACTCGCCGGGGGAGGCATCGGCTTGTTCCCGGCGACGCGGCCCAGGAGCCTTCCCGTACGGCTCAGAACCACGATCTCGCCGGCGTCTCGCGACTGCGCGGTGGCGCGTCGCGCGGCCTCGTTCACCAGACGCCGGACGCTTGCGTCCGCGGGGTCGGCGTCGGCGATGTCGAGGACCACGGTCACCGGGCGGCCTGCGATCGCGTGCTGCGGCGTCACGATTTCGCGAGCGCGATGACGCCAATGCAGCGCGAGGACGATCAACAGGGCCAGGGAGGCCACGGCAGTCGGCAGCGCGAATTCCATGCATGCATCGTGATGGTCGCCGCACTCGTTTCACAGGGCCGAACGACCGTGGAATCCCGGGCCCCTCTCGCTAGACAGCGGCAACGACGCGGCACCGCCACATGCCCGATTCTTCGATGAACTCGCCGCCGTGGGACACGCCTTTCGGCAGCGGGCCGATGATGTCGAGCGCGTCGACCGGCGCGACGTCGAAGACGCCCGCGATGCCTCCGTCGTCGGATTCATCCAGGGTCAAGTGCACCGGGATTGTGCTCGCCACGTCCACGAGAAAGATGATCTCGTCCAGGAGAGCGGCGAGCATCTCGATGTCGGATGCGGCATCGATTCCGACCGAGACCGGCTCCGTGGCCGGCACGTCTCGGACTTCGGCGAACGTCTCGATGAATGCGCGGGCCGCTTCTTCGAAGCATCGGACGCGCGTGGGCGCCCAGGCTTCGATCATCACATCCGCCGTGTGCGGAAGGATCCGATGTCCCGCGTCGGTGTCGTCCACGCCTCTACCGTACTCCCCGCGAAAAGGGCGCATGCGCCCCCGCAACCCGGGCCGTCCGGCCCTTCACTCCTGCGACCGAATCGGCTACGGTGAGACAGACCAACGGAAGGAGACGATCATGCCCAGCGGACGAATCGTCGTTGGAATCGACGGGTCCGAAGGATCCGAGCGTGCGGTGCGCTGGTGCGCGGACTACGGCGCGCGGTTCGGCTTCGAAGTGGTCGCCGTGCACGCGGTCGTGCTGCCGGCCGCAGCCTGGGTGGTTCCGGGCGGCGGACATGCGATCGCACAGGCGGAGGAGACGCGCGAGAAGCTGGAGCCGATCGCTCGGGGCCGCTGGTGCGCGCCGCTGGAGGAATCCGGTGTCAAACACGACGTGCTCTTGGTCGAGGGCAACCCGGCATGGATGCTGATGGATGTCGCCGAGCGCGAAGACGCTGAGATGATCGTGGTCGGAAGCCGCGGCCACGGCGGATTCGGCGAGCTGCTGCTGGGCAGCACGAGCCATCAACTCGCTCATCACACGAAGCGGCCGCTGGTGATCGTTCCGCCCGCGCGCTGACTCACTTCTTCGCGGGCCGGATGATCACGACGGGCACGTCGGCGTGGTGCGACACATGGGAGCTGACGCTGCCGAGCAGCATCTCCTTGAACCCGCTCCGACCGTGCGCACCGACGACGATCATGTCCGCGTTGATCGTGCGCGCGGTATCCAGGATCGCGCCCGCCGGGTTGCCTTCAACGACCTCCGCCTGAAAGTTCACGCCGGCTTCGCGGAGCGGAGCAACCCAACGCCCCTCCATCTCTTCGCGAGCCGCCTTCAGCAGCGTCTTGTCGTCAACGGACGCGAACGCTCCCTCGCTGACGCCGAGCACGGTGAGAAGATCGAAGGCGTGCACGGCGGTGACCTCGAGGCTCAAGTCGCTCGCAAGGTCCACGACCCAACGCATCGCGTGCTCGCCGCCTTCGGATCCGTCCACTCCCAGTACGACCCGTCGGGTCCTCACAAACGGCTCCTTTCGCTATGCGGCCGAGCCGCCTGCCACGGCTACCGGGTGCAGCATGATCCGAACCGCCGGCGGGTTCATGAGCGTATTGTGCACCGTACACGCCTCGACGACGCGTTGCAGCGGCTCGCGGCGCTTGTCCGGGAACGCGGCCGGGAGCGAGATGTCGATCGCGATGCCGGTGACGCGAGCCGGGCGATCCTCGCTCATCTCGAAATCGCAGTCCACGCGCCAAACGCCGGCGTCGATCTGATGCCGCCGGAAGTAGCGGCCGGCATAGAACGCGACGCACGCGGCGAGCCCGGCGACGAACAACTCGGTCGGCGTCGGCCCAAGATCGGCGGCATCGCCGGCCGGCTGATCCACGACCAGGCCGTGGTGGCGAATCCCGACGTGATAGTGATCGTCGTGTTCGGGGCGGATCGTGATGCGTGCCATGGCAGAGCCTTTCGTAACGGGACGCTGCCAAATGTACCGGCGGCCGGCGCGGCCCGGCAGGGCCACCGGACCCGTCCTCGCGGGGCCGGTGGCCTCTGCCGCGACGAGATTCGGTCGCGTGATGATGGCCGATGAGACCGAGAAGCGCGAGGAGGATCCGACATGACCTGGGGACCGTTCGGAGTCAAGGGCAAGAACGTGATCGTGACCGGCGGCGCCGTGGGCATCGGCCGCGGAATCGTCGATCGATTCATCGAAGGCGGAGCCAACGTGCTGCTGGCCGACCTCGACGGTGATCAGGCGGACGCGGCCGCGAGCAAGCTGGCCGGCTCCCCGGGCCGAGCCGTCGCCATGACGGTCGACGTGTCGCACGACGGCGCAGGCACGAAGATGGTCGAGCGGTGCGTCGCCGAATTCGGATCCGTGGATGTGCTCGTCAACAACGCCGGGATCTACCCGCAGATCCCGATGGTTGACATGACCTCAGAAATGTTCGACCGCGTCTACCGCATCAATCTGCGCGGCCTCGCATTCGCCTCGCAAGCCGCTGCCAAGCAGATGATCGCCCAAGGCGCCGGAGGCGTCATCGTCAACATCTCTTCCATCGACGCGTTCCGTCCTTCGATGGTGGGGCTGGCCGCCTACGACGCATCCAAAGGCGGCGTGACGATGTTCACCAAGAATCTCGCGCTCGAGCTGGCGCCCCACGGGATTCGCGTCATTGCGATCGCTCCCGGCGGGATCCGCACCGAGGGAGTGTCCAAGCCGATGGAGGGAAGCGGGATGACTCCGCAGCAGCAAGACGAGATGATCCGTGCGTTCATCGAGCGCATCCCGATGAAGCGGATGGGAGAGCCGGACGACATCGCCACCGTCGCCGTGTTTCTTGCCTCCAGCGGCGCCGGATACATCACAGGCACGACGATCGTCGTGGACGGCGGCGCGCTGCTGACCTAGGAGCGCTGCCGTCGCACACTCAGATCGTCAAGACGGCAACGCCGTCGATGCGCCCGATCCATTGCCGACGAATACCGGCTCTCGATCCTCGCCGGCGCCCGCAGGCAGGTCGGCCGCCGCGTGCTCCCGAAGTTCTTGCAGCTTCGGCATCGCCATGGCCTTCAACTGCGCGGCGCGCTCCTTTGCGACGGCGCGGCGTTGCGGGCCGCGCTCGGAGTCCATGAAGTAGGCCACCGCGGCGCCGGCGGCCGCGGCGACGAGCAGGGTCCTGATCTTCATCACGTCACGCTCCCTTCTCGCTCGGCAGCGGATCTGCGACGGGTGCGCAGGATCTCGTCCCGGCCGGGTCGCCGCGCGTTTCGCCCGAGCCCGGCCGCGCACAGGGCGCGGATGAGCATCGTTCCCGGATCGACCTGCCACCATCGAAGCCCGAGCCTCGACGACGACGGAAACGCGTGATGATTGTTGTGCCACGCCTCACCGAACGAGATGAACGCGAGCGGCCAGACGTTCCGGCTCTCTTCCTTCGTGTCATACGGGCGGCGGCCGAAGAAGTGGCAGATCGAGTTGATGCTGAACGTCACGTGGTGGAGCAGGAAGATGCGCACGAGGCTGCCCCACAGGAAGGCGGTCGCCGCCCCGGCCCACGTGCCGGTGATCGCGTAGCCGAGCGCCGGCGGGATCAGAACCGACAAGGCCACCCACAGCGGAAATGCGCGATCGATCCATCGCATCGCCGGATCCTTCAGCAGATCCGGCGCCCAGCGGTCCGGGTCGGTTCGCTCGGGACCGAGCAGCCATCCCATGTGCGCGAACCACAATCCCCGCAGGATTCCCTTCACGCCTTGCGCGGCATCCAGATGCGGCGAGTGCGGATCGCCGGGACGGTCTGCGAACGCATGATGCCGGCGGTGCGTCGCAACCCACTTGATCACGCCCATCTCGATCGACATCGACCCGGCGACGGCGAGTACGGCCCGAACCGGCCGCACGGCGTCATAGGTCTTGTGGGCGAACAGGCGATGGAAGCCGGCGCTGACGCCCAATCCGGTGAAGGCGTACGTGCCGGCGAAGATCGCGGCATCGACGCCGCTAAGGCCGCGTCCCCACAACGACCAGATTGCGATCCCGACCCCGAGCAACGGAACGATGCTGAAGGCCAGCAGCGTCGTCTGATGGAACCGGGATTGGCGGGGGGTCAACACAACGATCCCCGGGACCCGTTCCGGCGCGGTGATGTTCATCGATTTCCTCCCAAAAGACTCCTCGTCGAGCCAACCCTAACATTCGGGCTCGGGCACCACACTGCCGGGACCTTCGGCCCTGCTCGCGGGTCGCACCCTGCGGATAGCCTCGCGGAAAGGAGGCGACGCAGATGCCCATCGAACACGCACGAATCCGGACGAACGAGGCGACAGTCGAAGGCGCCGTCGCGACCCTGGAGCGCCTGGCGCACCTCGGCGTGGTCCCCGACGGAATCCCCGACGCGTTGCGCGACCTGCGCGCGGCGCTCGAGGAGCATTGCCGGCAGATGGACGCCAAAGGAGGATTCGAGCAGATCGTTCGGGAAGATCCCCGTTTGAGCCACGACGTCGACAAGCTCCGGGCCGAACATGTCGCGATCCGCGCGATCGTCGGCGCGCTAATCGACGACGTCGGACACGCGCCGACGCTGCACCATCCGGTGATTCTGCTGGCGCTGCTTGAGCGAGTCCACGAACTGGTTGTCGCCGCCGAGCGTCATCACGAGCACCACTCGGACGTGGTGCACGAGGCGTTTGTAGCCGACACCGGCGCGCTCGACTGAAGGAGTCGTCGTTACCGAAGGCCGAGTTCGCCGCGCATCGCGGCGGCGGAACGAGCGGCGAGCGCCGGCACGCCCCATTCGAGTTCCGCGAAGAGGGGATGATCGGTGATGCCGGCTTTGAAGCGCCGGTAGGACCCTTCCATGATGATCGCGATCTTCCAGCCACCGAGCGCCGCATACCAGTCGATCGCCGACACGTCCTCGCCGGTCGCGTCCGCGTAGCCGGCCAGCAGTTCGCGCCGGCGCGGAAACCCGTCGCGATCCATGACGCTGGACACGGTTAAGCCGAACGAGGCGTCACCGGGGTCACGCCACCAGTACAGCATCCATCCCAGATCGGCCATCGGATCGCCGAGCGTGGACATCTCCCAGTCCACGACCGCGATCAATCGCGCAGGCGAGGCGGGCGCGAAGATCACATTGTCGAGCTTGTAGTCGCCGTGCACGATGGTCGCGCGCCGCTGCGTGGGAATGTTCTCGGCCAGCCACTTGCCGACCGTTTCGATGTCGGGCACGTCGCGGAACCGCGCCAGCTCCCAAAGCTGATTCATGCGGCGAAGCTGCCGCTCCAAATAGCCGTCGGGCTTGCCGAATCCTTCGAGTCCCACTGCCTGGTAGTCGATCGCCTGCAGCGCGGACAGCGTGTCGAGCAACGCGTCCGCCATCGCTGCGCGGTCTTCCATCGACGCGAGCGCATCGGGAAGCTCGGTGCGCACGACCAGCCCGTCCACCGGCTCCATCAGATAGAAGGGAGCGCCGATCACGGCGGTGTCGGTGCAGAGCATGACCGGCGGCGGCACCGGAACCGGCGCGCCGTTTTCGTGGAGCGCGTTCATCACGCGATATTCACGCGTCACGTCGAAGGCGCTGGGCGGCAGATCGCCGCGCGGCGGCCGGCGCAGCACCACGCGCCAGCCGTCGCCTTCGACCATGAACGTCAGGCACGACTGTCCCTGTCCGAGCCGGCGGACGCCGAACTCGCCCCCGTAGTGCGGCAGCGTCGCGGCCAGATATCGTGCAAGGCCGCCCGGATCGACGGCGAGCGCATCCTCGGGCGCGATCGCAGGCGTCACGCCTTCGCCCCGTCCGGGATGTAGCGGGCCAGCTCGCGCCGCGCCAGCACCATCAGATGCACGTCGTCGGGACCGTCGGCGATGCGCAGCGTCCGCGCGCCGGCGTACATCGCCGCCAGCGGCACATCGTCGCTGACCCCCATGCCGCCGTGAATCTGGATCGCGCGGTCGATCACGCTCAGCGCGGCGCGCGGCACGGCAACCTTGATCGCCGAGATTTCGACGCGGGCGGCTTCTTTGCCGAACGTGTCGATCAGCCATGCGGCCTTGAGCACCAGCAGCCGCGCCTGCTCGATCTCGATCCGCGATTCGGCGATCTGGCTTTGGACGACGCCCTGCTGTGCCAGACGCTTGCCGAACGCCTCCCGCGCCAGCGCGCGTGCACACATCAGATCGAAGGCGCGCTCGGCCATCCCGATCGCACGCATGCAATGATGGATGCGGCCGGGGCCAAGCCGCGATTGCGCGATCCGGAAGCCACCGCCTTCTTCGCCGAGCAGGTTCGTGACCGGCACGCGCACATCGGTGAACTCGACTTCGCAATGGCCGTGCCCTTCGTCGTATCCGAAGACCGGCAGGGTCCTGATCACGTTCACGCCGGGCGCGTCGATCGGGACGAGCACCATCGACTGCCGCGCATACGGGTCGGCGTCGGGATTGGTTACTCCCATGAAGACCAGAATCTTGCAGCGCGGATCGGCCGCGCCGGACGTCCACCATTTCCGGCCGTTGATCACGTACTGGTCGCCGTCGCGCTCGATCCGCGCCGCGATGTTGCGCGCGTCCGACGAGGCGACGTCCGGTTCGGTCATGGCGAACGCCGAGCGGATCTCGCCGTTCAAAAGCGGCTCGAGCCATTGCTTGTGGTGCTCGTCGGTTCCGAACTCGGCGATGATCTCCATGTTGCCGGTGTCCGGAGCCGAGCAGTTGAGCGCTTCGGGTGCGATGTGCGCGGCGCGGCCGGTGATCTCGGCAAGCGGCGCGTACTCGGAGACGGTCAGGCCCGCCCCGTAGGCAGGATCGGGAAGGAACAAGTTCCACAGGCCCCGCGCGCGTGCCTCTTTCTTCAGGTCTTCCATCACCGGCGGACTGTGATGAGGATCGGGCAGCGCAGCGACTTGCTCATGCCAGATGCGCTCGGCCGGGTACACGTGCGAGTCCATGAAGTCGAGCAGTTCCTTGCGCAGCGCTTCGACTTTCGGGCTGAAGGCGAAATCCATGGCACATCCCCTTCGCGACGACGACCCCCGAACTATAACGGGGTCGGTTGTTCGGGCGGGATCCGGCGCGAGGCGTCGAGTTCGCGGAAGACCGGATTCACCACGATGCCGAGCGTCCAGACCGCATAGGCGCCCGCGACGGCAACGAAGACGACGCGAAGGCCGGCCACCTCGATCAGCCATCCGGCAAGGATCGTCCCGACCGGGATCGACACCCACGACAACGCAAGCGCTGCGCCGAAAACCCGTCCGCGCATGTGCTCGGGGATCCGCTCGAACTGCACCGCGCCGATCACCGGGTTGAGCGGTCCGACCGCGATGCCGCTGAGCGCAAGCGCCGCAACGGCGACGGGAAGCGGCGGCAGCGTGATCAGCACCCAGAGCAGGACGCCGTGCGCGAAGAAGCCGCCGGCGAAGACGGCTCGTCGAGGCAGCCGCGGCCCGAGCCAGCCGAAGATCAGCGCGCCCAGCACGGCACCACCACCCGACGCTCCGAGCATCGCGCCGAGCGCCACGGGGCTGCCCAGCACTCGCTTCGCATAGACGGGGAGTGCGACCGAAAACAGAGGCGTGTCCAGAAAGTTGGAGACCATCACCGTGATCGCGATCCACTTGACGACGCGATCGCGAAACAAGAACCGCAAGCCGTCGGTCATCTCGCTCCAGTAGCGGCCCCGCGGTCCGCGAGCCACCCGCGCATCGGGAACGCCCAGCGCGACGGCCAGACCAGAGACGGCAAAGGTCGCGGCGTCGATCCACAACGCCGTCGTCGCCCCCGCAACGGCGATCACGAGTCCGGCGAGCGGCGCGCCGACCAGACGCGAGGTTCGCTCGATCACTTGAATCGAGGCCGTCGCGCGCTCAAGGGGCATCCCGGCGGATTGGGCCATCTGCGGCACGAGCGCCTCTCGCGCGATCACACCGGGCGCGTCGAGCAGCGAGCCGGTGAAGACCAGGGCCATCAACTGCCAGAACTCCAGCCCGACGGTCGCGTGCATCAGCGGGATCGCCGCCATCGTCGCGCCGCTGGCCAGATCCGCGACGACGCTGGTTCGCTTGAATCCGAAGCGGTCCACCAGCACGCCGCCGAAGAGCGACGCGACCACCGTCGGCCCGTAGGACATGGCCGCCGCCAGGCCGGCACGCGCTGCGCTTCCGGTTGTTTGCAGGACGAACCAGGGAACTGCGATTCCGGCCATCACGTTGCCGGCCATGGAGACGCCGCTGGAGGACAGCAGCGCGATCAGGGGCGCTCGGGACCGCAATCCGGGCTTCATTGACGGATCAGGATAGAGCCGGGCGTCCTGCCCGGGCTGCAGGTCCCGTGTGCCGCAGGCCGAGCGGCCTATCGCCGCCGGCGCGGGGCGTCGTAGGATCGGGGTATGGGGAAGGAGGACCCATGTCCAAGGTCACGCAGTATCTGGAGAAGCGACAAATGAGCTACTCCACGCTCGAGCACCCGGCCGCGGCGAGCGCCATCGCCGAGGCGAATGTGCTCGTGCTTCCGGCCTGGAAGGTCGCGAAGACCGTCGTGCTCGACACCAAGGACGGCCACGTCCTAGCGGTCGTACCCGCCGACCGTCGCGTGGATCTGCATCTGATTCGCGCCGCGCTGCAGGATCCGCACGCAAAGCTCGCCGACGAGGCCGAGATCGCGCGCGATTACCCCGAGTTCGAGCTCGGTGCGATCCCGCCGATCGCCCGGCTCACAGGCACCACGACGCTCGTCGATCCGGAAGTGGCGCGACTGGAGTCGATCGTCTTCGCGTCCGGCCGGCAGGACGAGTCGGTACGGATCGAGACCTCGGATCTGCTCGACGATCCGGCCGTGCGGGTCCTGCCGATCGTCGTGGCGCCGTCGTTCGACGAGGACTGGCTCGAGTAGCAACGCGGCATCGAAGTCGCCGCGCCGGGTCCGGGCGCGGCGACGTATTTCGACCGGCTTGTTAGACGGGATGGATCCCCGCGAGGTCCCGCTCGCCGCCGAGCACGTCGCGGAGCGAAATCATCCCGATCAGCCGGCCGCCCTCGACGACCGGCAGGTGGCGCACGCGAAGCGCAACCATCACGGCGGCGGCGTGCTCGATGTCGGCTTCCGGGCCGATCGTCGCCGGTGACGGCGTCATATAGTCGGCTGCCGGGGTCAGCTCCATCCGGCTGCGATTCGCGACCGCGCGAACGATGTCGCGCTCGGTGATGATGCCGAGCAGGCGATGCCCGTCCATGATGGGAAGCGCGCCGATATCGTAGAACCGCATGCGGTCGGCCGCATCGGAAATCGACTCTTCGATGTCCGTCGTGACCGCTTTCTCCAACGCGATGTCTTTGATCTTCATCACGGCCTCCTCGGCTCTGCTCCCGTCATCATCCAGGAGTCATATCGCCGGGGGCAGGGCCATTCGGCCCTCGCGCGAGCGGGCCGCACGGCCCTGCCCTGCCCCGGGTCGCTCCGGCAGGATTCGGGGCAGGAGGTGGAGTCATGAAAGTTCGGGACGTGATGACAACCGATGTCGCCGCCGTCGGCGTCGACGCGACGTTTCACGACATCGTGAGGATCTTGGTCGACCGCAATCTCAGCGGCGTGCCGGTCGTGGACTCGCTCGGACTGGTCGTGGGCGTGGTCACCGAAAACGATCTTCTGTCCAAGGAAGCCTATCCGCCCCGCAAGGACAAGCGCACGCTCGGTAAGGCCATGCTCGAGTGGATTGCCGGAGAAGACCCGATCCGCGTCACCAAAGCCCACGCGCTGCACGCGAAGGACCTGATGACCCAGCCGCCGATCACGATCTCGCCGGACGACACGATCCACGCGGCAGCTCGCCGGATGATCGAGTACGACGTCAAGCGACTCCCGGTCACGACGAACGGGCTGCTGGTCGGTCTGATGTCGCGTCGCGACGTGCTCACGGTCTACGCCCGGCCGGACGCAACGCTAACGGCCGAGGTCGAAGCGGTGCTCGCGCGCTCGCTGTACGTGCCGCCGGACAATGTGATCACCACTCACGTCGAGGGCGGCGTCGCGACATTGCAGGGCATCGTGCATTACCAGAGCGACGTTCGCATCATCGACAACATCGTCGCGGCCGTGGACGGGATCACCGCGGTGGACAACCATCTGGCCTTCCGGGACCCCGACCCGAAGGTGCACCGACCCGCAACCGACCCTCGCAACATCATGACGCGCTGAACAGGAGATGCCATGACCGAACCGCTCTCGCTTTCGATGGTGTTGTTTTCGGGCACCGACGACAAGCTCACCGCCGCCTCGGTGCTCGCGGTCGGCGCCGCGTCGCTCGACCGGCCGGTGCGGATCTTCCTGCAGTACTGGGCGCTCGACGCGTTCCGCGCGGACCGGATCGAAAAGGATCACGGCGCGGCGCCCGAAGCCGGCCGCGAAGGGGCCGAGCTCCTGCACCGCTTCGCCGAGCGCGGCGGACAGCATTGGAGCGAGACGTTGCGGCAAATCAAAGAGATCGGAGACGTCCGGATCACTGCGTGCTCGCTGTCGATGGACATCCTCGGCATCGGCCGCGACGACCTGGATCCGCTCGTGGACGGCATCGAAGGCATCGCCGGATTCACCGGCGAGGCAACCGGACAACTCGTTTTCATCTAGGAGGCATCATGACGACGACCGACGTTGTGAAGACAATCGATGCGCGTGGCAAGCCGTGCCCCGGGCCGCTGATGGCCCTGATCGGCGAGATCCGGCGTGCCGGGATCGGCAGCGCGCTGGAAGTGTGGTCCAACGACAGCGGCTCGCGGATCGACATTCCCGCCTGGATCGAAAAGGCGCGCCACGAGCTGATCTCGGTGACCGACATGGACGGCTACACCAGCTTCGTCGTCCGGAAGGCGCGGTGACGCCGTGCCGGCTCGAGTCGTGATCCTGGGCGGCGGTGTGGGGGGAACGCTCGCCGCGAACTTGATCGACAAGCAACTGGGGCGGGACGCCGCCGTGACCGTCGTGGATCCGACCGGCATGCACCTGTACCAGCCGGGGTTCCTGTATGCGGCCCTCGGTCAAGCCAACGGCCGGTGGCTGTCCCGGGACGAGCGCCTGTTGCTGCGCCGGCGCGTCTCGCTGGCCGTCGAAGGAGCGACCCTGATCGATCCGAGCGCCCGGACGGTGCAACTCGAACACGGCGGGACGCTCGACTACGACTACCTAGTGCTTGCGACCGGTGCGCGGCTGGTGCCCGATGAGATCCCCGGCCTGCGCGAGGGCGCGCACGACTTCTATTCGCTCGCGGGCGCGCTGCGACTTCGAGAAGCGCTCCGCGACTTTCGAGGCGGGCGCATTCGCGTCGGTGTCGCCGGCATCCCCTACAAGTGCCCGCCGGCGCCGGTCGAGTTCGTTCTGCTGCTCGAGCAGGAGCTGAGAAAGCGCGGCATCCGCGACCGCAGCACGATCACGCTGATGTCGCCGCTGAACCGCGCGTTCACGATCGAATCGGCGTCGAAGCTGGTCCAGCCGATCATGGATCGTCGCGGCATCGAGTTGGCGACCTTCTTCAACGTCGAGTCCGTGGACCCAGCGGCGGGGACCGTGTCGTCGCTGGAAGGCGAAAAAACCGAATACGACTTGCTGATCCTGGTGCCGCCGCATCGCGGGCAAGCAGTCATCGACGCGTCCGGGCTTGGAGATTCCGGCGGGTGGGTGCCGACGGATCCGGCGACGCTGCAGCACCGCGATCATGCCGGCATCTTCGCGATCGGCGACGCGACCGACCTGCCGATCTCCAAGAGCGGCTCGACCGCGCACTTCCAGGCGCCGGTCGTGGCCGGCCGGATCAAGTCGCTCGTGCACGGCACCGCACCGAAAGAGTCCTACGGCGGCCGAGTGATGTGCTTCCTGGAGACCGGCGGAGGCAAGACAACGGTGCTGCGTTTCGACGACGAGCATCCGCCCGCGCCGCCGGCGCCGTCGCGCCACTGGCATGCAGCCAAGTGGATGTTCAACCGCCTCTACTGGCACACCCTGCCGCAGGGGCGCATTCCCGAGCGAATGGGCCGTCCGAAGAGACGGTGACGGTCGCTCACGTGTCCGACGAGGCGGGCAAAGGCACGATCAGCACCGGACGGTTCGTTTCGCGGACGACGCGCTGCGAGACGCTCGCTCCGAACATCCGCGCGGTTCCCCGCAGCCCGCGTGATCCGAGCACGATCAGCTCGGGTTCCCACTCGTCGCTTTCTTCGATGATTCCCGCAACCGGGCTGCCGTATCGATGCGCGACGCGGGTCTTGATGCCGGCATCGTGAAGGATGTCGACCGACTCGATCGTGGCGTCATCGATCGCCTCGTTCATCTCAACGACGGTCGGGCCGCCGTCGGCGACCTTTTCGGGATAGACCCCGTACGACAGAACGGTGAGGACGTCGACCTCGGCGGAACCATCCCGAGGAATCATTCGAGCAACGAACCGCGCTGCGTTCGCAGAATGCGGCGTTCCGTCCGCTGCAAGCAGGACTTTGCGTATTGCGTTCATTCGTCCCTTCCTTTCGCGCCAGATCTCGCGGCGCGCTCCCACGCTAGAGGCCGCCGGGACGACCGGGCAGGGCCAAACGTCACGGTGCCGCACGGGCGGACGGCCCCGATCGAGGGGGCCGCACGGCCCTGCCGCTGCCGGCACCGGCGCCCCTACCGTGCCTGGAGAGAAAGGCTTTCGATGGCAACCATTCTTCTGGTGGAAGACCAGCCCGACGTCGGACTGTACGAAGCGCAGATCTTGGAAGCGGCCGGTCACCGGATTCTGCGATGCATGGGCGGACCGACGCTGTTCGCTGCCTGCCCGTTGCTCAGGACCGGCCGCTGCTCGCTGGTCGATCAGGCCGACATCATTGTGTTCTCTCTTCCCATGTTCTCCCTGCACGGACGCAGCTACCGCGGCGAACATCTGCTGCGCGCCTACCGATCGCATCCCGACTACGGCCGGCTGCCGATGGTGGTGATCTCGATCGGAACGCCGCCGGATCTGCCGGGGCAAGGCCCGCTGACTCGGGTCGACAAGTTCTCGGACCCGCACGTGGTCGTCCGAGCGGTCGACGACCTGTTGCTGGAGGGCGCCCAGACCGGAGGTCCCGAATAGCCCGGGCTCGGTCCCGGCCGAACAGGGACGAAATCCTCGTGCCCACCGCTTGCGGATCAGGCGAAATGGACCCCAACGCAATTCATCCGACGAGGAGGCTCTCTATGCAACGTTTTGCGATCTTCGCCGTGCTCGCTCTGGTGGCGGCGTCGTGCTCTCCCGCCGCGACGACCGGCGGAGGCGCCGGCGGCGCGATCAACGTCGCACTCGACGAGTACTCGATCAAGGCGGTCGGTGATCCTGAAGCCGGCAAGCCGTTCACGCTCACCGTGAAGAACGCCGGCCATACCATTCACACGTTGGCGATCGAAGCGGCCGGTGAGACGATCACGACGGCCGTGCTGCAATCCGGGGCGTCCGAGAAGCTGTCGGTTCCGCCGCTTCCGGCCGGCGCCTACCGCCTGTGGTGCACCGTCGCCGGCCACCGCGAATCGGGCATGGAAAGCGCGCTGTCGGTCGGCGGAGCGAGTACCGCGTCGCTTCAATCCGGCGGACTGTCGCCCGAAGAGATCGACCGCATGCACGCCGAAGGGCTCAAAGCATTCCCGGCGAAGACGAAAGGGCTCGGCGGCGTCCCGCTGGAACCGGTGATCCAAAACGGCGTGAAGGTCTTCACGCTGACGGCGGACGCGATCCGGTGGGAGGTTTCACCCGGCGAGATCGTCGATGCCTTCGCCTTCAACGGCGTGGTCCCCGGCCCCGAGATCCACGTCAAGCGCGGCGACCGGATGCGTGTCGTTCTGACGAACAACCTGCCCGAGTCCACCTCGATCCACTTCCACGGGATGCGCATCCCCAACGCGATGGACGGCGTGCCGTTCCTGACCCAGGATCCCGTACGGAAGGGCGAAACGTTCACCTACGAGTTCCCGGTCGTAGACGTTCCCGGCACGCACATGTACCACTCGCATCACAACGCGCTCAAGCAGGTCGGAATGGGCCTATTCGGCACGGTCGTGGTCGAGCCCGGCGTCCCGCAAACCGACGTGGCCTACACGATGGTCCTTGGCGACGGCGAATTGGGATACACGATCAACGGCAAGGGATTCCCCGCGACGCAGCCGATCGTCGCAAAGCTCGGTCAAACCGTGCTGGTCCGTTTCTTGAACGCCGGACAAGCGCTGCATCCGATGCATCTGCACGGATTCCACTTCCGGGTCGTCGCACGCGACGGAGTGCCGACGACGCCGTACACGCTCAACACGCTCACCGTCGCGCCCGGCGAGGTCTACGACGGCATCTTCACGGCCGACAATCCGGGTGCCTGGGCGTTCCATTGCCACGTCCTGTCGCACGCGGAATCCGAGCACGGCATGCACGGCATGGTGACGGCGGTGATCGTGCAATAGCGGGTCAGGATGACCCTGGTGTCGTGGTGCGCCGGGCCAGATACGCCGCCGCTTCGGCCCGGCGCGTCACTTCCAGCTTCGACAGGATCGCGGAGACGTAGTTCTTGACGGTCTTTTCGGCCAAGCCGAGTCCTTCGCCGATCTCCCGGTTTGTCTTGCCTTCGGCGACGAGTGTCAAGATGCGCTCCTCTTGCGGCGAAAGACGCGCGAGCTTTTCGTCACGCAAGATGTCCTTGCCCTTGCGCAGCCGGTCGAGCACCGCCCCGGTCACCGCGGGATCCAGTAGTGACTGGCCATCCACGACGGCACGGATCGAACGAATCAGGTCGCCCGAACGCACCTGCTTGAGCACGTAGCCGGCGGCGCCGGCCAGAATCGAGGCGAACAGCGCGTCCTCGTCGGCGAACGAGGTGAGCATGACCACGCGGACCTCCGGGCGTTGCGCGCGGATCTCGCGTGTCGCTTCGATCCCGCTGCCGTCGGCGAGCCGGACGTCCATCACGATGATGTCGGGCCGGGTCAGCGCGGCACGCTCGATCGCTTCGACGACCGTGCCGGCTTCGGCGACCACGGTCATGCCGGCGCCTTCCAAGGTTGCCTTCAGACCCTGACGGACGACCTCATGATCGTCGACCACCATCACCCGGATCGGGGTTTGCGTCTCGTCGCTCATGAACCCATTCTCTCAGATCGGCATGCGCAACCGCACGCAGGTGCCGCCGCCCGACGCGGTGTCGATTTCGAAGCGGCCACCGACGGCCTCGCCTCGGTCGCGAAGGTTAACGAGCCCGTGCCCTTTGCCTTGGGCCGCGGCGAGGTCGAAGCCGGTTCCGTTGTCCGCGATCTCCAGCACCGCCTCGACGCCCACGACCGCGAAGGACACGTCGATTCGCCGGCCGCCGGAATGCCGAACCGCGTTCGAGATCGCCTCTCGCGCAAACGAAACGATGTCCGGCGCCCGGCCGGCGAAATGAGAGACGGCGTCGGGATCGGTGACGACGTCGATCGCGATCCCCGACCCTTCGCCGAAGTCGGCCGCCAGCGCGCGCAGGGCGGCGTCAAGATGCCGGTCGGCGGCGGCGCCGGGCCGCAATCCGAAGATGTAGTTGCGCAGATCTCGAATGACACGATCCAAATTGTCCACGGATTGCGAAAGACGGGTGCGGACGGCATCGTCGGTGACGATTGCCTCGAGCGCTTGCAGCGACATGCCCTCCGCGAAGAGCGACTGGATGATGTCGTCGTGCAGTTCCTTGGCGATGCGTTCCCGTTCGTCGACGACCACCAGCCGGTCCAGCTCCGCGCGAATGTTGGCATAGTCGATCGCGACGGCGGCCTGGCCGGCGAACGTCTCCAGGACGGACCGATGATCCTCGGTGAAGGACGCGCCGCCGCGCGTGTTGGCGACACAGAGCGTGCCGAAAACCGCCCGACCGGCCGCGAGCGGAACCAGCAGCGCCGGCCCGAAGCCGCCAATCCCCACGATCGGCTGGCTGACGTGCGAATCCGACGACGCGTCGGGAATCAACACCGGCCGGCGCTCGTTCATCACCGCGCCAGACGCGGACTCGCTCGCCGCGAACCGCATTCCGCGCAGTTCGTCGGCTCGCTCGCCGACAGCGACGCGTACGACCAAATCCTTCGCGCCGCTGGGAACGACGATGGTCGCAAGCGCCGCACCGGCCAGATGGCGTGCGTGCGAAGCCACCAACGAAAGCACGTCGTCGCGTTCCCGGCCGGCGAGAATCGCCGCGGTGACCTCTTGCACGGCTTCCATTCGTGACCGCGCGGCTTCGGCGTCGCGATACAAGCGCGCATTGTGGACGGCGACCGCCGCATAGGTCGCGAGCCGCACGACGGCATCTTCGTCCTCTTGCGTAAACGGCTCGCCGCCACGCTTTTCCGTCAAGTAAAGATTGCCGAAGATCAGGCCGCGCACGCGAACGGGCACGCCGAGGAACGTTTCCATCGGCGGATGGTTCGGCGGAAACCCGACCGACCGCGGATCGTCCTGCAGCTTCGGAAGGCGTAGCGTGCGCCCCTCTTCGATCAGCGCACCCAGGATTCCGCGCCCGTGCGGAAGCGGACCGATCGCCGCGCGTTCTTCGGCGGAGATGCCGTAGGCGACGAATTCTTCGATGGTGCGGTCGGGGGCGATCACGCCCAGCGCACCGTAGCGCGCGCCCGAAACCGAACAGGCAAGCTCGACGATCTTTTCGAGCACCGAGGGCAGCGAAAGGTCCGAGACCAACGCCAGTCCGGCGCGAACCAACGCCTCCTCGGGAAGCACCAGATCGTGCGCTTCGCCCGCCACGAAACGATCGTAGCAGGCAGCCAAACACGGCGGATTCGGCACGACCCCTTCGCGCTCCCGGCCGGGAAGCGCCTACAATCGGTCTCGCCATGGCCGACACCCACGAAGTCCTCAATCAGGCCGAGCCGCTCACCGGCCACAACGTGTACCGCTCGGACCGCGCGCTCGTCGAGGCCGTCCACCGCGAAGGCGCGGCATGGGCCGAGGACCGCATCGACGCGCTCGGCGCGAGAGCCGGCTCACCCGAGGCCATCGCATGGGGCGTCCAAGCGAACGCATATCCGCCGGTTCTCCGCACGCACGACCGAACCGGCAACCGGATCGACGAAGTCGAATTCCATCCGGCCTGGCACGAGCTGATGCGCGTCTCGGTCGGCGCCGGCGTGCACGCCCTGCCGTGGCGCGAGCCGAAGGCCGGCGCGCACGTGGCGCGCGCCGCGATGATGATGGTCTGGCAGACCGATGCGGGACACGGCTGCCCGATCTCGATGACCTACAGCGTCATTCCGGCGCTGCGCAAGCAGCCGGAGCTGGCGGCCGAGTGGGAGCCGCGGCTTCTGTCACTCGACTACGACGACCGCTTCATTCCCGCGCCCGGCAAGCGCGGCGCGCTCGCCGGCATGGCGATGACCGAGAAGCAGGGCGGCAGCGACGTGCGGGCGAACACCACGCGCGCGATTCCGATCAACGGAGGCGGTTCGGGCGCGGAGTATGCGATCACCGGACACAAGTGGTTCTGTTCGGCGCCGATGTGCGACATGTTCTTGGTGCTGGCGCACGCACCCGGAGGCTTGTCGTGCTTCCTGCTTCCCCGTTGGCGGCCGGACGGGACGCGTAATGCCTTCGGGATTCAGCGCCTCAAGGACAAGCTCGGGAATCGTTCGAACGCGTCCAGCGAAGTCGAGTTCGACGGCGCCTGGGCGCGCATGGTCGGCGAGGAAGGCCGCGGCGTCGCCACGATCATCGAGATGGTCAACCACACGCGCCTCGACTGCGTGCTCGGCTCGACGGCCGGGATGCGTTGGGGGCTCGCGCAAGCGATCCATCACACGTCGCAGCGGGCCGCCTTCGGACGCGTCTTGATCGAACAGCCGCTGATGCGGGCCGTCCTGGCCGACCTCGCGGTCGAGGCCGAAGCGGCCACGGTCACCGCGATGCGCCTCGCGCGCGCCTACGATGCGGGCGGCGACGACGACACGGAAGCCTTGTTCAAGCGCATCGCAACGGCCGCCGCCAAGTACTGGATCTGCAAGCGAGCGCCGGTGCATGCGGTCGAAGCGCTTGAATGTTTCGGCGGCAACGGCTACGTCGAGGACTCCGGCATGCCGCGGCTGTACCGGGAAGCGCCGCTGAACTCGATCTGGGAAGGCTCCGGGAACGTCATCTGCTTGGACGTGCTGCGAGCGCTCGCAAAGGCGCCGGGCAGCCTGGACGCGTTCTTCGCCGAACTCGGTCTGGCAGAAGGCGCCGACGCGCGCCTGGATGCGTTCGTGAAGGACCTCCGCGACGAGCTCGCCACCGGCGACGACATCGAAGCGCGCGCTCGGCGGATCGTCGAGCGCATGGCGCTTGCCTTGCAAGGCTCGCTTCTGGTTCGCCATGCCTCGCCTGCGATCGCCGACGCGTTTTGTGCCTCCCGGCTGTCGGGCGATTGGGGCCGCGCGTTCGGCACCCTCCCATCAGGCCTGGATACGGCCGCAATCATCCAGCGCGCGGCGCCGATCCCTGCCTGAGACCCGCCGGCCTGCTCAAGCAAGCAAATCGCAACTTTTTCTTCCCCACCCGTTTGCCGGTTGTCCGAGCCGGGTAGGGACTGCCTTTGGAGGTGTCGGATTCGGTGGCGATTACTCGAAAGCGGGAATCGAACGAGGTTCCCGACCCGTCCGCTAAGCGGACCAAGAGTCGTGCTGCTTCTCTTGCGCGTGAGGGCATCCCCCCCACCGAGGCCCGACGTGCCGCACGCACGCTTCTTGCCGAATCCGACACCCGCACAAAGCGCGATCCCGCCCCCCGGGATCTGCGCGACGACACGGTAGAACGCCGGCGCTCGGACCTTGCGACGCCGCCCCCCGACCTTTCGTCGTGAGGCCGTAACCGGCAACGGAAGTGGATGGCTCTCCGGCTGCCTCGGGGAGCCATCCTTCTACCGCGCCGGCTGCGCCTCTTCGCCGGTGGCCTCGCGCAGCAGCGCGAATGTGCGGGACAACAGTCGCGACACGTGCATCTGCGAGATGCCGAGCCTGTCGGCGATCTCGCCTTGCGACAGGTCGAGCACAAAGCGGTAGTACAGAAGGTGACGCTCGCGTTCGGGCAGGCGACGAAGCAGCGGCGCGACATCCGCCCACTCCTCGGTCATCAGCATCGCGGCATCGTCGCCGCCGAGCGATTCGGCGACCCCTTGCTCATCGTCCGCCACGGGCGCGTCAATCGAGCCGACCGAAAGCGCGTGAACGGCGTCGAGCGTCTCGATGACGGCCTCTTCCGATAAACCCGACCGACCCGCGATCTCAGGGATCCGAGGGGACCGCCCCAGCTCCTGACCCAGGTCGGCAATCACCGACCGGAGGCGCAGCGTCTGATCCTGCAGACGGCGGGGGACCCGCATCGCCCATCCGGTGTCGCGGAAGTGGCGCTTCAGCTCGCCAACGATCGTGGGAACCGCGTAGGTGTCGAAGCGAACGCCGCGCTCGACATCGAAGCGGTCCACGGCCTTGAGCAAGCCAATGCTCGCCACCTGAACCAAGTCGTCGTAGGTCTCGCCTCGGCCGGCGAACCGACGCGCGAGATGCTCGGCGAGTGGATAGAACAGACGCACCAGCTCTTCCCGCACGCCCCGCTCGTCGCGGCGCGGGAACAGCTCCGTCGCCTTCTCCTCGCGAGTCGGCTCGATCGCCGCGATCACATCGTCGGGGAAGTCGTCATTCATCACGAGATCCGTTTGGACAGTCGGATGGACGCGGACTCACCGCTTCGTTCCAAGAGGACCGAATCGGCGAGCGCTTCGAGGATTCGCCACGAGATCGACCCGTCTCCTCGCTCATCGCCGTCGTCGATCATCGAATCGACGTGGGCGACGATCTCGAAGGACTCTCCGGATTGCAGCAGCTCCACACGGAGCACATCCGCCGCCGAGTGAGCGAGCAGGTGGGTGCAGGCCTCATCGACCGCGAGCCGAATGTCTTCGATGTCGTCCAAGGTCATCGCGGCCTTGGCGGCCACGCCGGCGGCGACGGAACGCGCGATGTGCACGTACTCCGGCCTGGCCGGCACTGTAAGCGTCACGCTCCCCATCGGATCACCCCCGAATCATTTGCTTGCTCATACCCGCGGGTGCTTGCGCCGAAACGGCCGCGTCCAGCGGGGTTGGAAGCGTTTCATCCCGCGGCAGCGAGGGTACGATAGCCAAGCAAGCCCACGAGGGGAGGGTCGGGATGGATCTTGTCGTCGATTCCAGAACAGAAGGTACCACCGCCGTTCTGACGGTGGCGGGCGAAATAGACCTCTTTACCGCGCCGAAGCTTCGGGAACGCCTCTCGGGCACGATCGACGAGGGGTTTGACAGCGTCGTCGTCGACCTCGAAGGCGTGGGGTTCATGGACTCGACCGGGTTGGGGACGCTCGTTGGGGGCCTGAAGCGAGTGAAGGAGCGCGAAGGCTCGATGTCGTTGGTGTGCACGAACCGGTCCGTACTACGAATCTTGTCCATCACCGGATTGGATCGCGTCTTCCCCGTGTACGGTTCGATCCAGGACGCGCTCTCCGGCGACGCGAAATAGCCTTCGCGTTCGCGAAGAGAAGGGACCGGGGGATGAGCACCACCGAAGACCGTTTCGTCATCGAGGTGCCGGGCGAGCCTGAAGCCGTCGGCACCGCCCGCCTGTTCGCGACGTCCGTCGCGCGCGTGACGGGTATCGACGACGAGACCGTCGAAGACGTTCGCCTGGCCGTTTCCGAAGCCGTAACCGAACGCATCAGGTCGACCGAGGGAGCCTTCGCACCGGTCTGCATCACCGCGATCGTTCGGGAAAAGACCGTCGAGTTCGAGATCACCGGCGGCACGGCATCGCCGAGCGATGGTGGCCGGTTGGGTCTCGCCGTGATCCGGAGCTTGTTTCCGGACGTTGCCGTCGATGAATCGCCTCCGGCGGTGCGCTTCGCGGCGCCGCGCGAGCCCCACGAGGCCCGCGCCGATCAGGACGTGAACCTCGGCGCCTGAATACCCGCAAATCAAGCGCGAGTCCGGGCGGGACGTGCCAGTGAGAGCGCGAAATCGCCGGCGGCGTCGGTCCACCATCCGGCAAGCGCGAGGCCGGCAGCGGCCAACTCGGCCTCGACGCCGGTCCGGCGGAACTTGGCGCTGATCTCGGTGCGCATCAACTCGCCTTCGGCGAACCGGTATTCGGCGCCCAGCTCGCGCACGCGAACGAGTTGATCGCGGATCGATCGCAGGCGCATCTCGATCCACTCATGGCGGTCATCGAAGACGGCGACGTGGTCGAAGCCGTGGGGATCGAAGTCGGCGCCCAGCTCTCGATTGATCATCCGGAGCATGTTCCGGTTGAACTCGGCGGTGACGCCGGCGGCATCGTCGTAGGCCGCGACCAAGCGCGTCCGATCCTTCACGAGGTCGGTTCCCAGCAGCAACGCGTCGCCGGCGGACGCGCCGCGCGCGATGGTCGCGAAGAATTCGGCGCGCTCGGCCGGCGTGAGGTTTCCGATCGTCCCGCCGAGGAATGCGACAAGGCG
Organism: Actinomycetota bacterium; assembly: GCA_036398095.1. Classification (GTDB taxonomy): domain Bacteria; phylum Actinomycetota; class AC-67; order AC-67; family AC-67; genus DASWHR01. The sequence continues at coordinate 46,896 of DASWHR010000065.1, forward strand.
CCGCTCGCCGGACGGGATCGCTGCCAGGTGTCGGGTGAAGTCTCCGGCGATCGCGTGGACATCGACACCGGGGTAGGCCGCGGCCAGCGTCGCGGAGGCCCCAACCAGCGTCGGTTCGCTGATGTCGAACAGAACGATCCGCCGCAACGTGCCATGGCTCGCGAGCGCGTCGAGCAGGATACGTGTCTTCTGAGACGTTCCCGACCCGATCTCGACGAGCGTGGCCGCGCCGGTGGCGGATGCGATCTCCGCGGCGCGCGCATGCAGAATCTCGCGTTCGCGGCGGGTCGGGTAATACTCGGGGAGCATGGTGATCCGATCGAACAGCTCGCATCCGGCTTGGTCGTAGAGCCATTTCGATGGGAGCGTCTTCGCCGCGGCAGACAATCCCGCCGCGACGTCGGCCGCCAGGCTCTCACGCAAATCCGCATCGGTCAGGTGGACGTCGATGGACACGTTGGATGCGACCGTCATGCGAACTCCTTTGCGGCGTCGGTGGCGTGATCGGGTTCATCAAGCGGTCCGATGTGAATGTCGTGCGGAGCGGCCGTGACGATCGACCGATCGGGAATGCGCATCCAGTCGTCGTCGCCGCCGAACGGCTCGGACGCGACGGTCACGGCATCGCCCGCGTCGCGCAGGAAGAGCGAGTCGCCGCGCGCGACGGCGACGGCGCGACGGCCGTCGGTCATCAGCATAGTCATGCGCCCGCTCGCGACGGTCTCGACGGTCTGGATCGCATCGCGAAGCGCGGCCGCCGGCCCGGCGCCGCGATCGAGCGCGGCGAGAACGAACGCGAACAGGGTTTCAGAATCGGTCGATCCTTCAATCGCCGCCGCGCGTGCGGCCGGCAGCAGCCGGCGCAGCGTCACGCCGGTCTCGCCGGCGAAGCCGTCGATGGCGCCGTTGTGAGCGAACAGCCACGGCCCCGAAGCATAGGGCGGCGTGTTGAACTCGTGGACCGGCAGAGGGGGCGTGGCGCTGCGAACCGCCGCCAGCACGGCGCCTGATACGACCAATCGCGCGATGCCGTCGAAGCTTCGGTCCGACCAGATCGGCGCCGCCCGGCGATACAGGGCCGGCGTCTGGCTGCGCGCGAGGTCGTACCAGCCGGCGCCGAAACCGTCGGCGTTCATCGTGCCGTGCGTCTGATATCGGGGCGCGTGCGCCTGCTGCGCAAGACCGTGCTCGGGATCGAGCAGCAGCTCCGCCAGCGTGAGCGGCGGCCCGAGGTAGCACACCATCCGGCACATCTACGCGTCCCTCGCGCAGCGGAAGCCGGCGAAAATCTGCCGCCGAACCGGCAGGTCCCAATTTCGGAACGTGGCGCGGACGGCGGCCGGATGCGTCGCCCACGATCCGCCGCGCAGCACCTTGGAGCGGGGCCCGAAGAAGACCGCCGAATACTCCGGGTACGGGAACGCGGTGAAGCCGGGATACGGAAGAAAATCGGAGGCGGTCCATTCCCAGACGTCGCCGATCATCTGCCGCGCGCCGATCGGACTGGCGCCGTCCGGAAACGCGCCGGCCGTGGCCGGCCCGAAGTGTCGCTGCCCCAGATTTGCGCGGCGCCCGGCGTCCGGATCGGCACCCCACTCAACACCGGGCTCTTCGTCGCCCCACGGATAGCGCCGCTTGCGCATTCGCTGCGGATCCCACGATGCCGCCGCTTCCCATTCGGCCTCGCTCGGCAGCCGCTTGCCGGCCCAGCGCGCATACGCGTCGGCTTCGTACCAACAGACGTGCTGCACCGGCTCGCCCGGCCGGAGCGATTCGACACGGCCAAAACGCACGACCGACCACTCCCCGTCGGACGCACCGGTGCGCCAGAACATCGGATGCTCCAGGCCGCCCTTGACGCGAGCGCGCCAGCCGCGCTCGTCCCAGAAGCGCGGCTCGTGATAGCCGCCGGCCTCGACGAACCGCCGAAACTGTCCGTTGGTGACCGGCGTCGCGTCGATGAAGAACGGCCGCAGTTCGACGGTGTGCGCACCGCGCTCGTTGTCGTAGGCCCACGGTTCGTCGTCGGTTCCGATCACGACTGGTCCGCCGGGGAAGAAGGCCTCGTCGGCGGGAAGCGGTGGCCCGGACGGCGGCGGCGGTGTGATGATCGGCGCGTAGCGCGCATAGCCTTCGCCGTCCATCAACTGCAGCGTCGCCAGGATGGTCTCGTCATGCTGATGTTCGTGCTGGATGACCATCCCGTAGACGAACGCGTCGCGCAGCAGCGGATCGTCCTCGCGCAAGTCGACGCGTTCGAGTTCGGACAGCACGCGCCCGCGAACGTCGGCAATGTATCGCCGCGCATCCGCCGGGCCGAGCAGCGGCAAGTTCGGTCGCGCGGCACGTGGATGCAGCGCGGCGTTGTACATGTCGTCGTAGCGGGGATCGACGGACTCGCGGCCGATGCCGCGGAGCAGCCAGATGTCCTCATAGTTGCCGACGTGTGCCAAGTCCCAGATGAGCGGCGACATGATCGGCGAATGCTGGCGGACCTGCTCGCCCTCCGGCAGCGGATCGATCAATCCGAGCGAGCGACTTCGCACGATCTGCAATTCGGCGGCGGCACGCTCGCGAAGCGCTTCGGGCGACGACCGGACGATCGGGGCGCGGACGTTCATCGGGACACCAGCACCGGCGGCGCCGGCTGCGCGAGCAACGCGTCGGCGGGACAGCGACCGCATGCGGTGAATGTGGCGGCGAACCGCTCGACGGCGTCGATGGTCTCGTCGTCGGCGTCCAGGCGCGGCAACGCGTCGAAGGCCGCGGCGAAGCATTCGATGGCCGCGGCGCGAAACACCGGGCCGCTGACGCCGTCCCTCGCGGCTTGCATCCAGTGTCCCGCCAAAGGGCCGCATGCGCGCATCGCTCGGTCGGCTGCGGCGTCGTCGTCCATCAGCGCGACTGTGGCCGCGATCGCGGCGCGCCACCACGGCGCCTGCTGCGCGTCCAGGAATCGAAGCTCGAGCCAGCCGCGCGCTCGCACCGGCGGGAAAAGTGTCGTCAGGTGATAGTCGAGGTCGTCGAGCGACGGATACAGGCCGGCGTAGCCGCGTTCGATCCACGAACCGAATGACACCGCAGATTCGGCCGGCACGAATCCGGCGCCGTCGCGCAGCATCATCACCTTGGCCCGCAACGCGTAGCGCGCCCACGCCGCATCCGCGTCGCCGCCGGCTTCCGCCGGATGCGTCCGCGAAGCGTCCATCTGCCACCAATTCGCCAGCCGCGTCGACCGCCATCCGCTCGGACGGCCGAGCGCGAAGGGAGAGTTCGCAAACGCGGCGGCGAGCACCGGTCCGATCGTGTGCGCGCGCGTCCATCGCGCATCGACACCGCCGGGGCCGCCGGCATCGACGTTGACTTGAATCGAGGCGGTGCCGCACATCATCCGGCGTCCCTCGGGACCGCCGGCGTCGAAGTATCGCTCCATCGCGTCGTAGCGCGGCCCAAAGACCAGCCGCCGGTCGCGCCGCACCGGATCCAGCCCCATGCCCAGCAGGTCGAGGCCGGCTCCGCGCAACGCGGCAGTAACGGCCGCCTCGTCGGCGGCGATCGCGTCGCAGATCTCCGCCAGGCGCCCGGGCTCGGAGCTGAGCTCGAGTTGCCCCCCCGGCTCGAACGTGACCCGGGTGCGGGTCGCGGCCGAAGCGAGGGTCGCGACCGTGTCGAGCGGCGGGCGGATCAAGCGGTCGGCCGGATTCACGACAAGCCATTCGACCTCGGCGCCGGCGGCTCCACCCCGCGTCGTGAACGCATGCGCGCGCACATGCTCAATCGCGTCTTGCATCGTGATCGTTCGATCGGTCGCCGGCATCAGCCGATCCTTCCCCTCGCGGGCCGGGTTCGCTCGGCGATCAGGCTAGCCGATCGGGTCACCCGACCGCCCGGTGCCCTCCTCGACCTTTGCTCGACTGCCGCCTTCTCCCATTCGCGGTCGACCGCGACGATCACCGCTCCCGCTCGGCGTCGAACTAGTTCGCCGGAACGCCGGCGAAGGAAGGCGGGTCGCTGGCGGGAAACGACTCTTCGCCGGCCTCGTCCACCGCGCCGGCACCGGCGAGGCGGGTGCGCGGCTCGCCGGCGGCCAAGTCGGCGAACGCGGCGCCGGTCGATGCATTCAGCGTCCGCATCGGAATCGACGGCGCTTCCTCAATGGTGATCTCGCACGAGTCGGCGGTCGCTTCGGCGACCCGCCCGCCGGTCACGCTTCCGTCCGCACACACGACGAGCGCCTGAAGCGCGACGGACGGCTCCGCGCCCTCCAGGATGACGTCGCCCTCCAACAACACAAGATCAGCAGGGCAGGGAACCGTCGTTGCGTCGCCGGGTGGGAGGCGCATGACCGTCAAACGCGACAGTCGTCCACGGCCGCGAAGCGTTCCGGACTTGATCCCGGCCTGCCGGACGAGTCCGGCGAGTGAGGCAACGAGGGTCTCGTTGGATTCCAGACGAACGACGTGGGTGCGGCGGTCGCCGTGTTCGATGATCTTGACGTTCATGGCTTCTCCGATTCTGGCGGAAGGCGCGGCGGCGAAGATGCGACGCCCGCCGAACGAGGCCGGCGGGCGTCGATCTCGACCGCTAGGCGACTTGATCCGTCGTCGAGTCGTCCATCACGACGCGCCGCTCACGGATCTCCATCGCCGGAGTCATCGCTGCGACGGCGATCGCGAGCGCTCCGATGATCAGATAGGCGACGCCGTTCGCGGTGGCCCAACCCAGTTCTTCGATCGGCTCGATGAGCGCGATCGCGCCTAACGCGATCAATGCCGCACCGAGGAACGTGCTCATGCCCCGCGAGGTCGACCGCGACACACCCGAGGCGACCGCGAGAATACCCATCGCGAGATGGATCAGCGCCAGCATCGGCGTCATCGAAAGGCCCATCAACTGAACGCGCGGCGACGTCATCGAATCGACTCCGCCCCGTGCGAGACCGACGGCGCCGAGCACGATGAAGAACACGCCGAAGGCGACGGCGAAGATCTGGCTGGCTCCATACGGTTCACGGAGCGACGATGCTTCCGTTGCAGTGGCGGTATGGTCGCGGTGGCCGTGACGCCACCCCGATCGTCCGTGTGTAACCGTCATGACCGAACCCTCCTTCGCATCGAAGCGGATGCGTGTCGACGTCTTCATCAAAAACGTACCCGCGGCCGCTGGGCGGAAAACGCGGATCCCTGAAGCAAGCCGGCTGTGCTCGAGCCCGATGCGACGGGACAAACCGGGTGCTTGCTCGTTGGGGGTTTTGCGAAACGTTTCCGCCCGTGCAAGGCAGGGAACATCTTCGGCGTTATGAATACATCTGGAAGCGAAGGACCTCAGGAGCGAACGGGTGAGGCGCGTCGCAAAATGACGCCGGCAGAAGCCGGAAGCAAGGGCGGACGCGCGACACGCGATCGCCACGGCAGCGATTTTTTCCGCAAGATCGGCAGCATCGGAGGCAGCCGGAGCGGTGGCCCCCGCCGCCACGGACGCCCCCTGTACGAGCGATCGCCGGATCGGAGCCCGTCGGGCAACGGCAGCGAATCCGGTCGCAGCTCCGATCGGATAAGCGAGCGGGAAGACTCGAACCGCGGTTGATCGAGCAAGCGGCAAAATCAAGCAGTTCGAAACTTCCTCCCGGGATGTTTGCCCCTGATTCGATCCGGGTAGACATAAAGGCTTGCGCGAAGCAAGACCGCGCAGGCATCATCGCGCCCTGTGGGCCAGATTTCCCGGGGGCGGGTGATCGCCGGTGTCATCGCATCGATTCTGTTCGGAGTCGTTTCGACCTTCACGTCATCGTCCGGTTCGGCAGTGCATACGAGCATTGCCGCTCTTACGGAGACCGCGCGTGCGCCGCTTCGCCCCCAAAAGCCGCTGCCGAATGCGAGCAGCTCGCCGACGGCTGCCCCGGTAGCGCCGGCCAAGGCGCCTTCGCCGCTGCCCGGCAAGGGAATGTGGATCTACCGAATGGCGAAGGTCGCGGGCGGAGATGTCGAGCGCATCGCCGCACACGCCTCGATGCAGGGCCTGAGTCACATCTTCGTTCGTGTCGGCGGGCTTCGCGGCTTGGACACGCTGAGCGAAGCGGCGGCGATCCTCCCCGCGGCGCACGCACGCGGCATCAAGGTGATCGCCTGGTACTTCCCTTACTTCAAGGACGTCGACGCCGACGTGGCCCGCAGCGTGCGGACGATCGAAACAACCGTCGACGGCCATTCCTTCGACGGGTTCGCGGCCGACATCGAGTCGGCGAACGGGTCGAAGCTGAGCGCTCAGACGGCCGGCGCCTATTCGCGCGCGCTGCGCGCCCGCGCACCGTCGGCGTACTTGATCGCCGTACCGCCCCGTCCGACGAAGCATGCGCTCGGCTATTTCCCCTACGACGCGACGATGCCGCACTACGACGCCATCGCGCCGATGGTCTACTGGTCGCGGTTCGACCCCGCGGAGAGCGTCGCATCGGCGATGCAGTTCCTGTCCAAGTACGGCAAGCCGGTTGCGCCGATCGGACAAACCTACGACATGGGAGATGAGGGCGGGCCGCGCGGCAATCCGCCGCCGCATCAAATCTGGGCGTTCATGAAGGAGTCCCAGCGCCTCGGCGCCCCGGGCGTGTCCTTCTGGTCGTGGCAGCACGCCACGAGTCCCGACTGGTGGACGATCCGCTCGTATGAATGGACGACGACGGCTCTGCCGGCGCCGCCCGAGCCGTCGCTGCCGTGCCGGGTGTTTCTCGAGATGGTCCCCTCGCGACTCGCGAACGTGTGCCCGAGCCGGCCGGGTCGCTAGCGAGCGATCAGCGCGACGCGCGCCGGCGCGCCATCGCAGCCGAGAATCTTCAGCGGCAGGCAGACCAAGTCGTAGCTGCCCGGCTCCACGCCGTCCAGGTCCAGACCCTCGATGATCGCGATGCCGGCGCGGAGCAACGCAACGTGCGTCGGATGGCCTTCGGCGCCTTTCTGCTCGACCGACAGAAAGTCCACGCCGACGGCACGCAGGCCACGATCGACGCACCAAGCCGCGCCCGCGGGCGACAAGCACACGTACGACTCGGGGAACGCCGGGCGGCGTTCGCGCCACAGCCGGGAGTTGTCGCTCCTCAGCAGCAGACGCTCGACGCCGTCCGGAATGTTCAGACGGTCCAACTGCTCGCCGTCCAACGCGCCGGTCATGCCGCGCGCATCCGCCACGAAGGCTTCGCCGTTCATCGCCTCGATCGGAATCTCGTCCACCCCACCCGCACCCTCGATGAAATGAACGGGGGCGTCGACGTGGGTTCCGGTATGCGAACCGAGGATGAGCTCGGAGACGTTGGCGGTGTCACCGGCCGCGATACTCGAACGGCGACGCACCGCAACCGCGGGATCGCCCGGCCATGTGAGCATCTCCGACGAAATCGGGATCGACACGTCGTAGAAGCTTTTCACCCCAGCCGTCCCGTCCTTCATTGTGAGGCGGGGCCGGGAGCGAGCAGGCGGTCGATGAGCGATGCCATGCGCTCGACGTTGCGGCGGATGGTGGCGATCAGCATCGCGCGCTCCTCGTCGCCGAGACCGATCTCTTCGAGTCGCTGCGCGTAGGCGCTGATGATCGCAAGGGGCGTCCGCAAGTCGTGGACGACCGTGAGAAGTTGTTCGTCCGGCCGCTCGGTGCCCCCCATGGCGATCCCTTCTCCCGCGCGTTCGCCCACGCAGGTTCAGACGACTTCACGCAACAATCCGGTAACGACATCGTAGACGAATCCGCGCACGTTCTTGTGCGCGATGAACGGGCTTGCGTGAATACGGGCGATCGAGCGGCGAACGCTGTCGTCGGCGTCGGTGAACGTCTCCAGCGCGAACGGCGGTTCGGTGCCGGTCTCGGCCGCGATCTCGGCGCGAGCATGCTCTTCGCGGATGCGTTGCAAGCCGCAATCGGTGTGGTGCACCAGAACGATCTCGCGCGTTCCCAGCATCCGCTGCGAGATCATCACCGAACGGATCACGTCGTCGGTGACGACGCCGCCGGCGTTGCGCACCACGTGCGCATCGCCCAGGTCCAAGCCGAGCGAGGCAAACACGTCGAGCCGCGAATCCATGCACGCGACGACCGTCAGCTTGCGCGCCGGCTGAACCGGCAGCGCGCCGGCTTCGAACGCACGGGCGTGCGCCGCGTTCGCTTCGACGATCCGATCGGCTTGGTCCATCGGCGCGGCACTCTACCGAAGAAAGCGCATGCGCATGCCGTCACTCGCGAATGGTGATCGTGCCGACCATCCCTGCGCCGTAGTGCCCGGGCACATGGCACCCGTACAAGACCGTTCCCGGTTCGGCGAAGCGCCACGACAGACTGCCCTCTTGTCCTGCTTGCAGACTGACGGCATTCGCGGCGTAGGAATGGGAGTGGCCGTCCGATGCTTCGGCCGCATGGGATGCCTGAAGAGCTTCGTCTCCCAGTACAAAGTCGTGCGGGATCTTGCCGACGTTGACGATATGGAAGGTGACGACCTCCCCGGCCGAGACCGTGATCGTGGGCGGGTCGAACCGCATCGAGTCGAGCAAGCGCACCTCGATCGTGCGCGTCGCGTCGGGCGGGAGCGCGGGCTTGCCGAACGCGAACTCGCCGCGCGCGCGATCGGCGGCGGGCCGGGATGCGGCATCCTGCGTCGCGGATCCGCACGCGGACGCGACCAATGCAAGCACGATGGCAGCAGCGAACGTTCGTGGCGGCATGATTCAGGCTCCTTTCGTCGTTCCATATGATCGGAGTCATTCCGCGTCCGGGAGCGGGCCGGAGGCCCCCGATTCCGAGGGCCGGTTGACCGTTTGGGGGCGGCGCGGCATAGTTACCCGTGGGTAGCTTTTGAGATAGGAGAGGATTCCCATGCGCGAGGCAGTCATCGTCGAAGCGGTTCGGACTCCGCTGGGGCGACGCAACGGCAAACTGAAGGACTGGCATCCGGTCGATCTGCTGGGCACCGTCTACAAGGAGCTGGTCGAGCGGACCGGCATCGACCCGGCTCTGGTGGACGACGTGATCGCGGGCTGCGTTTCGCAGGTCGGCGAGCAGGCGCTCAACGTCGCGCGCAACGGCTGGCTGGCCGGCGGCCTTCCCGACACGGTTCCCGGAACGACCGTTGACCGGCAGTGCGGATCCTCGCAACAGGCTGCGCACTTCGCGGCGCAGGCCGTGATGTCGGGCGCGTGCGACCTCGTCGTGGCGGGCGGCGTCGAAAACATGTCGCGCGTCCCGATGGG
>DASWHR010000066.1:0-53234 GCA_036398095.1 Actinomycetota bacterium
CGGCCCGCCGGCGACGAATTCCTGCCGCCATTTCCCAATGCAACGAGCCATCGGATCGGTGGGCTACGCACCGGGGGCCGCAAAACGGAACAACCGGCCCGAAAGCCGGTTGTTTCCGTCGAAGAGGCTTGGTTAGACCTGCGCGCCAAGCGAGCGGAGCTGATCGATGCGCTCTTGCAGCGGGGGGTGGCTCATGAAGAGCTTGGTCATGTTCTGACCGCGAAACGGGCTCTGCAGAAAGACGTGCGACACCGCCGGATTGACCTGCATCGGCGGCATCGTCTTCGCGGCGGCGTCGATCTTGATGAGCGCCTGCGCGAGCGGTGTTGCATCGCCGAGCAGTTCGGCGCCGCTGCGGTCGGCCTGCGACTCGCGCGAGCGGGACACGGCCATCTGGATCATCATCGCCGCGATCGGTGCGAGGATGAACGACAGCAACATGCCGACCGCGCCGAAGGGGCTGCTGCTCTCGCGATCGCGTCCGCCGCCAAGGATCGAAGCCCATATCGCCAGGCGCGCGAGCATCGTGATCGCAGCGGCGACCGTCGCGGCGACGGCGCCGATCAGGATGTCGCGGTTCTTCACGTGCGCGAGCTCGTGCGCGAGCACGCCTTCCAACTCGCGTTCGCTGAGCACGTCCAAGATTCCTTCGGTGACGGCGACGACGGCGCGATCGGGATTGCGTCCGGTCGCGAACGCGTTGGGCTGCGCGGACGGCATCAGGTACAGCTTGGGCATCGGCATGTTCGCTCGCTCGGACAGCGAACGCACGATGCCATACAGCCACGGCGCTTCCTGCTCGCCGACCGGCTTGCTGCGCGTCATCTTCACCACGAGCTTGTCGCTGAACCAGTAGGCGCCCATGTTCATCACGACCGCGAAGCCGAGCGCGATGACCATGCCGCCCCGGCCGCCGAGCGAGCCGCCGACGATCACGAACAGGCCGCCGAGCGCGCCCATGAACACGAACGTCTTCATGATGTTTTTGCTCATCGAACCCGACCTCCGCGAGCGGCGCGCCGGGACGTCCGGTCGGCACTGCTCTCCCCAAATGCTATCGGGATCGTTAAGCGGCCGCTAAGAGCAAGCGATATCTGCCGCGTCCGCGAGGGATCTGCCCGATATTTCGGTTGCCGGGGCCGGAAGACTGGTTCATGCTTGCCGCCGATGACATCGCCCGAGTCCCGCCCCCTGCGCTGGCGCATCGCCGACCGGTTCTCCGGCCGCCGCGGCCGCAACGCGATCCTGGCGACCGGCCTGCTGCTGGTGTTGCTGACGGGCGGGCTGATGTTGCTGCGCGGCTTCGAGGCGCGGCCGCTGATCTACAACGACGACGGCACGACGGTGAGGCAGCGAGCGCTTCGCTGCGCGCCCGCGTGGACGTCGATAACGGCTGCGTTCGACCGCACCGACCCCCGGACTCCGGACGATGTCCGGACGTGCGTCGAACACGGCCGGCTGAAGGTGTTCACGGCGTTCGCGATCTCGTCCTTCCTCGGGATCGCCGCGTTCGGCCTGTCGCGCCTTCCTGAAAGAGAGAGCCGCTCGCCCTCGGGCGGCAGCCAGTGGGATCGAGCGCTCAGCGAAGCGCGCCGCCGCCAGAACGAAACCCGCACCGGCCGCCCCTCCTGACGCAGGAACGCGACGCTAGGGCGAGGCGACCAGGGTCGAGTTCGGCGAGAAGTGGTTGATGAGCTCGGGGTAGACGCCGACGGCGATGACGGCAATGACCATCATCACGATCGAGGCCATCACGAGCGGCGGCACCGAGAATCGACCGGTCTCTCCTTCTGGTGGTGCGCGCAGGAACATGCGGGCGCCGACGCTGAGGTAGTAGTAGAGGCCGATCACGCTGTTGATGACCATGACGGCCGCGAGCCAGGTCGTGCCGGCGTCGGCGGCCGAACCGAAGACGAAAAACTTCGCCCAGAAGCCCGACAGCGGCGGGATGCCGGCGAGCGCCAGAAGGAAGAACAGCAGCGGCACCGCCAGACGCGGATCGCGGTGACCGAGCCCGTCGTAGTCGGAGATCAGGTTCGCCGGCTTCGAGCGCCCGACCGCGATCACGACCGCGAACGCGCCGAGATTCATGAAGGCGTAGACCAGGATGTAGGTCAGGCTTGCCGCGAACGCGTTCTGCATGACCTCGGGGCCCTGGCCGGCGACGACGCCGAACGGCAGCAGCATGTAGCCGGCCTGCGCGATCGAGGAGTAGGCGAGCAGACGAACGATGTTGGTCTGCGCCAGCGCGAGCACGTTCCCGACGGTCATCGTCAAGGCCGACAGGATCGCCAAGCCCGGCGCCCACGAGTTCGCCTGCGCGGGAAACGCCACGAACATCAGTTGCAGCAGACCCGCGAAGCCGGCGGCCTTCGACGAAACCGCGAGGAAGGCGGCGACCGGGACCGGCGCGCCCTCGTAGGTGTCCGGCGCCCAGAAGTGGAACGGCACGGCCGAGATCTTGAAGCCGAAGCCGGCGATTATGAACAGAATCGCGGCGAACGCGACCGGGTCGTCGCCCTTGCCGGCCAGTCCGGCCGCGATGTCGGTTAGCCCGGTCGCGCCGGTCAGGCCGTAGATCAGCGACATGCCGAACAGCATGATCGACGTGGACAGCACGCCGAACAGGAAGAACTTGATGGCGGCCTCGTTCGAACGCGGATCGCGCTTGCGGAAGCCGGCGACGATGAACCCCGGCGCGCTGACCAATTCGAGCGCGACGAAGAGCATCAGCATGTCGCGGGCGCTCGGCATCAGCATCATGCCGAGGATGCTGGCGAGCAGCAAGAAGTAGAACTCGCCTTGCGTGGAGCGCACGCCGTCGTTGAGATAGTTGGCGCTGATCAGCACCACGACGAAGCCGGCGACCAGGAACAGCAGCTTGAACAGAAACGCGAAGTTGTCGAGCACATACATCTGGCCGAAGGTCGAGCTGCCCGGGCCGTCGAGCAGGCGCGGCAGCAGCGACAGCAACGCGGCGGTCGCACCCAGCAGCGTCACGGCCGACAGGAGGCCCCCGAGCCAGCGTCGCTTGTCCTCGAGGAACAAGTCGACGAGCAGGATCAGCATCAGCCCCGCCGACAGGACGATTTCCGGCGAGATCAGATGAAGGTCGACGTCGAGGGGCATTACCCGAACACCCTCGCGAGCGCGTTCACGGCTCCGTCGGTCATGTCGAACACGGCACGCGGGTAGACGCCGAGGCCGACGATCGCGACCAGCAGCGGCGCCCATGCCGCCCATTCGGTGGGACGCACGTCATCGAGCGGCTCCTTGGCCCATTGCTCGGGAACGCTGCCCAGGTTCACGCGCTGGACCAGCCACAGCAGGTAGCCGGCCGCAAGGATCGTGCCGACACCGCCCAGGACCATGTAGGTGCGAAACAGCGAGTTCGACAAACCCGGCGCCGGATTGAACGCCGCCAGCAGCGCCATGATCTCGCCCCAGAACCCGGCCAAGCCCGGCAAGCCCAGCGACGCGATCGCCGCATAGGAAAGCAGGCTGCCCATGCGCGGCATCTTGTGCATCATGCCGCCGCCGATCGTGGGAATGTCACGCGTGTGGTAGCGCTCGTAGACGGATCCCGCCAAGAAAAACAGCATGCCGGTGATCACGCCGTGGGCGACCATGCCGAAGATCGCGGCGTTGATGCCGATCGGCGTGAGCGTCGCGATACCGAGCATGACGAATCCCATATGCCCGACCGACGAGAACGCGATCAGGCGTTTGATATCTCGTTGCGCGAGACAGTTCAGCGCGCCGTACAGGATCGAGATCACCGCGAGCCCGCCGATCCACGGCGCCCAGGTATGTGCGGTGTCCGGCAGTATCGGCAGCGCGATCCGGATGAAACCGTACGTGCCCATCTTCAGCATGATTCCTGCCAGCAGCACCGAACCGACGGTCGGCGCGTCACCGTGCGCGTCGGGGAGCCAGGTGTGGAACGGCCACATCGGCACCTTGATCGCGAAACCCAGGAACAAGCCCAGGAAGATCAGGTTCATGAACGCGTCGGACCCGAAATTCTGGCCGCGAAGCAGCAGCATGTCGAAGGTGTGCCCGCCGTCGGGGCCGACGCTGCGGAAGTACATCGCCAGGAAGGCCAGCAGCATGAACACCGATCCGAACAGCGTGTACAGGAAGAACTTGACCGCCGAGTATTCCTTGCGCTCGGAGCCCCAGACGGCGATCAGGAAGAACATCGGGACCAGCACCAGCTCCCAGAAGACGAAGAACAGCACCAGGTCCAGCGACGTGAACGTGCCGGCCATGCCGGTCTCGAGCAGCAGGATCAGCGCGAAGAACGCCTTCGGCCGGCCGGGCTTGGGGATCGACTTGAGCGAGTAGATCACGCACAGGAAGGTCAAGACCGTGGTAAGGACGATCATCGGGAGCGCGATCCCGTCGACGCCCATCGTGTAGTTGGAGTTGATGGTCTTGATCCACGTCTTCGACACGTAGAACTGGAACGCCTTCGCGTTGTCGAAGTCGAAGCGCATCAGCGCGACGAACGAGAAGATCATCGCGGCGCCGGAGAAGATCAGCGACAGCCCCTTGATCTCTTGGACGCGCTCCTTCGGCATCAGCGAAATCACAATGGCGCCGAGCGCAGGCAGTCCCACCACCAGCGTCAGCATCCACGTATCGAGCGCTTCCATCGTTCCCCTTCCCGGGCCGCCGGCTCTCGCGCGAGCCGCCGCCCCTGCTTATCCGATCTTCGAGAAGACGAGCGCGAACAGCAAGGCGAAGATCGCCACGCCGCCGAACAGGGCGGCCGCATACCGCTGCACGTCTCCGGACTGAATCACCTTGCGAACCGATGCGGCCTTCTTCGCGCCGATGCCGAGGCCGTTGACCGCTCCGTCGATCACCTTCTGGTCGACGCCGTCGTACAGGCCGCGGCCGAGGGCCTTCGCGGTGTACGCGGCGCCGTTGACCGCTCCGTCGAGCACGTTTTGGTTGAGCCAGTACATCGCCTTCGAGACCGAGTCTCGAACGGGCTTCACGATCGCCTTCCAGTAGAAGGCGTCGAGGTAGTACTTATTGATCAGCAGCGTGTAGAACCAACCGAGCTTCTCCATCGGTTCGCGCGCCGGGGCCGGCATGTAGATCTTGCGGCCGAGCCCGATTCCGGCGACCGCGACGGCGACCGAGATCACGATCAGCAGCATGTCGGCGCTGGGCACGTGCATGTTGCCGCCGACTGCGGTCCACGCGCCGAATCCCGACTGCCAGCCGGGGATGCCGATGAAGCCGACGACGATCGAAAGCGAGGCCAGCGCGACCAACGGGTACTTCATCGCCGGCGGGCTCTCGTGCGGATGGCCGTGTCCGCGGTAGCTGCCTTCGAACACCAAGTGGAAGGCGCGAGACATGTAGAAGGCGGTCAGGAATGCGGTCAGCAGACCGACGCCGTAGATGCCGTAGGTGAAGATCACGTTCAAGCCTTCTGGGTTGTGGAACGCCTCGGTGAGGATCTCATCCTTGGACCAGAACCCGGCGAACGGCGGGATGCCCGATAGCGCGAGCGTGCCGACCAGGAACGTCCAGTAGGTCGTGGGCATGATCTTCTTCAGACCGCCCATGTCGCTCATGTTGTTCGAATGGACGGCGTGGATCAGCGAGCCGGCGCCCAGGAACAGCAGCGCCTTGAAGAAGCCGTGCGTAAACAAGTGGAACATCGCCGCGTTTCCGGCACCAACGCCGAGCGCGGCGAACATGTATGCAAGCTGAGAGATCGTCGAATATGCGAGGACTTTCTTGACGTCGTCCTGGACCATCGCCAGCAGCGCGGCGCCGAGCATCGTGATCGCCGCGATGACGGCGATGAAACCGAGCGTGGCGGGAGAGGCTTCGAAGATCGGGAACAGCCGCGCGATCATGAACACGCCGGCCGTGACCATCGTTGCGGCGTGGATCAGGGCCGAGACCGGCGTCGGACCGGCCATGGCGTCGGGCAGCCAGACGTGGAGCGGGAACTGGGCGCTCTTGCCCATTGCGCCGCCGAACAAAAGCAGTGCCCCGGCCATCAGGGTCCCGACCGCGATCTCGCCGGCCTCGGCGTGCTCGACCAACTCGGCGATGTTGAACGTGTGGCCGGCCGCGAACAGCACGAAGATGCCGATCACGAACGGGATGTCACCGGTCTTGGTAGTGATAAACGCCTTGATGGCGGCGGACGAGTTCTCGTGCTCTTCCCACCAGTGGCCGATCAGCAGGTACGAGCAGATGCCGACCAGCTCCCAGCCCACCAGCATCTGGATCAGGTTGTTGGCAATGACCAGGTTCAGCATCGAGGCGGTGAACAAACTCAGGGCGGCGAAGTACCAGGTGTAGCGCTTGTCGTCGTGCATGTACGCGGTGGAGTAGATCTGGACCATCAGCGACACGAACGTCACCAGCAGGAACATCACGGCCGTCATTCCGGTGACGAGCATGCCCAACTCGAGCGAGAGCCCGCCGCCGAGCGGGAACCATTCGAGCGAGCGTTCGATGTGTGGCCCGCCTGCTTTGCCGGCGAAGTTCAGGAAGACGCCGATCGACCAGACCAGCGAGCCGGCCACGGCCCCGACGCCGATCTCGACGCCCTTTCGCGGCAGGCGCTTGCCGAAGAACATGATCAGCACGGTCGCCAGCAGCGGCAGCGCCGGGATCACCCAGGCATGCTCGCCGAAGACGTTGACGCTGAACGTCTGCGTGGCGGCCTCTTCAGCCGCGGCAAGGATCGCTACCACTTGAGGAGGTCCACCTCGTCTACGTTGATGGTCTCACGGTTGCGGAAGATCAGAAGAACGATCGCCAGACCGATGCCGACTTCGGCGGCGGCGATCGCGATCACGAACAGCGCGAAGATCTGGCCGACGGCCATCGCGTCCTGAAAGTGCGCGCCGAACGCCACCAGGTTGAGGTTGACGGCGTTGAGCATCAACTCGATCGACATCAGCACCAGGACCGCGTTTCGGCGGGCCAGCACGCCGTAGACCCCGACCGAGAACAGCAGCGCGGACAGCGTCAGCACGAGTGCGAGGTTCACTTGTCCCTCCTCGCGAGCACGATGGCGCCGACGAGCGCGGCCAGCAGCAGGACGCTGATCGCCTCGAACGGCAGGACGAAATTGGTGAACATGCTGGTGCCGATGTCCTCGGTGCGCACGACCTGCTGGAGCGGAATCCGCTTATCGCCGAAGCCGCGCCAGATCAGGTAGGTGAGCACGCCGAACAACGACGCCGCGACGACGAACGCGACGCCGCGTTGCTGGTTGTCCACCGTGCGGGCGGAACCGATCGGTGCGCGCGTGAGCATGACGCCGAACAGCAGCAGAACCACGATCGCGCCGACATAGATCAGCACCTGCGTCCAGCCGATGAACTCAGCGCCCAAGAGCATGAAGATGGCGGCGATGGACCCGAGCGCGGCGACCAAGTACAAGGCGGCGCGCACGACGTTCTTGGTGGTGACGACGAGAATGCCGGCGATGCCGGCGACGAGCGCCAGCGCCGTGAAGACGATCTCCGGACCGTTCATCGCCCCCCGTCCCGCCTAACCTTGCTTCCGTCTCTTGAGAACGAACGCCTTCTTGGCCATCGCTCGCGCCACGCGCTCGGGCTTTCCGGCCGCCAGCTCGGCCTGGTAGGTCTCTTCGTCGATCTCGACTGGTCCTTCGTCGTGCGCGGGCTCGGCCGTGGACGGCGCCGCAGGCGCCGCTTCCGCGGCAGGCGCCACTTCCGCGGCGGGTGACACTTCTGCCGGCGCGGCCGGGGCCGGCGTCGCTGCGGGTGCGGCCGGAGCCGCGGCCGCGACCGGACCGCCGGCGTCGAAGACTTTCGCGTCCTTTTCGACCTCGGGTTCGGACGCCGCGCCCTCTTCCAGCGGCGGCGGCGGCTTCACGGTGTTGACCCACTCGGCGAGCGTCGGCATCTCGTGAATCAGTTTGTTGATGTCGGTCTCGGAGTACTCGAAATGCGGCGACCAGAACAGCGCGTCGAACGGACAGACCTCAACGCAGATGCCGCAGTACATGCACAGCGAGAAGTCGATCGCGAAGCGGTCGAGCAAGTTTCTGTTCCGCGGCCGGGCTCCCGGCGTCTTCGGCGGCATTTGCTCTTTGTGCGAGTCGATATAGATGCACCAGTCGGGACACTCGCGGGCGCAAAGCATGCAGACCGTGCAGTTCTCTTCCTTTAGCGCGATGACGCCGCGGGTGCGAGGCGGAAGGTCCGGAACCTGGTGCGGGTACTGCTGGGTGACGGCGCGACGCGTCATCGTCTTGAGCGTCACGCTCAGCCCCTTGGCGAGACCGTACGCAGGCCCGATGAGCTTCTTGCCGGCGATCTTGGTTTCGATTTCCTTGAAGCGCGCGAGCATCTGTTCCTTGCGCGTGAGCTGATCGCCCTGAAGCTCCTTCTTCTCGATGGCCACCTAGAACACCACCTTGAAGATGCCCGTCAGCAGGATGTTCACGAGCGCGATCGGGATCATGTATTTCCAAGCCATCTTCTGCAGCTGGTCCTCGCGCAAGCGCGGATACGTCGCGCGCAGCCAGATAACGAAGAAGGCGAGCGCCCCGACCTTGGCCATCGTCCAGAGTGGCCCGGGAATGAAGTTGATGAACGGAAGACTCTTCCATCCGCCGAGGTACATCACCGCCGCGAGAATCGACAGCGCAACGATGCCGGCATATTCGGCCAGAAGGAAGAACGCGAACTTGATCCCGGTGTACTCGGTCATGTGCCCGAAGATGATCTCGGAATCGGCGATGGGCATGTCGAACGGCGGACGCGACAGTTCGGCCAGCGACGCGGTCAGGAACAAGCCGAAGCCGAAGAACTGCGGAAAGATGAACCAATGGTTTTGCTGCGCCTCGACGATACCGGGCAGGGAAAGGGTTCCGGCCTGCATCGCGACGGCCGCGCCGGCGAGCACCAGCGGCAGCTCGTATGCGATCAGCTGAGCGGCGCCGCGGATCGCGCCGATCAGCGAGAACTTGTTGGCGCTGGACCATCCCGCGGCCAGCATCCCGATCACGCTGACCGACGAGATCGCCAGCGCGAAGAACAGTCCGACGTCCATGTTCTCGGCCCAAAAACCGTTCGGGCCGAGCGGCAGCACGACGAAGATCATGATCGCCGGGACCAGCACCATCGCCGGCGCGATCACGAAGACGGCCTTGTCGGCCGCCGAGGGAACGATGTCTTCCTTTTGGACGAACTTCACGCCGTCGGCAATGAGTTGCGCCCATCCGTGGAACCGGCCGGCCTCCATCGGGCCGAGCCGTGCCTGCATGTGCGCCAGTATCTTGTGCTCGGCGTAGCCGATGCCCAGCGGCGCCGTCAGGAAGAACACCAGAACCGCGGCAAGTTTCAACCCCAGCAGCAGCCATTCGTTGGAGAAGTCGAAGCCGAGAAACACGTTGTGCGAGTCGGCGATCGCCGGAATCATCGAAAGATGCGTCATCGGTCCACGTCTCCAACCACGAAGAACACCGAACCCAGAACGGAGATCAAGTCCGGCACCAGCACGCCGCGCAGAAGATACGGGATCATGGACACGTTCGAGAAAGACGGCGTTCGCATCTTGACGCGCCACGGCTCCTTCCCGCCGCGCGAGACGATGTAGTAGCCCGTCTCGCCGAGCGAGTTTTCGGCGCGGCTGTAGATCCAGCCTTCCGGCGGCTTGATGTTCTTGGGCATCTTGCCCGGGATGATCGGGCCGGACGGCAGCTTGTCGTGAACCTGTTCGATGATCTTGAGCGACTCCTGGATCCGCCGGTACAGGACCCAGAACCGGTCGAAGGAATCGCCGTTCTCGCCGACGGGAACCTCGAAGCTCACGTCGGAGTACTTTAGGTAGGGCTCGGTCTTGCGCGAATCTTCGGCGATGCCGGCCGCCTGCAGGATCGGGCCGGTGCAGCCGTATTCGAGCGCGACCGAACCGGGAAGCTTGCCGATCCCGACGGTGCGCTTTTTGAAGATCTCGTTGCCCAGCAGCAGTCCTTCGTAGTCGGCGAGTCGGTGGCGAACGACCTTGACCAGACGGGCCGACTCTTTCATGAATCCGCGCGGCAGATCTTCCTTCAGCCCGCCGATCCGGTTGTAGGTGAAATGCATCCGGCCGCCGGTCGCGGCTTCGAGCAGCCCTTGGATCTCTTCCCGCTCGCGAAACGCCAGGAAGATCGGCGTCATGGCTCCCAGTTCCAAGCCGTACGATCCCATGAACATCAGGTGGTTCAGGACGCGGTTCCATTCGGCGAGCATGGTGCGGATCCATTGGGCCCGCTCGGGCACTTCGACCTCCATCAGCGCCTCGACGCCCAGCACGAGTCCGAGCTCGTTGCCGAAGGCGCTAAGCCAATCGTGGCGGTTCACCAGCGCGATGATCTGGCGGTAGTCGCGGACTTCGGCCATCTTTTCAAAGCCGCGGTGCATGTAGCCGATCACCGGCTCGGCGTCGCGGATCAGCTCGCCGTCAAGGGTGAGGACCATGCGCAGGACGCCGTGCGTCGAGGGATGCTGCGGCCCGATGTTGAGGATCATCTCCTCGGTCGCGAAGCGTCCGGGCTCGGCGACGTCGATCGCGATGCCTTCGCCCGGCGCGCCCGGCAGCATGGTGGGGTCGGTCACGGCTACTCCGGCTCCTTCGCGCCCGGCCACTCTTTGGCCTCGCGCGTCATCAGCAGGAATTCCTTGCGCAACGGATGGCCGACGAACGGCTCGGCCAGCAGAAGCTTCACCAAGTGCGGATGACCGTCGAAGCCGATATCGAACATCTCCCAGCATTCGCGCTCGTGAAACGATGCTCCGCGCCACAGGTCGGTGAGCGTGCGAACCGACCCCCCGTCGCGCGGCACCATCGTCTTGATGTTCACCGCCTGCAGCGAGGACGCCGAATACAGATGCACGATCACTTCGAAGCCCTGGTCTTCCATGTCCACCGCCGAGAGCCAGTTGAACATCCCGAAGTTGCAGCGCGGGCACCGCCGCAAATGCTCGGCAACGACGTGCCAGTTCGCGGGAGTCACGTGCAACGCAATCTGGCCTTGTGGCGTGACCTCCTCGCGCTCGACGGCGCCGGTGGCCTCCTTGACGTGATCGATCAGCGCGGTCGCGGTCATCGGCTACCGATTGGACAGGTCGACGGGTCCGACGGGTCCGCCGACGATGATCGCTTCGCGATGCTGGCGCTCGAATCGTTCCTTGAGCGACTCGTCGGCGATCATCGTCTGCAGACGGATGATTCCTTCCAGAAGCGCTTCCGGGCGCGGCGGGCAGCCGGGAACGTAGACGTCGACCGGCACGATCTGATCCACGCCCTTGGTCACCGAGTAGGAGTCCCAGAACGGGCCACCGCAATTGGAGCAGGAGCCGAACGAGATGCAGTATTTCGGTTCGGGCATCTGCTCCCAGACGCGCTTGAGCGCGGGCGCCATCTTGTCGGTCAGCGTGCCTGCGACCACGAGCAGGTCGGCCTGGCGCGGACCGTGCGCGACGGGAATGACACCGAGCCGGATGAAATCGTGACGGCTGGTCGATGCGGCGATCAGCTCGATCGCGCAGCAGGCGAGCCCGAAGTTCATGACCCACAGCGAGTATTTCCGTCCCCAATTGAGCACGAACTTCACCGGCTGCGGAAGATTGACCTTGTCGACTACGCCCACGGCGAGGACTCCCGGATGGCGGCGCTCTCGGACGGCTCGACCCAGTCCAGCACCTTTTTCTTGTAGGCGTAGAGCAGGCCCACGGCCAGGATCAGAATGAAGATGATCATCTCGACGAGCAGCAGGCCCGGCCGCGGGAACGCCTCGAACACGACCGCCCACGGGAATAGGAACACCGCCTCGACGTCGAAGATCACGAACAGGAACGCGTAGATGTAGTAGCGGATCTGAGTCTGGGACCAGCCTTGGCCGACGGGGTCGATCCCGCACTCGTAGGTGGTGTACTTTTCGGCCCGCGGC
This sequence comes from Actinomycetota bacterium, assembly GCA_036398095.1. GTDB lineage: Bacteria > Actinomycetota > AC-67 > AC-67 > AC-67 > DASWHR01. The sequence goes on from DASWHR010000066.1 coordinate 11,954, forward strand.
TTGCGGGGACGCATCACGCGGTTCGCGGAGAAGGCGATGGCGACGAAGAGAACGCCGAGAACCGCCAGCGCTCCGATCGTGCCGTACTGCCAGAAATACTGCGTCATTCGGGCCCCCCGCCCACGGCCTTTCCCGGCCCCTGCGATGTCGTCTATTTCCGCTGGTCAGAGCCACAAAAGAGCGTTCGTGAAAACGCTCACGTGTTCGAGTCCGCGGGATTCTAGCGCGAGACCGGGCTGATACCCAAAGCGGTAGGCACCCCGGAAAGCGCCGTTGACATAACGATCAGGCCACCCCTTGCATTCGCGTCCGCGAATATCGTAATAATCTCCTGCTGCATGCGTGTGGGGAAGGGGAGCGGGTGACCAAGTACGGCTTCGCGATCGACCATCGTGCCTGTATCGGGTGCCATGCGTGCACCGTGGCCTGCAAGATGGAAAACGACGTTCCGCTGGGGGTCTTTCGCACCTGGGTCAAGTACATCGAGAAGGGAAACTTCCCCGACGCGAAGCGCTACTTCTCGGTCTTGCGGTGCAACCACTGCGAAGACGCGCCCTGCACGAACATCTGCCCGACGTCGGCGCTGTTCACGCGCGACGACGGCATCGTCGACTTCGACAACTCCGTCTGCATCGGCTGCAAGGCATGCATGCAGGCGTGCCCCTACGACGCGCTGTACCTGGATCCGGGCACGCAGACGGCCGCGAAGTGCAACTTCTGCGCGCACCGCGTCGAGGTGAACCTGGAACCCGCGTGTGTGATCGTGTGCCCGACGCACGCGATCATCGCCGGCGATCTGGACGATCCGCTCAGCGAAATCACGCAGTTCGTGTCGCGGCAAGAAACACAGGTGCGGGCGCCGGAGCAAGGAACGAAGCCGAAGGTTTTCTACGTCGGTGCCGACGAAGCCGCGATCGACCCCACGCAAACCACGCTCCCCGATGCCTACATGTGGTCCGAGGTCAATCTGCTCGACGGCCAGCTGCAGCCGCGCATCGATGAGGCCGAGGCACGAGCGCGCACCGTCTACGACATCGATCATCCGATGCCCTGGGGATGGAAGGTCTCGGCATACCTTTGGACCAAGTCGATCGGCGCCGGCGTCGCGATGCTCGCCGCGGCGGCGATGCTGCGCGGCTACGGCCGCATCCCGCTGCTCGCGACGTTCGCGCCGGCCGTAGCGCTGGTGATGACCGCGCTGACCGGCGCGCTGCTGGTCGCGGATCTCAAGCGGCCGGAGCGCTTCTGGATGCTCGTCGTGAAGGGAAACCCGAAATCCTGGCTGGTGCGCGGCGCCTGGGTGCTCGGCGCATACTCGGCGCTTCTGGTCGCCTGGATGGCCGGTCGCGTGCTCGATCTGCCGCACCTGGTCGACGCGGTGCGATGGCCGGCGATCCCGCTGGCTGCGCTCGCAGCCGCATACACCGCGTGGCTGTTCGGTCAGGCCGAAGGACGCGACCTGTGGCAAAGCCCGCTGCTCGCGCCGGTGCTGATCGCACAGGCGACGCTGGTCGGCTCCGCGTCGCTGCTGCTGGCATCCCTGTTCGCGGGCGGCGAAGAGACCCAGGTTCTTATGACTCGCGTGCTGGTCGCGTCGGCCGTCGGATGGGCGGCGCTTACGCTGGTCGAGTTCTCGTCGCACTCGACCCAGCAGGCGGCGAAGGCGGCGCGCAACCTGATCCGCGGACCGTATGCGGCCTGGTTCTGGACCGGCGTAGCGCTCGGAATGGTGGCACCCGCGGGATTGGGTGCGCTCGCGCTGGTGACCGAAAACAGCGGACCGATGGTCGCGGGAGCGATTGCGGCGCTCGGCGGGCTCGTGTTCTACGAGCATGGTTTCGTGCGGGCGGGACAATCGGTTCCCCTGTCGTAGGCTAGCGGCCGTTCAGCGAGAAGTGGTGATAATCCTTCGATCGCCGGTACGTCCCTCCCCAGGTCCAGCCGATCGCTTCGAACGCCTTTACGACGGCATCGCCGGCTTGGATCATGCCGGGCCGGTCAAGGGTGCGGTCGGTATAGGCCTCGCCGCCGGGCGGAATGATGCCGCCGGTCGTGGAGATCCGGGGGTTCTGCACCGGGTTGATGTCCACCGCGAGCCCGTAGGCGTGCTGCGACAGCGCGGCGGATCCAACGGCCTTGCGGCAGTTGAACGCGCTTGTGGCGTTCTGCTGGGCGCGTGCGGGATCGTCTCCGATGTAGCCGTTCGCGATCACCATGGTGGCGATCGGGAAGCGCGCGTCGAAGATCGCGGCGAAGGCGGCCAGCACGTTGTGCGCCTGCGACTCGTGGACGATCATCTCGCCCCGCTGGACCGTGCCGTCGAAGCCCCAATGCGGCATGCGCAGCACTCGAAGATCGTGGCGCGCGACCGGGCAGCCCGGTCTCCACGACGTGCCCATGGACGCCAGCGCGGCTGCATCGATCGCCTGAGCGGTTCCGTCGAAGACCGGATCGGCCACGTCGGCCGCGAAAGGGGCCTCCGGCGCTGGGGCTGTCTGCCGGTCGGGACTCGTGCAGCCGGCGGTCAACGCGCCGAGCAACAGCATCGGCATCGCGAGACGGAAGGGGAAGGGACGGAGAGGCATGGGGATTTCGAACTATGGTACCGGGCGGGCTCGCTGTTGAGCGGCGCCACCCGGGACGCGGGGCTGCTCCCTTGCATTCACATACTCGAATATCGTAATAATCCAGCGTGGAGCATCCAAGCGGGGAGGGTGACGAGAGGTGACGGAGCCGACCAAGCTGCCGGGCTCGGACGGACGGATGGCGCAGTACCCGCCACCCGACCGGTGGGACGACTGGGTCGAATACGAGGGCTCCGCCTGGCCGAAGAAGGTCGAGCGTCGCTACATCCTGGTGCCGACCGTCTGCTTCAACTGCGAATCGGCCTGCGGGCAACTGGCCTACGTGGATCGCGAGACGCTCGAGATCCGCAAGATCGAAGGCAACCCGGTCCATCCAGGATCACGTGGCCGCAACTGCGCGAAGGGCCCCGCGACACTCAACCAAATTCAGGATCCCGAACGCATCCTCTATCCGCAGCGCCGCACGGGCGCGCGAGGAGGCGGCGGGTGGGAGCGCACCTCGTGGGACGCCGCGATGGACGACATCGCCGCCCGGATCGCCGACGCGCTTCGCAACAACCGCAAGGACGAGGTCGTCTACCACGTCGGCCGGCCCGGCGAGGATGGCTACGCCGACCGAGTGCTTCGCGCCTGGGGCGTGGACGGCCACAACAGCCACACCAACATCTGCTCGTCGTCGGCGCGCGTGGGGTACGCGCTCTGGATGGGCCACGACCGGCCGTCGCCCGACTATGCGAACGCACGGTTTACGTTGCTGATTTCTTCGCACCTGGAGACCGGTCATTACTTCAATCCGCATGCGCAGCGAATCATCGAAGGCAAGCTCGCCGGCGCGAAGATCGCGGTTATGGATCCGCGGCTTTCCAACACGGCGTCGCGCGCCGACTACTGGATGCCGACCAAGCCCGGCTCCGAAGCGGCCGTGCTGCTGGCGATGGCGAAGGTGATCTTGGACGAGGATCTCTACGACGCGGCGTTCATGCGTCGCTGGTGGAACTGGGACGTCTACATGCGTGCGGAGCGCCCCCAGGACGAGCCCACGTTCGAGAACTTCGTGCTCGCGCTGAAAGAGCAATACGCGTCCTATACGCCGGACTACGCCGCGCGGCTGGCGGGCGTGCCGGCGGCGATGATCGTCAAGGTCGCCCACGAAGTCGGCCGCGCCGGCTCGGCGTTCGCGGCGCACAACTGGCGCGCCGCGGCCGCGGGCAACCTGGGCGGCTGGCAGGTCGCCCGCTGCCTCTTCTTTCTCAACGCGCTCACCGGATCGGTGGGGACGAAAGGCGGCACGTCACCGAACTGGTGGGACAAGTTCGTGCCGCAGCCGTTCATCGCGCCGCCCCCGCAGAAGGTGTGGAACGAGTTGCTGTGGCCGCGCGAGTATCCGCTCGCGCACCACGAGATGTCGATCTTGCTCCCCTACTTCTTGAAAGAGCGCCGGCAGAAGCTTTCGATGTACTTCACGCGTGTGTACAACCCGGTCTGGACCAACCCGGACGGGTTCTCCTGGATCGAGGCGCTGTCGGACGAGTCGATGATCGGCATGCACGTGGCGCTGACGCCGACGTGGAGCGAGACCTCGTGGTTCGCCGACTACGTGCTGCCGATGGGCCTCGGGCCGGAGCGCCACGACACGCATTCCTATGAAACCCATTCCGGCAAGTGGCTGGGGTTTCGCCAGCCGGTGTTGCGCGTCGCGATGGAGCGAATGGGCAAGCCGGTGCAGTTCACCTACGAAGCCAATCCGGGCGAGGTCTGGGAAGAAGACGAGTTTTGGATCGAGCTGTCGTGGCGCATCGACCCGGACGGGTCGCTCGGCGTGCGGAAATGGTTCGAGTCGCCCTACCGGCCCGGAGAGAAAGTCACGATCGACGAGTACTACCGGTATATGTTCGAGAACAACGTGCCCGGCCTGCCGGCCAAAGCCGAAGCGGAAGGACTCACGCCGCTGGCGTACATGCGCAAATACGGCGTCGTCGAAATCGCGCCGACGGTCTACGAGCTGCACGAGACTCCCGTGCCGGAAGCCGCGTTGGAAGGAACGACGATCGACCCCGAGACCGGCCTGGCCGTAAAGCCCGGCGATCCGCCGACGGGCAAGTCGATCCCTCTGATCGGACCGTGGAACGCGCCGGGCGTGCAGATCGACGGCGAAGTGCGCGAAGGATTCCTGACGCCCTCGCGCAAGCTCGAGTTCTACAGCCCGACGATGGCCGAGTGGGGGTGGCCCGAGCAGGCGCTGCCCAACTACATGGAAAGCCACGTGACGCATACGGATCCGGCCGCCGGCACCTACATCTTGATGCCGACGTTCCGTTTGCCAACGCTCATTCATACGCGATCCAACAACGCCAAGTGGCTCAACGAGATCAGCCACCGGCATCCGCTGTGGATTCATCCCCAGGATGCCGAGCGCGTGGACGTGCGCGACGAGGACCTGGTGAAGGTGATCACACGCATCGGCCATTTCGTGATCCGCGCGTGGGTCACCGAAGGGATCCGGCCGGGCGTCGTCGCGGCCTCGCACCACATGGGTCGCTGGCGGCTCGACCGCGGTTTCGGCACCGACCGTTGGTCCTCGGCGTTGGTGGACCTGACGCAAGAGAAGTCGTCGACGGACGGCGCCGTGTGGCGGATCCGGCAGACCGAAGGCGTCAAGGCGTTCGACAGCTCGGACCCCGACTCGTCGCGTGTGTGGTGGACCGACGCGGGCGTGCATCAGAACCTGACGTTCCCGACGCAGCCGGACCCGGTGTCGGGGATGCACTGCTGGCATCAAGTCGTTCGCCTGGAGGCCGGCGGACCCGACGACCGCTACGGCGACATCGTCGTGGACACCGCCAAGAGCTTCGAGATCTACAAGGAGTGGCTCGCGATGACGCGGCCGGGACCCGGCCCCGGCGGTCTGCGCCGACCCCTTTGGATGTTCCGGCCGCTGAAGCCGGATGTGAGCGTCTACACCGTCCCCGAGCAAGCGGCCGATGTTTAAATGAAGAACTGGACCGAGGACTCCTTCATATCGAGCAGCGCGCTTGCGGCGCCGAGCGGCGGCTCGAGGCCGTCGATCATGTCTTCGCGCTTGAGCCCGAGCAGGTCCATCGTCATCTGGCACGGCATCAGCTTGACGCCCATCTCCTGCGCGTACTCCATCAACTCCCATGGGGCCGCGACCTTGTAGTCCTTCGCGAGCTTCAGCATCATTTTCTTGCCGGCTCCGCCGAAATGCAGCTTCGAAAGTTTGGCGCGCTTTATCCCAGGAGGGTTGACCAGCGAGAAGCCCTTCTGCATCCAGTTCGACCCGGTGATTCGCACACCCGGCTTGACCAGCAGGAACAGGCCCCAGAACGTGAAAAAGACCGAGACTTCCATTCCGCTCGCCGACGCGGTCGTCGCTAGGATCAACGTCGGCCACGCTTTGTCGAGCTCTCCCGAGAAGCAGACGATGGAGAGCTTGTTGTTCTCCTCGGACATCGGACACCTCCATCGTGCCGGAATCCGAGCGAACAGACTTTCCTCCGGCACTCAGCGGGATTATAATATGCACAAGCGCGCATTTACAGGGGTGAGGGCACCTATTTTTGGCCCGAACCGGCGTGTGAATCCCTCGGGCGGGGGAGACAATCCCCCCGGTGAGGGAGGAGGTTAGACGACATGGATGCATCGGTACGCAACGAGATCTACGAGCTCCACGCCCGCTTGTGCAAGGCGCTGGCCGATCCGAAGCGACTGCTGATCATCAACGCACTCCGCGACGCGCAGAAGTCGGTCGGCGAGCTGACCACCGAGCTGGAGCTGTCGCAGTCCAACGTCTCGCAGCACTTGGCGGTCCTTCGCGAGCGGGGAGTCGTTTCGGCGAACCGGGACGGCAACAACGTGTTCTATTCGCTCAAGGACGCGCGCGTCGTGGAAGCCCTGGATCTTCTTCGGGCGGTCATGGCCAGCCAGCTCGACCGGCGCAGCGAGCTTCGGCCGATCGCGGCCGGCTGATGATTTAGTCGGCGCAACGGAAGCAGCGGATCTCGAGTTCGTCGATCCGCTGCTTGTAGGCGGCGAACGCCTCATCCCATGCTTGAAGCATGCCTCGCTCCTCGTCGAGCGCGTCGGGGCGCAGCCGGACGAGCCAACCTTCTCCGTATGGATCGCGATTGGCGATCAGGATGTCGCGGTTGAACGTGGCGGAGTTGACGGTGACGATCTCGCCGGTCAGCGGAGACGGGACCGGGCCCACCCACTTTGCCGACTCGATCGTGGCGAGGCCCCGCCCCCGCTCGATCAACTTTCCCACACGGCGAAAGTCCACGGCTACGATCTTGCCGCAGCGGGTCTGTGCGGGATCGGTCATGCCGATCACGGCCTCGTCTCCTTCCAGTCGAATCCACACGTCCGCTTCCACGTCGTAGAGAAGGTCGCGCGGAATGACGCAGCCGTAATGGATTTCGTCCGGAGAGGCCTCAAGCACCGTCGATCATCCTCCGCACTCGATGCCTTCCTCTTGCATGAACGCGTCGTAGGCGTCCAGAGCCGCCTGCCCCGTCAGCAGATCGGCGGAGTCGCGGTCCCAGTCCTCGGCCTTGATCTTGCAGACCCACCCGTCGCCGTACGGGTCGCGGTTGAAGATGGTCGGATCGGATTCGCCGGTCGGATTGATCTCGACGATCTCGCCGGCGACCGGAGCGGGAACCGGCCCGACCCATTTGCCGCTCTCCAAGGTCGCGGTGCTCTTTCCCTTGACCACGCTCTTGCCGACCTTCTTCGGGGTGAACGAGATGAACGATTTCGCAAGGTTTTGCGCGACGTCGGTGATCCCGGCGACGACCAGATCGCCCTCTCGCCGCGCCCAGACGTGATTGCGAACGAGATAGAAAAGGTCGTCGGGGATGTTGCAGTTGCGCACGACGGTCACGGTTGTCCCTCCCCTTGGGGCTCGGTTTCGAGCCCGGATTCCGCGAGCAAATGCTCCGCTTGAATGTGATACAGCAGCATGTCGAACGCGACCAGCTTTATCTCCTCTTCGAACTTCTCGATGAATCGCGGATCCCGCAGGCGCGGCTTGATCTCGCGCATCCACGGGGCGTCACACACCGGGCAACGCACTTCGTAGAATCGCCGGCCGGTCTCTTCGGCGACTCGCGTGGTGACCCGGTCGGCGTGCTCATCGGCCAGATGACGGTGAACGACGCTCCGGGCGCCTTCGAAATCACAATACGGGCAGTTCAAGGTCGCTCCCATTCGGGCCGCGCGCGCGCAGCGTCACCTCGGCGAGCCGGCGCGCGCTTTCGCGCACCAGTGTGACCACCTGTATGCCGGCGGCCGTCGAATATACGCGCCCAGTGTCGAGCGCTTTGACGATCAGGCCCGTCTGCAGCAGGTCGCCGACACGCTCGGAAATCACCAGTGCCGGCAGCGACACCGCGGCGGCAAGGTCCGGCGCGGTGATCCCGTCTTCGGCGGATGCCGCTTCCAGGATCGAGAAGTTGATCCGGTCACAGGCAACGGCGAGCGCGCGTTGGACGAAGTCGGTCGCAAGCGTGGCGGCTTCTTCTTCGCCGAGCTCGACCTTCGGAAGTTCGCCGCCGTCGCCGGGCCCGAACACGAACGTGTCCACCCGCTCGGAAACCAGGATTACGTCGCGCAGCCGCTTCCACAGCCCATCGGCCAGCGCGTTGGGGTCGAATGCGGTCACCGGGCGCCTCCCGGGGGGACTTCGGCGACATCGACGACTCGCATCGCTGCACCGCCTTCGAGGACGCCGGCCAGCGCCGGTTCGCCTCCGCCCTCGACCGCCCGCTCGACCAGCTCGATGATGTCGAGCACCTGCAGCGAGTCGTCGTGACCGGTCGTCTTGGCCGCGTCGCGATACATGGTGACGTCCTTCGGGCACGCGACGACGAAGGTGTCCACGCCCAGCGCGACGGCCTCCTTGATGCGATTCTCACTCGGGCGCTCCGTCTGGTTGGAGTCGTCCATCCAGATCCGCCCGCCGCCGGCGCCGCAGCAGAACGTGTTTTCCTTGTTGCGGGGCATCTCGACCAGCTCGATGCCGAGCATCTTCAGAATCTCGCGCGGCGCGTTGGTCACCCGGTTGTACCGTCCCAGATAGCACGGGTCGTGGTAGGTGACGCGCATGTTCAGGTTCTGCTTCGCAACGATCCGCCCTTGTTCGAGCAGCCGATGGATCAGGTGCGTGTAGTGGAGCACGCGCCAGTCGCCTCCGAATTCCGGATACTCGTTCTTGAGCGTGTTGAACGAGTGCGGATCGGTCGTGACGATCTCGTTGAAGTCGCAACTGCTGATGACCTTGACGTTATGCTCCACCAGCTCTTCGAACAGGCCCTCCTCGCCGACGCGGCGGACGTCGTTGCCGGCGTTGCGCTCGCCGTCGTAGAGGATTCCGAACGATACCCCGGCTCGCTGCAGAAGCCGCGCGAACGTTCGGGACAAGTCTTGCAGACGCTCGTCGTAGGAGGCGTAGTCGCCGACGAACCACAGAACCTGGACGAAGCGCTTGCGGGCGTCGTGAATCTCGAAGTCGAGATCCTTGGTCCACTTCGCGCGCATCTTCGGGGACTTGCCGAACGAATTGCCGTTCTTGGCGATGTTCTGCAGCGCGTCCTGGAGGGTCGGGTCCATCGTGCCCTCTTCCACCAGCGCGCGACGCATCCCGACGATGGTGGGGACGTGCTCGATTCCGACGGGGCAGGCTTCGACGCAGGCCATGCAGGTTGTGCAGGCCCACAGCGTCTCGGCGGGGATGATCCCGCCGGCGACGGGCGGCGGCCCCTCGCCGGCGTGTCCGTTCGCGGCCCGCCGTTCCCAGTCCATGATCGGATGGATCCGGTTCGACTGCTCTGCGAACTGACGAAGGTCGAGGATGAGATCGCGCGGCGACAGCGGCGCGCCGGCCAGTCGCGCCGGGCAGACCTCGTGGCAGCGCCCGCATTTGGTGCACGCGTCGAAGTCGAGCAGCTCCTTCCACGTGAAATCGTTGACGCTCCGGATGCCGGCCGGCGCTCCGGCAGCGACGCGCGGCAAGGCGAGGGTCGAGTCGCGGCCGTCCGTGAAGGTGAGGTTGGCCGCGTCCGTGAGCATGTGCATCGCCTTGGAGTACGGGATGTAGCCGATGAACAGCAGGGCCATCGCTGCGTGCGCCCACCACGTGAACAACTGGGCATCCGCGGCCGTCGCCGCGCTCATGCCGAGTCCGCGAATACCGCGCGCCGAGAGCCAGCCGACCGGCGACCAGATCTCATGCGCCGGAAATCCGCTCGCGTAGATTCGAAATCCTTCGAGCAGGAAGCCGCCGACACCCAGCCAGAACAGAAAGTGCCAGAACAGCCAGTCGCCGCGCTTGTAGGGCGTGCGGGAATAGGCTTCTGGTTCCTTATCGACGCGGGTGTAGTCCAAGGCGAACGGTTTCACGAACCGGCGGCGATAGGCGATGTAGACCAGGGCCACCAGGTAGGCCGCCCCGAGCGTGTCGAGAATCACCGAGTAGCCGAGATAGAAGGTGCCTTTGAAGAAACGAGCGTTCTCGCCGAAGGCGAGCCGGATGATGTCGTAGTCGATCGTGAGGATCACGGTGCCGATGAACAGCGCCGTGAATCCCCACAGGATGAGCGCGTGCGCGATGCCGGTCTTGAGGTTTCGCTTCGCGACCGTCTTGTTGGAACCGACCTTGTGCAGCGCCTTGCCAATTCGCGTTCCCAGCCGGTCGAGCCGGCCGGCCTTGCGGCCTTGCCGGTACTTCCGGACGCGCACGACGGCGCCCGAAAGGAATGCCGTCGTGGCCAGGAACGCCAGCGCGTAGAACGAGAGCTTCATCCACTCTTCGAAGTGCTCGAAGACTTTGCGCGTCGGCTCCGATGTTTCGGCAGCGAAGGCCGCGACCCAACCCAGCATCGCCGTCATCCCGCCGCTACTTCAACCGCTCGGTGATCGCGGGGACGACATCGAACAGGTCGGCCGTGATGCCGTAGTGAGCGGCGTCGAAGATGGGCGCGTTTTCGTCGGTGTTGATCGCGATGATCAGATCGGCGTCCCGCATGCCCTCCAGATGCTCCGGCGCCCCACTGATGCCGGCGCACAAGTACAGCTTCGGCTTGACGCTAAGGCCCGACTTTCCGACCTGCCGCGTCTTGGGGAGCCATCCGTTGTCGGTGATCGGTCGCGACGACGACAGGGCGCCGCCGAGCGAGTCGGCGAGTTCCTGCACGATCTCGAGATTGTCGGCGTTTTGGATCCCGCGGCCGACCGACACCAAGATCTCCTGCGCGGTGATATCGACGTCTCCGCCGGCGGGCTCGTGCAGCGCTTTGAACGTCGTCGAGAGCCCATCGAGCGCCGAGAGAGACTTGGCCTCTTCGATCTCCGGGCTTCCGGCTCCGCTTCCGGGCGGGAACGATCCGGCTTGCACACTGACGACGCCGGGCGCGTCCAGGACCACGTCGGCGTCGATCTTGCCGCCGTAGACACGACTGGTCACGATGACATCCGAGCCTTCCACCGCAATCTGGGTTCCGTAGGCGACGAGCGGAAGGTTCAACGCGACGGACAGCCCGGCGGCAAGATCCATGCCTTGCGTGGTGTTGCCGACCATGATCAGGCGCGGCTCGCGACCGGCGAGCACCTCGGCGAGCGCGGCCTTGTATCCCTCTGGCGTGTAGGCGCCGAGCCGGTCGTCGGCGATGACGATCACGCGGGCCGCGCCGGCAAGCTGCGATGCCGACGATGCGATGCCCCCTCTGCCAAGAAGGACGGCGACGGCCTGCCCACCGAGCGACGGCGCGATCTCGGCTGCCTTCCCTAGCAGTTCGAGCGTGACCGGCGCGATGGCGCCGTCGCGCTGTTCAACGATGACGTAAACGTCTCCCATGACTTCAGCCTCCCTACGCCTTCACCAGGCCGCGCTCGCGCAGGAGCGCGACGACCCTGTCGGCGATTTCTTCGGTGGATCCGGTCAGCATCTCGGCGTGCGAGCTGCTCTCGGGCGTGCGCATCGCGCGGACACGCAGACGCGGCGTGTCCACCGACGGCGCATCCAGTTCCTCGATGGTCTTTTCCTGCTTCATGGCGCGAACACGCGACACCGGCGCGTAGCGCGGCGTCTGGCGGGCCGCCTGCACGCCCAACAGGCAGGGAGTCTTGACCGCGAGCTCCGCGGTCAATCCGCCCCCGGACTCTTGGGTGGCGACGACGACGCCGTCGCCCGGCTCGACGCCCGCGACGACCGACACGTGCGGGATGCCCAGCCGCGAGGCCAGCAGCGGCCCGAGCTGACCGTCGAGGTCGTCCGCCGCCTGGACCCCGGTCATGATCACGTCGTAGGCGCGGCTCTTGAGCACTTCGGCGTAGATCGCCGACAGCGCATGTGAGTCGGGGAAGACGTCCTCGAAGTCGCCGGTGACCTTGATGAGCGTGTCGGCGCCTTTCGCGGCGGCGGTGAACAGCACGTTGTCGGCTTCGCCGCTGTCGATCGTGATCGCGGTGACCGTGCCGCCGTGCGCTTCCTTGAGCAGCACCGCCTCTTCAAGCGCCTGCTCGCAGAACTCGTTCATCACGTAGGTCAGATACTCACGGTCGAGGTCGTTGCCCTCAGCGTTGATCTCGAGCTCTTCGACGAGATCGGGTACTTGCTTGATCGGAACGATGATCTCCATCGTCATCTCACTCCTTCGGACACAGTTCGTCGAGACGCAGTTCGGCCTGGATGCCGCGGGCGTCTTCGATCAGTGGCAGGAACGGAAAATCGCGGAACGGCTCGCTGGGACGATACGAGCCGTAGGGTCGGGTGCAGCCCGGCTCGCCTTCGGGGCCGGGGCAGCCGTTGGTCATGAACGCCTCGCCGTCGCGGACGTGGGCGTCCAGCCAGGCGCGGGGCTTGTCGATGCGAACCAGCGCGCCGTCGTCGTCAAAGACCAGATGCTCCTCACGCAGGCCCTCACGCTCGATCAGATGCTTGACGAGCTGGATGCGCCGCCACCGCGACAGCGGGGCGCGCGGCGCGGCGCCGAGCCGCGAATCGGGCTCGGGATTGAACGAGAACAAGTACGGGAAGATCTCCCGGTCGCACAGGCGGATGAACAGATCGCATAACTCACGATCGGTTTCGCCCAGGCCGACCAGGACGTGCGCGTTGACCTTCCAGGGGCCGAAGACCTCGCGCGAGTCGTCAATGACCTCCCAGTATTTCTTCCACCGCAGCCCGCCTTGCGGGACGTCGGTGCGGTGCTTGATGAACAGCGGCTCGGTCGCGGCGTCGAGTCCGACGCCGATCATGTCCACCCCGATCTGTTTGAAATGCTCGATGCGCCCGCGGTCGAGCGTGGGCGGCGCGACCAGGATCGACAACGGCGTCTTTACCTTGGCCCGGATGCGTTTCGTGATATCCACCGTGTCCTGATAGGAATGGCCGTGCGTGACCATCGAGATGCACAGCCGAGTAAGCGTCGCCTCGTGCTTTGCGAGGCGATCGACGAACTCGTCGGTCTGCACGAGCGGCCAGTCGACGCGAATGAACGATTTCTCTTCGTAATAGCCGGGCCGGGTTCGCGCCAGCCCGCAGTAGGAACAGTCCGACAAGCAGCCCTCGGCATAGTTGAGCAGCAGGTTGATGCCGCCGAACTCGAATGCGCGCGTGAAGCGCCCCGATCGGAATCGGAGCGCGATCGCGCTGGCCATGCTGATCCGCACCCATTCGGGCGAGACGTGCCGTTCAGACGCGAGCGGCAGCATTTCCTTCGTCATTGCCATGCGGGAGCCTCCTCGCGCGTCGTCGTCGTCGTTTCTCCGTCCGCGGCCGGCGGGTAGTAGCACGATCCTGAAGCCATGCCGCGTCGCGCACGCGCGTCCACCACCGCCGACCAAACCGCTTCGACCAGATCCACCACCGCGACGCCGTCGAGTCCGCCGCCGCGAGCCCAGCCGGCCTCGATCGCCTCGCCCACGCGCCTCTTGTCGACCGCAGCCCATTTGAGCGCCGCTTCGATTTCGACAACGGCCCGTTCGCGAGCCATGAAGTCGCCGGCGATCAGCGCATCTTTGATCGCGTCGCCACCGAGCGTGAGCGCGATGCGCAGCAGCCCGCCGGGAGTCTTCAAGATCGCGGTCCCTTCGGGCGTTTCGGCGACACGGCCGTTCACCCATTCCGCGGTGCCGTATCGCTGCGTCAGCACCTGCGCCGCCACCGCCTGCTCATCGGCGTCGAGCGGCTCAGGCACGGCGCGAATCCCGAACGCTTCTTCGAAGCCGGCTTCGACGCACAGGCGAAGGTCGTCGACGGAGCAGACCGCACCACGTTCGGCCGAGGCGGTAGTGATGCGCTCCCGGACCGCGTCGGCGGCCTTTCCGCCGAGCTTGGCGGCGGGAATGTTGAGGATGCGAAGCATCAAGTCGATGTCCAGATCGGCGAGCACGCTGGCGTGAAACAGCACGGCATCGTTCGCGTCCAGGTAGATGCCCAGCCCGGCGATCTTGCGGCCGGCGACGGCAATGTCGTTCTTCCCGCGAATCTCGGCCGGGATTCCCAGGCGCTTCAACCCGAACAGAACGCCGCGCCCGAAGGTGTCGATGATCGCACGCGCGTGCGCCGGCGTGTTCGGGTCGCGAAGCGAGGTGACGAGCGCCACGCCCAGTTGCTGCTCGCCCATCAAGATCGCGCCGCCGCCGGTCGGCCTGCGGTTGACGGCGATTCCTTCCGCATCGCACACGTCGAGCCGAAGCTCGGCGCGCGGATCCTGAAATCGGCCGACGAGCGCGGCGTGGCTGCGGTAGGTGTAGAGCCGAAGCGTGGGCGGTGGCGGTTCGGGCGTCGCGTAGGCGCGCATCAGCGCTTCGTCGGTCGCGAGCCCGCCGGCCGCACCGGCGCCGTCGTCCGTGATCAGCCGCCAGGTCTTCACACCGACTCCGGATCTTCGGCAAAATCCGCCCACGTCATCGAGCAGCAGCCGTCGAACAGGCGTGGCTCCAACCCGAGCGAGACGGCGTAGGCGATCGTTCCGTCCGCCGGGTAGGCGATGCCGTTGAAGCCGGCGTCCACGGCCGCGCGATCCAAGGACACCTTGATGTCGCCGAGCGGACGAGCACAGCCCAGATGAACACGGGTGTCGTCCATCCGGCCGCGCGCGGTGTGGAAGAAGTCGATCACCTCGCCGGTGTCCGGCGGCGGCAAGTGACCCATCGGCGTTCCGACCAGCGGCGTCAGGACCACCAGGATCAGAGTCCACACGGGATAGCGCGACAGGATGTCGAGCGCAGTCTGCTCGCCGAGAAACTCTCCGTAGTGAAGGCCGAGCACGATGTGCGGGATGATGCGCAGACCCGCGTCGGCGAGATGGGCGATCGATCGCTCGACGTCGGCGACGGTCATGTCGAGATGGTAGACATCGCGGAGGGTCTCGTCGGCGCCGATGACGTCGATCATCGCGCCGTCGATGCCCACCGCGGACAGCGCCGCTGCGGTCTCGGCGTCCGGATACCCGACATGACATACGACGCGCATCTCCAACTCGTTCTTGATCCGCGCGATCTGATCGATCTGCGCGAGTAACGGGACGCCGCCCGAGCGCTGCGATCCGCCGGAGACGAGCATTCCCTTGGTGCCCTTCGCCTTCAGGTCGCAGGCGATGGCGAACAGGTCGCGATCGGGCGCGACCGAGATCATTCCGTCGAGCACCTTCGCGCTGCAGTGATCGCATTGGAGCGCGCAGGCCGAACCGGTCACGCTGACGGGAAGGAACGCGCGTGCGTTCTGGGGCTTCCACTCGGCGGTCTCGTAGCGCTTCAGCCCGGGGGCGAAGAAATCGATGCGGCTGCCAAAATGCGCGCGCGACGCCAGCCAGCCCCGGCTCGGGGCGGCAACGGTGTCGAATGCGAGCGTCACTCAGCCACCGATCCTTGCCGTTTGTATTCCGCGAGCGCGTCGGCGAACCACGGTTGCACGGCGTCGCCCTCGATCAAGCCGGACGGATCTTCGATCGGGTCGATCAACAGCAACCAGCCTTCGCCGTACGGATCCTTCGTGACCAAGAGCGGATTGTCGAGGACGCGGTCGTTGACCTGAACGACGGTGCCGGCGACGGGCGCGCGCAACGGGCCGACGAACTTCTGCGCCTCAATCGTTCCAAGCTCGTCGCCGGCCGCAACGATGGTGCCGGCCGGCGAGAGGTACAACTGCGCCAGGTCGCCGGTGGTCTCCAGCCCGAGCGAGTCCATCCCGATGCGCAACCGGTCGCCCTCGCGCAGGACCCAGGTGTGATCGATCGGATGGTAGGCACGGTCCAGCGGCGCTTCGAAGCGGCCGGCGCGGGCAACGGGAACGGTGGGATCCATCTAGGCTCCTTTCGAAAGGGCAGCGACGATTGCGCCGGCGAGTTCGTCGCTCTCGTCGTCGGCATCCCGAATCGAGGCGCGGTCGATTCGTCCGTCCACGACCGAGACCCATGAGCCTCCGACCGAGATCAGCGACACGCCTCCCCGGATCTTGATTCGCGCCGGCGCCGGCGCGCGATCGGCAAACACCCACGACGGGTCCGTGAAGCGGGTATCGAGCAACCGAACCGCGTCCTGTTCGGCCGGCGAGGGCGACGACGGAATCGCGCCGCCGAATGCTTCGGCGTAGTTGTCGACGAGCGCGGCGACCGATTCTTCGCGCGAGACCGGCCGGCCGGCGACCTCGTCGACGCAACCGAGGTACCGCCGCATCAATCGCGCCGCCTCGGCTTTGGCCGCCGCCGGAATCGCCAAGATCCCGGCCATGGCGTCGTGATCGAACGAGAAGATCACGTTGCCGACGAAGGCGCTCGCATCGCCGATCTGCGCCGCGCCGGTTCCGCTGATCTTCCGGTCGCCGGCCATCATGTCGTTGCCCGGCGCCAGTTCGGCCTCCACGCCGAGCGAACGGAACGCCTCGACGGCGGGACCGAGCGCGCGCTGCCAGGCGCGGTCGAGCGCAGCCGGCAACGACCCGGTCGGTGCGATCAGCTGAAAGAAGATCTGGCCGTCGTCGCACAAGACCGGACCGCCGCCCGCACGGCGGCGGAAGAGGCCGAATCCGCGAGCGGCGCATTCGGCCAGATCAAGCTCTTCGGTCCGACGGTGAAAGCCGATCGAGACGTACGCCTCGGCCGGCGTCATGATCGCAAGGACCGGCGCGTCTCCGGGCTGCATCGTTTCGGCGACCGCATGCCACCAGGTCTGCGAGCGTAGACCGGAGACGGTGCCGAAATCGAGCAGCCGAAGCATCAGGCCATCGCCTCGTCGAGCAACTCGGCCAGGTCTCGCACGATCAGCTTCCCGTCGTTCCCGGTGGACTTGACCGCATCCTCGAAGCGCGACACCTCATAGGGGCACACAACGACCAGGCACTCGGCACCGGTCTCGACGGCTTCGCGGACGCGTCGCTCCGACAACCGCTCGGTCTGATGCTGCGCGGCCAGACCGTCGAGCCACATGCCGCCTCCTCCGCCGCCGCAGCAGTAGCCGTTCGACTTGCACCGCAGCATCTCGACGAACGTGATCCCCGGAATTTTTTCGATCAGGGTGCGCGGCGCATCGTACTCGCCGTTGTGCCGGCCGAGGTAGCAGGGATCGTGGAACGTGACGGTCATGTCGATGGGCTTGTTGAACGTCATCTTGTCGGCGAGGGACGCCAGCAACTGGGTGTAGTGCAGAACCTCGAAGACGTGGCCGTGCTTGGGATACTCGTTCTTGAGGGCATTGAAGGCATGCGGATCCGAGGTCACAATGCGCTTGAACTCGTACTTTGCGAAGGAGGCGACGTTCTCCTCCATCATCATCTCGAACAGGCCTTTCTCGCCGGCGAGCCGCTGCGAGTCGGCGACCGTCTTCTCTTCGGCCCCGAGAATCGCCCAATCCACACCCAGCCGATTCAGCACACGCGCATTCGCGCGGGCCGCTTCCTGGCCGCGCGGATGGTATGCCCAGTAGTCCTCGATCAGGAAGAGCACGTCGGCGGGCGCAGGGTCGTCTTTGAGGATCCGCACGTCCGTGCCGGCGTCCTTCGCCCAAGCGGCGCGCTTCTTGGCGTTCTCACCGAGCGCGTTTCCGTATCGCGCGGTCTTCTCGAAGACCTGCTGCAACTCTGCGGGCACATTGCCTTCCCCGACGGCCACTTCGCGGACGGCCGGCATGATCTTGATCATGTCGACCTCCTTCGGGCAAACCCGCAAGCAGTTGCCGCACGTTGTGCACAGCCACAGGTTATCGTCGGTGAACAGGTCGATGTCCCCCGTCTGCACACCGCGGTGGATCTTGCGCGGGCCGTACTCTCCGACGATATCGACGGGACACACGGGAACGCATTTCGCACACCCGTAGCACCAGTTCAGGGATTCGCCGCCGGGAAGCTCGCCGATGCGCTCGAGCTGGTCGGTGTCGTAGTCCCAGATCACGCGCTGCTCGAACATTCGATTCCATTGCCCTGGCAGCTCGTATCCGTCGATGACGGCAAGCTCTACTTCGATCGGTGCCGGATACTGCTTTTCCAAACCCATTGGGACTACGCCTCCAGTCGATGCACGCCGAGCAGGCGGCGCGCGAGCTCGGGGAGCTGCGGGACGACATGATTGAACTCTTGCGTCATCCGCATTCGGAGCACGGTGTACATATAGATGCCGTAGACACACGCGAGGAACACGTCGAGGCCGAACGGAGGCCGGCCGACGAAGCCGATCGCGCGTCCGGTCTCGGTGACGAACGCCATCGCCTGTCCGACGCGCACGTAGGTTTCCCCGGGAGTCGCCCCGGACAGATCGAAATCGTCCATCGTCACCAACCGGAGCGCGCCGGTTTCAGTTCGCGGATCCCACATCCAGCCTCGCCACAACCAGTGTTCCTCGGGGTCGGTGAAATGAAGAAGCTCGCCGGCGATCTCGGGTGCCAGATTGTGTTCGTCCACGCCGGCAACGAACGCATCGAATCGAGCGGCGACCGGACCGGGGGCAAGCAAATCGGCGACCAGACCGCAGAAGCGGTCGGCCCCGACGAGGTCGAGCAGGTCCCCGCCCTTGCGCCGGACCCCGAACATCATGGACATGCCGGCCTCCATCGCGTCGCGCGACGGCGGACCGTCGGAATACATCGCCCGGAAGCGGTCCGCCTTGACTTCGACGGTCGAGGTGATCGCATCCATCTCTTCCACCGAAATCTTCTGCAGCACCTGCTGCATGAATTCCTCGGCGGTGAGGGTGTCTACGACTTGTCCGCCCACGCTCCCGAACCCCCGTCCCTTCGCCCGGTCGTCGCGCGCCTACGCCGGCGCGCCGGCCGCGGCCGTGCGTCGCACGAGCGCGACTGCCTTCGACGCGGCGGCCCCAGCGCTGGAGATCGTGTCTTCCAGATCGGCCGGGCCGACCGCGGCGCCGCACACGAACACGCCTTCCTTCGCGGTCGTCACCGTGTCCAGCGGCGGCGCGGCGGTCTCGATGAAGCCGTACTTGTTTTGCGGGATCTCGAACATGCCGGCCATCTCGCGAGTGCCCTTCGACGGCTCCATTCCGACCGACAGCACCACGATGTCCATCGGGACCTCCATCGGGCGTCCCATCGTCGTGTCCTCGCCGCGGACCAGCAGGCTGCCGTCCTTGGGAAGAATCTCGGTGATGATCCCCTTGACGTACTGAACCTTGTACTGCTCCTGCGCCGGCCAGTAGATCTGGTTTTCCCAGTAGCCGTACATGCGCATGTCGATGTAGAAGATGAAGACCTTGCAGTCGGGGTTCTGCTGCCGGACCTCGATCGCTTCCTTCGATGCGACCCCGCAGCACACCTTCGAGCAGTACTCGTTTCCGATCCGCCGGTCGCGCGAACCCACGCACTGGATGAAGCACAGTCGCTTGGGCTTTTCGCCGTTGGACGGGCGGACGACGTTGTGGTCCTTGAGCATGGACTCCAAGTCCTGCAGCGCGATCACGTCGGCATGCTCGTAGTAGCCGTACATCTGCGTTTCGCGTCCCGGATCGAAGTGCTGGAACCCGGTCGCGACGATCACGGCACCGGCTTCGACGACCGAGCCGTCCGACAGCGCGACGCGAAAGTCGCCCGCGGATCCTTCCTGCGAGGCGACCGTGACCTGCGTGCGAACGTCCGCATTCGGATGGCCGACGACGCGGTCGATCATCCGCTGCATGCCTTCCTCAGCCGAATCGAAGTACGGCGTGAGGGCGGCGTAGTTCTCGTGAATCGGCGTCCCGCCCAGCTTCTCGTGCTTTTCGACCAAGACCACACGGCCGCCCAGATCGAGGACGTTCGCTGCGGCTTCCAGGCCTCCCGGGCCACCACCGACGATCAGTACGGCATCGCTAGGCATCGACGTCCTCCCACGTCAGGAACTCCTGTTCGCCTCGCTCGATCTTCTTCATGTCCTCCTGGAACTCCGCCCAGGCCTTTTCCCAGTCGATTCCCATCTTTTCGAGCAGCGGCTTGTAGTCGGCCGAGTGCCAGTGCAACTGGCAGACCTTGTACGGATGGGCGCCCATGGCGAGCGCAGCGAACTGAGCCTCGCTCATCACCGGAAGCGACGCGGTCACGCCGTGCGCTTTGGCCGCGAATTGGCTCTTGTCCAGCGTCGTCACACACCCGGTGTCGTGCGTGAGCACCACGTCCGGATCGGCTTCGTCCTTCATGACCTGAATCTTGCGCAGCGTCGCGAACGAGCGCGTGAAATCGCGCTGCACCAGGATGTGGCGGAACCCGAAGCCGCAGCAGTCGAACCAGGTCGAGTAGTTGCGGACCTCGGCGCCCAGCCTCTCCGCGATGCCCGACACGATCGACGTGCGCTGTCCCTGGTACATGTCGGGGTCGTAGATCGCATCGCCTTCGACGAGCTTGTGATAGTGACACGCCGGGTGGACCGTCACGGCGATGTTCTTCATGTCGATGACCTGCTTCGCCGCGATCTCGTGACGCATCGCATGGAACCATTCGCTGTAGTGGACGATCTCCTCCGGCATGACCATCGGCTTGCCGAGCCGGCCGAGCACTTCGCGGACCTGCTTGCGCAGATCGGAGTGGCCGAGCAGCTCTTCGCGGACCTCCTTGTAGTGCCCGTAGGAGGTGCCGCAGTGGATGATCGGGTAGTAGCCGGTCTCGTAGGCGGCCGCGAAGTTGCGCATGGCGACGGCGGCCTGCGCCGCCGCATTCGATGTCGCCGACGCGTAGTAGTTCCACGCCGTACACGACGTCTGATCCTTGGGATCCTCGTAGGCAAGCCCGAGCTTGCGGATCACCCAGAAGATCGATGTCGAGTAGCCGGGAATGTGCCCGCACTGCCCGCAGGACTTGTGATGCCAGGTCGGCTGACGCGGAACCTTCTTCGGCCGGCCGTACTTGGTCGGCACCTCGATGAAGTCGTCCGGAACGCGTTGGACAATCCACTCGCCTTCCTCTTCCAGGCGGAAGACTTGCTCATAGAAGTCTTCGGGAACGTGCGCGTCGGGGTCGCGCTCAAACTTGGCCTTCTTGCTCAGAATCTGTTCAACAGGAATCGACATGCCGGCCTCCTCAGTGTTCGTTGAGCTTCGAGACGGGCGAGGTGTCGTAGTCGGCATCCTCGAGCCGGTCTTCCATCATCTCTTCGAGGATCATGTGCAGGTTCGCATCGACTTCCTTGATCATGTCGAGCGCGCCGGTCGCGTGCCAGATGACGTACAGCTCCATGATCGTCTTGGGTTCGATCGCCCAGCCGGTGTTCGTGGTGTGCAGCGTCTCGGGCGGCAGCATCTTGCGCCAAAGCTCGAGTTGATCGGACACCTCCTTGACGCCCGGGCCCCAGTCTGGGAACGCGTCGGGCTGGAGCATGTCGGGCGATACCTGGGTGCCGGTCCCCATGATCTTGTAGATGATTCGGGTATAGCCCTCCAGCGCTTCCTTCGCGGTCGCCATCCCGTTGTTGACGGCGACTTCGCGCATGATCGTGATGATTCCGCCCGGGTTGTTGCCGCGCGGACACCGCAAGCACGAGAAGCACTGGGAGCATTCCCAGATATCGTCGTTCATCTGCTCGTAGACCTGCTCGACGTCCTCGCGCGCGGTCGCCTGCGCGATGCGGCGCGGCGAGAAGTCGTAGAAACGCGCGGACGGGCATGCCGCGACGCAAATCCCGCATTCGTAGCAGCCGTAGAGATAATCGTCGTAGCGCGGGTCGGCCTTCACCTGCCCGAACAGGCGCTCCTTCTCTTCGTAGGGAACGTCGTCGTAGCGGCCTTTCGTGATCTTGAGCGCGGGATGCGTCGTCAGAGCCACGGCGTCCTCCGTCTAGAACGAGATCACGGCGTCGGATTCGGTGGCCATGTTGTTGAAGGCGGCGCCACCGATCATCTTCACGCCGTCGACGATGTCGTCCATCGTCAGGTCGTGCAGGTCAAGACTGGGTTGGCACACGTACAGCTTCACGCCGATGTCGAGCGCCTGGTCGATGAAGTAGGACAGCGGCTGGCCGCGGTCCCCTTTCGGGCCCATCTTCTCGGCGGTGCCCTTCCGCAGAAGCGTCGGCCCGTTCATCGTGAAGTAGATTCCTACCTCGTTCTCCATGGCGGCCGCGGCGGCGGCGAGGAAGAACGGCGTCGCGCATCGTTCCGGCGACTCGACGCCGTGAGTCATGACGTAGAGGATTCGTTTTGTGTCGTCGTCCACGCCGGCCCCCTACTTGGTCCTGCGAACCCAGAAGGTGAAGACATCGCCTTCCGCGGTGTGGTCGACCATTTCGTGCCCGGTGTTTTTCACCCAGGCGTCCATATCGGGTTCGGCGCCGGGATCGGTCGCCTGCATCTCCACAACTTGCCCGACCTCGATCTCCTTGATCGCCTTCGACAACTTGATTACCGGCAAAGGACAAAGAAGCCCCTTCACATCAAGGACCTTGTCCGCCTGGACTCGACTTGCCACAGGCCTCACCCCTCCCGTTCCTCGCGTCCCTGATTCGTGCAGGAACGCAAAGCCATATGACCATATTCGAATGTTGCGGTCAAGGGGTTCTAGGGATGATTTGTCCTGATTCTGCGTGTTGCCGGCCGGTGCGACGGCGAACCCAGGCCTCCCTACCGGGGCGGAAAATCCGCTTTCAGGGCTAAATCACCGACCGCCATCTTCGGGTCGATGAAGCGGAACCGATTCAGGAGCCGCACCCCGTGCTCGCGGCAAAACTGCCAGCCGGGGGCTTCACCGATCTTGCCCGTCATCTCCAGGATGTGCAGGCTCGCCGTATAGGTCACGGCCGAGTCGCACACGGCGCAGACGTCGGCGCGATCGGGATCGCCGATCTGGACCCGCAGCTCCGCCCAGCACACGCGGCACAGCAGCGGTTGATCGTCGCGCAGCAGCGGGTCCCCCGGATGGACGAACAAACGGATCGCGCCGGAATCGCCTTGCTCGAGCCATGCCGACCCGGCGAGCAGCCGCCCACAGAAGTCGCACCGCAAGTCCGAGATCGTCACGCGCGCCAGCGTAGCTGCATGGAGGCCGTGCCGGGAAAGGTTCCCCGCCACGAGTGATGCCGGCTCCCTCGGCGAGCGCAGATCGATTTCCGCCTCGAAAGGGCTCGCAGCGGGGTAGGAACCGGCGGCCGGGCTGAGTAGCGTTGTATCGGGAGGTGACCATGCCGATCACGACTGCGTCACGCGTTCCGACGGCTCGGACGGAACCGACCGACGCACGGGGCGGCCGGCGACCCATCATGCTCGCCGTCGCCGGAGACAGCGCCGCCGGCAAGACCACGCTCGCCGAAGGGATCCTGGCGATCCTCGGGCCGGACCGCGTCACCACCATGTGCACCGACGACTATCACCGCTTCGACCGCGAACAGCGAGCCGCGCGGGGAATCACGCCGCTGCATCCGCAGTGCAACTACATCGACATCCTCGAGCAACACATGGAGCAACTCGCCCATGGGATGCCGATCCTCAAGCCGGTCTACGGACACGGTGGCGGCACCATCGATCCGCCCGAGTACATCGAGCCGAAAGAGTTCGTGGTGGTCGAAGGGCTGCTTCCCCTGTACACGCCGCGACTCCGCCGCTGCTTCGATACGACCGTCTATCTGGATCCTCCGGAGGAGATGCGCGTCCGCTGGAAGGTGGCGCGCGACTGCGCCAAGCGTGGATATCGTCCCGAGCAGGTCTTGGCCGAGCTGCAACGGCGGGAGCCTGATTCGGATCGGTTCATCCGGCCGCAGCGAGGATTCGCCGACATCGTCGTGCGTTTCTCGCCGCCGGTGGCGCGCGGCGCGACCGACGACGCCCATCTGGACGTCTCCATCGTCATCCGCCCGACGTCGGCGCATCCCGATCTGTCGGGTGTCGTCAGCGAAGCGGGCGCGATTCGGCTGCGCCTGGGCCGGGACGCCGGCCGACCGGTCGACTTCCTCGAGATCGACGGATGCGTCCCCGACCGGGCCGCCGCCACGCTCGAGACGGCCCTGTGGGATCGCATCGGCGGGACGCCGGGGCTGCGTCGCCGGCCGATCGGCGCATTCGCTCAAGGAACCCATGTGCGAATCAGCCATCCGCTTGCGCTGGCGCAACTGCTGATCGTGGGAAACATGATGACCGCGGCGGTGCCGTCGTGAGCGCGCTCGACCTGACTCGCGATCGTGCGGCGGACGCGACGCGCGGCGCGACGGACGCGACGCTCACCGCGCGCTGCATTGCGGCAGTGCGGGCGCTTTCGGTGGACATGGTCGAGCAGGCGCGCTCGGGGCATCCCGGTGCCCCGCTCGGGCTGGCGCCGGCGGCGACGGTTCTTTTCACTCGCGTCATGCGCCACAGCCCGCGCACCCCGGACTGGCCGGATCGCGATCGATTCGTACTCTCGGCCGGCCATGCTTCCGCGTTGCTGTACTCGTTGCTTCACCTCACCGGCTACGCGGTCTCGGCCGAGGATCTGCGTCGCTTCCGTCAATGGGGCGCGATCACGCCGGGCCATCCCGAGCACGGGCACACGCCCGGCGTCGAGACGACGACCGGGCCATTGGGGCAAGGTTTCGCGAATGCGGTGGGACTGGCGATCGCCGAACGCATCCTGGCGCGCCGCTTCAATCGCGACGGGCTCCCCATCGTCGATCATCGCGTCTACGGAATCTGCTCGGACGGCGACCTGATGGAGGGCGTCGCCTCGGAGGCCGCATCGCTCGCGGGACATCTCGCGCTGGGCCGCCTGATCCTGCTCTACGACGACAACGGCATCACGATCGACGGCCCGACCGGCCAGACCTTCACCGAGGACGTTGCCCGCCGGTTCGATGCCTATGGATGGCAAACGCTGCGGGTCGAGGACGGCAACGACACCGACTCGATCGAACATGCGCTGCGCATCGCGGACGCCGATGCGGAGCGTCCGTCGCTGATTGCCGTCCGAACGCGAATCGGCTTCGGCAGCGCGGTCGAAGGCACTGCGGCTGCCCACGGCGCTCCGCTGGGGCCGGAAGATGCACGCCGCACCAAAGCGCGGATGGCGTGGACGGAGGAGCCCTTCGTCGTCCCCGACGACGTCGCCGCCGAGTTCGCCGCGACGGCGCAACGAGGAGCCGCGGCCCAAGCGCGCTGGCGTCTGCTGATGGCGCAATACGAGGCGTCCTTCCCCGAAGACTCGGTCGCGTTCGCCGATGCGATCGCCGGACGGCTCCCGGACGGATGGGATCGAGCCATTCCGCGCTTCCCCGCGGGATCGTCGCTCGCGACGCGCAAGGCGTCGGCCGCGTCGGTGCAGGCGCTGTGGCCGCGCGTCGAGATGCTCGCCGGCGGCTCCGCCGACCTGGCGGAATCGACCGGGATGACACCGCCGGGCGACCCGTTCCGGCCGGGCCGCGCGGATCGCATCATCCATTTCGGAGTCCGCGAGCATGCGATGGGCGGCATCATGAACGGCCTGGCGCTGCACGGCGGCATCCGGCCCGTCGGCAGCACCTTCCTGGTCTTCTCGGACTACATGCGTCCGCCGATCCGGCTCGCTGCGCTCATGGGACAGCCGGCAATCTTCGTGTTCACGCACGACTCCATCGGGCTGGGAGAGGACGGCCCGACACACCAACCCGTCGAGCATCTTGCGGCGCTGCGCGCGATTCCGGGTCTGACCGTGATCCGCCCCGCCGACGCGAACGAGACCGCAATCGCGTGGCGGGTCGCGCTGTCGCACGGCGGTCCCGTCGCCCTTGTGCTGACGCGACAAGATGTTCCGGTGCTGGACGCGGCGAAGGCCGGTTCGGCCGGGCGCGGCGCGTACACGCTCGCCGACTCGCGTTCCACCCCGGACGTGATCCTGATCGGAACGGGATCGGAGGTGCACGTCGCCTTGGCGGCGCGCGACATCCTCGACGGACTCGGGATCGCCGCGCGCGTCGTTTCGATGCCGTCGTGGGAACTGTTCGCCGAGCAGACGGATGCGTACCGAAGCGAGATCTTGCCGTCCCACGTCCGCGCGCGCGTATCGGTGGAGGCGGCCGCAACGATGGGCTGGGAGCGATGGATCGGCGAGCGGGGCGTCGCCGTGGGCGTCGACCGATTCGGCGCGTCGGCGCCCGGCCCCGAGGTGATGCGGGAGTTGGGGATCACGCCCGAAATGGTCGCGCGTCGCGCGCTCGAGACGGTGACCCGGACGTGACGATTCGCTGTGCGATCAACGGCTTCGGCCGGATCGGCCGCACGATGCTGCGTCGCATGCTGACCGATGGCGGCGTTGAGCCGGTTGCCGTCAACAGCGACCGGGGAACGCCCGAGTCGATCGCGCATCTGTTCCGGTACGACACCGTCTTCGGACGCTGGCCCGGCGCCGTCGAGATCGACGGCACGTCGATGGTCGTGGACGGACACCCGATCGAGCTCATCTCCAATCGCGATCCGGCCGCGTTGCCATGGCACGACCTGGGGATCGACGTGGTGGCCGAAGCAACCGGTCGCTTCACCGCGCACGACGACGCGGCCGCGCACCTCAGGGCCGGCGCGCGCAAGGTTCTGATCACGGCGCCGGCGTCCGGCGCCGACGCAACGCTCGTCGTCGGCGTCAACGACCATCTCTACGACCCCGACGCGCATTCGATCGTTTCGGGTGCGTCGTGCACCACGAACTGTCTCGCGCCGGTCGCCGCCGTCCTGCACGAACGATTCGGCATTCTGGGCGGACTGGTGACGACCGTGCACGCCTACACCAGGGACCAGTCGCTCGTCGACGGAACCCACGAAGATCCGCGACGGGCCCGGGCAGCCGCCCAGAACATGGTGCCCACCAAGACGGGTGCGGCAAAGGCGATCGGGCTGGTGCTTCCCGATCTGGCGGGGCGACTCGTGGGAATCGCGATCCGCGTCCCAGTGTGCGACGTCAGCCTGCTGGACCTGTCGGTCGTGCTGGAGCGGACGACCGGCGTGGAGGAGATCAACGACGCGTTCCGGCTTGCGGCGCTCACGCGGCCGGCCGGGAGGATCATCGGCGTCTGCGACGAGCCGCTCGTGTCGAGCGACTTCCGCGGCGACGACCGGTCCTGCGTGATCGACGCGGCGTCGACGCGCGGGGGCCCGGGCAACCAGTTCAAGGTTCTGGCCTGGTACGACAACGAATGGGGATACGCCTCTCGGATGGTGGATCTGGTCCGCCTGATCGGAGCGCCGCTCCCGGCGGGCGCTCGCGGCCGTCCGGCGACACTTTGAAGAATTCCTCATCGGCTGGCATTTTTATTAGAATAGCCTTGTGACCCTCGGGCAGATCCGGACGTTCCTCGCGGTTGTTCGCGCGGGATCGGTTCGCGGCGCTGCGGCGGCGCTGCACATCTCGGAGCCGTCGGTCTCGGCAGCGGTCGGCGCGCTCGAACGGGAAACCGGCGTCGCGTTGCTCGAACGGGACGGGCGCGGCATCCGGCTGTCCGCGGCGGGAGAGGCTTTCGCGCGGTACGGCGCGGAAGCGATCGGACTCCTCGAACAGGGAACCGACGCCGCGCGCGGCGCCACCCGGCCGGGGACGGGGCGACTTCGCCTCGCGGCCGTGACGACCGCGGGAGAGGCGATCGTCCCGTTGTTGCTTCAAGCGTTTCTGCAACGGTTCCCCGGCGTCGAGGCGACGCTCGAGGTCGGGAACCGGGCCCTGGTGGGGCAACGACTCCGCGAGCGCGCGGCCGACGTGGGGATCGGCGGGCGACCCGACCGCGGACTGGCAGGCGTCGAGTTCTTGCCGAACGAGCTTGTCCTGGTCGCTTCCTCGGAGCATCCGCTCGCGCGGCGAGCGCACCTGACGGCCGAAGATCTCGCCGGCGCAACCTGGCTGTTGCGCGAGGCGGGCTCGGGAACGCGGGCGACCGCGGAAGAGTTTCTCGGCTCGTCCGGCATCGAGGCGCGCACCACGCTGACGATGGGAAGCAACGGCGCGATCCGCCAGTCCGCCGCGATCGGACTCGGGATCACCCTCATCTCCACGCACGCGGTCGACCACGACCTGGCGACCGGGACGCTGAAGCGTCTGAAGGCGCCGGGGCTTCCGCTCAAGCGAGCATGGTTCGCGCTCTTCCCCGAAGCCGGCACACTTCCGCCGGCATCGCAATCGTTCGTCCGGTTTCTGCGGTCGCCCGACGCGAAGCGCGCGCTGAAGAACCGATCCCGCGCCGCACGCTCCGCCTAGTGTTCCTTGCGGCGCGCCCGGCCGGGTGGCGCCGGCTCGGTTGCGTACCGTTCCCCGCCGGGTGCGTCCGCCGCGAAGGAGTGAACCGAATAGGCCAGTCGTCTTCCCGGGGCTTCCGCTCGATCGAGGCGAAAGCCCGGCTCGTGGGCAGGCCGGCCGACGAGAAACGAAAGTGCCGTCGTCTGCCGTCCGTAGGACGCATCGAAGGCGGTCACGCGCACGTACCGGTCCGGCATCGCGGCGCGACAGCGATTCACCTCGGCCAGGCAGGCGTCGGGTTCGTGTTCGTCGAACATCGGACGATCCCACATCTCCCAGTAGACGTTGCGCGGATGCGGGTCGTCGGTGTGCTCGATCGCAACCGGCCAGCCGTTCCCGATCGCGTAGGCGATCTGCGCCCGGATCTCGGCGTCGGTGAGGGGTGGCAGCGACGAAAACGTTCCGTGCATCAGCTTCACAATGTCCTCCTCACACGACCGCGGCCGCAGCGTCGGCATCGGCGGTGTCGGTCGATTCGAAGTCGAAGGCCACCGAACCCCACGTATCGAGCGCGGCTCGGAGCTCGGGGGAATGCACGGCCGCGGCCTTCAGAATCGCCGGACCTTCGGCCAGGAGGTCCCGTCCCTCGTTGCGAGCCTTGATCACGGCCTCGAGCGCGACGCGATTGGCGGTCGCGCCGGCCGCGACGCCCATCGGATGGCCCACGGTCCCGCCACCGAATTGCAGCACCGAATCCTCACCGAGGTGACCGACCAACTCGTGCATCTGGGCGGCGTGGATGCCGCCGGAGGCGACCGGCATCACGCCGGGCATCGATCCCCACTCCTGGTCGAACAGCAGCCCAAGAGCCGGATCCGCCTTGACCGACGAGCCGCGCAACGTCTCGTAGTAGCCGCGCACCACGTTCACGTCGCCTTCGAGCTTGCCGACGACGGTCCCGGCATGGAGGTGATCGACGCCGATCATGCGGCACCATTTCGCCAGCACGCGAAAGCTCACCCCGTGGGTTCGTTGACGAGTGAAGGTCGAGTGGCCGGCACGATGCAAGTGGAGCAGCACACCGTTCCGCCGGGCCCAATGGGACATCGACTGCATCGCCGAGTAACCGATCGTGAGGTCGATCATGACGATGACGCTGCCGAGGTCGCGAGCGAACTCCGCCCGCTCGTAGATGTCCTCCATGGTCGGAGCGGTGACGTTGAGATAGTGGCCCTTGATCTCGCCGGTCTGCTCCATCGCGCGGTTGACCGCTTCCATCACGAACAGATAGCGATCGCGCCAGCGCATGAACGGCTGGCTGTTGATGTTCTCGTCGTCCTTCGTGAAGTCCAAGCCGCCTCTCAACGCTTCGTACACCACCCGTCCGTAGTTGCGAGCGCTCAAGCCCAGCTTGGGCTTGATGGTCGCGCCGAGCAGCGGCCGGCCGTACTTGTTGAGGTGCTCGCGCTCCATCACGATCCCGTGAGGAGGGCCGGGAAACGTCTTGAGGTAGGCGAGCGGGATGCGCATGTCCTCGAGGCGCAGCGCCTTCACGGCTTTGAAGCCGAACACGTTTCCGATGATCGACGAGGTCAGGTTCGCGATCGATCCTTCCTCGAACAGGTCGATGTCGTAGGCCACGTAGGCGATGTGCTCGCCCGGCGTGCCCGGCACCGGGTCCACGCGATAGCAACGCCCGCGGTACCGATCGTATGCGGTCAGCCGGTCGGTCCACACGACCGTCCAGGTCGCGGTGGACGATTCGCCGGCGACGGCGGCACCGGCTTCCTCGGGCGGGACGCCTTCTTGCGGCGTAACGCGGAAGGCGACGATGACATCAGTCTCTTTGGGCCGGTAATCCGGCTCGTAATACCCCATTGCGGTGTACGGCAGCACTCCCGCCTCCCAGCGGGACGAGCCGGTGGTGCGTTGGTCCGGCATGGCGGCCTCCTTTCCCCGAAGCCCACCGTACGGAAGCGCCGCCGCAAGAACAATGACATTTTTCCGGAGGATTCTTAGTTATTTATCTAACTACCGAGGAGGGGGCCTTTCGAATCGAGTCGCCTCGCTCCCTTGTGGGCTCGGCCCGACAATGCAACAATCGCAAATGCGAATGTTCGAATGTCTGGGAGGACGATGCCCAAGGGAAGCGGAACGGCCGGCAATGCGGCGCGACGCCGCGCGGTCCCGTTCGCCCGGGGCAAGGAAGAAGCCCTCACCGCCTTGGTCCACCAGACGATCAAAGTGCAAGAGGAAGAGCGACGCCGCGTCGCGACCGAAATCCACGACGGGGTCACGCAGCAATTGGTCTCGATCTGGTTTCGCGTTCACGCGTGTCAACGCCTGCTGGAGCGGGGCGAGACCCAATCGGCGATCGACGAGCTCGGCACCATGAAACAGGCGATCGACGAAACGCTGGCCGAGACCCGCAACGCGATCTACAACCTGCGCCCAGCGACGCTCGATGACTTGGGCTTGGTCCCTGCGCTCCACGAGTTCGCCTCTCGCTTTCAGTCTGAAACCGGCATCCAGTGCAGCATCGAGGCGCCCGGCGAGCAGCGGTTCCCGCCCCATCTGGAAACGGCCCTGTACCGGATCGCACAGGAAGCGCTCGCCAACGTACGCAAGCACGCGAACGCGGCCAATGCAGGAGTGCTGCTGCACACTTCAGCCGAAAGCGTCACGCTGACCGTGGCAGACGACGGACACGGATTCGATGTGGACGCGTACATGCACCACCGGCCGGCGACCTCATTCGGCCTGGCCGGGATGCGCGAGCGCGTCGAGCTGGTCGGCGGCCGCCTCACCGTCCGCTCCGCACCGGGACACGGAACGCAGATCCGAGTCACCGTGCCGTTCGACTCGCTCATGGAAGGAGCTCAGTGACCACACCGACGCCGATCCGGCTTGGAATCATCGACGATCATCGAATGGTTCGCGAAGGCTTGCGCACGATGCTGCGCGAGCAACGCGCCGTCGAGATCGTCGGCGAAGCCGAAAACGAAGAAGAAGCGTTGCGAATGATCGAGCGCGACAAGCCCGAGGTCGTGCTCCTGGACATCCGTCTGCGCGGCACCAACGGACTCGAGGCATGCCGGGTTATCCGCGAGCGCTTCCCCGACGTGCGCGTCGTCTTCCTGACCGTCTACGAAGACGAGCAGTACGTCTTCGAGGCGCTTCGGGCCGGAGCCAGCGGCTACATCTTGAAGAAGATCGGCGACGAGGATCTGGTCCAGGTCGTGCAGTCCGTCCGCGACGGGGAAACGATCGTGGACTCGGCCTTGTCGGGCAAGGTGGCGTTGCGCGCCGCGTCGCGCGGCTCGTCGTGGGCGGAAGCGCGGTACGGACTGTCCCCGCGCGAAGCCGAGGTGCTCGGACTGATTACGCAAGGACTGTCCAACCAGAAGATCGCGCAGGCGCTGTTCATCACCGAGGAAACCGTGAAGAGCCACGTGCGCGCGGTCCTGCGGAAACTCGGCGTGCACGACCGCACACAGGCCGTGTCGCTCGCGCTCCGCGAGGGCTTGGTGAAGTAGCGCTTCACAACCCCTTGTTCAACAGGTACGCCGCGCTCACGAACATCATCGCCACGAAAGTGCGGCGGATCGTGCTCGGTGCAACGCGTCGCACCAGCGCTGCCCCGGCGAAAGAGCCGATCAGCCCGCCGGGAATAAGCCAAACGAGCATGCCGGCGCCAACGTTTCCGAGCAGCGCATGGCGAACACCACTGGAGATGCTGCCGAAGACGAGCGCGAACAGCGACGACCCGACGGCGACACGCTCCGGAATCTTCAGAACCAGGACCATGAAGGGCATCAACAGGAAGCCGCCGCCGACGCCGTAGAGGCCCTGCAAAATCCCGATAAATGCTCCCCCGACGACGGCCCCGACCATCATCGTCAGGGGCAGCGGAGCATGGCGCCGGCGGGATCCCGCCATCCCCTCCTGCGCTCCGGAGATCGGGGGAGGTGCCGGCTCATCCTTTCGGACGGGCCACACGAGAAAGGCACCAGCAACCGCAAGCGTTACCGCGCCGAACGACACGACAAGTGCCTTGGCCGACGATGCGTCGGCGAGTTGCGCACCGAAGAAGGCGGTGACGGCGGATGGCAAACCCATCGCAAGCGCCAGGCGAGCGTTGGCGTTCCCCCGGCGCAAATGAAGAATCGTCCCCCACGATCCGATCACCGTCGTATAGATGGGGCTGGTCCCGATCGCGAGATGCGGGCCGGTGCCGGCAGCGATCAACAAGACGACGGTACCGAACCCTGCGCCGGCTCCGAGAAGGCCCGCGATAAATCCCGTCGCCAGGCCGATGAGAACGAGGAGCACTTCGCCGGGCATCCCGCTCAGCCTATCGCTGCGGCGGCCGGCACAGGTTCGGCAGACTCGGCGCCACCGAGGTACGCGGCAATCACGGCCGGGTGCGATTGCACGTGCTTCGGAGTGCCTTCGGCGATGGGAACGCCCCGATCGAGCACGTACACGTAGTCGCAGAGCGACATCACGAGCGAAACGTCGTGCTCGATCAGGAGGACGCTGATGCCGAGTTCCTCGCGCATCGCGCGCACGATCCCGGCAAACCGTTGCGTTTCGGTGTCGTCGAGCCCGGACGCGGGTTCGTCGAGCATGATCAGCGGCGATCCGGTCACCAACGCGCGCGCCATCTCGACCATGCGGAGAGTGCCGAACGGAAGTCCGGCAGCCGGCCGGTCCAAGACATCTTCGATGTCGAGCATCCGCGCGGCCGCACCGACGCGCGCGGCCGCATCGATCTCGGCGAGCGCGCTCCTGCGTCCGACGACCAGATGCGAAACGAACCCGGTCGGGTTTCGCACGTGCGTTGCTACGAGCAGGTTTTCGCGGACGGTGAGCTCCGTCGCGAGTTGAATCGCCTGGAACGTGCGGCCGACACCGCGGGCGGCGCGCTCGTGGACGCTCAGCGAGGTCACGTCGTCGCTGTCCAGCAGGATGCGCCCGTGCGCCGGCCGTACGAAGCCGGCCATCGCGTTGAACATCGTCGTCTTGCCGGCTCCGTTCGGGCCGATGAGACCGACGATCTCTCCTTCGCGGATGGCGATGGTCGCTCCACCGACGGCCACCAGGCCGCCGAATCGCACGGTGATGTCCTCGGCGGCAAGCACGGCGCCGACCGCTCGCTCCTCGATCTGAACCGAAGGGCGCGCGCGGATGAACGTCGATGAGCCGAGAAGCGGCGCGAGTGAGTCGGCTCCCGCACGATCGCCGATTTCGATCTCGGGACCTTGCGCGAGACGCGTCCCTCGCCGAACCGCGGCGCGGGCGTCCGCGGCGACGGCCCGCGCCTCCGACCCGAGACCGCGCAGTTGCCCCGCGAATGCACGCACACGCGGGCGCCAGCGGGACGGAGCGCGCCCTTCGACCGTTCGAAGGATGCTGTCGCGCGACGCGGCAAGCTCGCGACCAAACCCGCGCATCTCACGGCCAAGCCGCCGGAGGAATGCGGCGATCGCAACACGGCCGGAGTCGAGCCGGCCGGCGCCGGCCGTAGCGACCGCCGGCCCGGACTGCGGCCCCGATTGCGGCCCGGACGCGCCGGCACGAACCGAGCGGAGTATGTTCGCGATTCGCGCGAGCATCGGCGCGATCGCGTCGGGCACCCGGGCTAGGCCGCCGGGATAGAAGATGAGCACGATGGCCAGCAACCCGGCCGAAACCACATCGAGCCAGCCGCGCAACGCGTCCACGCGGAAGAAGAGCTCGTTGAGGCCGGAGAAGATCAACGCGGACGCGATGGCGCCGCCGAGCGACTGCAAGCCGCCGACGACGGCGATCGAAAGAAACAGAAGCGAGACCGTGAACGTAAACTGTGCCGGAACGATCGTCTCCTGGCCGACGACGAGCAAGTTGCCGGCGACGCCGGCGATGAAACCCGACATCGCGAAGCCGAGCAGCTTGTACCGTGTGACATCGATGCCGAGCGACGCTGCGGCGGCCTCTGAGCCCCGGATCGCAAAAAAGGCCCGGCCCGTCTTGGACCGGCGAATATTCGCGAGCGCGAACAAGATCAGCGCAGTGCCTGCGAGCGAAACAAGATAGAGCGTGCGGCGGTCGGCGAAATCGAAGTATGGAAAGCCTCCTTCGTACCCGATCGGCTCGACCTTCGTCGTCGCGCTTCCTCCCGCTCCGACGAACCACGGGCTCGAGAACAGATACAGGTCCGCCATCCACGCGAAGATCAAGGTTGCGACGGCCAGGTACAGGCCTCGGACGCGCAGCGCGACCGCCCCGAGCGCCGCGGCCGCGCCGGCGGCGATCATGCCGGCAACCGGAAGCGTGAGCGGAAACGGAAGGCTCAATCGCTTCGAGACCTGCACGCTCCCGAAGGCGCCGATCCCCACGAAAGCCGCGTGCGCCAGCGAGATCTGGCCGATCCACCCGGTCAGCAGCACCAGCGACGCGGCGACGATCGTGTACAGCAGCGCCTGATTGGCATCTCCGAGAACGGTGAACGGAACGCCGGGAATGAAGACCCATCCGACGACGAGCGCGAGGACGAGTCGCGGCGACGGCTTCGGAAGCGCCGGTCGTGGCTTGCGTTCGACGGTGCGCGCGCCGACGGTCGATCGAACGTCGGTGGTGGTCAACCGCGCTCCGCGCGCGGCCATGACGATCATCGCCGTGACGGCGAGCGTGAGTTCGGTCCCGCCGACCTGACCGAACACCTTGTCCAGCAACGGCAGATCCGACAGCACCGGAACGAAGCCGACGACTAATCCGACGATGGCCGAACCGATCAAAGCGCCCGTCAGAGACTCCATGCCGCCGATGAGCGCGGCGACATAGGCCGGCAGCACCGACAGCGACAGCGCATACGGATGAAGCACGGTCACCGACGCGAGCAAGATGCCGGCGAGCGCCGCGAGTGCCCCGCCGAGCGCCCAGGCCACAACGGATGTGCGGTCGGGGTTGACGCCCATCAACGACGCCGCGCGCCGGTTGACCGCGGCTCCCCGCATCGCAAGGCCGAGCCACGTGCCTCGGAACAGTGCCGTCAGCGCCAGCGTTGCGACGACGGCGACGACCAGCAACCCGATCTGCCCGTAGCGAAGGATGGACGAGCCGACGGCGATGTCGCCTTCGGGAAATACCCCGGGGGCAGTCAGTCCGCCGGTTCCCCAGACCTTCGCCGCGAGCGCGATCATCAGGCCGAACACGGCGACGGTCCCGACCGTCTGCGCCGTCGGGCCGCTGTCGCGCAAACGGCGAACGAAGATGCGTTCGACGCCGACGCCGATGAGCGCGCCCGTCGCCAGCCCGAGCGGCATGGCCACGATCAACGGGGCGTCGAGGCTCGTCACCAGCGAGTAGACGACGTAGGCCGGCACGGTCGCCATCGCGCCGTGAGCCAAGTTCACCACGCGTGAGGCCTGGTAGATCACGACGATGCCGCTCGCATACATCGCGTAGGCCCCGACGAGCGGGAGCGAAAGAATCAGGAAAACGAGCGGCTTGGGCACGACTTCGGTGTCACCCCTCCGACGAGGGGATGTCGAGACCCGGCCACGGATCGCAGACCCAGTCGGTCTCGGTCCGCCACCCCGCGAACGACGGCCTGGACTGGAATGAGAAGGCACGCATGCACTGGTTGGCGAAATGACTGCCGGCCTTCCATGTGAGCGGCCGCGACAGGCCGGTCGCGAGGGACGTCGAGTCGAGCGCGGCGATCAGCGTGGCCCTGGTAAGCGCCGGTCCGACGCGACGCAGCGCATCGACGAGCAACTGCATGCCGAGGTACCCGCCTTCGACGAACGAGTTCGCGACGTCGGCTTGCGCGTTGGTGCGACGCATGTCGCCGAGGTACTTGGCGACGGCGGGCTCCGACGTGAACGGCTCCACCGGCGGCGTGAAGCCGCTCCAGACCCACATGTCGTGGCACTTCTGCGCGCAGTTGACGCCGAACGAGCGATTGAACAGTGGCTGCGGCCCACCGATTCGAAGATTGAAGCCTGCGACCATGCCGCCGCCGCGCATCCATGTCTGGGCGGTCTCGGGCTCCATGAGATACGCAACGTAATCGCAGGCGTTGTCGCTGCCGCATGCCGAACGGATCACTTCAATCTCGGTTTGATAGGACGGTTGCCCCGCCTTGATTCCGCAGAAGCGGCGGTTGCAGCGCGGGTTCGACAACGGATTCGAATAACCGGGAACGTCTTTTCCGGTGAGCCGCTTGACGGCTGCGTTGAACGCGAACGCACCCTCGACGCCGAAGCGGAAGTTCGAATCGTAGACCATCCCGAAATTGCGCGCGCCGCGGTCGTAGGCATCTTTGGCCATGATATGCATGCTGGTGATCGTCGAGGCCGCGACCGGCCAGATCATCGGGTTCGTGTACTGGCTGATGAGCATGCCGTCGGTTCCGACAACGGGAATCTTCCGTTCGCGGACGTAGCCGCCGGCGGCACGAAGCCCTTCCGACGAGGGCACGACCGCGAGCGCGAAGACCTTCTCGCCTTCGACGAGATTGCGGATGAACAGATTGCCGCGCTGTGCATCCCAGCCGTCGTCCTTCAGAACCAAGTCGAGCCTGCGGCCACAGATTCCGCCGGCCGCGTTGACTTGGTTGATCACCGCTTGCATGCCGTAGCGAACGTCGGATAGAAACGCCGCGCCGATGCCGGTGTCCACGACCGTCGCGCCGAGCTTGATGCTGGTCGCGGTCACGCCCGTGTCGGTCGCTCCCCCGTTTCGTCCGGCCGCACAGGCAAGATTCGACGCGTTCGGCACGCCGGGCCGCGTCGCGCCGCCGCCCGCGGTCGGCAGTCCGGTTGCGTTCCCGGGAGCGGCCGGGTCGCCGGGTTGCTCGACACTGCCGGGAACGTCGCCGGCCGCGACGACCGTGGTCTTGAAGCGGGGAAGCACCGCCACCGAGGACAATGCGGCCACGGCGATCAGGATCCCGATGGTCTCCCAGAATCCGATATCGCGCTTGCGAACCTTCACGGCCCGGCCCCCGGCGGATGCACGCCGCTTCGCCTGCGCCACAGCACGAGCGGCCCGGCCAGAAGCGCCAGCATCGCAAACACGCGGACGGCGCGACCCGGGCTCGCCATCGCGAATTTCAAGCCGGCGAACGTTCGCTGCAGAAACTGCTGCATCGGTCCGACGATGGGCGCGGTCGAGCCGCCGGACGGCGGCGGGCCAATCGATGGAGCTGATCCGCCCCCGGATGAGCCGCCGCTTCGCGGCGGACGGAACGGGGCGCCCTGCGACAGCAGGAAGATTCCGTAGTGCGACTCGGCCGACACGCCTGCGAGCGAGATCACCACGCGCGAGGGAACGCGCCCGTCGGCGAAGACGGTCACGACCATCGCCGGCACCTCCAAGCGGCGCGCATCGGCTTCCTCGTTCACTGAGGCTTCGTTCGCCCGCTCGAAGGGGTCGCGCACGATCAGCGCCT
Source organism: Actinomycetota bacterium (assembly GCA_036398095.1). Taxonomy (GTDB): domain Bacteria; phylum Actinomycetota; class AC-67; order AC-67; family AC-67; genus DASWHR01. Next base: position 49,565 of record DASWHR010000066.1, read on the forward strand.
CGAATCCCCCGGGCGTCCCGTTCATTCGCGACGGCTCGGGCTCGGGCAAGTCGATGCGCGCGCGAAGGCCGAGCGCTCGGTTCACTTCGTCGCGAACCTGCACCGGGTCGCACGAGTCTGCGCAGACGCTCGTTCGATTGCCGTCGGCGTCCGCAACCCAGACATCGTGGAACTCGCGCAGGAACGATCCGCCGGCGCCGACGCCGTTCGCGGACTTCGGCCGCCCCGTGGCCCAGGTCTCGGCGCGTGAGATGACACGGCCGATCCCGGCCTGCCCGCCCAGATCGACACCAAGCATCTCGGCTTCGACGATCGACACGATGCCGCGCTTCGGGTCGCGGGCGACGGCGCTGCGAGCGCGCGCCTGCGCGATTCGAACGATTCCGCCTTGAGACAGCGACTCGTCGAGCGCTAGGGCGGTAACAACCGAGTCGCCATGCCGGCACGCAACTTCGGCACCGTACCCCTTTCCGCTCCGCGCGTCGTCTGCGCCACCGAAGTCGGTGCACTCCACTTCTGGATACGGCCAGCGCTGATCCGACAGGTCGGGGCCCCCCCAGCGCCTGATGTAGTTCGCCATTCCCCCGAGGTCGGCGTCGGTGTTCTCCCGATCTCGTTGCGCGCCGCTGGCCTTGGCGGACGCTTCCCCGTTCGTGAGCGTCGTGTGCAGGACGCGGGCGAAATGCACGTCGCGAGTGCCGGGCGCCGGTGGCGGCGGCGTGATCCCACCGGTTTGCGGAGACAGTTCGCTCGGCGGCGGGTCCAGCAAGGTATTGACGTTGCGATCTACGCCTCCCACGCCGCCGACCCAGCGAATGCGCGCGCCGTAGGCCTGGCCGCCACCGAGGAAGTTCACGGCCGTACCCGGTCCCTCTGCCACGTTCACCGTGCCCGCATCGGGTTCGGACGACTCGCCTCCGCCGGCTCGTCCCGGGAGCGAATCCTGGAGCACGATCGACCCTTCTGTTGCGCTCATCGCGAGGCGATGGCGGACCGGATCGACGGCAGCGCGGCCCTTGATTCCGGCCGGATCCGGCCGGAAGGTCGTGATCAAACCTTGATCGACGACGGTCGTGTCGGTCGAGGTGATCAACACGGTGCTCTCGAGCACCTCACCGACCGGCCGGGAGATCGCGTACAAGCGCGCTCGGGAGGAATCGACCGCAAGCGCCTGCGTGCCGCCCGATGCGAACACGCTCGGAAGCGCGACGATGCCGAGGAACGTCGCGCTGGGAATGTCGAAGATCCAGATCGCGGCCTCGGTCGTCGAACCGTCGATCTGGAGCAGCATTCGCTCGGCGAGCGGGTCGACGGCGACGACGCCGTACTGAAGGTTTCCGCTGATGGCGTGGAACGTGGAGACGAACGTCGCCGTCTGCGCCTGCGTGGCGCCGGGCGTGATCCGGATCTGCACGATGCCGGGCGTTTCGGCGGGCTGGCCGGCGATCAACCCTTGCGCGCCGCCCTGGCGGCACGCCATCGACAAGGTCGAAGACGACGGCGAACGAAACACGATGCCCGGTGTGCCTCGCGCCATCATCAGCGCGCACTGCGGAACCGGAAACGACCATTCCACGGCCGAAAGGTTCGATGCCGCGTCCAGCAGCCGGCCAAGATCGACCTGGTGAACCGTGACGGAATGATTCGACACAGCGAGATTTCCCAAGCCGACGGGCACCTCGGAGGCGAGGTAGAGCAGGTCCCGTCCCCCCTCGCGATAGTACGACATGGCTTTGATACCGATCGCGTTCGACTCGGATGCGTCCCGCGGCACGGCGGGAAGAGACAGGGCCAACGTTCCGAATCCGATCGGCCGCATCCGAATCGTGTCGATGGCGGCAACCCCGAACAGCACGCGCGCCGCTTCGTCGTAGATGCCGCTGGAAACCCCCGGTCCGAGCACGTCGCGGACGGCAGCGTCGTCGGCCTGCCGCGCCGGGTAGAGCACATAGAGCCGGTGGCGCAGCTCGTCGACGGTGCTGAGCATGCCGCCGAACCCCGACTGAGCAGCGTCGACGCTCACCGCACCGGCCGGCGCGAGCGTATCGAAATCCCATGCCTGGACACGCATTCCGCCGGCCCCGCCCGGCTGACCGATTTCGAACAGGCGACGCGCCGAAGGGTCGGCGTCGAGGTGCCGACGCGCGTTCACCATGGTGGACGGCAGCGAGGCCGCCTGGGCGATCGGCCTCGGAGCTGCGCGAGCGGCATCCGCGGCCGGCAACACAAATGCGAAAGCGAGCACAAAGGAGCCGGCGCGCGCCGCGCGCCGCCTCTTCACCCAGGCCATTCTTCGCATCTCGGTCGCCGATTCCTTTCAAGGCCGACGGGGGGCGCGAACGCCCCCCGTCGTGTGTCGTTCGCCGTGCGCTATTCCGCGGCGGTGCAGGCTCCCGCGAAGGCTGCGCTGGTGATCTTGAGGCCGTTGAAGCCCGACGGGGCGAAACCGCCCACGCAGCTCATGCCGTCCCCGTTGGAGGCGTTGATGCTGTACGGGTGCGTGTTGGTCTTGGTGAAGAATCCCTTGAACGTGAAGACGCCCTTCTCGACCGGCGTCGGATGCGGGTGACCTGCGACGCTGCGATACGGCGCCGTGGCCGATCCGTTGACGTTGGAGAACCAGCCGTTGATGAATGCCGGGCCGACGCCGGACAGGTTCGTGCACTGGAAGTTGAACGTCAGTTCGAAGTTCGACGCGTTGCCGCGAATCTTGCTCACGAATCCCACGCCGCCGACGTTGCCTTCCGACTTGCACTTGTACTGGCCGGCGACCTGAGCGTCCTGAAGCAGTCCGACGCCTTGGACGGTGAGGTCTCCCCACGAGAACGTCTGATCCGACGTGGTGCAGTCGCCTTGCGCGATCACCGGAGCGCACGCAGGCAATCCGCCGCCCTGCATGGTGATCGTGCCCTGCCCGTTCATGTGGTACGCGGACGCAGCGCCGGCCGGCGACGTAGCAATGATCGCCATCGCGGCAAGTGCTGCGAGCAGTGCGGCCCTTGTCATTCTCACCCGCATTGGTATAACCCCCTTCGCTCCCGCGCTCTCGCGCGGTGGCTCCCGTCGACGCGACGTGCCACGCCGAAAAACCATGCCAAAAGATCCTTCTCCGCCGACGAGTGATGCCCTTCCCCCTTGCGAGGGATTTTGCGGCGCGTATCGAACCTTCACGTCGCTTTGGCATCAACGTCGGCGCGCTCCCGCCCGGACCCGCCCATTGACCGCCGGCTCGTCGCCGGACGCCTGGAACGGCTTCGCGGTGGTTTCGTCGCTGGATCCCCCCTCATGGTGGCTCTCGTCGGAGCCGGTCAGTCCCATCGCTTCGGCCTGCGCCGCCGCGAATTCGCGCATCTCGAGCACCGCAGCCTCCAGCCGCCCGATCCGGGCTCGGTCCTTGCGAATGTCGTCGGAGACGAGCAGCCCTATTCCCACGATGGCAGCCAGCAGCCCGCCGATTCCGCCCGAGATCAGGTAGGGAAGCTGCACGGCGACCTGCGGGTTGGCGCTCACGCCGAGCCATCCCGCGAAAACCATGACCGCGCCGGCGACGATCAGAATCCAGCCGAGCAGCAAGCGGCCGCCGGCTTCGGGTTCCGGCTCTCGCATTCGCGGTCCTTCGTCATGGTGTTCGTCCAACGGTTGATCCTCCCTTATCTCGCCAGGGTTCGGA
>DASWHR010000067.1:0-15679 GCA_036398095.1 Actinomycetota bacterium
TCCGCGCACCCGCGGCGGCGGGACTTTCGCCTCGGTTTCCTCTCGGCGACGTGCTTGCCGACCTCGCGAATGCCGCTGATGCGGGCGGCATCCCGCTTGCCGACCGCCTTCGCGCCGCGGCGGACGCATCGACGCCGTTCGACCCGGCATCAATCCCCTCACTCGCGCAAGCCTTCGAGCGACTGTGCACGGCCCGCCCAGTGGCGATCTTCATCGATGATTATCACTGGGCGCCGAGCGAAGGGACATCGCTGCTGCTCGCACTCCTGCGCTCGGTCGAGGCGCCGCTCGCCGTCGTGATGACGGCACGACCCGAGCGACCGGATCCGCAAGGATCCCCGCTCCCCGACGCAACGGCCGATCTTTGGGTGGACCGCATCGAACTCGCGGGCCTGTCCGAAGAGGAGACGGCGCTGCTGGCTTCGTCTTTTCTCGACGGCCCGGTGCTTCCGTCTCTGGCGGATGCGCTGTATGAGCAAACGGAGGGAAATCCCCTCCACACGATCGAGTCGCTCCGCTACGCGCGTGAGCGCGATGTGCTATCGCTCTTCGACGGCCATTGGGGCCTGGCCGCCACGCTCGACGCTTCTCCGATGCGGCATACCATCGCGTCTCGCATCGCAGCGCTCGACGAAGACGAGATACGGTTCGCCGGCGCGCTGGCGGTGCTCGGTCGGCCCGCGACGGTCGATGAACTCAAGGACATCACAAGCGCCGGGCGGAGTGTGGCCGATGTGCTCGCCGGGCTCGCGGATGCGGGCATCGTGGCGGAGGAGCCCGGCGGCGGGCGATGGCGGCTTTCGCATCCGCTCCACGAAAGGGCCATCGTTGAGCGGCTCGGCAGCGTCCGAGCGGGCGCTTTGCACGCCGCAATCCTTGAAATGCTGCGCGCTCGTCGCGCGAAAGGTGCCAGGATGTCGGCATCCGAGATCGCCCATCACGCGGTTCGGGCACTCGAGCCCCCGGGCGACGCGCGGGACTTGTTCGCAGCCGCCGCCGAGGAGGCGCGCCTCGCCGGCCGGCCGGCCGACGCGGCCGGATGGTACGCACGGCTCGCCGACATCGCGACCGACGACGGGCAGAGGTGGGGGGCTCGCATCGAGCAGGCGCGAGCCACCGCGCGCATCGATCCCCGAGCTGCCATCGACGTGTACTCGTCCGCGCTGCCTTGGGCCCCGTCCCCCAGCGAACGAGCCCGTGCGCTTCTTGGACGCGCGCGCGCACACCAACGCCTCGCCGAATTCGACCAAGACCTCTCCGATCTCAACGAGGCGCGTCCGATCGCGGCCGAGAGCGACTTGTTCGAGATCGAAGACGCCATCGCCGTGGTCCATCTTCTTCGCGGCGACCGCGATGAAGCCGAGCGACAATTCCGCGATCTGGTAGAAAGAACCAAGGGATCGCAGGCTCATCCGCTCGCGCTGTTCCACCTCGCGGCCGCGATGGCCTACAAGGGTGACGTTCGCGCGCTCGTCGATCTCTCCCTGGAATGCGAGCGAATCTGCACCGACGAGCAACTGCGACGCTCGGCCCGGAACAACGCCCTGTGGGGACTCATGCTCCTCGGCCGCTGGCCCGAAGCGGAGGAGCGGATGTGGCCCGCGATCCGGGAAGCGGAAGCGGCAGAGGATTTCTGGAATCTCATGCCCGTCGTCAGCAACGGAGCGCTCCTATACGCGTGGAAGGGCGACACCTCACGTGCGCTGGACCTCGCGCATCGCAGCGAGGTTCTCGCCCGCCGGCTCGGCAACCCGACCGACGAACTCAAAGCCTTGGAATGTCGAGGCGTCGCGTTGCTGGAGGCCGGGCAAGCGGTGGCCGCAGTCGGCGTGTTCGGCGAGGTGGAGCGCATCCTGGAATCCAAGACCGAGGCGCGAGAGATCGACTACACCTATCTTGTCGCCGGAGAGTCCCGCCTTGCGATCGACGACGTCGACGGAGCCCACGAATGTTGGAAGCGCGCCGTCGATGCGCTCACCGGCGACTCGCTGATTTGGGCCGCTTCGATCGACCGTTTCGAGGCAGAAATCGCGCTCGCGCGCAACGACACCGACCGTGCCATCGAAATCACACGGCGACGCATGGCCGATCCGGGCCCGGTCGCGCTCGAGGCGGCCCGCATCCACGACACGGCGGGACGCGCCACGTTCCGCGCCGGCGACCGGGCCGAAGGTGCTCAACTGGTCGCCGAAGCGTGTCGCCGGTACGAGCAGCTCGGGGCCCTTCGGCGCGCCGGCGACGCGAAGCTGTGGCTAACCGCCCACGAACCCAGACGCATCGGTCGCCCTCGCTCCGCGCACCCGGCCGGCCTGACAGAACGCGAGATCGAAGTGCTCCGAATGATCGTGCGAGGCAAGAACAACCGGCAGATCTCGGAGGATCTGTTCCTTTCGCTCTCCACCGTCAAGAAGCACGTCGAGCGGATCCTCGCCAAGACGGGTGCCCGGCGAACCGAGCTGGCCCTGTTCGCTATGCGAAACGGGCTGGCTATCGATGAGTGATCGACTTTTGTACGCCCCCACCCGTTGTTTTTTCCGTCCGCGGAGCCCTTCCGCCGGCCGTCCGTTTCGGACACTATTGAGCGCGACACCGGAGGCCGGGCGCCGTCGCCCGACGGGGCGACGGCGCAGGCCTTCCGGCGGAGCGGCGATCGGGCGAAGGGAAGGCCTGAACCGAATCGACCCCGCACGGAGATCGTCCAAGGAGGAGACCGCGATGATTCGAAACATCAAGAGACTCTCGATCGTCATGCTGCTCGTCGCAGCGGCCGTCGCCGGCAGCGCAGTCCCGGCCTCCGCGGACATCTACGGGGTAATGACGACGGTCTGCGAACGCACTCCCGAATGCTAGTCGCCTGTCTGACCGCCTCGATGCAGACGATGGAAGGAGCACGATGATTCGACGTATGAGGAGACTGCCGGCGGCCATCCTGCTGGCTGCGGTGATCGTGGCCGGCGGCGCACCCGCGTCCGCCGATTTCTACGTCCCGCCGCTGCCGCCGGTCGTCGTCGTGATACCCGACCTGCCACCCGGCCCCAACGGGCTGTACGGGGTGATGACGATCATTTGCGGCAGGGAGTGCTGACCGGGTTCGATCCCGTTCATCGAAGCCGGCTCGTGCGATCGCGCGAGCCGGCTTCGTCTTTCCCCGGTTCAACCGCTCCGGATTCTTACGCCTCGCGTCCCGCGTTCTTTACGCCTTTCGCCCCTTCCTCTTGAACGGTCCTTCGGCCATCCTCGACCGACACGAAGAGGAAGGAGGGAAACATGATCGGAAAGAGCACCGCTCTGCTGGCGGCAGTCCTTGCTCTGGCCCTTCCGCTGCCGTCATCGGGAGCGGAGAGCACGGTTTCGATTCACGAGGTGACGATCGTTCCGCCCGACGGCATCCTCACCCGCTGCCAGATGACCGGAACCGGCGGGACGAAGTCGGGGCGACCCCACACGACGGCGGGAATCTCGTGCACGAGATCGATGACCCACCTGTACGCGACGACCGACCTGCACCGGCACACGCCATCGCAGTGGGCGGGTTTCTACGACTGGGGATACGACCAGTGCGACTCGTGCCCAGAGATTCGGGCCGAAGCAACCGCAAGCTGCTACGGCACCTGCCCACCGGGATTCTCGTGGAGCGGACAGTACGGAAACCACACGTTCCATCTGATCGACTTTCCGGCCGGAAGCGTCGTCACGCCCCCGCCGGGAGCGAACTGCAGCACCAGCCTGACGCGGATGACGTGCACCGCAGAGATCCCCTTCATCGTCTAACCGTCGGGCCCTGGTCGAGCAATCCAAGAATCGAAAGGGAGGAGACATATGAACTCGCAACACGCAGCAGCCCGAAGCAGAACCCGCAGCCGCATTCTCACGATGCTCGTGCTGTGCTTGTCCATGACGGCATTCACGATCGACCGGGCCCACGGCATGGCAGCGCTCGACCCGCAGCTGTCGCAGCTTGCCGGAACCGGATCGGTGACAAGCGTTTCCCCGTTCACCTACGTGAACACCATCAACGGGGTGACGGCGACGACGAAGATCAGCGAACCGTCCGCCGAAACCCTGATCATGTCCGTTGACGTCGCGGGAATCTCCGTGCAGACACAGGCGAACAACAACGGCGACGGCACGGCGACCTATACCACGACGGGACCGAACGGATACACCAGCGTCGTCACCAAGCCCGCGACGGTGTCGGCATCCGGAGGTTGCAACGACTGGTCGTGCATCGCCGCGATCGGAGGGGCCGTGGTGGTGACGGGAGCCGTGTGCTTCTTCAGCGCGGGGCTGGCCTGCGGGGCGGCCGGAGCGGGAAGCGGAGGCGCCGCCGCCGCATACTGCGAACTCCACAACTGCGAGAGCGAACCGAAATGCCCCGAGCACAACGTGGATGCATGGAACGCAACGGGAACTCCCGGGATCCCCGGCCGGGCGGTTCACTATCAAAACAGCGTGAACTGCAACTTCAAGATGCAGTACTTCAAGCTCACGACGCAACTGTTCCGAGGCAGCACGCCCGTATTCAGTCCGCACACCAAATGGTGCTACGAGACCAACAACTGCTGGGACGGCTGGATCGGATACAACCTGCCGGCCGGCTGCTACCGCACCTACGGTGCGTTCGAGGCTCGCTGGCACGACCCGACGACCAACGCGACCAAGGACTTCAGCGGCGCGAAATGGTCCGGGACCGTATGCGTCTAGGTGAGAACAGCGAAGGGGCGGCCGCATGTGGCCGCCCCTTCGATTTCCGCCGTCTAGAGAGGGACGTTTCCGTGCTTGCGGGGCGGCAGGGTTTCGCGTTTGGTGCGGAGCATCTCGAGCGCTTCGATCAACCGCGGGCGCGTGTCGCGCGGGTCGATGACGTCGTCCACGTAGCCGCGTTCGGCGGCGACGTAGGGGTTGGCGAACGTGTCCTTGTACTCCTCGATCAGCTCCGCGCGACGCGCGACCTTGTTCCCGGCTTGCTCCAGCTCCTTGCGGTTGACGATATTCACCGCACCTTCGGCACCCATGACGGCGATCTCGGCCGTCGGCCACGCATAGGCGATATCGCAGCGAATCGACTTGGAGTTCATGACCACGTACGCCCCGCCGTACGCCTTGCGCGTGATCACCTGGATGCGCGGCACCGTCGCCTCGCTGAATGCGTAGAGCAGCTTCGCGCCGCGCCGGATGATGCCTTCCCATTCCTGGTTCGTGCCGGGCAGAAAGCCGGGCACGTCCACGAACGAGATCAGCGGAATGTTGAACGCGTCGCAGGTGCGAACGAACCGCGCCGCTTTCTCGGACGAGAAAACGTCGAGCACGCCGGCGAGATACATCGGCTGGTTGGCCACGATCCCGACGACGTGCCCGCCGAGACGCGCGAACCCGGTGAGCATGTTCCGCGCGTAATGAGGGAAGACTTCCATGAACTCGCCGTCGTCGACGATCAAGTTGATGACTTCGTGCATGTCGTATGCCTGGTTCGCGCTGTCGGGCATCAGATCGACCAGACGCTGTTCGCGCCGATCCGCAGGATCGCTGGGCGGGTAGAACGGCGGCGACTCCAGGTTGTTCGACGGAAGGAACGACATCAGATAGCGAACCATCTTGAGGCAGTGCCTTTCGTCTTCGGCCGCGAAGTGCGCGATCCCCGACTTCGACGCGTGCGTCATCGCGCCGCCGAGCTGCTCGAAGGTGACTTCTTCGCCGGTGACGGTCTTGATCACGTCCGGTCCGGTGATGAACATGTGCGAGGTGTCCTTCACCATGAAGATGAAGTCGGTCATCGCGGGCGAGTAGACCGCGCCGCCCGCGCAGGGCCCCATGATCACGCTGATCTGAGGGATCACTCCCGACGCACGCACGTTGCGCTCGAAGATATAGCCGTAGGAAGCGAGGGACACGACGCCTTCCTGGATGCGCGCACCGCCTGAATCGTTCAGGCCGATGACCGGCGCGCCGGTCGCAAGCGCCAGATCCATGACCTTGCAGATCTTCTCGCTGAAGACTTCGCCGAGCGCACCGCCGAAGACGGTGAAGTCTTGAGCGAACACGAAGACGCGCCGGCCTTCGATCGTTCCCCATCCGGTGACGACGCCGTCCCCGTACGGGCGCGTCTTTTCGATCCCGAATCCGTAGGTGCGATGCCGGGCGAGCGCATCGGTTTCGACAAACGAGCCGGGATCCAGCAACAGCTCGATCCGCTCGCGGGCCGTGAGCTTTCCGCGTTCGTGCTGACGGGCGACCGCCTGCTCGGATCCCGCGTGAAGCGCCTCTTCCTTGCGCCCCCCAAGGCCTTCGATCTTGTCTTCGACGGTGTGCGCGGCGTCTGCCGCCTTCTGTTTCGTCTTCTTGGTCATGGCTCGCAGGATTCTAGTCGACGGGCGTGTCCGACGACGGCGCGACTTCGCCGCCGAAGGCCAGATACACCAGGCCACCGGCCGCGCTCGACAGCAGCGACACCGCTCGGATCACCAATGCGAACGCGACCGCCTTCGCATGCGGGACGCCGTAGACCTGCAACGCGTGGGCGTAGACGAACTCGACCACGCCCAACCCCGAGACCGAGATCGGAACCAGCACGGTGACCGACGCCAGCACAACGATCGAGGCCATCGCAGCGATCGAAACCTCGATCCCCAAGCCGCGAGCGACGGTCGCGTGATAGATCAGCACGATCCCTTGGAACGCGACGCCCAGCGCGAAGCCGGCAGCGGCCGCGCGCGGGTGCCGGCCGGCACGGTTGACGCCGGCGATCATCTGCCGAACCTTGCCGCCGATCCCGGTCTGCGGGATGAGCCGGCCGCGTCCCAGCAGCCGCTCGCCCGGCCCGAGGACGAGCGCCGCCGCCACGCCGATCCCGCCCGAGGCCGCGAGCGCCAACGCCGGCACCCACGAGCGGTCACCCCCGATCAGACGCGCCGCGGACATCACGAACCCGATCAGCGCCAGGCCGACCATGCCCGCAAAGCGGTCCAGGAACACCGATGAGAACGCGAGCGCGGTCTGCCCGTGCGCCCGGCCGATCCGGATCGCCTTGTACGCGTCCCCGCCGACGCCGGTCGGTAGGAACGCGTTGAAGAACGTTCCGACGAAGTAGAGCCGGTAGAGCGTCACGTAGGGCATCGGATATTCGAGCGCGACCAAATACTCGCGCCAGCGAAGCGCCGACACGCCGAGCCCCACCAGAAACAGCACCGCGGCGAAGGCGATCGGTCCGACGTCGGCCGCGCGCAAATGCCGGCCCAGCTCGGCCAGATCGGTGCGGGCGACGAGGATGCCGATTACCACGCCGCCGACGACGACGCGCGCGAGGACCTTCAGTGACTTGCGCACGGCGCGATACATTAGCGCCCCGATGCGCATCCTCATCGTCAACTACGAGTATCCGCCGCTCGGCGGGGGCGGCGGCGTGCTCTCGCAGGCTCTGGTTCGCGTGCTCGCGACCGAGCACGACGTGACCGTGCTGACCAGCCGTGGCCCCGGACTCCGACCCGAGTCCTACGAGGACGGCGCGCGAATCGTGCGGGTCGGGGTCCTTCGACGAACCGAACGCGAGCGCGCGTCGATGGCCTCGCTGATCTCGTTCGGGCCGGCCGCACGGCGTGCCGGCGCGAAGCTGATCCGGCAGCGGCCCTTCGACCTGGTTCATACGTTCTTCGCCGTCCCGTCGGGTCCGGCGGGGGTGGCGCTGGCACGTGCGGCCGGCATTCCCCTTCTGCTGACCGTATGCGGCGCCGACATCTACGATCCGACCCGGCCGCTGTCGCCCGAGCGGTTCGCGCCCGTCCGCGCGACAGTCAGGCGCGTCGTCGCGTCATCGTCGAAGGTGGTGGCCATCAGCCGCGATCTGGCCGACCGCACCACGAAGCTCACGGGGCGGCACGACATCGACATCATCGGAATCGGTGTCGAACCGGTTCCCCCTCCCCCACGCACCCGCAGCAAAGACGATCCGGTCACTCGATTCGTCACCGTCGCGCGACTGGTGCGCCGCAAAGCGCTGGGGGCGGTCGTGCGCTCGGTTCCCCAGGGATGCCATCTGGTTGTCGTCGGCGACGGACCGGAGCGTGCGACGCTGGAGCATGCGGCGACGCCCGGGCGCGTCACGTTCGCCGGCGCACTCGACGACGCGGCCAAAGCGCAGGCACTCGCCGACGCGGACGCCTTCATCTTGGTATCGCTCCACGAAGCCTTCGGAATCGTCTATCTGGAAGCGATGCAGGCCGGCTTGCCGGTGATCGCGGGAAGCATCGGCGGGCAAACCGACTTCCTCACCCACGGCGTCAACGCGCTGCTGGTTCCCCCCGGCGATCCCGTCCGGATCGGAGAGGCGATGAGCCAGATCGCGGCCGACCCTTCGAAACGGGCTCGGATGGGCGAGGCGGCGCGACTGACGGCGCAGCGGTACACGCCGAAGGCGATGACGAAGGAGTATCTGGCGCTCTACGAAGCGATTCGCGCTACGGAAGCTTGATCTGACTCGGCGGCGCCGGCGCCGAACACGTGTGCCGTCCGGGCGTGCACGACACGAGCGCACGACGAACCGTGTAGGGATGCCGTCCGCGACCCGCGTAATAGGCGCGCGTCATCGCCTCGCCCAGCAATCCCAGCGTGACCAGTTGCACGCCGGCCAGGACGAGCAGCATTCCGATCAGCAAGGCCGGACGGCCGCCGATCGGATGCCCCAACCCGAAGCGCTCCACGCCCATCCACACGAGCAAGCCCGAGCCGGCCAGGCCCATCAGCATTCCGGCGGTCCCGAAGAACCGGATCGGCCGGTTGAAGAAGCGGAGCATGAAGGGCAGCGCCAGCATGTCCAAGAAGACCTTCCCGACGCGGCCGAGCCCGTACTTGGATTCGCCGTGAATCCGCGGCCGGTGCGTGACCGGTACCTCGGCGACGCGATCCCCGACGCGCGAGGCGAGCGCCGGCAGGAAGCGATGCGCGTCCCCGTATAGCTCAAGTCCCTCGACGACGTCGCGGCGATACGCCTTAAGCGTGCAGCCGTAGTCGTGCAGCCGCACGCGCGACAGCCGCGAGATCATCCGGTTGGCCACGATGCTCGGCAGCCGCCGCGTCCAGAGCGTGTCCTTCCGGTCGACGCGCCAGCCCGAAACCACGTCGTATCCCTCGTCGAGTTTGGCAAGCATCGTGGCGATGTCGGCCGGATCGTTCTGCAAGTCCGCATCCATCGTCACGATCACGCTGCCGCGCGCGTAATCGAAGCCGGCGGCCAGCGCGGCGGTCTGGCCGAAGTTGCGGGTGAACCGGACCACGCGGATAGACGGGTCCGCCTGATGCGCGGCTTCCAGCACGTGCGCCGAACCATCACGGGATCCGTCGTCGACGAAGACGATCTCGCTCGGCGGGATCGCGCGCCGCGCCGCGCGGAGTTGCTCCAGCAGCGACCCGAGCGAGTCGCGCTCGTTGTAGACCGGGATCACGATCGTGATCTCGGGAGCCGCCGGCTCGCTCATTTCTTTTCCTGGACGAGCTCGACGAGCACGCCGCCGACGCCCTTCGGATGGATGAACGCGACGCTCGCGCCGCGCGAGCCGTGCCGGGGACGCTCGTCGATCAGCGGAACCGACTCGGATTTCAGATGCGTAAGGACGCTTTCCAGATCCGACACGCCGTAGCCGACGTGATGGACGCCTTCGCCGCGCTTGGCGATGAACTTGCCGACCGGCGTATCGGGTCCCAGTGGCCGCAGCAACTGAATCCACGATTCGCCGACCCGGATCATGGCTTCTTCGACGCCCTGCTCCTCGACGATTTCGCGATGCGAAGGCTCCACGCCGAACGCCCGCTTGTAGAACGCGATCGCGGATTCCAAGTCGGACACGGCGATCCCCACGTGATCTACTCGATCGAACATGGGGGCAATTCTATCGGGCCCGCGCGATCGCGGTTATGCCGGCCAGACCGGACGGGAATCGGCGCCCACCATCCAGGACCCGTTCAGCCGGACGACCGGCTCGCCGACAACAATCGTGATTCCGCCGCTCGGCCGGCTGCCCGGGGAGGCAACCACGGCACATCCGAGTTCCAGTCCCTGGAGCACATCACACTCCGTGACGCGCGTCCAGGGGCCGCTTCGCTCGCTCATCCGCAGACGCCCGGTGAAGTCCGCGCTCCACTGCAAGCGAGTGCGTGTGTGTGGTGTCGTTCGAATCCGAAAGACGCAGCCGGGGTGCGAGCCCATGGGCATACAGTGCAACTTGTCGCGAGCGACGAACGTGTCGGGTTGTGACTCGGCGGCGTTGCTGCCGTGCATCGGCCCGGGAAACGCCGGGAATGGCCAGGCTGTTTGACCGGCACCGGCCGAGATTCGGCACAGATCGCCCTGTCCGATCTGGAATCGCGCAACGATCACGCCCGACGCCGGAACGGGATAGCGCCGGAACAGATTTCCGTTCAACGGATCGGTCGTCACAAGGCTGCGCCAGCAATCGACATAGACCTTCAAGGGTGTCGAACCCGACGGCTTCGGAGCCGTCGTCGTCGTTGCCCTCGCGACGGCCGCCGCCGGACCGATCATCAACGCACAGTTGTCGCCCTGCAGTCCCCCGTGGAACTCGTAGGGGAAGTCGGCGCCCCACATGTGCGTCCACCTGTCGGGGATGCGCCACGGGCCGGCGAAGCGAAGCGAGGAGCTGTACGCCTGCTGGCACACCAGCTTCGTGGACGAAGCGGTCATCGACACAATCCACGGCGAAGCCGCCTCGCCGGGATGCGGTAAGCCGGCCAAGATCACTACGAGCGCCAGTCCAGGCACGAATCGTCTCATCGACTCGATCAACGACGGGGACCGCAGCGCGCGCCGCGCACCCGGGGAACGGACCGGACGCCGCGGCAGCATCCGGCAAAGCGGGCCGGGATAGAATGGATGAAACGTCTTTCGAGGAGGATTCCGATGGCCAGCGTGATCGTTTCCGGCGCCCGCACTCCGATCGGCAAGTTCATGGGAGCCTATTCGAGCTTCTCGGCGATGGACCTCGGCGGCTTTGCGATCGCCGAAGCGCTCACACGTGCCGGCCTGTCCGGCGAGCAGATCGGCTACGTCGTGATGGGCCAAGTCCTGCAGGCCGGCCAAGGCCAGATCACGGCCCGCCAGGCCGCAACCAAAGGCGGCGTTCCGATGAGCGTGCCGGCGATCACGATCAACAAGGTGTGCCTGTCGGGCCTGAACGCGGTGCATCTGGCCGACGCGCTGATCCGCGCCGGCGAAGCCGAGATCGTCGTCGCCGGCGGCATGGAGTCGATGACGAACACGCCCTACTCGATGCCGAAGGCGCGCACGGGCGCGCGGATGGGCGACGCCAAGCTGATCGACCTGATGGTTCACGACGGCCTGTGGTGCGCGTTCGACCACAAGCACATGGGGGACTCGTCCGACGACGTCAACAAGACCATGGGCATCGGCCGCGCCGAGCAGGACGAGTGGAGCGCGCGCAGCCACGAGCGCGCGGCGGATGCGACCAAGTCCGGCAGACTCGCCGAAGAGATCGTCGCGGTGTCGGTCCCGCAGCGAAAGGGCGACGCGATCCTGATCGAAGAAGATGAGGGCGTGCGGCCCGGCACGACGGTCGAGTCGCTCGGCAAGCTCGCCCCCGCCTTCCAGAAGGACGGCACGATCACGGCCGGCAACGCCTCGCAGATCAGCGACGGCGGCGCGGCAATGATCGTGATGAGCGAAGAGAGGGCGGCGTCGATGGGTTTGACGCCGCTCGCGACGATCGTCGCGCACGGACAGGTCGCCGGCCCCGACGCGTCGCTGCACTTGCAGCCGTCCAACGCGATCAAGGCCGCGGCCGCGAAGGCGAGCCTGGACCCGGCCGCGCTGGACCTGTACGAGATGAACGAAGCGTTCGCCGCCGTTTCCGTTGCCGCGGGCCGCGACCTGGGCGTGAGCGACGACACGGTCAACGTCAACGGCGGCGCCGTCGCGCTCGGTCATCCGATCGGCATGAGCGGCGCGCGACTGATCCTGACGCTCGCCTACGAGCTGCGCCGCCGCGGCGGCGGCGTGGGCGCGGCCGCGCTGTGCGGCGGCGGCGGCCAAGGCGACGCGTTGATTATCAAGGTCTGAGTGGACGAGCAAGTCGTCGCGCTCACGCGCTGGTGGTCGTGGCGGCGCCAGCGGCTCGATCGCTCATGCCGCGGCATCGATGATTGCCTGCGGTCGGTCGTCGGGATTCCCGGCGTCCACCCGTCGGCGCCGCTGTCGCTGCTCGCGCGCGTTCCGCGTCTGATGCAAGGAATGTACGAGGGCGCGCTCGAAGGTCGCGTCGCGCTTCGGCTTCCGGCGATGCGCAGGCAGCCTCACATCCTGCACGGCGAGACGGCCCACCTGGTCTACCACGCGTGCCGGCTCGGCTCGCCGCGTCGCAACGGAAGGGCCGACCCGATGGTCCGAGCGATCCGCAACGACGTACTGCGCGCCGCGCGCGATCCGAAGACGGCCGATCAGTTGCGAGGTTCGGTCAAGGACGCGCCGGAGCGCTTCGTGCCGTTGCTGCGACAGATGACGCTGGACGGGCAGCTGCTCCGCATGCGCGCCGATTCGGTGTGGTCCAACGAGTTTCGCTACGTTGCGACGCGCGGCTGGCTCGGCCACTCGATGCCGCCGGCCGAGCCCGACGACGCGCTGATCTGGCTCGCGGGCGAATACATCACAACCTACGGCCCCGCCACGGTCGATGACTTCGCGTGGTGGACCGGGCTCGACCGCGACCTCGCCGTCGAGGCGTTCGACGCGCACGACCTGGCCGACGTCGGCTACGGGTTGAAGATGTCGCGGAAGGACGCGCGCTCGCTCGACCTGGCACGCCCGGTCGCGGGACGGGTGAACCTGCTGCCGGCGCTGGACCCGTACACGATGGGCTACGTCGGCGATTCGCGGCGCCGCTTCGCCGACGACGATCGTGTGCTCACCGCCATGTACGACAAGAACGAGAACTCGGGCAACGTCGTGCTGATCGAAGGTCAGGTCGGCGGCCTGTGGGATTTGCAGCACGCGAAGAGCGGCGCGGTCGAGATGCGCATCGGCTTGTTCGACGATCCGGGCCCGAAGATGTGGGCCGCGATCCAATCCGAAGCAACGCTAATATCGGGATTCCTGGACGCCCGCGACTTCAAAGTCGTGCGCGCCAAAGTCCGGCTGCCGGCCGCGAAGAAGTCGCGCGCATAATCCGCGTCCTGTGGTTACAGCACGACGGTGAACGTGCCGCCGCCGGCAGGAATCGCGACGGTCCGCGTCCCGAACGTCCCCTTCAAGGTGAGCGTGGCGTCCGCGGTGCTCGCCGCTTCGATCGTGAGCGTGCCGAGCGACGCGCCGCCGCGCTGCGGCCAGAGCGTCGCCGCGGCAACGCCGTCGAGCGTCAGCTCGATGCTGTTGCGAGGCGGCGTGCAAGTGCCGCCGTAGTAGCGAAGCCCCGACTTGACGTGCGGCGCCGGATCGGTCCCGGCCGGTGGGATCGCAACGCGATACCGCGGGGTGCACCCGCCGTTCATCACGGCCGCGTCCACCAATCCCGCCCGCGCACCGCCTGCGACGCGCACGTCTTCGACCCAGTACGCATGATCGTGCACCAATCCGAGCGCGGCGTTGTCCATCTCGGGCAGATACTTGAACGTCACGCGCGACGGATTGCGATCGACCGGCGCGCGGCCCAGCCACGCGGCGCCCCGCTTCCATTCATCCACGATGCTCAGCGCGAAATGGTCGAAGCCCGGGAAGAAGTCGGCTTCATGTTCATAGCCCAGTTGTTGCCAGCGCGCCGCCACGTTCAGTGATCCGGCGACAGGGACGAGCTCGTCGTTGGTGCCGAACCAACCCATGATCGGCACGTGCCGCAGGTTCTCGAAGATCCGATACGTGTTGTGCGCATCCTCGATCGAACCGGCCGTCGGTCCGCCCAAGATGTTTTCGTCGGCCGGCCCGACGACCGCGAAGCCGGCCGTGAACAGATCCGGATACTGCGCGGCGTACTTGTAGGTTCCGTACCCGCCCATCGAATATCCGTAGACGCTTACCTGATTCGCATCCAGGGTGTAGCGCGCGGCCGCGTCGGCCCACGCTTCGAACGTGTCGATCTCGGCTTCGTCGTGGTACCAACCGTCGGGGCCGCGGCCCGCCGGCGTCAGAATCAGCGCATCGCGCTCGTCGCCCAGGTCTCGGTGCAGGTTGGGCGCGAAGACGCGGTACTGGTTGTAGCCGGCCGAAAGCGAATGCAGCGCAAGCGTGAGCGGCGCGGCGGCGGAGCCGTCGTAGGACGGCGGAACGTAGAGCGAGTACGGCTGGATCGGCCCGCGCAGCATCGGTCGTTCGACGCGCGCACCTTCGCCGAGGTCCAGATGCGACACGTACAGCCGCGACAGGTAGCCGCGAGTGGGAACGCCCGAGAAATCGTCGGTCTCGGCCGCAATCGCTCCGAAGTCGACGTCGGCATGCATCCCCGAGATGTCGCGCGCGGCGAGCGCCTTCGCCTGCGCGTGCTCACGCCAATGCCCGTAGCCGACGGTGCGCGCTCCCACGCTGTTGTTCGGGTCGTCGGCGAGAATCCCGCCGAGCGATCCGGGGCCCATCGGCTCATCGAAGCGGAAGCCGACGTTGAACACCGGCGGCGGGGCGGTGCCGTGCGCGCCGCCCGGCATCGTCGCGCTCGGCTGCTCTTGAATCGGCTTGAAGGCGTTCGCGTTCGCGTCCCACAGGCCGGCGATCAGGTAGTGACGCCAGGTCGCTCCGCCGGGCTGCAGCCCGGTTGCGACCTCGGCTTGGTTCGTGGCCGGATCGAATCCGGTGGCGACAACCACATGGTCGAGCCCGAGCGAGCCGAGCGATCCGATTCCGTAGCCCCAGTCGTCGCTCCCGCCGGCTCCGGTGTCCACGCCGATCGCGACGGCGGCCGCGGCTGCGTCGAGCACCGTGTTCAGCGTGACGCGGTACACCACGCGTCCGGTGTCGTCGAGCCGCGCGCGGAACTCGAGGATGTCGGCCGCGTTATGGCCGTAGGTCGCAACGTCGGTCGGATAGGCCAGGTCGCCGGTCATTCCGCCGAACGCCAAGTCGGCCGCATTGGGAACGGTCTCCGGCTGCGCGAACGGCGCGTCGGAGGTGTTGGCGCCGTAGGCGTCGTAGACGTAGTCCTGGTAGAGGTACTCGCCGCCGTCGTAGGCGGCAGCGCCCGAGACCATCAGCGGCGTCGCGGCCCATTCGCCGGCGTTGGTCAGGATCGGGGTGGTGGCTGCCGGCCGGTAGAGCGCGTCCGGGCCGGGACGCGGGCCCATGGCCACGCTCGGTAGCGAACCGGCCGCGCGGACGGGCAGCGCGGCGAGCGGCAGCATGATTGCGACGATGACGAGCAACGACGTGCGGCGCATCGGTCTCCTCCCTCGAACCTGTCTTCGAGGTAGGTTCGCCTTGATCGCGGCGATCCCTGCCGATTAGTCCAGGTCTCTTTGCCCGGTCGCCTTGGCCGATACCAGTGCCGCCATGTTTCCTTCGGGATGCTTGTTCTCGCTCATCAGTTGATGGCTCGCGCCGATCTCGTCGAAGGTGAACGTGCGAGACAGGCAGGGATCGATCTTGCCGTCGAGGACGAGTTGATTGAACGCGTAGGCCTGCTCGTCGTTGGCGAAGTGCGAGCCTTGGAAGCGCTTCTGCCGCATCCACAGATAGCGAAGA
>DASWHR010000068.1:0-57504 GCA_036398095.1 Actinomycetota bacterium
ATCGTCGAGGCCGTCGCCAAAGGCGAGGTTCAGGTCGGCTTCGTGAACCAGTACTACCTGGTGCAGATGCTCAAAGAACAACCGGGCCTGAAAGCCGCGAACCACTTCTTCAAGGCCGGCGATCCCGGCGCGCTGGTCAACGTTGCCGGCGCGGGCATCCTGTCCACGTCGAAGAACGTCAAGGCCGCCGCGACCTTCATCGAGTATCTGCTCGGCGCCGACGCGCAAACCTACTTCGCGACGAAGACGTTCGAGTATCCCTTGGCCGCGGGCGTTCAGGCGGCCGCCGCGCTGCCGCCGCTTTCGTCGCTCGAGCCGCCGGCGATCGACCTGTCCAAGCTGGCGGATCTGGAAGCGACCTTGGCCATGCTTCGCGACGAAGGAATCGTGTAGGAGCTCGGCATCGAGGCATCCGCGGTCGAAGCCGCTGCTCGTCCCGCGCCCCCGCAAGGCCGGACGCGCAGCGGCCGCCGCACGCCGCCGTGGCTGGCGATCGCCGGCGCGGCGGTCGCAGCCGGCGTCGCGCTGCCTGCGCTGTATCTGGTCGTGCGCTCGTGGGGGCTCGGCGCGAGCGGCATGTGGGATACGGTCGCCGACGCGCGAACGGTCGGCCTGCTCGTTCGAACCTCGCTGCTTGCGCTTGCGGTGACCGCGTCGGCGGTCGTGATCGCGGTGCCGCTCGCCTGGCTCACGACCAGAACCGATCTGCCGGGCCGCCGACTCTGGACGGTGCTCACGGCCCTTCCGTTGGTCATTCCCAGCTACATCGGCGGCTACGTGTTCGTCGCGGCGCTCGGCCCGCGCGGCATCGTGCAGGGATGGCTCGAGCCGCTCGGCGTGCAGCGGCTGCCGTCGATCTACGGTTTCGGCGGCGCCTGGCTGGTCCTCACCCTGTTCACCTATCCCTACGTGCTGCTGATCGTTCGGGCGGCGATCCGCGGGCTGGATCCGACCCTTGAGGAAGCGAGCTATTCGCTGGGACGCGGCCGCCGCGAGACGCTCCGCCGCGTCGTGCTGCCGCAACTGCGTCCGGCGATCGTCGCGGGTTCGCTGCTGGTCGCGCTCTACACGCTCCACGACTTCGGTGCCGTGTCGCTGTTGCGTTTCGATTCGTTTACGCGCGCCATCTATTTGAACTATCAAGCGTCCTTCGATCGTTCGCGCGCTGCGATGCTGGGCGTGATGCTGGTCGCGCTGACGCTGATCGTGCTGGTCCTGGAGGCGCGCGCTCGCGGCCGCGCCGCGTTTTACCGCCGGCATCCGGGCGGCCGGCGGCCGCCGCCGCAGATGTCGCTCGGCCGGTGGCGCGGACCGGCGCTTGCCGCATGCGGTGCGATCACCGGCATGGCGTTGCTGCTTCCGGTGGGCATCGTCGTCTACTGGCTGGTGCGCGCGGCCGGCGAAGGCGAGCCGCTGCGCGTCGCCGTTTCGGCGGCGTGGAACAGCGTGCGCGTCGCCGGGCTGGGCGCGCTGATTGCGCTGGTTGCCGCATGGCCGGTCGCGGTCCTGGGGGTGCGTTTCCCCGGCCGCGGCGCGCGCACGCTGGAGCGAGCCTCCTACGTCGGGTACGCGCTTCCCGGCATCGTTGTGGCCTTGTCGCTGGTGTTCTTCGGTGCGCGTTACGTGCCGGCGCTGTATCAGACGACCGCGATGCTGGCGTTCGCCTACGCAGTGTTGTTCTTGCCGCAGGCGGGCGGCGCATTGCGCGCGAGCCTGCTGCAGGTCGACCCGCATCTGGAGGAAGCCGCGCAATCGCTGGGCAGCAGCCGGCGACGAACGGCGCTGCGCATCGTTTTGCCGCTGGTGCGTCCCGGTGCGCTGGCCGGCCTCGCGCTGGTCTTCTTGACGGCGATGAAAGAACTTCCGGCGACGCTGCTGCTGTCCCCGACGGGCTTCTCTTCGCTTGCGACAGAAGTGTGGAGCGCGACCAACGCGGCGTCGTTCGGCCGCGCGGCACTGCCGGCGCTGCTGCTGATCGTGCTCGCCTCGGGTCCGCTGGCGGCGTTGCTGCTGAGCGGGTCCGGCGAGCGTCGCCTGCGAGGCGACCGGTGATGCGGCTGCCCGCAGCGGTTCGTCCCGCGAGACGCGATGCGGGCGATACGCTGGCCGCCATGGATTCCCATGCGGCCGCCGTCGCGTGCCGGCACGTCGGCAAGCGCTTCGGTGACGTCGTCGCGCTGGACGATGTTTCCGTCACGGTTCAAGCCGGCGAGATCCTGGCCTTGCTGGGTCCCAGCGGCTGCGGCAAGACCACGTTTCTGCGCGTCGTGGCGGGCTTCGAGCGCGCCGACGAAGGAACGGTCGCGCTGGACGGCCGACCGGTGGACGGCGACGGCACGTTCGTCGCGCCGGAACGCCGGCGCGCGCCGCTCGTGTTCCAGGACTTCGCGCTGTTTCCGCACATGACCGTCGCCGGCAACGTCGCCTACGGCATCGGCCGCGGCGACCGCGACCGGGTCGGCGAGGTCCTGCGACTCGTCGGCCTGCACGGCTTGCAGGACCGGTATCCGCACGAATTGTCGGGCGGGCAGCAGCAACGCGTCGCCCTGGCGCGCGCGCTGGCGCCTCGGCCGGCGATCGTGCTCTTGGACGAGCCCTTTTCGAATCTGGATGCCGACCTGCGTGCGCGCGTCCGCGGCGAGGTGCGCACGATCATTCGTGCCGCCGGCGCGACCGCCGTCTTCGTGACGCACGACCAAAGCGAGGCGTTCGACATCGCGGATCGGATCGCGGTCATGCGGGCGGGCAGGATCGAGCAGATCGGCCGGCCCGAGGAGATCTATCACGTGCCCGAAACGCGATTCGTCGCCGACTTCGTCGGACGCGCCGAGTTCCTGCCGGCGACGGTGCACGACGGATGCATCGAAACCGAGCTCGGCACGGTCTCGTTCGATGCCGCCACGGTCGACACGGGCGCCGCCGAGTTGATGCTTCGGCCCGAGGACATCATCATCATCGAACGCGCCGGCGACGGTCCCGCCGGTGAGGTCGTCGAACGCCGATTTCAGGGGCCGGTCAACGAGCTGGTCGTGCGGCTGGCGTCGGGACGGACGGTGACCTCGGTCCACTCGTCGCAGACGCTGTTTCGGCCGGGCGATCGGATCGGCGTGACCTTCGCGCCCGATCATCTGGTCGTGTTTCGCGGTGATCGCCGCGTCGCGTGGATGCCGGCCCGCGACCGGACCGGAACCGACGTCGATCCCGCTTAGCGCTCGGCCGCGTAGATTTCCCACGGTTCCGGCACGCCTTTGAGCGTGCGGGCGCCGCGTTCGCCGAAGTGGATCCCCGATCCGGCGACCAGATCCTTCACCGTGCGCGAGACCAGCACTTCGCCGGGGCCGGCGATCGATGCCACGCGCGCGGCGATGTGAACGCCGATGCCGGCGATCGTTTCGCCGTGCAGCTCGATCTCCCCGGTGTGAAGTCCGGCGCGGAGCCGGACCCCGAGCGGATCGACCGCGTCGTGGATGCACCAGGCGCAGCGGACCGCGCGCGCCGGCCCGTCGAAGGTCGCCATGAAGCCGTCCCCGGCGGTGGCGATCTCGCGGCCACGATGCCGCGCGATCTGCGTCCGCACCGCTTCGTGGTGGCGGGTCAGCAGCGCCTTCCAGTCGCGGTCGCCCATCCGCGCGGCCGTCTGCGTCGAGTCCACGATGTCGGTGAACAGCACCGTGGCCAAAATGCGTTCGGCTTCTTCGTTCGTGCGCGATCCGGTCAGGAACTCTTCGATCTCGGCGAGCAACGCCGCATTGTCCCCGAGGAAGGGATAGTGGCTGTCGCCGGCAAGTTCGACGTATCGGGCGCCGGCGATGTGTTCGGCCAGGTAGCGGCCGTTCTGCGGATCCAGGATGTGATTGTCCGTGCAGTGCATGACCAGCGTGGGCGCGCTGATGGCCGGCAGCACGGTGCGAACGTCGATGTCCATTGCGACGCGCTGCAGCGCGCGATAGATGCCCGGGCTCGAGCTGGAACGAACCCAGCGCGTGCCCCATTCGCGAATGCGGGGCTCGTCGAAGGCGATGCCCAGCCGGCGAAACAGTTCCGGGTTGTGCTTGCCGAACGTGGACAGCCATTGCGTCATCGGCGTGTCCTGCTCTTCCCAGCCCCACGGATAGTCGTCGCGCTTGCGCAGGCATGCGGTCGTGTTGCACAGAATCAGATGCGACGTCTTGTCCGGATGCGTGGCCGCGAACAGCGACGCCGCCGCGCCGCCCTCTCCGTAGCCCATCACGGCGACGCGATCCGAGCCGGCGTGCTCCATCACGGCGAGCATGTCGTCGATGCGCTCCTCCAGCGTCGAGACGCCGGTGCGCGGCAGGGGATCCGACAAACCGGTGCCGCGCTTGTCGAAGACCAGCACGCGCGCGAAGCTGCCGAGACGCCGATGAAACTCGAGCCACTCGGGAAGTTCCGACTGGATGTCCAGATGCGAGTTGACCGGCGGCGCGATCAGCAGGTCGACGGGGCCGTCGCCGATCGAGACGTAGGCGACGGCGGTTTCGCCGACCGAGGCGTAGTGGATGTCGAAGAGCACGACGCGAAGGCTACCTCTTGCGCGCTTTCCAGACCTCTTCCACCGGCCACTTGCTCGCCCACTCGCCGGTGACCCACGGATAGCTCGTTGTCGCATCCGGCGGCGATTGGATCTCGATCAGGTCCAGGACGTCGAACCCGTTGGCGCGCAGCAGGCGAATCCAGTCGCCGTGTCCAAGGTGGAACTCGACGCCCGTCTCGTCGGGCCATTCGGTTCGGTGCATCCCGAAGTAGGGGCGGCGCATCCGGTCGGTCGCGGGCCCTTCCGCGTCGGTATCGGGGATGCACACCGAGATCCACACGCTGTTGGTCATGAAGGTTAGCTCGCCGCCGGGGCGAAGCAGCCGCGCGGCCTCGGGAATCCATGCGTACGGATCGCACCACAGGCTCGCGCCGTACTCGCTGAAGGCGATGTCGAACGAGGCGTCGGGGAACGGCGCGCGTTCCGCGTCGGCCTGCACGAGCGGAACCGGCAGGGCGAAGCGCTCGCACATTGCGCGCGCGGTCGCGAGCTGTTCGGTGGTCAGATCCAGGCCGATCACGCGGGCGCCGCGGCGTGCGAACCAGGACGAGACGTAGGCGGTTCCGCAGCCCAGCTCGACCACGTCCTTGCCCGCGACGTCGGCGGGAAAGATGCGCTCGTCTTCGACGCCGAACACGCCCCATTTCGGTTCGTCGCGGCTCCAAGACTCGACCGCGTTGGCGACGTAGTCGGCGGCGTAGCCGGCCCAGGCGGCCCGGTTGCGGGCGACGTGGTCGCTCATGCGGCGCTCACAAACCGAGCGTTCGCGCGATCACCATGCGCTGGATCTCGCTGGTGCCTTCTACGATGCGCAGCATCCGAACGAAGCGAAAGATGCGCTCGACCGGCCCTTCGGTTAGGTAGCCCATGCCGCCGTAGATCTGCACGGCCCGGTCGGCGACGCGGTTGACCATCTCGGTGTTGTAGAGCTTGACCATCGAGGATTCGCGCATCGGCTGCTCGCCCTGATCGCACATCCAGGCAAGCCGGTAGGTCAGCCATCGCGCGGCCTCGATCTCGACGGCCGAGTCGGCCAGCATCCATTGGATCGCCTGGAATTTGCCGATCGGCTTGCCGAACGCCTTGCGCTGGTTCGCGTAGTCGGTGCAGATCTTGACCAGGTAGTCACCGACGCCGAGGCACATCGCGCCGATGTAGGCGCGGCCCGCGTTCAAGAACTTCATCGCGGTGAAGAAGCCGTAGCCTTCCGGGCCGAGGATGTTCGCGGCGGGAACGCGGCAGTCTTCGAAGATCAACTCGGACTGGTTGGTGTCGCCGGCCATCGTGCGCTGCTTCTTGCCGACGGTGAAGCCGGGCGTGCCTCGCTCGACGATAAACGCGGTGATGCCGCCTTGCGCGCGCTTGTCGGCGTCGGTGACGGCAAAGACGATCGCGAAGTCGGCGTGTTCGCCGTTGGTGATGAAATGCTTCACTCCGTTCAGGATGTAGTGGTCGCCGTCCTTGACCGCCTTCGTGCGGATCGACTGCGCGTCGGATCCCGCGTCCGGCTCGGTCAGCGCGAAGCACATCGTCTGCTCGGCCTTGATCAGCGGGACGAGATACTTCTTCTGCTGCTCGGGCGTGCCTTCCAGCAGCAGCGGGGTCGGCGCCTCCGGGTTCGGCGGGCCCAGCACGAACGTCGAGAACCGCAGGCCACTTCGGCCGGTCTCTTCGACCAGCAGCGTCATGCCGAGCGTGGACAGGCCCCAGCCGCCGACGTCCTCGGGAAGGTGCGCGCCGTAGTAGCCGATCTCGGCCGACTTGCGGCGAAGCGCCATGCCGGCCTCGCGCATCTCGGGTGTCCACACGTCTTCTTGGAGCTGCTGGGCGTAGCGTTCTTCGACCGGCCGGACCTCGCGGTCCAGGAACGAGCGGTAGGACAGCCGGACCTCTTCCAGTTCGGGCGCGACGCTGAAATCCATCGAATTCCTCCTCGGGCTCGACGCGAAGCGTAGCGGACGGCCCGGCCTAAGTGGAACCGAACTCGGGAGGAAATCGTCTTGGATGCGTGATGATTCGGACCGAGGTGGCTGATTACGAAGACAAAGCACGCAGCCGGCTCGCCGAGCTGTATGAGCGGCACGCGCCGTCCGCCTTCCGCTTCGCGTACCTCCTGACCGGCGATTCGACCGAAGCCGAAGATCTGGTTCACGACGCGGTCGTGCGTATCGCCGGTCGCTTCGCGGATCTTCGCAGCGACGACGCATTTCCGTCGTACCTTCGGCGTGCCATCGTGAATCTAGCTGCGTCACGGAGACGCCGCCGGCACGTCGAACGCGACTGGCGGACCCGGCAACACGTGCCCGTGATGCCGGCCTACGACCCCGGCCCCGGTGATGAGCTGTGGGCTGCCATGAGCGTTCTTCCAGAGCGGCAGCGGGCCGCCATCGTCTTGCGCTTCTACGAAGATCTTTCGGAGGCGCAGACGGCGGAAATCTTGGGATGCAGACCTGGAACCGTGAAATCGCTCGTATCTCGGGGCTTGGACCAACTTCGAAAGCAGGTGTCACCGTGAGCGACCTTATCGACGACGTCCGCGCAACACTGAGCCGTCACGCCCAGGCTGCGCCGCTGGCCGGCGCGCTTCCCCCGGACGTGCGCCGCCGTGCTCGCCGTGCGCGTGGGCGATCGGTATTCGTAGCCGCGGCCGTCGTCGCCGTGCTCGTGTCGGCTGCGGTTGTTGTTCCCGCCCGGCTGCTCGGCGATCCGACCGCTCCGCTTCTCGCACCGTATCCGTCGGGTTCGGCTGCCTATGGTTCGCCCTCGTACGTCGTCGCCGACGGCGCACATGCCTTCGTCGTGACGGAGAACGAAACCACGGTTCTCAAGGTCAACTCCAGTGGCGAGATCGTTTGGCGCCATCACTTTGATCCGCTTCTTCCAGGAGGCGCGCAGGGGCGCATCAAGAAGGTCGTGATGGCGGGGAACCTGGTCGCGATGCTGGTGCACGTTCCGAGTCAGACGTCTTCCTCGTCTTCCCCGGGGGTGTCGTTCTCGCGGCACCTGCCTCCCTACGCGCAAGGCATCGTGACGCTCGACGTCGAATCGGGCTCGAAGCGTGGTGTGTTCGGCACGAGCGAACCGCCGACGGATGCCATTTTCGACGGCGAGTTCATGTGGATCGTTGCCGGATTCGACCTGTTGCGCGGCCGGGTGGTCGCCGGACCGTTCGGATTCGAGCGCATCCAAGGTCTTGTGAACTTCGCCGAGGTCGAGTACGGAGGCGGAGGAGTGTGGGTGCTCGACGGGGACATGCTGTGGACGTTCGATTCGACGGCGCCGGTTCCGATGAGCAACGGAAGAAGGATTCGGGCCGGCCTTCGCGAACTCCGTTTGCTCTCCACCCTCTACGCGCGCGACGACGCCGGGTTGCTCTGGCGATACCACGCTCGGGACCGCCGGTTCGTGCGAGCAGCGATCGAGGCGCCCGTATTTGCGATCGCGGCCTACGATCTGCATCTGTACCTTGTTGAGCGATCCGCCGACCGGACGGCATTCCGGCTTCATCGCTATCGGTTCTTCGCGCCCGAGGATCACTCCGAGGTCATGACCCGGTGGCTGCCGGGAACGCCCGTGACGATCGCCGCTGCCGGCGAGACGATGTGGGTTGCGACGTCAGATCCCGGCGACCTTCTCCGATTCCCGATCCCACCCCGACCCTTGGAATGATCCACGCGGCACGTCGACGTGTTTTTGGAGAAGGTACTCAGGCGGTACGCGCGGGATGCTCGCTGCCGGCTTCGATGCCGGCCTCGACCGGGATCAGGACGCGGAAGCAGGCGCCGCCGCCGGCGCGGTCTTCGACCCAGGCGCGGCCGCCGTGCAGGTCGGCGAAGCGCGCGACCAGCGACAAGCCGATTCCAACGCCCGGTGCATGCGCGTCGACCTTGCCTTGACGGAAGGCTTCGAACACGGATTCCTTAATCTCGTCCGGCACGCCCGGGCCCGCGTCTTCGACGGTGAGCAACAGCCCCCGCGTCGTCGAGGCCGCGCTGACCCAGATCGGCGTGTCCGGTGGCGTGTGGCGCACGCAGTTGATCAACAAGTTCTCGACGATCCGTTCGATCTTGGCTCGATCCACCGACACCGTCAGATCGTGCGCGTCGACCGTGACGTGACGTGATCCGAGCACCTCGCAATGTTCCACCGTGTCGCGCAGCAACCGTCCGATGTCGGTCGGCGAGCGGTTCGGTTCGATGATGCCCCGTCGCAGCCGGTCCAGGTCGAGCGTGTCGTTGAGAAGCCGATTCAATTTCGCAGCCCCGACGGCGATTCGCTCGACGGCTTCTTGCCGCACCGCCGGGTCCAATACATCGCCATGGTGTTGCAGCGTCGAGGCGTACCCCATCACGGCCGACAGCGGCGTGCGAAGCTCGTGGGAGACGGCCGAAAGAAAGCCGTCCCGCATGGCGTCGAGCTTGGCGCGTTCGGTGATGTCGCGGAAACTCCAGACGCGACCGACCGTCATGCCGTTCACCTTCTGCGGCTGCGAGTAGCGCTCGAAGACGCGCCCGTCGAGGAAGTGAATGACGTCGAAGCTGGCCTCGTCCGATCCGTAGAGCTGGTTCACTTTTTCGACGAAACCGTTCGGATCCTGCAACTGCGACAGCACCGCGCCGATCGCCGCCTCGTCGCTTCGCGAGTCGATCACCTCTTGCGGGATCCGCCACATGTCCACGAACGTGTGGTTGAAGGAGGAGATCCGCCCTTGGTCGTCGACGACCAGGATCCCGTCCGCGGTGGATTCGAGCGTGGCGGCCAGCCGTGAGACGGCGTGCTGCTCGGCGTGACGCACCTGTTCGTTGAGGCGCCATGCGATCAAGCTCGCGGCGCTTGCACCCAGGACGAACACGGCGTGGATCAGCGCCCACCGCCACGGGCTCGCCCAGGCCGCCGGGTGGTTGTAGACGGACTGCGGTTCCAGCACGCCCATGACGCCGTGGTGGACGACGACGAAGGCGAGCGTCAGCAGGAACGGCGTCCAATCCTGATACAGCGAGATCACGATGACCATCACAAAGAAATGGAAGTGCGCTTCGATGGTTCCGCCCGACAGATGCACCAGTAACGCCGACGCGCTGATCAGACCGAACGTGGTCGTTGCCTCTTTGACCGAACGCCGCCAGCCGGGACGGTTCGACACGAGCGCGCAAAGCGCCACGATCGATGTTTCCGCCATCACGTGCAGCGCGCCGTAGCCGCGCACCATCCCGAAGATCTGGAGTCCGACCGCGTGGGCAGCGAGCAGGATGCGAATGCCGTTGTGGCGCTTGGCCCAGGCCTCTTCGTCGAGGGACCGGCCGGTCGGAAGCCAGGTCCGAAGCCGGGCAACGCGTGCGACGACCCGGCTCGACGGGCGGGGGGCGACGTTCATCTTGTAGTCGTCGGCGCTTGCTTTTCGCGGAATGAGCCCGGGGAAGCAAAGTGTTTCTGAAGTCTGCCCGGCCGGGTCCCCGAGCGTACCCTTTGTCGGAATCGCGCCTTTGAGGAGGCCCGAATACGATGGACGGCAATGAGCGACCAGTCTGGGGAACGACCGAGCTTCCTGCTTCGCGACGCCTCCGGCCAACCCGCGGAGCCGCGCGATTCGGCGACGATCATCCTTGCGCGGGACGGAACCAAGGGCTTGGAAGTCTTCATGCTGGAACGAGTTCTGAAGGCCGACTTCGCCGGCGGCGCCTACGTGTTCCCGGGTGGGACATTCGACGACGGGGATCTCGATCCGGCGCTGGCGGCTCTGACCGACGGCGTCACGCCGGCGCAGGCCGCCGCGGCGATCGACGCACCGCCCGACCGCGCGCTGGCCTTCTATCTGTGCGCGATCCGCGAGACGTTCGAAGAATCCGGCGCGCTGATGGCCCGACGCGACGGGACGCTTGTCGGCCACGACGCATCGCTCCAAGACGCGCGTCCGTCACTCAACGACGGCACGCTCAAGCTGAAGGACTTCGCGCAGCGGGAAGGGCTCCGCTTCGCGGCCGACCTGCTGCATCCGTGGTCGCGCTGGATCACGCCCGAAGCATCGCCGAAGCGCTACGACACGCGGTTCTTCGTCGCCGCGTTTCCCGACGGCGGCGAGGCACTGCGCCACGACGAAGGCGAATCGTCCTCGAGCACGTGGATCCGTCCGGCCGACGCGCTCGCCCGCCACGCCGAAGGACGCTTCACCGTGATCTTTCCGACGCGCGTCACGCTGACCCAACTGGCGCGCTTCGATCGCGCCGGCGATCTGATCGCCGCATCGCCCGGCCGCGACGTGTCGCCCGTGCAACCCGAGATCGTCCAAGCGGGTGACGCGATCAAGATTCTCGTCCCCGGCGATCCCGAGCCCTACGATCCGTGATCGAGGAGCCATGACCGAATCGGGAGCCGTCGCCCGCACGCGCCGCCTCTCCGAGCGCGTCCGCGTCGTGCTCGCCCCGAACGCGTCGCCGATGACCTTGGAAGGAACGAACACCTATGTGGTCGGCGGCGAGCGTGAGGTCATCGTGATCGATCCCGGCCCCGACGATCTGGCCCACTTCGATCGCGTGCTCGCCGCCGCCGGCCCGGCCGAGATCGTCGGGGTGTTCCTGACCCACTGGCATTCGGATCACAGCGAAGGCGCGCGTTCCTTCGCCGGTCGCGCGCGCGCGCCGATCGGGTCGTGGTCGCCGATGACCTCGGGCGAGCCGCTCGAAATTCCGCTGCACGACGGCGAACGCGCCGGCGCCGGAGAAATTCACCTGACCGCGATCCACACGCCCGGTCACGCGAGCGACCACATGAGCTTCTGGCTCGACGACGAGCGCGCGCTGTTCACCGGCGATCACATTCTTGGCCGCGGCACGACCGTTGTCGCTTACCCGGACGGGGACATGAACGCCTACATGCGATCGCTGCGGATCGTCCAGGATCGCGCGGCCGCTCGCCTGTATCCGGGCCACGGTCCGGTGGTGGACGATCCGGCGGCCGTCGTGGCCGAATACATCGAGCATCGCCTGATGCGCGAACGGCAGGTGATCGCCGCGCTGCCCGGCAGCGTCGACGAGATCGTCGCGCGCATCTATCACGGCGTGGATCCGATCCTTCACCCCGTCGCCGCGATGAGCGTGCGCGCCCATCTGGCCAAGCTCTCCGCCGATGGTCTTGCCGCCGAAGACGGGGCCGACCGATGGAGGAGCGCATGACGACCTGCCCCCGGTGCGGCGCGGCGGTTGCCGGCGACGCGCGGTTCTGCGCCGCATGCGGCCTGAGCCTGTCGAACGCGCCGCGCGAGGAACGACGCATCGTCACGATCCTGTTCGCCGACCTGGTGGGGTTCACGGCGCTGAGCGAGTCCCGCGACCCCGAAGACGTCAAGCGGATCATCGACCGCGCGTTCGAGGGGCTCGCCGAGACGGTCACGCTCTACGGCGGGACCGTGGACAAGATCCTCGGCGACGAGATCATGGCCACCTTCGGCGCGCCGCAAGCGCACGAAGACGATCCCGAGCGAGCCGTGCGCTGCGCGCTGGAGATGCAGCGTGCGCTGGCCCGCTATTCGAAGGAGCTTTCCGATGCACGCGGCGTCGAGTTGTCGATGCGCGTCGGCGTGAACACCGGAGAGGTGATGGCCGGCGCGATCGGCGGCGGGGACGCCTACACCGTCGTCGGCGATGCGGTCAACGTCGCGTCGCGTCTGGTCAAGGCCGCCGCACCCGGCGCTGTGCTCGTCGGCCCGGCGACGCGTGCCGCCACCGGCGATCGCATCGAATACCGAGACATCGATCCCGTCGTGGTCAAGGGAAAAGCCGAACCGATCCACGTCTCGGAAGCCGTCATCGAGCGCGCTCATCCCGCCGCCGGTGGCGCGCGCTCGACACCGATCGTCGGCCGCGACGCAGAGCTGTCGCTGCTCACCTCGATTGCCGATCTGGTCGCGCGGGACCGGCGATCCGCGGCGATCACTATCGTCGGCGACGGCGGCATGGGAAAGACGCGGCTCGTCGCCGAGTTCGCGCAGCGGCTCCGCGACGCCCGCGTGCTGTGGGGACGCTCGCTGCCGTACGGGACGGCGTCGGCGTCGCACGCGCTCGAAGAGATCGTGCGGTCGGCCTTGGGCGTCGGGGCTGCCGACGACGCGGCTGCTGCGCGCAAGCGCATCGGCGAGCAGCTCGCCGCGATCGGGCTCGGCGGAGACACGGAACGAGTCGCCGCGCTCGCCGGCTTCCGCGAACAGGCGCTGCCGGCCGGTGCGCGGCGCGCAGCGAGCGCCGGCGCGGCCGGCCCGGCGGCGGGAGCGGCGCCCCGCGGCGGCGAGATCAGCGACGCGGCCGTCGCGCTGTTCGACGCGATCGCGCGACGCGAACGGCTGCTCGTCCTGGTCTTTCAGGAGCTTCACTGGGCCGAGGCGGCGGTGACCGCGGCGGTCGGGGAGCTGCTCGAACGGCTGCGCGACGTTCCGCTGTTGCTGGTGGCGCTCGGGCGTCCCGAACTGAGCGAGCGAACGGCGACGTGGCCGGGGCGTCCGGCGTCCTCGAGCCTTCATCTGCTGCCGCTTGCGCGCGACGCCGCCGCGGACCTGCTGCGGGCGCTTTCCGGCAGCCGCGACCTTCCGCCGGCGGTCGTCGAAAGCGTCATCGACCGCGCCGGCGGGAACCCGTTCTTCATCGAGGAGTTCGTGCGGCTGCTGGTGGACCGCGGCCAGCACGACATCAGCGTCCCGGTCAGCGTGCAGGGCGTGGTCGCGGCGCGGCTCGACGCGCTCGACGCGCCGGTCAAGGCGATCGTCCAGGACGCCGCCGTCGTCGGCGAAGAATTCTGGCCCGACGCGCTCGCGACGATCGAAGGACGAGACCCCGACGCGCTTCGCGTCGCGCTCGACGGACTCGCCGCACGCGAACTGGTCGAGCCGGTCGAGGAGCCCCGCCTCACCGGGCGACTCGAGTATCGCTTCCGGCAGACGATCGTGCGCGAAGTCGCCTACGCGTCGCTTCCCAAGCGCTCGCGCGCCGCGAAGCATGCCGCCATCGCCGTCTGGCTCGAAGGCGTCATCGGCGAAGGTTCATCGGAGGGCGACCTGGCCGACTTGGTTGCGTTCCACTTCGAACGTGCCGCGCTCAGCGCCCGCGACGTCGGCGACGACGGCGCCGCCTACGCCGACAAGGCGCGCGAATACCTGGAGCGCGCCGGCAACGAGGCGATGGGCATCGACGCGGCCGCGGCGGCCGGAAGCTTCTACGAGCGCGCGCTGGTCTTCGCGCGCGACGACCGCGACGCGCTGGATCTTCGCGTCAGTCTTGGCGAGGCGCACGTCGGCTCGTGGAATCCGGTCGCGGCCGAATCGCATCTGGAGCAGGCGCTCGCCGGCGCGCGTCGCTTGGGCGAACGTCGTCATGAAGGAAAGGCGCTGCGGCTGCTCGGCGATCTGGCGCGGCTTCGCGGCGATCTCGATCTGGCCCGGCCACGACTCGAGCAGGCCCTTCAGATCGCGCGCGAGACCGGCGATGCGCATGAGGAGGCCGAAGGGCTTCGCTCCCACGGGCTGCTCGACATGTTCAACGGCCGCGTGCTTTCCGCGCCGATGTGGTTTCGTCAGGCGCTGTCCCGCGCGCGGGACCTGGGCGACACGCGAGCGGTCGGCTGGAGCCTGCAGAACCTCGGCTGGGCGAACCTGCTTCTGGGCCGCATCGATGAAGCGCTCGTCGCGCTGGATGAAGGCGCGGAGGTGTTCGGCGGCATCAACGACATCGAAGGCGTCGGCTGGTGCTTGGGGCTTCGCAGCTGGGCACTGCTTTTTCAGGGGAAGCTCGACGACGCCGACGCACTCGCGGCGCAACTGATCGAGCTGGCCGCCGGCGCCGAGCAAACGCAGGGCGGCATGGGCGGTATGGGACTTCAAGTCGAGCGAGTGCTGCGGGCGATCGTCGCGTCGTACCGGATGCGCCCGGCCGATGCGATCGCGCTCGCGGCATCGACCTTCGAGGTCTTTGCCGAAGTCGACAGCGCATGGGGCCTGGCTATGGCCCGGTATCCGATCGCGGTCTCGCACCTGTTGCGCATGGAAATCGACGCGGCCCGCGCCGTTCTGGTCGAAGCCGAAGCGCATGCGGCCGGCGCCGGCGATCCGCTCGTCATGGGTTTGGTTCATGTGCTTCGCGCCTACACCGAGATCGAAGCCGGCGATCTTGCCGAGGCCGAACGGTTCGCGCGAACCGGCACGGCCGTGACCGAAGCCGCCGGGGTCGGCTGGCACAGCCGCGTGCCAAGACGATGGATCTTGGCCGAGCTCGCTCGTCGCCGCGGCGACGTCGCGGCCGCGCTGGCGATCGTTTCCGATCCCGAGCCGCTTCCCGAATCCGGCTTGTTCCCCAAGGGCCGCTTGATCGCGCTCCACGCCGACCTGCTGTGCGATGTCGCGCGTCCGGCCGACGCGGCCGTTCGTGCCCGCGAGGCGATCGAGCACGCCGGCCCGGCGCTGATCGACGTCGCCACCGCTCGCCGGATCCTCGCGCGGGCGCTGCTCGAAGGCGGGGACGCGCACGCGGCGCTGGAGGCGATCGACGCCGCGATCGACGTGCTCGACGCCGGCGAGTGGGATGCCGAACGCATTCGCGGGCTGGCGATGAAGGCGCGAATCCTCGATGAGCTTGGCCGGCACGATGCGGCCGGCGAGACCTTCGACCGGGCGGGCGCGATCCTGGATGCGTTCGGTCCCGACACCGATGTTCGCTCGCTCGCCACGCTCCTCGGCCGCCGCGAGGCGGAGCATTAGATTTGTCC
Source organism: Actinomycetota bacterium (assembly GCA_036398095.1). Classification (GTDB taxonomy): domain Bacteria; phylum Actinomycetota; class AC-67; order AC-67; family AC-67; genus DASWHR01. Next base: position 15,299 of record DASWHR010000068.1, read on the forward strand.
GGCTTCGCGGCGGTAGGGTTAGCGCGGTCCGATCGATAGGGGGAGCGATGTTCGGAAAGATCCTCGTGGGAACCGACGGTTCCGACACGGCCTCGAAGGCCGTCCAGCACGCCGCAGACATCGCGGCCGCGACCGGGTCGGAGCTGTTGATCCTGTCCGCCTATCCGCCGCCGAAGCCCGAAGCCGGTTCGACCTTCGGACCCGCAACGCCCTATGCCGGACCCGAGATCGCGCGAAGCGTGCTCGCCGACGCCGAAAAGCGCCTCGCCGGATCCGCCAAGGTCCGGACGCTGATGCGCGAAGGCGAAGCGGCCGACGCGATCTGCGACATCGCCGAAGAGGAAGGCGCCGGACTGATCGTGGTCGGGAACCGCGGCATGACCGGCGCGAAGCGGTTCCTGCTCGGCAGCGTTCCCAACAACGTCTCGCACCATGCGCCGTGTTCGGTTCTGATCGTGCACACGACCGACTAGCGCTCACGCGACCAATCGGAGGACGCATGTACACCAAGATCATGAGCGCGACCGACGGATCGGCGACCGCGTCGAAGGCCGTTTCAATCGCCGCGGACCTGGCGCGAGCCGTCGGCGCCGAGTTGTTGATCGTCCACGTCGGCGACCCGGGCGACGGGCGTTCGGTGCTGGATGATGCGGTGGCGAAATTCGGCGGGGGATTGGCGACCAAGACGATGACGGTTGCGGGGGATCCTGCCGACATGATCCTCGAGTCGGCCGAGGCCGAAGGAGCCGATCTGATCGTGGTCGGCAACAAGGGAATGACCGGCGCCAAGCGCTTCCTGCTGGGAAGCGTCCCGAATCAGGTGTCGCACCACTCGCCGTGCAACGTGCTGATCGTCAAGACGACCTGAACGCTTAGCGGACCGAGGTCTTCAACCGAAGCAGTCGTTGGATGTGCGCGACAAGCTCGTCGCCGTCGAACGGCTTCGTGACGTAGACGTCCACGCCCGAGCGCCACCCGTCCCACTGATCTTGGTCCGAATCGAGCCCGGACAGCATCAAGATCGCCATCGAAGCGCCACCGGGTTCGTCACGCAGGCGGCGCGCGACTTCGTCGCCGTCCATGCCGGGCATCGCTTTGTCGAGCACGACGACGTCGAAATGGGCCCGGCGCAGCTCGTCGAGCGCCTCTTCTCCGGACGCCACGTCCTTGACGGTGAAGCCGGACGCGCGCAGCGTCGTCGCGGAAAACTCGCGAACCGCCGGATCGTCGTCCACTACGAGAATGCGTGCTGGCATGATGGAACCTCCTGTCATCTCCGTCTATCGGAGGCGAACGTCCCGCGCTTGACCCTACGATTTGTCTAGACGAGGAGGCCGAATGGGCGTCATCCCGAGCCGCGGATGCCGGATTGCTCCCCGTTTTGCGCTAGGCGTTCCCGGCCTCGCGCAGGTGAAAGGGCGAGTCCGACGGCGGCTGCGAGCGCGAGGAGCGCGGCCGCGGTCCCGCCGGCCGAACCTACCCCGGTCGCCGGCAACGGGCCCACGGCCGGCTTCGGCGCCGGCGCGGCCTTCTTCGTCCCCAGCACTTTCGCGCTGGCCGCCCCGACCAGGTCGGCCGTCAGCGTAAACGCGCGGCCGCGCGGCCCGTCGGCCGCGGTGTTGCCGCCCTCGGGCAGCGTCAGCGACACCGCGACGCGATACTCGCCGGGCAAAAGACCCGCGAGCGAAAGCGAAGCCGGTCCCGGCGGCGCGAGGAACGTGTCGGCCACGACGTTGCCCCACCGGTCGTAGACGAACAAGTCCCACGTGTCGCTGCCCGTCCCGGCGAGCGTCAGGTCCAAGCGTTCGAGGCCGTCCGGCGCGTCGATGGCATAGATCGGAAAGTCGCTTTCGATGCCGCTCGCGCCGGTGAACGGCCCCGAGTTGTCGATCGCCTTCGTGAAGCCGTTGACCGCGACCGGGCCTTCGCCGGCGTTTGCGTCGGTGATCTCGACGACGGCCAGCACAGGCATGCGCAGCGTCGTGCGAACGCCGGTGGTTGTGTCGGTCACGTCGGCCAGCAGGTAGCCGGTGTAGTGGCCGGGCTTCGCGCTCGCCGGGATCGTCAGCGACGCCGCGACGTTCTTGGGAGCGCGGCCGGAGACGCTGGTCGCGGCCGGAAGCGTCCACCAAGACGGGTCGATTGTGGCGGCGTTCACCGAAGCGGCGCCGGCCGCGGCGCGCAGGCTCACCGAATACGTGCGCGCGGTCGCCGGGTGCAGCGTGAGCGTCCGCGATGTCGTCTGCTGGGGTTTGACCGTTCCCGCCTGGAACGAGGATTGCCATTCGTGCATCGCCGGCGCGGACGGCTTGGCCGCGGCCGTGTAGATCACGATGCCGCCGGTGATCGCGTCGATCGCCGCCGGAACGTTGATCCGGCCCGCGCCTTCGACGAGCGGTCCGACCGGAACCGGCGCGGGGAAGTCGTTCTCGCGCGAGCCGATCTCGCCGTGCAACTGCAGCAGCGCACCGGCGGGCGAGGTGTCTACCGTGGCGAGCGCGCCGCCGGCGTAGGCCGGACGAGACGCCACGGTGCCGGCGGTGTTGGACAGCGCGGCGACGACGAGCCAGAACGGCGGACGGTTCTCGTAGGCGCCGGCGGCGCCGAACGCCCGGCGGAAGGCATCGACGACAAGCGTTGCCGCGCCGGCGGCATGCGGCGACGCCATCGACGTTCCCGAGAAGCTCGCGTAGCCGTTCGTGTCGCCGTCGGTGTTCTGATTCGATTTCGCCGCCATGATCGAGCGGCCCGGCGCGGCGAGGTCGGGGGCGAACCCGAAGTCGGCCGACGGGCCTCGCGACGAGAAGCTCGTAATGCTGGGACGAACTTTGCCGTTGCTCGCCGGAACCCCGCGCGGGACGGTCGCGCCGGCTTCGGTGGTCTGCCCGTCGGCGAGCGCGAGATCCCAATCTTTCACCGTCGCGGCGACGGTCGTGATGTGAGGCGCCGGGCCGGGCGATCCGATGGTGTTGAACCGGTCACCCGAGTTGCCGGCCGACGTCATGATCGTGGGATGCCCCCAAGCCGGGTCGGTGACGATGGCTTCGAACGCCGCCGATTGCGGATCGTTGGGGTCGTTGAGCGCGCCGTAGCGAACGTCGATGCCGAACGAAAGGTTGATCACGTCGGCATGCTGGTCGATCACGGCCCATTCGAGCGCGGCGATCATGTCGTCGGTGAGCGCGGTGACGTCGATCGCGATCCGGCCGGCGATCAACGTCGCCTCGGGCGCCACGCCCGGGTACGTTCCCCACTGGTCTTGCCCGGCGCCTTCCGCGGTTCCGGCCGCTTCGCCGGCGACGTGCGAGCCGTGCCCGCCGACATCGGTCGCGCCCTGCCCGACCAGCGTCTGTCCGCCGGCGAAGAGCGCGTCGGCGGCGATCTTGCCCGTGCAGCCGGCGGCGTCCCAGTGCTCGAAATCCTGTTCGTCGAGGTCGGCATGCGAACCGTCCACGCCGGTGTCGAGGATCGCGAGCCGGACGCCGCGCCCTCGGATTCCGCGATCCCATACCGTCGGCGCACCCAGATCGGTGACACCGCGGCGCCTCAAGTTCGGGTTGTTTCGCCAGCGCGCAGAGTCCGCGGGGCCCTCGCAGGCGGCGTTGCCGTTGCCTGCGGGTTCGGGCGCATCGCGTGTGACCTCGGCGGTCGCGACTGCGACGGTGCCGGTGTAGGTGTACAGGATCGGAACGGTCGGCTGGTTGGCCTTGCGGTAGAAGATCTCGAGCGTCCATTCGCCGGCCGCGAGATCGCCGGGCGCGTACCGGAAGGCGATCTGATGAAGCAGCAGCGGCCGCGCCATCACGATGTGGCCGTCCGGGTTGCGCAACCGCGCTTGCAGTTGATCGACCGCGTTCGCGTCGGTGTGCGGCTGGCCGGGCGGTGCCACGGTCAGGTCCACGGTGATCGTGGCGGCGCCGGCCTCGACCGGCACCGAATGGATCGCGGGAGCCTGCCCGGCGGTCATCGTGCCGGACACGTTCGTGGACGTGTCGTCTACGCGTCCCGACAGCACCGGATACAAGGCACGCACCCACGGCTTCGCCGCGAGCCGCATCAGCGTCGCGCCGTCGGCGACGAGCGAGATCGCCGGCACCGACCGGAGCGCCCAGCGAACCCGCGCGCCGGCCGCGCGAACGTCGGCCACGCGCGTTCGCGCCGCGCGATCCACGACCGCATACACCACGAAGTCGCCGGCCCGGTAGCCGTCGACGAGATAGTCCAGCCGCGCGTCGGGCTGAACTCCGATCGCGAGCAGACGGTCCAGACCCCCGCGCAGCTTGCCGGTGGCCTCCGAGGCCGCCGGGCCGGACAAAGCGGCGCCGGAACCGGAGCCGGCGCCGGCCGTCATGGGCAGCGGCAGCAGGGCGAGCCCCACGGCCAGGGCGGCCGCGACGCGCAGACGGGACGCAGTGCGAAGCATGCTTGAAATCCTTCCTGTTGGGATCGGGCCGGTTCATCTTCGCCGCGAAGGTCGCGAACTCCTTGAAAGGGCGTCGCCGGCCGCGCCCCAGCCGCTAGGCTGCCGCGGTCATGCGGGAAGAGGTGTTGGAGGGCCCCGAGCAGGTCGCCGCCCGCGCCGCGGCGCTCATCGCGGCCGCCGCGCCGGGCACGGTTGCGCTGGCCTCCTCCCCGTCGCTTCGAGCCGTGATCGCCGCGGCCGCGGTGCCGCTGTCCTCGGCGGCGATCTGGTTCGCCGACGACCGATGCGTCCCCGGCGATCATCCCGAATCCGCGGCCGGGTTCGTGGCGCGAACGCTGCCGGGGGCGGCGTCGCATCGCATTCGCGGCGAGGATCCCCCCGTTGAGGCGGCGCGGGTCTACGACGACGAGATCGTCGCCGCGCTCGGCGACGAGCCGATCTTCGATGTGGTGCTGCTTGCGGCCGGCGGCGACGGGCGCGTCGCCGGCTTGTTTCCCGAAGCGCCTGAGCTTGGGGAGCGGATTCGGCGCGCCGTCGCGACCGGCGATGCACACGGTGGGCTTCGGCGGGTCACGTTGACGCTGCCGGTTCTCAACCGCGCGCGAACGACGTTGATCCTGGCGACCGGACCGGACAAGGCGCCGGCGGTCGCGCGCGCGCGCGACGGCGATCTGCTTCCGGCTGCGCGAATCCTGGGCGCGACGTGGCTGCTGGACGAGGCCGCGGCCGCGCCGCCTCCGTTGCCGCGGCGGCGCAAGGCGTGGGAGCCGCTCGAAGGGCAAGAAGTGCTGTTCGAGCTCTAACGCCAACCCGGGTCCACATCGGCGGGCCGTCCGTCACGGCCAGCTCGCTTCGAGCACGATGTCTTCGAGCGGATCGGACCGGTTCTCATTCATGAGCGCGAGCGCATACTCGGCCGGCACGTCCAGCCGCGTCGTCACGCGAAGCGGGCCGTTGCCGGAATCTTCGTCGGGAATTCGGTAGGGCTGGCCGCTTGCGGTGAGCGCTTTCGCGATCACGCGTCCGCTTTGAATCTGCAGCCGCGCCGGTCCGCCGCGAAACGTCGCCGTCGCGGTCAACGTTCCCGAGCGCAGCGGCGTGACTTCCAGAAACGGGTTGCAGCCGTTGTCCTTGCACGCCGACGCACCGGCCGGCGGCGCCAGCCGCGGAAGGCGCAGCCCGACGCGGCGGCTGGCCTCGTCGTAGTCCAGGCGGACATCCACGCGTCCGGGACCGGAGCGCAGCACGACGGCGACGCCGGCCGCGCGTTCCCGCTGTTCGATCGATTCGCGCACGCCGGCTCCGATCGCCGCGATGCAGGTGCGGTCGGTGCGCTGGCCGACTTCGATCGGACACTCTCCGGGCGCATCGCCGGCGCGCTGGAGCAGAAACACGTCCACGCGCGCCGACTGGTCGTGGATCACGATCACGCCGGTCGCCGGGGTCGCCGGATCGATCGTCAGGACGGCCGGCGCGTTCGGGGTCAAGTCGATGCCGATGACCTGCAGCGTGACCGTCGGCGGCTTGGCCGGCGATCCGCTCGCCTGCGGACCGGGTGCGCCGCCCCCGCTGCACGCCGGCAGCGTGAGCACCAGAGCGGCAAGGACGGTGACCGGACGCATGACGCGCACACGATACCGACGCCGGCGCCGGATCGCCTACGCGGAGAGAAACGAGCCGACCAGTCGCGCGAAGGCGGCCGGGTCGTCGAGCATCGCGAGCGGCTCGTCCCAGATCCGGAGCGTGGCGCCGGGCAGGAGCGAGGCCAGGCGGCGGGCGACGGCCGCGTCGTGGACCGGGTCGTCTTCGTGGCCCAGGATGAGCACCGGCGCCTCGACGGCGGCCAGCGGCGCCGGGTCGGGGACGGGCGGGGGCGCGTCGCGGTAGCCGCGCAGCGCGCGTGGAATGCCATCGCGGTTCATGCGAAGGATCCGCTGCCGAACCAGCGCCCGCCATGCCGGCCGCTTCGCGAACAGCAGCCCGTAGACGGGGTCGGCAAGCGCCTTGCCGGCATAGTCCTCGAGCGTCATCGACTCAAGATCGGCGGCGAATTCGGGAAAGTGGGCGGCGCCGTCGTTCGGCTCGTCGAGCGCGCCCGGAAGGAACAGCGCGACGCGTTCGAACCGATCCGGACGCCCGGCCATGATCGCGCAGAGCGCCTCGGCCGAGACCGACACGCCGAAGGCGCGGGTGGCCGCGAACCGGTCGGCGACGCAGGCGATGTCGCGGCGCATCGCGTCGGGTCCGTAGCCGGCCTCCGGTGGCGGCCGGTCGCTGGCGCCGTGGCCGCGCAGATCCATCAGCACGCGAGTGCCCTGCGTCCCTGCCGCCCACGGCTCGATCTCTGCGATGCACGAGGTGATGCCGTGCGCGAAAAGCGTTACCGGCGTGCCGGCGCCGCGCACCTCGACGTTCAGCCGAGCGTCGGGACCTTCGATCAGCGGCATGTGGCCGCGTAGAGTATCAGCGGCATGAGGGTGATCGTCGGGACCAGCGGCTGGCAGTACGACGACTGGCGCGACGCGCTCTACGGTACGACGCCGAAGGCGAAGTGGCTGGAGGCGTTCGCGGAACGATTCCGCGCGGTCGAGGTCAACAACACGTTCTACCGGCTTCCGTCGGAGGAGACGTTCGCATCGTGGCGCGCGCGAACTCCCGACGAGTTCGTGTTCGCGATCAAGGCCTCGCGCTTCATCACGCACGTTCGCCGTTTGCGCGACGTCGGGGAAGCGGTGACGGTGCTGATCGAGCGCGCGAGCGCGCTGGCGGGCAAGCTCGGCCCGATCCTGTATCAGGTGCCGCCGTCTCTTCATCGCGACGACGCGTTGCTGGATCTGTTCCTGGCGACGCTGCCCCCGTACCCGAGGGCGACGATCGAATTCCGCCACGACTCGTGGTTCGACGATGCGGTCTTCGCGAAGCTTCGCGACCGCGACGTCGCCTTGTGCGTCGCCCACGCCGACCCGGCGTCATCGCCGGCGCTTGCGACCGCGACGTGGGCGTACTTCCGGCTGCACGGCGGACCCGACTACACCCAGTACACCGACGACGAGAGCGCGCAGATCGCGCGCATGGTTGCCGGCGTGGCCGCTTCGGCCGATCCGGTCTTCGTCTTCTTCGACAACGATGCGGCCGGCGCCGCCGTTCGCGATGCCGGCGCGCTGTCGGACAGGCTCCGATCGGCCGGCGTGGTGTCGCCTGAGAGCCGGTGAGCAGCACGAAGGGACCGGCCCGCGGAGTGCATTGGGGGAATCGACATCGCGGGACCGGTCCCGGGATCGATCCGGGATCTGATCTGGGACCTGATCCGGGATCTGATCGGGCGAGCCGTCGGTTGGGGGGATTCGGGCGTCTCGCCGATCACCGCACGATCCGGGTTGGTGGATCGTTCGTGCTTGCTTCAGCGTAGGAAGCCGGCTCTTCGGCCCGCCCAATCCCGATGCAAAGGAATCCCAAAATCCTGGGCGCGAGGCGCCGCGGTGGGAGCGGCGTCTATCCTGTGCGCATGGATCAACCGCTTCGTTCCGTCGCCGGCGAGCCCCGGCAATCGGTCGGCATGACCGCGGATCGCGTTCTGGTGCGCAAGCCGCCCGAGAGCGAACGCACGTCGAAGGGCGGTTTGCTCATCCCCGCGACGGCCACCAGCGTCAGCAAACGCTGCGAGTGGAGCGAAGTCGTCGCCGTCGGTCCCTCGGTTCGATCCATCGAAGCCGGTGATCAAGTGCTCCACCTGCCCGAAAGCGGCCTCGAGGTCGATATCCGTGGCGAAGAGTTTCTGCTGCTCCGCGAGCGAGACTTGCATGCCGTCGCGAGCGACCGGACCGACGGCGGAACCGGCCTGTACCTGTAACAGGCAGGAATCACGGGTCCCCGCGCGGAAGAAACCCGGCGTCAAAGACCGATCGTTGGGGGGGCCGTCCATGCGCCGCATCGCAGGTGTCGTCGTTCTCGCTTTGGCCGTGCCGGGCGCGCCGGCCGGCGCCGATCCGCTCGTCACGCCATCGTGCACCGACGTGTCGGTGGAGGCGTCGGTGTTCCGGACGATGGGCGCGCCGTTCCCGGACGTGCTCGAAAATCTTGGCTTCGACGGGTTGGGCGCGATGTGGGTCGCCAACTCGACGACCGGACGCGTGCACAAGCTGGATCCGTCCGGAACGGATCTTGGCTCATTCGCGGTCGCGTCGCCCGGAGCGCTGACCATGGGGCCCGACGGGAAGATGTATGCGAACTTCGGCGACGCCGTCGCGGGCGCGGCGCTGCGCACAGGGCACGCCGGCGTGGTTCGGTTCGATCCGTCGGCACCGAATCCAGGCGCTATCGCGCCCGAGCCGTTCGCGTCGGGACTGGACATGGCCAACGGCGGGATCTTCGACGACGAGGGCAACTACTACGCATCCAACGACGTCGGCGACGGGCTGGTCAAGATCGCGCCCGACGGCACCGCGGACCGCGACTGGGTATCGCTGTGGGGAACGAACGGGTTGGTCGTGGCCGGCGATTCGCTCTATGCGGCGATCACGTTCGATCAGCGCTCGCCGATCGAACGGATTCCGCTTGCGGACCCTGCCGCCCACCACACCGCTGCGCAGACGACCTTTGGAGTCGCGTCGCTGGAACCGCGTCTGTATACCGAGCCGGACGCCCAGGCGCCCCTCGCCGGCGTGAAGGGGCTCGACGACATGACGCTTGGTCCCGACGGGCGATTGTGGGTGACGGCGAACGGGACCGGAGAAGTGCTGCGAGTCGATCCCCAGTCCGGCGCTTCCTGTTTGGTCGCCTCGGGCTTGCAGAACCCGTCCAGCATCCGGTTCGCGTCGAGCTTCGGTCTCTACGACGGGGATGCCTTCGTCACCGAGTTCTCCGGCACGATCCGCCGTCTCCACCTGGTATAGGAGTCCTCTCGCATCCGGCTCCTAGATGCGAACTGATTGCATCTGGCCCGGGGGGCGTGGTAGCGTCCGGCCATGAGTCTTCGCCTGCGCGCAGCCTCGGCCGTCCTGGTGTCGCTGGCGACTGCCTGTTCGGGGGGCACCGGTGACGACGGCGGGCTGGTTCGAATCGTCACGACCGTCTCCCCGATCACCAACATCGTCGCGACCGTGGGCGGAGACCGGGTGCGCGTCACCGGCATCGTTCCCGAAGGGACCAACAGTCACACGTTCGAGCCGCGGCCGTCCGACGCTCGGCTGGTCGCCGAAGCCGACATCGTCATCATCAACGGGCTCGGTCTGGAAGAGCCGACGCTCGAGCTTGCCGAGGCCAACCTCAAAGACGGCGCGACAATCGTCAAGCTGGCCGACCGCACCATCGATCGTGCGGAATGGATCTTCGACTTTGCGTTTCCGGAAAGCGGTGGCGACCCGAACCCGCACTTGTGGACCAATCCGCCGTACGCGAAGCGGTTCGCGCAGATCGTTCGCGACCAGCTCGCCACGCTCGACCCCGAAGGCGTCGCCGTCTTCGACCGGAACTTCGAGGCCTTCGCCGAGCGGATCGATGCGCTTGATGCGGCGGCGCGGACGGCGACCGCGACCGTCCCCGAAGGGAACCGCAAGCTGCTCACCTATCACGACTCGTTCCCCTATTTCGCGCGCGCGTACGGCTGGACCATCATCGGCGCCGTGCAGCCGTCGGACTTCTCCGAGCCGACTCCGCGAGAAGTCGCTCGCTTGATCGAGCAGGTCCGTCGCGAGAAGGTTCCCGCGATCTTCGGATCGGAGGTGTTCTCATCGCCGGTGCTCGAGCAGATCGCCCGGGAATCGGGCGCGACCTACGTCGCCGAGCTTCGCGACGACGACCTTCCCGGATCGAAAGGTGATCCCGCGCATTCGTATTTTGGGCTGATGGTGTTCGATTTCAAGACGTTCATGAAAGCACTGGGAGGAGACGTGTCCGCGTTCGATGCGTTCGATGCGACCAACATCGGCGACGAGTCGAACGCCACGTATCGACAGTGAGCGACCTAGTCCGTTTGGAGCGCGTCACCTGCGCCTACGGCGAGGAGCGCGTGCTGGTCGACGTGGACCTTTCGATTCGCGCCGGTGCGTTCGTCGGCGTGGTCGGCCCGTCGGGTTCGGGCAAGTCGACGCTGCTGAAGGCGATCACCGGAGCGGTCAAGCCGGTCTCGGGCCGGATCGCGCGGCCATCCGGGCCGGTCACGGTCGGCTACGTCCCCCAAGTCGAGACGGTCAACTGGTTCTTTCCCGTGACCGTGCTGGAGGTCGTGCTCATGGCCGCAACCGGGCGCCGCGTTCCCTGGCCCAGCGCCGACGAGCGAGTCCGCGCCGCCGAAACGCTCGAGCGACTCGGACTCGATGAGTTCGCCGGCCGCCACATCCGCGCGCTGTCGGGCGGCCAGCAGCAACGCGTGTTCATCGCCCGAGCCCTGTTCGCGCGGCCGCAGTTGCTGCTGCTCGACGAACCGACCAGCGGTGTGGACGTGCACACCCGGCACGACGTTATGCATCTCCTTCACGATCTCCACCACGACGGGCTCGCGATCCTTCTGACGACCCACGATTTGAACGGCGTCGCCGCGCATTTGCCCGAGATCGTCTGCCTCAACCGCACGGTCCTCGCCACCGGACCGCCGGCGCAGGTGCTTCGCTCGGATGTGCTCGAACGAACCTACGGCGCGCCGATGGAGGTCCTGTCGCACGGCGGCATGCCGGTCGTGGTCGAAACCGTCCCGCCGGAGCAGGTTCTCGAACGCCCCGGCCATCACGAGCATTCCGCATGAACGAGCTGCTGGATCCGCTCCGGCTGGAGTTCTTTCGCAACGGCATGATCGTCGCGATGCTCGCCGGGGCGCTGTGCGGAATGGTGGGCGTCTACGTCGTCTTGCGCGGCATGAGCTACATCGGGCACGGCCTATCGCACGCCATCTTCGGCGGCGCGGTCATCTCGTTCGTCGCGAAAGTGAACTTCACCGTCGGCGCCGCCATCTGGGGCTTCCTGTCGGCACTGGCGATCAACCGGGTCGCGCGTCGCCGCACCATCGGCGCCGACGCGGCGATCGGCGTGGTCACCACCGCGTCGTTCGCCGTCGGCATCGCCATCATCTCACGAACGTCGTCGCTGCGGCGAAACTTCGATGCGGCGCTGTTCGGCAACGTCCTTGGCGTCGGCGTCGGCGACGTGATCCTGGTCGCCGCCGTCCTTGCCGTCGCCGCCGCCATGGTGTTCGTGCTGTATCGCCCGCTGCTGTTCGTGACGTTCGACCCCGAAGTCGCCGAAGCCTCCGGCGTCCGCACCGGCGCCTTCGATGCGATGTTCTCGCTTGTGCTTGCGGCGACGATCGTGGCCACGATGAACGTGCTCGGGGTTCTGCTGATCGCGGCCGCGCTGGTGATCCCGCCGGTGGTGGCGCGCATGCTCACCAACTCGTTCCGGCGGATGCTGTGGATCGCGATCGTGATCGGCGCGGCCGGCGGGCTGATCGGGATGTACGTGTCCTACTTCGTGGACATGGCATCCGGTCCGGCGATCGTGATCGTCGAGGCGGCGACGTTCTTGGTCGTCTACGGGCTGTCGGGGGCTCGCGGCCGGCGCGCGCTTCCGGCCGGAGCCATCGAGTAGATGCCCCGCCCTCCACACGACCACGAGACGGCCCACGCGCCCGACGTCGCCGTCGTCGATCTGGGCGAGCCGGCCGAGCGGGGCCGCATCGAAGCACTGATGCGCGCGTGCGAAAAGGTCGACGGGCATCTTCCGTTCGGCGACCACGAACTGCTCGCGATCCAAAGCGGCGCGGTGGAGGACCACGTCGGCTTCGGCGTGCGCCGCAGCGACGGGCTCGCCGGCTACGGCCATCTGTCGCGCCTCGGCGCCGCGTGGTTCTTCGAGATCGCCGTTGATCCCGATGCGCGCGGCCGCGGCATCGCGACGCGGATTCTGGACGCGATCGTTGCGCACACGGCGGCGCACGGCGGCGGCACGCTCTCGACCTGGGCCTACCGGCGCACCGAAGATGTGGGCGGCCTGGCGCGTCACGCGCGGCTGCGGCCGTCGCGGACGCTGTTTCAGATGCGCCTGGACACGCTGCCGAGCCACGCGCCGCCGATGCCGGACGGCGTCGCGCTGGACCGCTTCCGTCCCGGCGACGAGGACGAGTGGCTCGCGCTGAACGCGCGCGCGTTCGCCGACCTTCCCGATCAGGGCGCATGGACCGCCCGCGACCTTCGCGCGCGGCACGGCGCCTCATGGTTCGACGCCGGCGACGTGCTCACCACCCGGCGCAGCGGGCGGCTGATCGGCACATGCTGGACGAAGCTCGACCCCGGCGTCCGTTCCCACGAGGGCCGGCAGCTCGGCGAGATTTACGTGATCGCCGTCGATCCGGCGGAGGCCGGCGCGGGCCTGGGCCGCAGCCTGATCACGACGGGGCTCGCGCATCTGCGCGGACGCGGCGCCGAGGTGGGGATGCTCTACGTGGACAAGCGCAACGAAGCCGCCGTCGCCGTGTACTCCTCGCTCGGATTCCGCGTGCACCACGAGGACGTCTGTCTGATCACCGACGTTGCGGGGAGCGGCGAGCCTTCGCCCGCGGACGCTTCGCGCAGGACGCGCATTCGCCCAGCACGGCGAAATGAGTGAAATCCGCGCGGAAGCCGTACCGGTCGCGCAAGCGCTTCGCGAACGGCGCGACGACGGCGGCGTCGACCTCGGTGATCGATCCGCATCGTTCGCAGACCAAATGCTGATGCATTCCGCCTCCGCCGAGGTGATACACGCTCGCGGTATGTCCCAGGTGCGCGTGGCATACCACGCCAACCTCTTCGAGCGAGGTCAGCGTCCGGTAGATCGTCGAGGGGCTGACCGACGGCATCCGCTTGCGGACGCGTGCGACGATCTGGTCGGCGGTGGCGTGCCCGTCTGAGGCGGCGATGGCGTCGAGCGTCGCCCGGCGCTGCGGCGTGCGACGCAGGCCGTGCGAGCGAAGCACCTCATCGATGTCGTCGAGCGCGTGCTCGTGATCCGGCGGCCGGGCGCCTTTCATGCACCCGAGTGTACCTGCAACCAGGTCGCAGCTGCCGGGTCAGCCGCCGAGCAGCTTGCGCTTGCGGGCTTCGAACTCCTCGGCCGTGAGCGCGCCTCGGTCGCGCAGGTCGGCGAGCTTGGCGAGCTCGTCGGCGACCGACGGCGCGGAACGGGATCCCCGGCCGTTGTCGGGTCCCAGGCCGCGACGCGCTTCCGCGGCCTCGTAGATCTTCTTTTGCACGTCAACCGGACGGCCGATGTCGTCGAAGGTGGTCTGTCCGTACTCGCCGGCCGACTCCAGCCTGATGTCGCCCGAACGAACAAGCCGGTCCAGCATGCTCTGCGTGACGGTCACGTCATTGACGCGCTCGAGCGGGATCTCGCGCGACACCTTCGCGACCACGCCGCTGCGCGCGATGATGCGCTCGTTGGTCAGCACGAACTCGGTGAACTTCCATCGCGCCAGCCGGATGCCGGCCGTCCACACCCACGCGATCAGCGCCGCTCCGATCAGGGCCCAGCGGAGCGCGGCGCGCCCGTCGCCGACCTTGACGAACGCGAACCCGGCCACGCCGGCGATCGCACACGTCGTCGCAACCGGCCCGACGAGCGCCTTCCAATGGGGTCGCAGGTCCAGGATCACGTGCTCGTCGTCGGTGAGCAGACGCGGCGGAAACGGCATGGACCAATGGTACGTGGAAAAGGCGCCGGCGCGAGGCACCCCAGGGGAGGTGACCTCGCGCCGCCGCGGTGTTCGGGTCCTACGGCGCGGGCAGCGGCCCCGCGCAACTGTTCGCGATGTTCTGAGCCCACGTGTCCGGCGACTTGGCCGGTGCCGTGGAGGTCCATCCACCGTTGGCGCTTTCGTAGAAGGCCGGGCCGCCGGCCGAGGCTGCGACGCGGACGTAGCCGTCGGTGCACGGAGCGCCGGCGTTGTTCGAGTCTCCGTCCACGTCCACGAAGCCCTTCTGCGCGTTCGCGTCGCCCTGAACGGTGATGGTGCCCTTCGCCGGCGCCGGAACCGTCGAGCCGGTGTTGCAGGCCTTCACCGTGGCCGGACCGCCGGCCGGGTCTCCGGTCTGGTTGATGCCGACGCCGAGCGGCGTCGTCCCGGGGGGAACCGCGCCGCCGTTGCATGCGGCCGACGGCTCGGCCGCGCCGGCCGCCCCCATGATCATCGTCGCCAGCGCAACCGCGACGAGCGCAATCAACTTCGAACCCCGCATCCTGGTGCCTCCTCTCGGCGGGATCCCACCGATCCCAGGCCGTTCATCGTGTGGTACGAGCGTGCGGCGCCCGCCTTACGATCGGCGTACCGGAATGCGATCGACTGCGGCGTTTGTCCCCGCGCAGGTGGGCGCGCTCGCGTCCGGCCGGTACACTCCCGCGGCGATGACGAGGGGATTGCTGGTCGATTTCGGCGGCGTGCTCACCACGTCGGTGATCGATTCATTCGCCGAATTCGCGCGGGCCGAAGGCCTGGATCCGTCGGCGCTGGCATCGGCGATGCGCGACGCCATGAGCGATGCCGACAGCTTCTTTCTTCGCGTCGAACGCGGACACATCGACACGCCCGACTTCGAAGTCGCCTTCGCCGAGCTGATCGAAGCGCGGCTGGGCATCGCGGTCGCCGCATCGGGGTTGAAGTCGCGCCTGTTCGCGGCCTCGATGCCGAGCGAGCCGATGTTGCACGCATTGCGTTGCGCGCGCGCGGGCGGCGTGCGCACCGCCTTGGTCTCGAACTCATGGGGCGTGACCGAAGGGGGATATCCCGTGCACCGGTTCGATGAGCTCTTCGATGCCACCGTGATTTCGGGCGACGTCGGGCTGCGCAAGCCCGAACCCGAGATCTACCTTCTGGCCGCGGAGCGGGCCGGCGTCGAGCCCGCCGAGTGCGTCTTCGTCGACGATTTCGCGATCAACGTCGATGGGGCCGTGGCGACCGGCATGTCCGGGATCCTTCACCGCGACGTCGACACCACGATCGAGCAACTGGAGCGCTTCCTGGGCTTGCCGCTCCGCTAGCGCCGCGTTGCGGCCCGATTAGTCGAGCGGGACGACCACGATCTGGTCGTGCTCGGCCGATACGTCGATTGCCGCCGGACCGTCCTGCGTCACCGATTCGTTGACGAAGATCCGCATGCCGCCGGCTTCGACGGTCGTGTCGCCGCGCTCGGGTTCGTCGGCGAAGCCGCTTCGCGCCTGACCTGCGGCGACCCAGACTCGGACTCCGAACGCCGACGGATCCAGCCTCGCCGCATCCAGGCCGCGTCGAAGCACGTCCGCGGCCCGGGGCGTGATCACGACCTCGTTCTCCGGTTCGTTCATCGGCGCATTGTCGGCGGGCAACCGGGTAAACTCCAAACCCTATGTCAACCGCTCAAGAGCCCCCCGTCCTTTCCCGGGCCGCGTTGGACCGTTTGAAGCAAGAGCACGACGACCTGACCACCGACGGCCGTCGCGATATTTCGGAGCGCTTGCTTCGTGCGCGCGAACTCGGCGATCTGTCCGAAAACGCCGAGTACGACCAGACCAAGAACGATCAGGCGCAGATGGAAGCGCGCATTCGATATCTGGAATGGACGATCAAGAACGCCGTCGTGCAAGACGGGCCGATCTCGACCGATGCCGTCGGTCCGAGCATGATCGTGACGCTGCGAGCGCTCGACGAAGGCGATGCGGAACCGGAGCAGTATTTGCTCGCGCAATCCAAGGAAGAGCGAGCGAGCGGCATGCGCACGATCACGACGGTCTCCCCTTTGGGCCAGGCGATCATCGGCCGCGACAAGGGCGACGAGATTTCCTACGACGCACCCGGCGGGACCTTCCGCTACGAGGTCGTCGCATACGAGCCGTGGGACGGACGCTGACGTCCTCTCGAAAGGAGCCATCCACATGACCCTGCACGCGACGTTCAAGACTTCGATGGGCGACTTCAAGTGCAAGCTGCTCGACGATCATGCCCCCAAGACCGTGGACAACTTCGTCGGCCTGGCAACCGGCAAGCAGACCTGGAAGGATCCCGGCAGCGCCCGCCAGCGCAACGAGCCGCTCTACGACGGGACGATCTTCCACCGGGTCATCCCCGAGTTCATGATCCAGGGCGGCGACCCGATGGGAACCGGCACCGGCGGTCCCGGATACCAATTCGAGGACGAAGTGTCGGGCGGGCCGTCGTTCACCCGCGCCGGTTACCTCGCGATGGCCAACGCCGGCCCGAACACCAACGGCTCGCAGTTCTTCATCACCGAGGCTCCGACGCCCTGGTTGACCGGCAAGCACACCATTTTCGGCGAGGTCATCGAAGGCATGGACGTCGTCAACGCGATCGCGCGCGTCGCCACGTCGGGCGGAGACCGGCCGCGCGAAGACGTGATCCTTCACACGGTCGAGATCGCCGAATCGTGAGCCGAACGCTCACGATCACACGCCGAGCCGCGTGGCTGCTGATCGGCGCGGCGGCGTGGACGATCTACATCTGGACGACTCGTGTCTACACGATCGCGCGGCAGAACCAGACGACGTCGTTCAAAGTCGCGCATTACGTGCTCGCGGCCGTCTCGATCGTGCTCGGCATCGCGATCGGCACCGTCGGCGTTCGAGCGCTCCGCCGCGCGCCGGCGTGAACGAGCAGCCTTCGGCCGGCACGTTGCCGATCGCCGAGCGTGCCGCGCGCGCCGCGGGAGCGTTGCTGCTGGAACGCTTCGGCGGACCCGCACGCGGGGTGGACACCAAGTCCAGCGGCACCGACATGGTCTCGGATGCCGACCGTGACGCCGAACGGCTGATCACCGTGATGCTTCGCGAGGCGTTCCCCGCCGATGCGATCGTCGGAGAAGAGTCCGGCGCGCACGACGGCGACAGTGGACGCACTTGGATCGTGGATCCGCTCGACGGGACCACCAACTTTCTCTACGGGATTCCGCAGTGGTGCGTCAGCATCGCATGCGAAGACGCCGCCGGCGGCGTTGCCGGCGTGATCTTCGACGCGTGCCGCAACGAGCTGTTCGCCGCCTCGCGAGGAGGCGGCGCGACGCGTAACGGCACGCCGATTCGCGCATCGACGCTCGGAGACCTGTCCAAGGCGCTCGTCGCGACCGGGTACGGATACGAGCCGGCGGAGCGGTCCCGGTGGGGCGCGACCATCGCGCTGTTGCTCCCGCAGGTGCGCGACGTGCGGCGCGCCGGCGCGGCCGCGCTGGACCTTGCCTGGACGGCGTCGGCGCGCACGGACGCCTATGCCGAGATTCCCTGCCGCCCTTGGGATCGCGCCGCCGGCGTGCTGATCGCCGCCGAAGCCGGCTGCGAGATCTCGATGCTCGACCCGATCGGCTCGTCGGGGGAAGGAGTGATCGCTGCACCGCCTGCGCTGCACGGGCCGCTCCGCGACGCGATCCTGGAGGTGCTGGCGACATGACCGAGGCGGCCGTGATGCTCTACGACGACACCTGCGGCTTCTGTCGTCGCGCGATGCAGATCGTGCGGGCATGGGACGGCGCCGGGCGAATTCGCGCGGTCGCGCTGGGCACGCCGGAGTCCGCGACGCTGCTCGCCGGGATGAGCGAGTCCGAGCGCATGGACTCATGGCATCTGGCGGTCGGGGGCCGCGTGTATTCGGCCGGTGCGGCGGTGGGACCGCTGATGCGTTTGCTGCCGTTCGGCTCGCCGGTCGGCGCGCTGGCCGACGCGTTTCCGGACGCCACCGAGCGCGCCTATCGGTGGATCGCCGCGAACCGCGACCGGCTCTCCCGCTCTGTTCCGTGGGGCCGCGCGTGAACGAGTTCGTCGCGCTGGGACTCATCGTCGTTCTGGTGCTGCAATTTTCGATGATGAAGTGGGAGATGCTCGCGCTGCAGCGTCGCGGTCGCCCGATGTGGCTCGCGCTCATCCCCGTGGTGTCGCTGCTGGTGATCGCCTTCGATGCGGTCGCCGGGCGAGTGGGACGCCGGAGGGGTTAGCCCAGCGCTACAGGTCTCGGGCGCGTTCGATCACGTCGGCCGCAAGATCGTAGCGACCGAACGGCGGCATCAGGTAAATCCCGGCCGCGTTCTGGGCGATCTGCGCCGCCAGATCCGCCGCGATCGAAAGCCCGGTCGCCTCCGACTTATCGCCGGCTGCGCGGAGCGCGTCGCGGACCGGCTCGGGCACGTCGATGCCCGGCACCTCGTTGTGGAGCCATTCGGCGTGGCGTGCGTTCACCAGCGGCAGCAAGCCGATGAGCAGCGGCAGCTCCAGCGCGCCGTAGCGCGCCTCGTAGGCGGCGCGGAACCGCGACAGCATCGACAGATCGAAGACCGGTTGCGTCAGCGCGAAGTCGGCGCCGGCCGAGACCTTGCGATGCAGCGTCGCGATTTCTCGATCGAGATCTTCGGCGTTGATGTTGAGCGCGCAGCCGACCACGAACGCCGTCGCCTCGCCGATCGAGGCGCCGGTTCGGTCAAGGCCTTCGTTGAAGCCGCTCTTGACGAGGGAGACCAAGCCGCTCGGCACGACGTCCATCGTGTCGGCCGCGTTGGGATAGTCGCCGATCGCGGTCGGGTCGCCCATGCAGGCGAAGATGTTGCGGACGCCGAGCGCGTACGCGGCCAGCAGGTCGCCTTGCACGCGCAGCAAGTTCCGTCCGCGGGTCGGGAAATGAAGGACCGTTTCGATGCCGGCCTCGTCTTGGATCAAATGGCACGCGGCCCACGGGCTCATCCGCATCCGCGCCATCGGCGAATCGGCGACGTCGATCGCGTCGGCGCCGGCCTGACGGAGCGTGTCGGCGCCGGCGAGCATCCGCGCGAGCGACGCGCCGCGCGGCGGATCCATCTCGACGGTGATCACCAGGCGGCCGCTGGTGATCGTCGCCGCGAACCGCGACGCGGCCGGCTTGCCGGCCGCGGGCGCGGGGAGCGGCTCGGCGCCTTCACGGTCGTGCAGACGCGGGCCGGTTGCCGGCGCCGGGGTCGCACGCCGCGAGCCCGCGGCCGCCCGCGCGCCGGCCATCGCCCGGACGTGGCCGGCGTCGGTGCCGCAGCAGCCGCCGACGATCGCGACGCCGGCCGCGATCGCTTGTCGGGCGAAGTCGGCGAAATACTCGGGCGTCGCGGGATAGAACAGGCGGCCGCTCATCCGGGACGGTCCGCCGGCGTTGGGTTGCCCGGCCAGCGGGATCCCGCCGGCGTGCGGACGCATCGCTTCGAGCAGACGCAGCACCTGCTCGGGACCTTCCGAGCAGTTCACGCCGAGCGCATCGACGCCCAGCGAAGCCAGATGCTGTGCGCATTCCTCCGGGGTCGAGCCGAGCAGCGTCCGGTCGTCGCGCGTGAACGACATCGTCGCCACGACCGGCAAGCCGGTTTGAAGCGCGGCGCGAACCGCTTCTTCGGCTTCGGCCAGGTCGGCATGCGTTTCGACCATGAGAAAGTCGGCGCCGGCCTCGGCCAGCAGGCCGGCTTGCTCGGCGAACGCGTCGCGCGCGTCGGCCGGGCGCACCCGGCCGTAGGGGGCCAGCCGGACGCCGAGCGGTCCCATCGATCCGGCGACGTAGACGCCGGCGCGGCGCGCGATCTCGACGCCGGCCACGATCACATCGCGAATCCGGCCCTCCAGGCCGTGCGCGGCAAGCTTGTAGCGGTTCGCGCCGAAAGTGTTCGTCTCGACGTAGTCGGCGCCGGCGAATACGAACGACCGGTGAGCCTGTTCGACCATCGCCGGTTTGGACAGGTTCAGCTCGTCGAAGAACGCGTCGAGCGGCGCGCCGGCCGCGACGAGCGAGGTGCCCAGCCCGCCGTCGCCCAGCAGGGTGCCTCGCTGCAGGCGCTCGCGGAATGCTTGGCGATCCATGGATGTCCAGTCTACGGTGCGCCGAACCGGCGGGTGCCCGCATTAGGCTTCGAGCGCCGCTCTCTGTGGCAAGGGGGTCGACTCATGAGCGAAGACGGATTCAATCGAGTGCGCAAGGAGCTTTCGCAAAGCTTTCACGCGCTCAAGGCCGGGGCGCGCGTGCTGGCCGACTTCAAGAACTTCATCTCCAAGGGCAGCGCGCTGGACCTGGCGATCGGCGTGGTGATCGGAGCGGCGTTCAACAGCGTCGTCCAGTCTTTGGTGAAGGACGTGCTGACGCCGCTGATCTCGCTTCCGGGCACGGCCAACTTCGGCGAGCTGAGCTGGTGCATCAAGGACGGCCCGGCCAAGTGCGCGGTTAACTTGGCCTACGGCGCGTTCGTCACCAGCCTGATCTCGTTCCTGCTGACGGCAGCGGCGGTCTTCTTTTTCGTGGTGCGGCCGGTCAACGCGATGCGCGGCTGGCGAAAGGGCGAGCCGCCGAAGGCGCCGGACGAACGCGAATGCCCGGAATGTTTAACTTTAATCCCGATCGCCGCCGTGCGATGCCGGGCGTGCACCGCTGCGGTCGCACCGGCGTCCTGATTCCGGCGCCCGGATCGCGTCCCGGCCGCTCCGCTGCGGCATGAAGCGAGGCACGGTAACCTTTGGATTCCTATGCCTGAGAAGAGGAAGAAGCCAGCCAAGACTACGGCCAAGAAAACGGCCGCCAAGCGCACGCCGGCCGCGCGCACGACCGCTGCCGGCACTGGGGCTCGCACCACCGCCACCGGTCGCGCGAGCGCGGCGAAAAGCGCCGCGAAGCCGCGAAAGACTGCCGCCCGCAAGCCGGTCCCGCGGCGCAAGCCGGCGGCCGCAGAGCCGGCGGACGTCCAGGATCTGGAGACCTTCGATGAGCAAGCGCCGGCCGTAGCGGGTTCGGGTCCGGTCGTGATCGGCGCAGCATCCGCCGCCGCCGATTCCACGACCGATTCCACGATAGGGTCTGCTATCGGTGGGGCCGTCGCCGCGACCGATGCCGTTCCCGACGAAACGCCGCTCCCCGAGCGCTACCCCGAAGACATTGCGATCATCGTCGTCTCGGCGATTCTGGCCGGGTCGGTGTTTCTCCCGTGGTACAAGCTCAGCAGCGCATTTCGTCAATCGACGGTGACCGCGTCCGGATGGGAGACCGGCACGTGGGGTCCGATGATTGTCTTCCTCGGACTGGCATCGCTGGTCGTGGCCGGGCTTCGCCGTGCGAACGTTCGCGTGGGCTTGCCGGTCGCCGACTCGCATCTGCACGAAGGCATCGGCTGGGCCGCGATCATCGGCGCCGTGATCAAGCTGCGCGCCGTCCCGAAGGAGCAGGGCATCCAGATGGGATGGAACTGGGGGATCATCGTCGCGATCGTCGCCGCGTTCGTCCTTGCGTTCCTCGCCGGCCGGATGTCGGGCTCGATGCCGTTCACGACGATCCCCGGCTGGTTCAAAGGACGCGCCGGCAAGATCGGCCTCGCCGTGCTCGTGCTGGCGGTCGCCGGCTCGGCCGCGTTCGGCGTGACCCAGAACATTAGTCCCTACTCGCTGGCCACCGACGGCGGCGACGGCGGCGACGGCGGCCTGGGCAACAGCGTCCTTCGCGATCAGTTCCCCAAGTGCGCCGAGGGCTTCCCGCGCCCCGCCGACGCCAAGCCCCGCGAAGGCGTCGAGCAGCGCGGCCAGATTTCATGCGTCTTCACCTACGCCACCGCGATGACACCCGACGAGCTGCTCAAGTTCTACGAGACCGAGCTAAAGAAGGCCGGCTATACCTTTACGCCGATCCCGTCGCGCGGCGAGGGAGTCGGGCATGCGATGACCTTCACCGCGCCCAAGTGCGGATCGATGTCGCTGCAACGCGCGCAGGGCGCGAGCGAATCCAATGTGATCGTGGCGGTCGGCGGACCGTGCCCCACGGCCCGTCCGGGCTCGACGCCGACGTCCACGCCCAGCTAGCACAAGGAGGAGTCATGGCCGCGCCCGGGAACGCGCCACTCTCCGAGGCCGACCCGAAGGTCGCCGGACTGATCCGCGACGAGGAAGCACGCGAGCGAGATGTCGTGCGCCTGATCCCGTCGGAGAACTATGCCTCACGCGCGGTGATGGAAGCGACCGGCTCGGTGCTGACGAACAAATATTCGGAAGGCTATCCGGGCAAGCGCTACTACGAAGGCCAGCAGATCATCGATCCGCTGGAGACGCTCGCGATCGAACGCGCCACCGCGCTCTTCGGGGCCGATCATGCCAACGTTCAGCCCTATTCGGGATCGCCGGCGAACCTGGCCGTCTACTTCGCGTTCCTGCAGCCGGGCGACACGGTGATGGGCATGTCGCTGCCGCACGGCGGCCACTTGACCCACGGCTGGGGGGTGTCGATCACGGGCACCTACTTCCGCCCCGTCCGGTACGAGGTGCGCCGCGAGGACGGCCGGATCGACTATGACCAAGTCCGCGATCTGGCCAAGCGCGAACGGCCGAAGCTTCTGTTCGCCGGCGGCACTGCGATCCCGCGGACGATCGACTTCGAAACGTTCGCCGAGATCGCGCGCGACGTGGGAGCGGTCTTCGTCGCCGACATCGCGCACATCGCCGGGCTCATCGCCGGCGGCGCGCATCCGTCGCCGGTGCCGCACGCCGATGTCGTCACGACCACGACGCATAAGACGCTGCGCGGTCCGCGCGGCGCGATGATCCTGTGCAAAGAGCAGCACGCGACTGCGATCAACAAAGCGGTATTCCCCGGTTTGCAGGGCGGGCCGCACAACCACACCACGGCCGGGATCGCCGTCGCGCTCCACGAAGCGGCGCAACCGTCGTTCAAGGAGTACGCGTCGCAGATCGTCGCCAATGCCAAGGCGCTCGCGGCCGCGCTCTCCGAGCGCGGCTTCGATCTGGTCTCGGGCGGAACCGACAATCATCTGATCCTGATCGACCTGACGAACAAGGACGTGCCGGGAAAGATCGCGGCCAAGGCGCTGGACAAGGCCGGGATCGAATGCAACTACAACACCGTGCCGTTCGACCCGCGCAAGCCGTTTGACCCGTCCGGTCTTCGGATCGGCACGCCGGCCGTCACCTCGCGCGGGATGCGTGAGTCGCAGATGACGCAGATCGCCGCGTGGATGGACGCGGCGATCGCCGCCCGCGACGATGAGGCCGCGCTCGCCGGGATCGCCGGCGACGTTCGCGCCTTGTGCGAGACGTTTCCGGCTCCGGGACTGGCTCTCGACTGACGCCGGGCGGACGCCGGGCGGACGTCGGGCCGACGCCGGGGGGAGTGGATCGTCCCCGCATGCGCCTGTACCGTTGGCGCGTGCGCAGGACGTGGGGGCACACCGTCGCGGTCGCCGTCGTGGCGGCGGTCTTCGTCGTTCCGCTCGTTGCGCTCGTCACCGGTTCGCTGCGCGTGCCCGGACTTCCGCCGCCTCGAACGCTCGAGCTGATTCCGGATCCGGCGACGCTGGACGGCTATCGCGACGCGTTCTCGTTGTCACCCCTTGCCCGGTCGATGGTCAACTCGCTCGTGGTTGCGGCCGTCTTCGTGCCGCTCGCGGTGGTGTCGGCGTCGTGGGCGGGCTTCGCGATCGCCCTGTCGCGCGAGCGGCTGCGCCGCCGGCTGATCGCCCTCGCGCTTCTGCTGATGATGGTTCCGGCGACCGCGCTGTGGCTGACGCGCTTCGTCATCTTCAAAATCTTCGGGATGGTCGATACGTTCTGGCCGCTGATCGTGCCGGCGCTACTCGGCGGCTCCCCGCTGGCTGTGCTGCTCTACGCCTACGCATTCGGCCGCATCCCCGATGATCTCTACGACGCGGCGCGGCTGGAGGGGCTCAGCCCGATCCGGATCTGGCGTCGCGTCGCGATGCCGCTCGTTCGTGCGACGACGGTCGCCGTGGCGATGCTCGCGTTCCTGTCGACCTGGGCGAACTTCATCGATCCGCTCCTGTATCTCAACACCGAGCGTCGCTTCACCGCTCCTTTGACGCTGCGCTATCTCGAGCAACTCGGCCCGACCAACTGGCCGGTTCTG
The DNA here is from genome assembly GCA_036398095.1 of Actinomycetota bacterium. Classification (GTDB taxonomy): domain Bacteria; phylum Actinomycetota; class AC-67; order AC-67; family AC-67; genus DASWHR01. The sequence continues at coordinate 39,580 of DASWHR010000068.1, forward strand.
CTGGCCGGCGCGGCGGCGGTCACCGGTCCGGCTGTTCTGGTGTTCCTGCTGGCCCAGCGGTTCTTCCTTCAAGAAGAACGAGGAGTGGGATGGCTCGGACGATGAAAGCGGCGACGACGGTCGTCGCGATGTTGATGGCGCTTGCGTCGTGCGGCGGTGGATCGGCGGGGAGCGGCGTGACCTTTCAGATCTTCGGCGACGCTGCCGAGATCAAGTCCTATCAGACGCTGATCGATGCGTTCGAAGCGAAGAATCCCGGCGCGTCGGTGTCGCTCATTCCGGTGCCCAACCAGCGCGATCACGCGGCGAAGCTGTCGGCCGGATTCGCCGGCGGGTCTCCTCCCGATCTGTTCCTGATCAACTTCCGCCGGTTCGGTCAGTACGCGGCGCGCGGCGCGCTCGAGCCGCTCGGCGCCATGCTGGATGCGAGCACCGCGTTGAACGAATCCGACTTCTACGAACAGGCCGTGGACGCGTTCCGTTTTCGCGCGACGCTCACGTGCCTGCCGCAAAACATCTCGAGTCAGGTCGTCTACTACAACAAGGCGCTGTTCAAGCAGTTCGGCGTCGCCGAGCCGCCGAAGGAAGGATGGACCTGGACGCAGTTCCTGGAGACGGCCAAGGCGCTCACCAAGGATACGAACGGCGACGGCACAACCGATATCTACGGTCTGGGCATCGAGCCGACGATGGTTTTCATGGCGCCGTGGGTCTGGCAGGCCGGCGCGGAAGTGGTCGACGACACCGAACATCCGGCCAAGACCGTGATGCTCGACCAGCAGGCGCTCGAGGCGCTGAAGTTCTTTATCGAGCTGCGTCGCGTTCACAAGGTCGCGCCCAGCCTGGCCGAAGCCGCAAGCGAAGGTCCCGAGGCGCGCTTCGGAAACGGCCGTGCCGGCATGCTCATCGACAGCCGTCGCGGGACGACCGCGCTCCGCGCGCAGAAGAGCCTGGATTGGGACGTGGTGCAGCTTCCGCGCTTCCGCGAGGACGCGACGATGCTGCACTCGGACGCGTTCTGCATGTCGAAGGCATCCGCGCGCAAGGACGCCGCATGGAGGTTCGTCGAGTTCGCGCTGGGCGACGAAGGCTCGGCGATCATCGCCGGGACCGGCCGCACCGTCCCGTCGCGCATCGCCGTCGCCGAGGGCCCCGCGTTTCTCGATCCGTCGCAGAAGCCGGCGAACGCGCGCGCATGGCTCGACGCGATCCCGGCGATCCGCCGATTGCCGAACATCGCCACGTGGCATGAGATCGAAACGAAGGCCGACGTGGTGATCGAAGAATGGTTCTACGGGCTCGAGCGCATCGAGGCGCTTGGTATCGAGATCGACTTCGCGACCCGCGAGCTGTTCATCGAATCGCAGCCGGTCCCGGGATCTTCCTAGGCACATGGCGAATCTGGCGCTTCGCGACGTCTCGAAGTCCTACGGCGAGCATCCGGCCGTGCGGGGACTCACGCTCGACGTCGCCGACGGCGAGCTGCTGGTCCTGCTCGGTCCGTCCGGATGCGGGAAGTCCACGACCTTGCGGCTGATCGCCGGACTGGAGTCGGCGGACCAGGGCTCCATCGCGATCGGCGGGCGAGACGTGACCGCCGCCGCCGCCGCCGAGCGAGACGTCGCGATGGTGTTCCAGTCCTACGCGCTGTTTCCGCACATGAGCGTGGAGGAGAATCTGGCATTCGGTCTGGCCGCGCGGCGCACGCCGGCCGCACAGATCGCCGCGGCCGTCGCCGACGTCGCCGAAACGCTCGGCCTGACGCCGCTCCTCGCCCGCAAGCCGAGACAGTTGTCCGGCGGCGAACGCCAGCGGGTCGCCCTCGGCCGCGCGATGGTGCGCCGCCCGAGCGTGTTCCTGATGGACGAGCCGCTGTCCAACTTGGACGCGCAACTGCGGGTTGCGACGCGCGCCGAGATCCAGCGCCTGCAAGCGCGGCTCGCCACTACGACCGTCTACGTCACGCACGATCAGAACGAGGCGCTTTCGATCGGCCATCGAGTCGGCATTCTGGACGGTGGGGTGCTGGCGCAAGTGGGCGCGCCGGTCGAGGTCTACGATCGTCCGGCGAGCGCGTTCATCGCCGGCTTCCTGGGCAATCCGCCGATGAATCTTCCGCCGGTTTCATGCGACGGGAACGTGGCGCGGTGGAACGGCGGCGAAGCGGCCGTTGCCGGCGCGCCGGCAGCCGATGCGGTGACGCTCGGCGTGCGACCCGAGCACGTCCATATCGACGGGTCGCGATGGGCGCCTCCGATACCGGCCGGCGTGCCCGCGTTCGACGCGACCGTGGATCTGATCGAGTCGGCCGGCGACCAGAATTTGATCTTCCTGATCGCGGGCGACGCTTCGCTGGTCGCGAGGGTCGAGCCGGCGCTGCGTCCGGCGCCCGGCGCGCGCGTTCGGGCCTGGCTCGACCCATCCCGGCTCCACATCTTCGACCCGGCGACGGGAGCCGCGCTGTGGCACGCGTCGTAGGGGTCGCGTCGTGGAGCCGCGGTTTGCGGGTGCTCGCGCTTCCGTTGATTGCGGCCGCGATCGTGCTCGTGGCGATCCCCGCGGTGATGACGGTGATGCTTGCGTTCACCGACTACGACGCCGTCTCGGCGCCGCGATGGAACGGCTTCGCGAACTTCGCCAGGCTGTGGCGCGACCCGATCTTCGCCACAAGCGTCTGGAACTCGTTGATCTATGTCGCCATCTCGGTGCCGCTGCGCATGGTCGCCGCCGTCGGAACCGCCCTGCTGCTTGCCGGCCGCCGCCGCGGCACCGCGACCGGCCGCGCGCTCGTCTACCTGCCGACCGTCGTGCCCGACGTGGCCTATGCGCTGCTCTGGCTGTGGGTATTCAACCCGCTCTACGGGCCGCTGGCGCTCGCGATGCAAGCGATCGGGTTGCCCGGGCCGGAGTTGCTCTTGTCGGCCTGGGGTGCGCGGTTTGCCGTCGCGATCATGAGCGCGTTCCAGATCGGAGAAGGCTTCATCGTCGCGCTCGCGGTGCGCAACGACATTCCCCACGAGCTCTACGAGCTGGCCGAGATCGACGGGGCTCGGCCGTCGTGGACGTTGCGGCGCGTGACGCTTCCGCTGATGATGCCGGTCCTGCTGCTGCTGGCCGCTCGCGACGTCGTCTTGTCGCTGCAAGGGAACTTCGTTCCCGCGCTGGTTCTGACCAACGGCGGTCCCGAGTATGCCACCACGTTCCTGCCGCTCTACACCTATCAAAACGCCTTCGAGTACCTCCGCTTCGGATACGCTTCGGCGATGACCCTGACCATGTTCGCTGTGACGGCCGCGATGATCGGCGTCCAGGTGCTGATCGTGCGTCGCCGGCGAGAAGGCCGGGGAGAAGGCCGGCAAGAAGGGTGGAGCCCGTGACCCAGTGGGAGCGATTCAAAGCCGTCCTGAAATTCATCGGCCGCAGCAGCAAGCGCATCGCCGTCACGATCGCCGGCCTGACGGTGCTCGCCGCGGGGATCGCGATGCTCGCGCTCCCGGGGCCGGGGCTGTTGGTGGTCGTGCTCGGGCTGGCGATCCTGGCCAGCGAGTACGTGTGGGCGCGTCGCGCGCTGGACATGGCCAAGCGCAAGGCCAAGCAGGCGAGGGCCAAGGCGGGCGGGCTCTTCCGCCGCAGGAACAACAAGAAGACATCCCCGTAGGCTCGGCTACGGGTTGAGCGGGCTGGGCGACACGGTTGGGTTCGCCGTGTTGAATCCGGGCGTCGGTGCGTCCTTCACTTCGGGATCGTTGAGGACCAGCAGCACCCACGTTCGGCTTTGGTCGCACATGATCGAGCGCGCGCGGAAAATGCCGTAGCGTTCGCCCTTCAAGAAGTTGTCCTCGGCCTCCCCCGGCTCGGATTCGCCGACGCCGAGCGTCCATCCGTCCTTCGGCCACTCCTCCAGCGCGTGACGCACGAAATCGCGAAGCGTCCCGGTCGCCGAGAACACCACACGGCGAAGCCCCCCCGACGCCGGCGGCACGTCGATCGCGTACGAGCCATCGGGCATCGGCAGGTCGTCCGGATACCAGGACGGCATCGCGATCTCGGGTTGCGTTTGCAGGCAGTTTTGCGTGAGCGTCGGCGGAGGGGACGGCGCGCTGCTCCCGTTCGCGGCGTCGTCGCCGCGCGAGGCGGCGAATGCGATCGCCCCGCCGGCGGCGAGCGCGACGGCGATGACGGCAAAGCGAGCGCGACTGTTCATCGGCGGGCGCATTCTTTCCGCGCCGCGCCCCCCGCGCAACCGTCCACGCCGGTTTGGGTATTTTCGGCCGCTTCGATACGGTGCCGGCGCACCGCCTTCGAAGGAACAGGCGCTCGCCGGGGCGAAGTTTCCACAGCAGGGGTTTCCACAGGACAGGCAAGGCAGAACAAGCAGGCCGCCGGGCTCGTGACGGGACCGGTACCGATCCGTTCCAGGAGGGATTCGTCGATGACCGACCGAACCGCACGCAGGCCGATCGCCGCTACCATCGCTGCCATCGCGGCACTCGCCGTCGCAGGCATCGTTCCCGCATCCGCGGCCGGGCCCGTTGCGGCGGCCTTCGCGGTGGCGCCCGATGGTTCGTTTCCGGCGCGTCTGGCCGCCGACCATCCCGATGCGTCGCGCTACCCGCTCACGTGGGCGCACTCCAACGGCGAGCCGATCAGCGTCGCGCAGCCGGACGGCACCAGAATTCAGGTCGTCGGCACCGACATGGAGGTCGGCGGCGTGGCCGAAACCGTCGACGGCTACTCGGTGATGCGCAATCCGTCGTCGGGATGGTGGGTGTATGCGCTCAAGGGCGAGAACGGCTGGGAGGTCCCGACCGAATTTCGCGCCGGCATCGACACGCCGCGCGGCATCCCCAAGCACGCGGCGCGCGCGAAGTCGGTTTGGATCGATGCGCGCGGCACCGACGCCCGCGCGCAGATCTACGAAGCCTTGCGGCAGCACTCGGTGCAGTTGCAGGCGAAAGCCGCGGCCGCGTCGGCCAACGGCGCCTCCGTGTTCAAGATCCCCGCGCTCATGCTCGAGACCCACGGCGCGTTCGCCGAGGAGTCCACGCCCGCGTTCTTCGAAAGCCTTCTGTCGGGCACCCGCGACGAGGACGAGACCATCAATCCGCGCGGAACCATGACCGAGCTGTATCTGGAACAATCGTGGGGAAAGATGGAGCCGCGCATCGACGTCTACGGTCCCTACAAGAGCCCGGCGAGCATGGCCAGCCGCTGCTTCTACGGACGGAAGGCGCCGGGCGATGCGTCCTCGCCCGGACCGACCGGACCGCCGGTCGTCGCGACCGTCGGAGGGATGGCGCTGGAAGCGGTGCCGCAAGCCGACCCCGAGGTGAACTTCGCCGACTACGACAACGACGGCGACGGCGCCGTGGACTTCCTGCTGGTGATCCACTCCGGCACCGGCCGTGAGGCCACGCTCGACGACTGCGACGTCCACTCGCATTATTTCAGTCTGGCGACCGTGGCGACGACCGACATCGACTCTGAGGGTCGTCCGGTGATCATCCAGTCGGCGATGACGATTCCCGAGTTCGGCCTGCAGATCGGCGTGGCCGCGCACGAGTTCATGCACGCACTCGGTGAGCCCGATTACTACGACACCGACGGCACCGGCGAAGGCACCGGCGAATGGGACTTGGGCGGCGGCGGTCCGTGGCTCGGCTATCCGCCGCAGTCCAACAGCGTGCACTTCAACCCGTTCATGAAGGTAAATCTTGGCTGGGTCACCCCGACGTTGATCGCGACGACGACCAAGAACATCAGGCTTCGCCCGCGGGAGCTGTTCGACGATCTGGTCGTGATCCCGGTCAAGACACAAGACTGCACCGACACGTCGATTCAGGAATGGTGCTACGACATCGACGGCAAGAGCCAAGAGATCACCGAAGGCTACCTGCTTGAGATGAACAGCCGGACGGCAAACGGCACGCCGAGCGATTCGCGGTTGCCGCGGGCCGCCATCTTCGATCGCTTCACTCACGCGAGCGGCATGATGGCGTGGCATTTCGACTCGACGCTGTCGGCCAACTCCGACGAGACGCATATGCGCGTGGACCTGGAAGAAGCCGACTGGCGCGACGGCTTGCAGGACGTGCAGGTCGGCCTGTCGCGCGGCGACCCGGGCGACCTGTTCTACGACGACGCGACCGGCTTGTCGGGCGCGACCGCGACGAAGCTGATCACGAGCGGAGACGGTGTGCCGCAAGGGCCGCCCGAGGGAAGCCCGTGGACGGTCACGTCGCCGCCGGCGCCGTGCTCGGATCCCGACGTGGACTGCCCGAACCATCCCGGCGCGCAGCCGGTTCCCGAGTGGGAGGTCACCGACGATCCCGACAACGTGGTGATGCGGGTGATGCTCGATTGGGAGTCCAACAGCGCCGACGACTGGGACCTCTACGTCGACCAGCAGCAGGAAGACGGATCGTGGCTGCAGATCGCCTCGTCCACCTCGGGCACCGATCCCCACCTGCCCGACACCGGCGTTCCCGAGAACGAGACGACCGTCGTGCGCAACCCCGATCCCGGCCGCTATCGCGCGCGCGCCGTCAACTGGCTCGGCCCAACGCAGTTGACCGCGCAGATCTCGGTCGAATTCAAGTCTTCGTTCGGCAAGGGCGGCTCGCCCAACACGCTCGATTGGGAAGACCAGCAGACCGGATGGTCCTTCACCAACATCCGGCCGGCCGGCGACGGCGTGACCGTCGACGTGGTCAAGCACTCGGCCTCGACGTTCGACCTCTCGCCCGACATCGTCACGACCAAGGAAGCGCTTCGCGTCGGCCACGCCGGCGCGATCTCGACGCGCGTCTACAACCACGGCGGCAAAGAGGTCCGCGGGGTCGACTTGACGGTGTTCGAGAACGGCCGCTCCGTCGCGACCCGGCGCATTCCGGTGCTGAAAGCCTACGACCACGCCGAGATCTCGATCCCGTTCACGCCGACCGATCGGGGGGATCGCGAATTCCTGACCCGCATCCAGGTCAAGCCGGGCGAGGTCGTGACGGGCAACAACCATCAGCGCTCGACTCTGTACGTCGGGGACGCGAACGCGCGCGTTCTGATCGTCGACGACGACCAGAACTTCGGGCTCGAGAAGGCCTACGCCGGCGCGCTCGCCAGCCTCGGCGTTCCGCTGGCAATCACCGGCGACCATCCGTCGCGTGCGGAACTGAAGCGCTACGCCGCCGTGATCTGGTCGGCGGGCTCGACGCAACGCAAGAACTCGGTGGACATTCGCGACCGCGCGAACGTGAGCGACTATTTGAAGGGCGGCGGCAAGCTGCTGATAACGGGATCGCGAACGATCAGCGGCATCAGCGCCGTCGATTCCGACTGGCTGCCCGAGCATCTGGGTCTCAAGCACAAAGACATCTGGCAGTACGGAACGGGCGCGGCGAAAGGCAACGGTTTCAGTTTCCACGCCGACCTGGCCCCCGGACGGTCGTTGATGGACGAGTACGAGGTCGACGGCGGGACGGAGCTGTATCGCCTCGATCCGGAGGTCGAGCACGAGGTCGAGGGAACCGTCGGTGTTCGCTACGCGGCCGGCACCTCCAAGACCGAAACGCACTCGTTCTCGCTCGGCCAGCTCCGCGACGGAGAGGTCCGCCAGCAGATCCTGAAGTCGACGCTCGCGTACTTCGGCGTGCCGCTCGGCGGTCGCGCCGCCGACGCAGCGCCGCTCATCCATCATGCGCCGTGGCGCGTGCGCCTCAACGGACAAGCTACGCCGGTCGTGGCGACCGTCTCGGACGCCGACGGTCTGGCATCGGTGACGCTTCGCTACCGCAGCGGCGTCGGCTCGGGCGCATGGACGATCGTTCCGATGCTCGAATCGAACGCGGCCAACGTGTTCGAGGCGATGATCCCCGCCTCCGTCGTGACGCCGGCCGGATTCGAGTACGCGATCGAGGCGACCGACCGGACCGGCGTTGCCGCAGCCGGCGAGCTCAACCCGGTCGCGTCGGCGATCGGCCCCGCGTTCGGAGCGTATCCGTCCATCGTGTCGCCTCGCGCACCGTCGACGGTCGGAGGAGTCAAGTCCGGCGCGCCGCTTCCCGCCACCGGCGTGGGATCGGCGGTGCTTGTCGCGCTGCTCATGGCCATCGCCGCGAGCCTTGCGGTCTGGCTTCGCGGCCGCACGGCATAAGCCCCCGCGAAACGCCGGCACAAAAAGCGAAAGCCCGCCGAACACCCGGCGGGTTTTCGCTTTGCTCGCCTTCCGCTTGGTGCGCCAAAGCAGGCGAAACGGCCCCGAATCATGCCGGATCCGGCGAAGCGGGGGGAGGATCTTCTATCCTCCGAGTCGAACACGAAGCGTGACGGAATGGGACGCCCATCGTGGCGGCCCGCGGAGCATTCGTCCGATACGAAGCGAATCACGACCGCCGCGGCACGAACCGCGCGGAAGGAGGAACTGTGCGTCGTCGTACGATCCTTGCAGCGCTGGCCGCGCTCACCGTCGCGGTGTCGGTGTTGCCGCAATCCGGAACCGCCGCAAAGGCGCCCACCCCCGCGCCCAAGCCGGCCCCAAAGAGCCTCTTCGCCGACCTGTATCCGCCGGCGCCGTTCGCGATCGTCGTCAAGCAGCCCGACGGCTCGACGTTCCGCGGCACGCTGCAGCCGGGCGAGGTCGGCGGCAATCTGGAAACCGTGGACGGCAACCATGCCGTCGTCAAAGACCAATCGAGCGGCTGGTGGTACTACGCCGCATCCGCCGAAGGTTCCAAGCTGATGCCGTCGCCGGCCCGCGTCGGGATCGATCCCGTCCCGGCCGGAACACCCGAAGGGCTCGGCCGCATCCCGAGCATCTGGGATGGCCAAATGGGTCGCTGGCGCGACGAAACGCTGCGCGTGCTTCAGGTCGCCTCGTACAACGCGCAGATGCAGGCCGCCGAGACCGGCCAGCTTCCCTACGTGTTTCACACGCCGTTCCTTCTGGTGGCGACCTGGTACGACAAGGAAGCCGGCCAGACGAGCCCGCAGTTCCAGGAAGGCCACGATGTCGAGTTCTTCACCAAGATGCTCGACGGCTTCGGCGGCAACGCGACCGGCACGATGACCGAATTCTGGCTGGAAAACTCCTACGGCCAGTTCCTGGTGGACGTGGACGTCTTCGGCCCCTACACGTCCTACCGTTCGTTGAACGATCCGTGTTACTACGGCAACGTCGAACCCGAGACCCAGGAAGTCGCCGGGCAAGAGTTGTCGGCTCCGCTGGTCGGGAGCGTGCCGCGCGTGGACGACGGCGACCCCGCCGGCAACGCGCTCGGCATCGGCGGCATCGGCGCGGTCGGCATGGCGATCGAGGCCGTGCCCCAGTCGGATCCAGAGATCGACTACGGCAAGTACGACAACGACAACGACGGCAAGGTCGACTTCGTCGGGCTCATCCACTCCGGTGCGGACATGGCGGCGACCGGCGATCCGTGCCATACCTGGTCGCACGCGTTCGAAGTCACGTTCGCGTCGAGCCTGATTCCCGCGCCGCTTGGGCCGCTGCTGACCGAGCGCGGCGGCATGCCGACCTCCGACGTCAACGCGGAAGGCGAGCCGGTTGTCGTGGATCGCGTGTTCACGATGCCCGAGATCGGCGGCAACATCGGCGTCGCCGTCCACGAGATGATGCATGCACGTGGCGAGCCCGATTACTACAACACCGGCTACTCGTCCGCGGGCACCGGCGACTGGGACATCATGGCCGGCGGGTCGTGGTTCGGGAACCCGCCCGGCACGAATCCGCTCGGCGCCAACCCGGTGACGCGCGTGTTTCAAGGCTGGGTCACGCCGAAGGTGGTGTCGTCGGACCTTCGCGGAGTCAAGCTGGCCCCGCGCGAGATCATGCCGATGAAGAACTACGACGTCACCAAGGTCGATCCGAACATCGTCCTGGTACCGGTCGAGTGGACCGACTCGACCGAGCCGGCGGACGTCTACGGCTTGCCGAAGGATCCCAAGAACGGCAAGTACATCACGCAAGGCTGGTACATCGAATACATCTCGCGCTCGGTCACCGCGCCTCCGATGCACCCCGAGATGAACCGCTCGCCGTACTTCGATCGCTTCGCATACTCGACCGGCGTGATGGTCTGGCATTTCGACTACCACAAGAAGTCCAACGTCTACTACGGCGCGAACAACGGCCAGAGCGATCCGAACCGGTCGCAGCTGGACGTCGAGGAGTTCGACTTCCTCGATAACACCCAAGAGTTGCAGCTCAACTACTCGCGCGGCGAGCCGAGCGACTTGTTCTTCGGGACCGCGACCGGCATGACGACCGGCACGCGCCGAAACCCGCCGGGCATCCCGACAGGCGGCACGCCGCAGGCCGCGGTCACCGGCGGCGGCGTCCTGGCGCCGTTCACCGAGGCCGACTATCCGTTCACCGTCGACGCCAATCCCGCCAACTACGAGATGAAGGCGGAGCTGAACAACTTCGGCGACTGCACGCTGGCGTTGCTCTACAAGGAGAAGAACGGCGAGCTGCGCCAGGTCGCCTCGATCGACTCCGCCGGGGCCGGATCGCCCGAGACGCTGGTCGTCTACAAGCCGCCGGCCGGTGAATGGGTGCTGCGCGTCGGCGACTTCGCCGCATGCACCGAACACGATTTCACGGTCGGCTTCGGCCTGCCCTTCTTCACCATGGGCACGGCCGACACGTTTACGAACCAAGGCCAGCCAACCGGCTGGGCCTTCACCAATATCGGCCCCTCCTCGTTCGAGGGAATGGCCCATGCCGCCGAAGGCGCGGGTCCGGATGTGATCTCGCTGGACATCGTCAACATCGGCAAGACCGAGTCCGACGTCTCGGCCGGATTCGTTCGCGGCACGCCGACCAAGACGAACGGTTCGGCGCCGATGAACGCCGGTCGTGCCGGCCGGATCGTCGTGCCCGTCTACAACAACGGCGGCAAGGCGCTACGCGCCGTCGATGTCGCCCTGCGGGAAGGCGCGCCCGACGGCCCGCTCGTCGGCTCCACCACGGTGACGCTCGGCGGCTACGCCAACGCCGATGTTCCCTTCATGTGGACACCGTCGCGCGAAGGACAGATCGATCTTTTCGCGACCGTTGATCCGACCGAGGAGATCGCCGAGCTCTTGGAGACGAACAACACGCAGAAGACGACGATCACCGTCGGCCCCGAGAGCCCCGTGGTTCTGATCGTGGACGACGAAGGCTCCACCGACAACGAGGAGACCTATATCGGTGCGCTCACCGCACTCGGCATCCCGTGGGCGCTTGCCAAGGACCACGCCGACGCGGCGCTGATGCGCCAGTACAAAGCCGTGATCTGGGAGGCGGGCCTGGACCGGTACCAGGGCCAGCTCAACGCCGACGACCGCCGCGAGATCGCCACGTACCTGAACGGCGGCGGGACGCTCTGGTACACGAGCACGCGGGCCGCCTCGGCTTTGGGATCGCCGCCGAGCCGCACCAACCCCGGCGCGACGCCGGACATGATTCCGTTCCTCCGCGACTACTTCGGCGTCATCGCCAACGACACGATTCAGTCGGGCGGCGGCGTTGTCAGCGGGGCCGGCGACGTCAGCGCGATCGGCGGCAAGCGCCCGATCGTGACCGACGTGCTCCCAGGCCGGCCGTTGCAGGACGTGTGGGACATGGCGGCCGGCGAAAGCGCGTCGGAGAAGGGGACCGCCGCGCGACTGCTGTCCTACGCCAAGGGCGGCGACATGGGCGTGCGCGTCACCGGCAACGCCGCGCACAAGGGCTTCAAGACGGTCTTCTTCGGTTTCAACCTCCGCCAGGTCGTGCTCGGACAGGAGCAGGTGGCGCTTACGCGCGAGGTGATGAAGCATCTGGGCGTGCCGATGGGCTCGTACGTGCCTCAGATTCCGCTTGTGTGGCATTCCGAACAGCGGGTGCGCGTCGCCGGCCAGACGTCGTGGCTGACGGCCTATGCGTTCAACGTCGGACAGCCGTCGACGATGGTCCGGGCCCACAAGACCGGAATGTACCGGCGGATCCCGATGAAGAGCGCCGGTGTTCCCGGCGTCTACAACGGCATCATCTTCCGCGAGTATTCGACGCCGATGGGCATCGACTATTACGTGGACTCGCAACTGAACCATCCGAGCGACGGGCCGCACGTGACCCACTACGTCGGTGTCGGCTTGCCGGTTACGGCTCCGCCCGTGCGCCGGCGCTGATCCGGCGCTGATCCGGCAATCGAACGCGAAGCGGCCCGGCGACGACATCGCCGGGCCGCACCGTTTCCTTCGCCGCGTGGCCGCTCGCAGCGCGGATCGGGGTTCTAGAGCCTGGGGTGGACGCGGTCGGTTCGCCGGCCGCGCCCGCCGCAGCCGTCGTCCGATTCCCGCGTCCAACCCCGGGCTCGAAGCCGTTTGGGTGCGAAAGCCGCACCGTTCCCCATATTCGGGCGATCCGGTGGCTCGCTTTAGAAAGTTCTTGGATCGCTTGAAGGCTGCGCTAGTCAAAGCTGCTCATGGGGATGGCCCGCTTTGATCCTCATGTTCGCCGCGGGCACACCCGAATCTTGAGGGGGCGCCGCGATGGGAGCCGGGCTGGATAGGTCCGGGGAGACGCGGCACATACAACGAAGGGGACAAATCAATGATCCGATCCAACACACAGCGCAGCCGAACGCGCAAGATCCTGTTGTCCATGGCCGTGTTGGGGTGCGCGGCTTCGATCGCAGGGCTCGGGACGTTCGCCAGCTTCACCAGCACCACGTCGGCGTCGCAGACCGTCTCGAGCGGCACCGTCGTGATCGCGCTCGGCGCCACCGGCGCATCGACGAACCGTCTGACGGTCAACGCGACCGGTGTCGTCCCGGGCGACACGATGCAGCGCTCGTTCAACATCGCCAACACCGGTTCGCAGAACCTGGCGTCGATCACGCTGACCACCACCGCGACGACATCGTCGCTGCTCGACACCGACGCGACCGACGGGTTGCAGATGATCATCGAACGGTGCAGCGTCGCCTGGGTCGAGGTCGGAACCAGCCCGGCCTTCACCTACACATGCGCCGGCACCACCTCCACGGTCCTGGCCTCGCGGGCCGTGATCGGCTCGACGCTTTCCCTGTCGAACCTGACCACGACCACGGCCGGCAACACGGACAACCTGCGGCTGACGCTGTCGCTGCCGTCCTCGGCCGGAAACTCGTTCCAGGGCGTGTCGTCCACGATTCAGTACTCCTTCACCGGTACGCAGCGCGCCGGGACCGACGCCTAAGGATGACGTGGCCGTGGAGGCCGCCTTCCTGACTCTGCGGAGCGCCACGATCGTGGCGCTCCGCAGCATGTTCCGGATGGCGGTCCTCGCGGTCGTGATCTCGGCCGGTCTGGCGATGATCGCGATCGGCCTCGGTCCCCGGCTCGGCGCATACCGGACGCTCACCGTGCTCACCGGCAGCATGGATCCCGCGATTCCGGCCGGGTCCCTGGTCGTGGTGATCCCGGCCGATCCCGCCGCGATCCGCGTCGGCGACGTGGTGACGTTCAACGCCCCGATCGACGGCGACCCCGTCGTGACGCATCGCGTGGCCGAGGTCGTCGAAGCCGGTGCCGCCCCGGTCGTGCGAACGAAGGGCGATGCGAACGCCGAACCCGACCCGTGGCTGGCTCGGATCGAGGGTGGGCGGGTATGGAAGGTAGCGGGGGCGGTCCCGCATGCCGGCACGGCGATATCGCGCCTGCGTTCGCCGGCGTTGCGGCCGGTGCTGCTCTATGCGATCCCGGCGATCGTCGGGTTGTGGTGGCTCGCCGACATCTGGACCGACGGACGGCGGCGGCGGTGTTCGGTCCGTCCGCGGCGCGGCGGCATGCCGCGAGTCGCCGCGACGCTCGCGCGAGGAATTCATGCGCATCCGTGAACTCGGTTTCGTCGTCGCCGCGCTGTCGGTGACCGCGCCGCTTCCCCCCGCGTTCGGAACGTTCGCGACGGCGCCGTCGCCGCCGGCGATGAGCGTCTCATCCGCCACGTTGGCGGCCCCGGCTTCGGCTTCGGCCGTCAACGCGTCATGCGTGCCCGGCGTGTCCCGATCCGTGAGCGTGTCGTGGTCGCAGACGACGTCGACGTTCGCCGACGGCTACATCGTGCTTCGCGCGACCGCCGCGGGTGGCCCGTATTCGAGCGTCGCGACGATCGCGTCGGCGACGGTGGTCACGTGGGCCGATCTGAACGTAGCCGCATCCACGACCTACTACTACCGGGTGCAGACGACGAAGCTCGCGTGGCGCAGTGCCGACTCGCCGACGGCATCGGTGACGACACCGAGCCTGCTGTGCGTGTTGTAACCGCGACGCTTCGTTGTCGCTACGGCAGGACCGGGAGTTCGGCCGGCAGGTCGCTGTCGAAAATCGTCAGTCCGTCTCCGTCGAGAAATCCGAGCGCGACCACGCAGCCGACGAACGGGAGCCTCACACAGACCTGGCTCACCGACCCGTGGCCGGCGAAGTCGATGGATGAATCCTCGAGAATGCCGAACGCGACCGGCGCGACGTAGGGACCGCCTTCGGCGAGATCCACGTTGAGGCCGCCGAAGCCGACGCCCGCGCCGTGCAGTCCGAGGTCCCAGCCGCCGCCTTTGACCTGGATGAGCGGGCCGCCGTACTCGGTGAAGACCGGCAGGCCCGTCGCCGGATCGCTCACGACCGCGCCCGGTGTCGCGGGAACGACCGTCGATTGCGTGACCCGATAGAGCGTCGACAGTCCGATGCCGAATTTGACGTAGCCGTGCGTCAGGTCGCCGGCGACGATCTCGGGCACGCCGTCGACGATGCCTGGTGCCGAGTTCGAGCCGGCCGCGGGGATGGCGTCGAGCCGGCGAATGATCTCGGCCGCCGTCATGGATCGGACGCCGCTCGATCCGTCGCTCCGCACGAACTCGATCGACTGGATCGAGCCGAGCGCCGCCGCTTCGCCGATGCCCGCATCGCGCGCGGCTGCGAGCAGTTCGCGCTCCACCAAGTCGCCGAGCGTTTCGGCCCGAGCCGAGGCGACGCCTCCGACCGGAAGTGCAAGCAGGCCGATCAAGATCGCTGCGAGTGCCCTACGCATGAGACCCCCCTTGAAACGAATCGAGGTTCAAGCATATCGCCCATTCATTGCAAAAGGGAAAGAAAAGGCATCCAGGGCGATCGGGAATTCGACTCTCCGGCCGCGTGTCGTTCCGTGCGGCATGGGGTCCGGTATTCTCCGAACGCCCTATGAGACGGATCTTTTCGGCGGTCCTGGTGGGCCTGCTCGTCCTCGGGGTCGTCCTCGGGGCGTTCGCGGGATACCTGATCACCAGCAATCCTCCCCCCCGGCGCGACTCCGCCGGGTGGCTTCGCGTGCGGAGCATGCCCGGCGCGCGGGGCGAGCTGGCGGCCGGCGTGGTCGAGGCACAGCCGGGCGGACCCAGGCTGTGCCCCGGGACGCCGTGTCCCGACCGGCTCGTCTACGCGGTCGGCGGGCTGGCCGGTCCGCTTGCCAAGGTGCTCGACCGCGTCCAGATCTTCGACCCTCCGGCGAACGCCTGGCGCGACGGCCCGCCGCTGCCGGAGCCGCGTCATCATCTCGCGGCCGCGGGGCTGGCCGATACGCTCTACGTGACCGGCGGCACGCCGAACAAACGCGGCCTCGAGCCGCACGCGAACGTCTGGGTGCTGCGGCCGGGGCGGACCTCCTTCGAGCGTCTGACCGACATGCCGGAGGGGCGCGTCGGGCATGCGATGGTCGCCGTCGGCGGCAAGCTCTACGTCGTGGCGGGACGCGGCCCGTCGGCGAACGTGCTCATCTTCGACCGCGCGAAAGGATGGACGACCGGCGCGACCATGCCCGGTCCACGGGACCACGCCGCGGCGGTCGTAGTGCAAAACAAGATCTACGTGATCGGCGGGCGAGACTCCTCGGTCAGCCGCCGCGTCGACATCTACGACACCGCCGCGGACTCGTGGTCGGAGGGGCCGCCGCTGCCCGACGCGCTCAGCGCGACCGCGGCGGCGGCGCTCGACGACGGATTGATCCATGTCGTCGGCGGCGAGGACCCGAAGATGATCGGCGGACGCGTCTACGAACTGCACTTGGCATTCGACCCGATCGGGGCGGTGTGGCTGGAAGGGCCCAAGCCGCTGCTGGCCGTGCACGGCGCCGCGTACGCGGACGTGACCGGCAAGCTGGTGATCATCGGCGGCTCGCGACGCCAGGGAACGTTCTCGATCTTCGGATGGACCGGGCTGGTTCAGGTGTTCGATCCACAAGAGATCGGCGGCGATCCGTCGCCGTCGCCCACGCCCAACCCGTCGCCTTCGCCGCCCAGCCCGGGATCCTCGCCCGAGGGCGGACTGCCCGGCTGATGACCTGCAATCCGCGACACCGCGCGGTCGCGGCACCCGTCAACGAGGTCGATCGCGCCGACGCCCCGCGCGTCGCTCGCGCTTTCTTCGAGCGGATGGCGACGCGACGCTCGATCCGCGACTACGCGACGCGGCCGGTGGACCCCGAGCTGATCCGCCTTGCGATCGCGACCGCCAATACCGCCCCGTCGGGCGCGAACCGTCAGCCGTGGCATTTCGTGGTCGTTTCCGATCCGGATCGCAAGCAGAAAATTCGCGACGGAGCAGAGCAGGAGGAGCGCGCGTTCTACTCGTCCGCGTCGGCCGGCGAGTGGCTGGCCGCACTCGAGCCGCTCGGCACCGACTGGCGAAAGCCGCACTTGACGGACGCGCCGTTTCTGATCGTCGTGTTCGAAGTGCACCGAGGTCCCAGCGGCGAGAAGGCCTACTACTTGAAAGAGTCCGTCGGGATCGCCGTCGGCCTTCTGCTGGCGTCGCTGCATCACGCCGGCCTGGCGACGCTGACGCACACGCCGTCGCCGATGCGCTTCCTGAACGCGATCCTGGACCGGCCTTCGTCCGAGAAGCCGTTCCTGGTGATTCCCGTCGGGTATGCGGCTGGTGACGCAAGCGTTCCCGACATCGCGAAGAAGTCGCCCGAAGACGTTACGGACTGGCGTTGAGCGGCGCGATCGTGAACGCGCTGATCGTCGAAGCCGGCGAGAGCGGATGCGCGCCGGCGATCGATCCGAAGAAATCCTGTGCTTCGTTGCCGAAGGCCTTGAATTCAGCGTCGGTTTCGCGGGTCCCGGTTCCGATGTAGAGCGAGTCCGCGACGACGACCGGAGTGGACGACGGCGCGCCGATCGTGGGCAGCGACCACAACGGCACTCCGGTGGCCGCGTCGAAGGCCGCCACGCGGCTCTGGAACGTGACGGGCACGAACACAACGTTCCCGGCAAGCGCGGGGGCGCCGTAGGACGGACCCGACAGCGGGGTGCGCCACACGATTTCGCCGGTGGCCGCGTCGAGCGCGTGCAGCGACAGCAGGCGGGCGGGATCCTCGGCGAGTGTCGCGTCGATCGGGAACGCGCCCGAGTCGATCGGCTCGCCGATCGGCGTGCCGAGCGCTGCGGTCGCGATGACCAGATGCCGTTGATCCTCGGGGATCCAGGACATCTGGACCGGGCCGGTCGCCGGCGACCCGATCATGCCGCCGATCGCGAAGTCCCCGACGAGGTGGCCGGACTGTGCGGCGCGGGTGGTGTGCGCGGCGTCGCCGTCGATCAGATCGCGGGCATAGTAGACGCCGTCCTTTCCGGCCGCACCGACGATGCCGCTCGGATGCGCCGGCGTCGCCGGCAGCAGGTTCGGCGTCGCGCCAAAATCGTCGTCAAGGCGGTTCGGATCGCGTGGCCGGAATCGCCACAGCTCTTCGCCGGTCTTGGCCTCCACGCCGAAGATCGTCTCGGCGCCGATCTCGCCGGCCGCGGCGGAATCGCCGGGATGCTCGCAGTTCGAGGTGCCGAAGACGATCACGCCGCTCCCGCCACGGTATGCGAGCATCGGCGAGGACCAGACGCCCCCGCACCCGAACCCCTCTCCCGACCCGTCGGTGAG